>NZ_NHTS01000001.1:0-944578 GCF_018831735.1 Pimelobacter sp. 30-1
CCTCGACGCCCTCACCTGACATTCACAACTCAGGCACTAAGCCGAATGTCCGAACTCAGGCCAAACCGCTGTCTCGACGCCGCCGCCTCGATAGCCTGCGGGATCATGAGCCCCTCGGATGAAGCACATCGGCTCGCTGCCGAGCAGCGCGCTCGCGTGCTCATCGATCAGCAACTCGAGGCTGCTGGCTGGGTGGTCCAGGACAAGAAGGATCTCAACCTCTTCGCCGGCCCCGGCATCGCCGTCCGCGAGGTCGTGATGAAGCCCGGCCACGGCCGTGTCGACTACCTGCTCTACGTCGACAAGGCCGTCGTCGGTGTGATCGAGGCCAAGCCGCAGGGAACGCCGTTGTCGGGGGTGGAGTGGCAGTCGGCGATGTACGCCGAAGGCCTGCCAGCCGATGTACGACTCAAGGCGCTCACGACCGACGGCCGTCTGCCGTTCGTCTTCGAGGCTTCCGGCAGCGAGACCCACTTCACCAACGGCTTCGACCCCGAGCCGCGAGCACGAGCGATCTTCAACTTCCCTAAACCTGAGACGCTGGCCCGAACCGTCCGAGCCGCCAACGACGACCCGGACACCGCGACATGGCGCGGCAGGATTCGGACCCTTCCCGAGCTGGACACAGCTCCGCTGCGGCCAGCACAGATCACCGCGATCAACGGCATCGAGAAGAGCCTCGCCGAGCAGCGCTTCGACCGCAGCCTCGTCCAGATGGCCACGGGAGCGGGCAAGACCTACACAGCGGTCACCCAGTCCTACCGGCTACTGAAGTGGGGCGGCTTCAACCGGATCCTGTTCCTGGTCGACCGCAACAACCTCGCCGAGCAGACGCTGGCAGAGTTCCAGAACTACCGCACGCCTGATGACGGCCGCCGATTCACCGAGCTCTACAACGTCGCCAAGCTCAACCGCGGCGGTATGCCCGACTCCACCAAGGTCGCGATCTCCACGATCCAGCGGGTGTTCAAGGTCCTGAAGAACGAAGAGGTCCCCGAGGGCGACGACCAAGGGATCGACGACTTCGTCCCTGAGGCTCCCGTCGAGGTCGCCTACAACCCAGATCTCCCACCGGAGGCGTTCGACCTGGTCATCGTCGACGAGGCTCACCGCAGCATCTATGGCGTGTGGCGCCGCGTGCTGGAGTACTTCGACGCTCATGTCGTCGGCCTCACCGCCACACCGGGCAAGCAGACCTTCGGCTTCTTCCGGCAGAACCTCGTCTCCGAGTACACCTACCCCCAGTCGGTCGCCGACGGCGTCAACGTCGACTTCGACATCTACCGGATCAAGACCGAGATCAGCGAGCAGGGCTCCACGATCGAGGCCGGCACCATCGTCCCCAAGGTCGACCGCCGCACCCGCGTCGAGCGGCTCGAGGAGCTCGACGAGGACCTGGAGTACACCGGCAAGCAGCTTGACCGAGCGGTCACTGCGAAGTCCCAGATCCGGTTGGTGCTGGAGACGTTCCGCGATCGGCTGTTCACCGAGATCTTCCCCGGCCGCTCCACGGTGCCCAAGACACTCATCTTCGCCAAGGACGACGCACACGCCGAGGAGATCGTTACCACCGTCCGCGAGGTCTTCAGCAAGGGCAACGACTTCGCGGCAAAGATCACATACAACGCCCGAGACCCCAAGGGTCAACTCCAAGCCTTCCGAACCAGCCCGACCCTCCGCATCGCGGTGACCGTCGACATGATTGCCACCGGCACCGACGTGAAGCCGCTGGAATGCGTGTTCTTCATGCGCGACGTCCGCTCGGCGCAGTACTTCGAGCAGATGAAGGGCCGCGGCGCCCGCACCATCGACAAGGCCACCTTCCAGGGCGTCACCCCGGACGCGGAGAACAAGACCCGCTTCGTCCTGGTCGACGCTGTCGGCGTCACTGAGCACGAGTACGTCGAGCCGCCGCTCAACCGTGACAAGTCGATCAGCCTCAAGCAGCTCCTCGACAAGGCTGCCACCCTCAACCTGACCGAGGCGGAGACCGCAACCCTCGCCTCACGGCTCTCCGCTTTGGAAGCTCAGCTCGCCCCAGAAGAGCGCACCGAACTCGACGGCGTCGCCGGCCAGCCGCTCCGCACAATTGTCCGTGCGCTGGTGGACGCCGTCGACCCCGACAGGCAGGCTAAGCACGTCGAGGCCGGCAGCGCGATCCAGGATCTACTGGATGCGGCCATCGAGCCGATCGCGGCCAACCCCGACCTCCGCGCTCGCATCATCGAGCTGCGCCGAGCCCACGACCGGGTCATCGATGAGGTCAGCGCCGACACCTTGGTCGACGCGTACGGCGTGGTCGACACAGACCGAGCCAAGGCCACCATCGAGTCGTGGAAGGCCTACCTCGAGGAGCACCGCGCCGAGATCACCGCCATCCAGGTGATCCAGGAGTCCAAGGAACGCCGGATCGCCTTCCCTGACATCCAGGAGCTCGCAGATCGCATCTCTCGGCCGCCCTACAACTGGACGCCCGACTTCATCTGGGACGCCTATGTCGCACTCGGGGCGAACTACCGAGGGAGTAACGGGACTCGAACCCGTCACTCCCTCACTGATCTCGTCTCGCTGCTGCGCTACACCGTTGGTGTCGACGATGAGCTCGTCCCCTACGCTGATCGGGTTCAGGAGAGGTACGTAGGTTGGCTCGCCCAGCAGGGACAGGCGGGCGTCACGTTCAGCAACACGGAGAGGTGGTGGCTCGACCGCATGGTCGCCGTCATCGCCGCATCCGCCGGGATCACCGCCGACGATCTCGATGAAGCACCCTTCACCGAACGCGGCGGCGTCGACGGCGCCCTCCGAGACCTTGGCGATGGTGCCGGCGAGCTGATCGATGCGCTGAACCAGGAGCTCACGGCGTGACTGTCGTTGTCGGTGAAGTTGCTCAGGTGATCGACTGCGAGCACCGGACTGCGCCGCGGGAAGACAAGGAACCGTTCGGCGTCTCGGTCGGCACTCGGGCGGTCAGGAATGGCCGTATCGACCTCCACGGCGCCAAGCCGGTGTCCAAGGAGACCTACCTGTCCTGGACCCGCCGCGCCATCCCATCGGAGGGCGATCTCATCTTCTCCCGTGAGGCCCCCATGGGTGAGGTTGGGGCGGTGCCTGTCGAGGTCCCGGTCTGCCTTGGCCAGCGCACCGTGCTCCTGCGGTTGGACCGAGACCGGATTGACCAGCGGTTCCTCCTGTATGCGCTGATGTCGCCGCCGTCACAGCAATGGATCGGTGAGAATTCGGCCGGATCCACCGTCCTTCACATCAACGTGGCGGACGTTCGACGGATCCCGCTCCCACAGCTTCCATCGCTTGCGGAGCAGCGCCGCATCGTCGCCACACTCGAAGACCACCTCTCCCGCGTCGATGCCGCCGATGCCGCCATCCGACAAGCGATAGATCGTCTGACGGTCCTGCGAGCCCGCGTCCTCGTCGACCTTTGCTCCGGGGACCCAGTTCGACTCGGCGATCTCGCCGCCGCTTCGGGGTACGGCACTTCAGAGAAGTGCATCCCCGGTGGCCCCGGTCCCGCGGTGGTGCGGATACCCAACCTTGTTGACGGACGAGTCAACCTCGTTGACGAGAAGCGTGTAGCCGACGCCGGCGCTGACGTCTCGCGCTACCTGCTCGCTCCGGGCGACCTCCTGATCGTCCGAACTAACGGATCCGTCGACCTGATCGGCCGCTCGGCGGTTGTAGGCACGGACGTCGAGGCGGCCTTTGCGTCCTACTTGATACGTTACCGACTTCGACGGGACGTCGTGCGTCCCGGTTGGGTCCAGGCCATGCTCAGTGCTCCACCGATCCGAGCGCGCATCGAATCGCTGGCTGCTTCCAGCGCCGGTCAGCACAACCTGAGTCTTGGAAAACTGGATCCTCTGGAACTGCCGGTCCCGCCCCTTGTGTCGCAGGATGCTGCCCTGCATCGGCTCGAGGTGCTCGACGAGCAGATCAGCCGCCTGCGCTCAGGTCTGGTTGCTGCGCAGGCGCGCGGCGATGGACTGCGCCGGTCTCTCTTCGCCTCGGCATTCTCAGGCCGTCTGCCGGGAACAGCGGCGGATGTGTCGGCCGATGGGCAGATGTTTGGCACATGACGGGGCACTTCGACTCGGCTCGCATCCTGGAGGCTCTGGCCGAGCGCCGGCCGGTCTTTCACTCTGAAGCCGACTTCCAGTTCGCGTTCGCTTGGCAGGCGAAGTCGAGGAACCCGGACCTTGCGGTCCGCCTCGAGACTCATCCCGAGCCAGAAGTTCGTCTCGACCTCGAGCTGATCGCGCCCTCGGGGCAGGGCATCGCAATCGAACTGAAGTACATGACCCGACGCTGGTCCGGGTCGGTCCGCGGGGAGTCGTACGCACTCAAGAACCATGGCGCCTCGGATCTGCGCGGTTACGACGTGGTGAAGGACGTCGTTCGCGTCGAGCGGTTCGTGGCGGCTCGGCCGGGGTGGAGCGGTCTGGTGGTCGCACTGACGAACGAGGCCGGCTATTGGCGATCGCCGGGACATGGGCGGGTGACCAACGCCGACGCCTTCCGGCTCTACGACGGGACCATCCTCTCGGGCGAGCGGAGATGGGGGCCCAACACGGGCGGCACTGCCCGCGGCCGCGAAGCGCCGCTGGTCCTCCAAGGAGCCCATACGCTGACGTGGACCGACTACAGCAAGCTCGATGGCAGCGCGGCCGGTTCCTTCCGCGCGCTCGTCATCCCGATCGGATCGGACGCAAGTCCCGGTGGGAGCTCGGCACCATGCTCTATGACCTGACCCTCGGCTCATTGACAGCCGTCACCAAGACCAGCTTCCAGGCTGAGAAGGTCCTCGAGCGGACCCATCTTCAAGCCGCGATCCGCGACAACATTGGCGTGCTCGGCGAGGACCTTCTGGTTATCGCCGAGGAGTTCGGAGACTTCGAGGCGACGCATCGGCGCATCGATCTCCTTTGCGTCGACAAGTCAGCCCGCCTCGTCGTCGTCGAGTTGAAGCGGACCGAGGACGGCGGCCACATGGAACTCCAGGCGCTTCGGTACGCCGCGATGATCTCGGTGATGACCTTTGACGACTTGGTGAAGACGTTCGCCGCGCAGCTCACGAAGACCGAGGGTGCGCCCATTGATTCCGACGACGCGCGTGCCCGCCTGATCGAGTGGCTCGACGATGTGGACGAAGAACCCGTCGTGCCCCGGCAGGTCGCGATCGTGCTCGCGTCGGCGGACTTCAGTCAGGAAGTCACGACGACGGTGCTGTGGCTCAACGAGTTCTACGAAATGGACATCCGTTGCGTCCGCCTTTCGCCGTACAACCTCGATGGTCGGCTTCTCCTCGATGTCCAGCACGTCATTCCGCTGCCAGAGGCGGCCGAGCTGACCGTCAAGCTCAAGAAGCGCGAAGCGGCGGTGAAGAAGGCTGCTGAGTCGTCAAAGAACTTCACAAAGTTCGTCATCACAACGCCAACGGAGCAATCAGCGCCGCTCCCGAAACGCCACGCCATGCTGCGCATGATCCAAGCCGTACGCGATGCGGGTGTGACCTGCGACCAGATCGCATCCGTGCTCCCCGGAAGCAAGTTTCGTGCCGTCGAGGGACCCCTCGCGGAAGGGGAGTTGCTGTGGGACGCGATGGTCGGCCAACTCGGCCTCAAGTCTGATCAGGACGGTCGGTGGCATCTCCACGCGCCCTTCCCCGATGGCGACACGATATGGGTGTTGCACAGCAACTGGGGCACACGCACCCAGGAGTTCCTCGATGCGCTCAGCAACCTCGCAAGCGGCACCGTACGAGCGGAGGCACAGTCCCAGTGAGTGAATCCCGTCGCCTCGTCGACAAGCTCTGGTCCTACTGCAACGTCCTGCGGGATGACGGCGTTGGCATCATCGAGTACACCGAGCAGCTGACCTACCTGCTCTTCCTGAAGATGGCGCACGAGCGCGTGACCAGGAAGCTCAAGCCGCAGCAGATCGTGCCCGAGGAGTACTCCTGGCAGCGCCTGCTTGACGCCGAAGGGACGCATCTCGAGCTCGAGTACACACGCATCCTCGTCGGGCTCGCGCAACAGCCCGGAACGCTCGGCACCATCTTCCGGAAGGCGCAGAACCGGATCCAGGACCCGGCCAAGCTGAAGCGCCTCATCGTCGATCTCATCGACCAGGAGAAGTGGTCCGAGTCCGGCACCGACGTGAAGGGCGACGCCTACGAGGAGTTGCTCTCGAAGGGCGCTTCCGACAAGGGCTCGGGCGCCGGGCAGTACTTCACGCCGCGCGATCTCATTCACGCGATTGTCGACGTCATGCAGCCCACGCCCGACGACACCGTCGTCGACCCCGCCTGCGGCACCGGCGGCTTCCTCTTGGTCGCTCACGAGTACGCCTCAAAGGACGCCGAGCACCTGACCCCGACGCAACGGGACAACCTGCGGGATCGGTTCGCCAGCGGCTACGAACTCGTCGACGGCACGGCTCGCCTCGCCGCGATGAACCTGCTGTTGCATGGCATCGGCTCCGCGGACGGCGAGTCGCTGATCGACGTACGCGACGCACTCATTGCCGACCCCGGCAAGCGCTGGTCGGTCGTCCTCTCCAATCCGCCCTTCGGCCGCAAGTCGTCGCTGACGATGGTCGGCGCCGATGGCCGTGAGGTGCGTGAAGACACGGAGGTCGAGCGGCAGGACTTCGTCGTCACGACGTCCAACAAGCAGCTCAACTTTCTCCAGCACATCATGACGATCCTGGACATCAACGGCAGCGCGGCGGTTGTACTTCCGGACAACGTGCTTTTCGAGGGCGGCGCCGGCGAGACGCTGCGCCGCAAGCTCTTGGCCGACTTCGACCTGCACACTGTGCTGCGGCTTCCGACCGGGATCTTCTACGCCCAAGGTGTGAAGGCCAACGTGCTGTTCTTCGACAAGAAGCCCGCGTCGGAGGAGCCGTGGACGAAGAAACTGTGGGTCTACGACCTGCGAATCAACCAGCACTTCACGCTCAAGCAGAACCCGCTGCGGCGCCACCACCTCGACGAGTTCGTCGACTCGTACCTTCCGGGCAAGGCTCACGACGAGCGGGTTGAGAGCGGCGAGGACGGCCGCTGGCGGTCTTTCGACTATGACGAGTTGATCGCTCGCGACAAGGTCAACCTCGACATCACGTGGCTGCGCGACGAATCGCTCGAGGACATGGACAACCTTCCAGCGCCCGAGGTGATTGCCCGGGAGATCGTCGAGGACCTGACCGCCGCGCTTGCCGAGTTCGAAGCTGTGGCAGCCGCCCTGGAGGCCGTAGCGCCGGCAGCAGAGGATGATCGATGACACGGACGGGTGCTCGTGCCGCAGCGCTCTCCGAGTTGCTGGAGGCGGGCGGACTCACGGCCGCTGAGCGACCACCGAGGCCCAGGATCAACGAGGTTCCCGGCGTCGCGAGAGTCCGGATCGACGACGTCTATCGGGCTCTCAACGGGAACCCGGACCTGCTGCATCAAGCCAAGCCGGACGCCTTCGATCTGTGTGTTTCCGCCGCCGACGGCCCGGTCATCGTCGAGCTCGACGAGGAGCAACACTTCAACCGGTATCGCGCAACGACGCTCTCATTTCCCTGGGCAGAAGCGCTCCCGTGGCTGAGTGCCTATCGCGACTATGCGCGTCTCCATGAGGCCGACCTCGCACGGAAGTTCATCTCGGGTGGGCGCTGGACCAACGCCTCAGCACCCCGTTACTTCGGCACAGCATCGGCGCCGGGAGACTTCACCGGAGTGGGATCGCCGCGGTGGCGCCAACGGGCCTTCTACGACGCCGTGAAGGACCTTCTTCCGGGTATCCGGTTGGCTCGCATCGCGGTCTTCGATGTCGTTGACGGCCGTCCGTTGGAGGCCATCCTTCGCTCGAAGGACCACTCGGCCGCTGGGCCAATCCGGCGGCTCGTCGAATCGCGCACCCACTCCTGGCCCACTTCTTGAGCCTCTGACAGGTCCATCCGAGCGCGCTCACTGAGGCCGTCGATCCGATCCTCATTGACGTCCGTTGACGAAGCCTGAACACACCTGCTCCGACGCCGTCCCCAACCCTCCCAAACCAGCGGCACGCATGCTACGAAGTTCCGTAGAAGGTCCGTCCCCCCGGGGACGGACCAGCGTCATTTCAGGGGCGTTTGACGAGACGTGACGGGCGGTGACAGCGACATCATGCACGGTGGAGTGAAGTTCTACCGCGGGTCCGCAGCCGCCGCGCGCTCCTACGTCGAGGCCGACCACTCGCGTGCCGACGACGACTACCTCGCCGAGGGCAGCGGCGTCGCCGAGCACTACGCCGTAACCATCGCGGTCGATGGCATGCGCACTGAACGACGTCCCGACCTCGACGGCGCGAGCTACGAACGTTGGGTCGCCGGGTACGACGTCACCACCGGCCAGGCGAAGGGTCGACTGCGCGACGACGACCACGCCCTGCGCTTCGTTGAGGTCGTCGTCAACGGACCCAAGACCTGGTCGCTCGCCGCCGCGCTCCATCCCGACATCGCCGCGGCCTACGAGGACGCGCAGACCCGCGCCGCCGACGAGATCATCAGCTGGGTCGCGCAGCACGCGACGACACGCGTCGGACCACGCGGACGACAGGTACAGGCGCCCGTCGAGAAGATCGACGCAGCGCTCGTCCGGCACTACACCTCCCGCGCCGGCGACCCGCACCGCCACCTCCACCTCCAGATCAACGCCCGCGTCTTCGCCCGCGGCGCTTGGCGCGGCCTCCATTCCGTCGGCGTCGTCGACTCCATCGAGGCCCTCAACGGCATCGGCCACGCCGCCGTCATGTGCGACCCGCAGTTCCGCGCCGCCCTCGCCGCCCGCGGCTACACCCTCGACGACGCCGGCGAGATGAACGAGCTCACGCCGTACGCCGGACGGTTCAGCCAACGCGCCTCACAGATCGGCCGCAACATCGACCGCTACGAAGCCGAGTGGCGCGCCGACAACCCCGGACACGAGCCCGGCCCGAGGCTGCGCCGCTCTTGGGACCGACGCGCTTGGGCGGACGCCCGCCCCGACAAGGCCGCACCCGCCGATGGCGCCGACCTCGTCCGCCGTTGGAACGACGAGCTCCACGACCTGGGCTTCCGACCTCCCAATGAGCCATCCGTCGCGAAGGCGGCGGCGATCGGCCAAGTACGACGCGACGCCGTCGCCGAACTCATCCTCACCCGACTCGGTGCCAAGCGATCGTCCTGGAATGCGGCAGACATTCGCGGCGAGGCCGAGAAGGTCATCGCTTCAATCGGACTCGTCGCCGAGCGACCCGCACGCATCGAGCTCGCCGAGGACATCACCGCCCGCGCCGTCAACACCTGCCGCAACCTGCGCGACCGAACCGACGTACCCGACCACATCCGTAACCTCACCTCCGACCACGTCCTCGCCGTCGAGGCCGACCTCATCGACGCCATCGCCACCCGCGCGCTGCAACCGGTCGAGCCCGTCGCCGTTCGCGGCGGCCAGCTGGACGCTGCTCAGCACGAGGTGGTCGGAGCACTGGCCGGCCGCGCCGGCGTGCTCGTCATCGAAGGAGCAGCCGGCACCGGCAAGACCACCACCCTCGCCGCCGCACACCGCGCCCTCGAACTCCAGGACCGCCGACTCGTCGTCGTCACCCCCACCCTCAAGGCTGCGCAAGCCGCGCAGCAGCAGGTCGGCGCCGACGCCTTCTCCGCCGCGAAGCTGATCCACCAACACGGCTTCCGATGGGACGAGGACGGCCACTGGTCACGCGTCGATCCCGCTCCCGACGCACGAGCGCGGCTGCTCCCCGGCGACGTACTCCTCGTCGACGAAGCCGGCATGCTCGACCAGGACACCGCCCGCGCGCTCTTCGCCATCGCCGACAAGGCGGGCGCGACTGTTGCGCTCCTCGGCGACCGCCACCAGCTCCCCGCCGTCGGCCGCGGCGGCGTCCTAGACCTCGCCGCCCGATGGGCGCCGCCCGAAGCGCACCTCGAGCTCGAGTCCGTCCACCGCTTCAGCGACGAGACGTACGCCGACCTCAGCCTCCTGATGCGCACCGGCGAACGCCCCGTCGCCGTGTTCGACGCCCTCCTCGAGCGCGGGCAGATCGTCGTGCACGCCAGCGACGTCGAACGCACGGCCGCCGTTGCCGACATCGGTGCCCGCGGCGACGAGCTGATCGTCGCCGACACCCGCGAACAGGTCGCGAGCATCAACGCCGCCATCCGCGACCGACGACAGCTCGGTAGCGATCAGATCGGTGAACCGGTCACCCGACGAGGCGAACGCATCGGACTCCGCGACCGCGTCGCCACTCGCCGCAACGACCGCGACCTCGGCGTCGCCAACCGCGACATCTGGACGGTTGCCGGCATCGGCGACGACGGCAGCCTGATCGTCGCCGGCCGCGCCGGCCAACGCACGTTGCCCAAGGACTACGTCAGCGACCACGTCCAGCTCGCCTTCGCCTCCACCGCCTACGGCGCCCAGGGCCAGACAGTCGACTCCGCCCACCTCGTCGTCGGCGACAACACCGGCGCCGCCGCGGCGTACGTCGCGATGACCCGTGGCCGCCACAACAACGTCGCCCACCTCGTCGCCGACACCATCGACGAAGCACGCCAGCAGTGGATCGAGGTCTTCGGCCGCGACCGCGCCGACCTCGGCCCCGGCCACGCCGCGACCCGAGTCGACGAGGACATCGACCGCTACGGCACCCGCCTCCCCGACGAGTCCTGGACGCCGGCGCCGAGGCCGCTCGGGCGCGACCGGTCCGAGGTCCGGCCGACAACAGGTGCTCAGCAACGCGTCCGCGGCGTCGGTCGCTGACATCCGTGCTCGGACCTGATCGCTGCGACCCGCCTCTCGCACATAGGTGACTGAGCGGCCGACGTCGGTCGCTCGCCAACCCAAGGGAGTCATCGATGAGCATCAAGCCGCTGGGCGTCCCCGACGAGTGGGACGACAACCACATCCTCACGTTCGAGGAGTTCTGCGCCTTCATCCGCACGCCGCAGCGCACCGTCCGCGAGTGGCGCCGCCTCAAGCGCGGCCCACGTTGGTGGCGCTTCAACGGCAACGGCCGCCTCTACACGACCGTCGCCGAGCTGCGCCGCTTCCTCAAGGCAGGGGATTGAGATGACCGCCGCTGCGGGGTCCGCGGAGGAGCGTCCGCGCTGGCTGAGCATCACCGGTGCCGCCGTGTGGGTGAGCATGTCCGCCAAGACCATCCGCCGCAAGATCGCAGCGGGCGAGCTGCGCGCCTACCGCTGCGGCAAGACGATCCGCATCAAGACCGACGACCTGGAGGCGATGATGCGGCCGGTGCCGTCGGCGAAGGACTGGTGAGGTTCGATCGGGCATGCGAACCGCCTGCGAACGCGCCCAGCATCTGCCAGAATCGCAAGGTGCTCTGGCGCGTTCGCGACTTCAAAGGAATTGTTACGGCTGAACTGGATGTGCGAAAGGGAAAGTCGACTGTACTAACTGGGGTCAATAGTAGTGGAAAATCGTCAATAATTCAGTCGCTATTGTTGGCAGCACAGAGTGTAAACAGCGGAAGCCAAGTAGTCCTGAATGGCCCTCTGGTTCGACTTGGTGATGCGAAAGACCTAGTCCGCGAGGGCTCCGACAGTAACGCAGTGGAACTTTCTTTCGGCATCGAATCCGGACGTTTCCGTGGTGAAGTCCCGATAGAGGTGCGCGCGGCCATCAAGTTGGGTCCTGCCGAGGATTCGGCTTCACTCAGGCCCCAGAAGCTTGAAATCAGTGGAGGTCAATTTGGGGACCAAGGCCTGCTCTGCAGTCGCGAGAACGGTCGATCTGACGACATTCGGCAGGTAGTCGAGGCGACAGCCCATCTGGGCGCAGTCGAGGCACTACACCTGAAGCGCCTCCTGGGCGACCACCGCCGGCAGCTGCGGACTTATGTAGCCATGCAGGGCATGCTGCCGTTGGCTTTGGTGCAATTGATGAAGGCCGAGGATGTAGCTGCCAGATATCAGGCGAGCTTGAGTGGATTCCTCAACGAGACGATTGTTACCAAGACACCGAGCAGGGATTTGACCGCCACTTCGCGATGGAGTTCCGCGCCGGTCCGTGAGTTCTTGCAACTGCTTGATCGAGCGGACCCCAAGGAAATTGATCCGAACACGGCTCAGGCGCTTGCGCGGATTCTCCGGATTCGACTGGGAAATCCCTCCTCGTTCGATCGCGAATGGGGGCAGATCGGCTCGGAATCGAGAAGGCAACTTGTCGATCTCGCAGTCAAGGTTCGATCGCGCCGACCGTGGGTCGTGCTGCCTGTGCGAACTGGATGGGCGTCTGGTCTATTTAGCAGCCAGGGAGTACTGGAAAGTGCGCTCCTCGAGAAACTAGGAACGACTTTCGAAGGTCTCGCGGCGCTGTCTGAGACCTTAATGGGACTGGGTTCACGAGTGCAATATCTAGGACCGCTTCGAGATGAACCCAGAGTGGTATGGAATCACTGGAATGAACTGGCACGAGGGTTGCCTGTGGGAACGCGTGGCGAATATAGCGCTGCGGTGCTTTCTCGGTTCGGGACGTCAACCACCAAGCATCGCGATCCTGACGGCATCCAACGCGAGGAGATGCTCGTAGATGCCGTCAATCGGTGGATTTCCTATCTAGAAATCGGCGATAATGTCGCTGCCCGGTCGCACGGAAAGCTCGGGGTCGGGTTCGATTTGCGTGTAGATGGCCATATTCGGGACTTGACCTCAGTTGGAGTCGGGGTGAGCCAGACATTGCCACTCCTAGTGGGGGTTCTCGCATCACCTGACGACTCGGTGTTCATCGTTGAGCAGCCAGAACTCCATCTTCATCCCTCGGTTCAAGCGCGACTTGCAGACTTCATGGTGACTGCACGGCCAGACCTAGCTCTTATCGTGGAAACCCATAGCGAGGCTTTCATCACCCGGATTCGCCGACGGGCCGCTGAGGGTCTTCTGGACGTGAATGACGTGGATATTACCTTCGTTGAACCGAAGGCAGGCGGTTCATTTTCACGTAAACTTGGGATTAGTGAGTTCGGCGATCTGAGTGAGTGGCCGCGCGGGTTTCTGTCCGATTCTTCTGAGGATCTAAAAGCTATCATTACTGCCAATCTCGCTCGCACGGCAGGGAGTCTTGGTGAGCGTTGAGATCGTCCACCTAGTCGATCCGGAGATTGTTTATCCGTCTGACCAGAACGTCGGAAACCTAGACTTCTGGAAGCGCATGCTTGATTGGTCAGAGAGGACGGACTTGAAAGTCGGTCACGAGGGCCTGCGCGCGATATCGCTGTTGTGCGCGAGTGGTCCGGAAGTACCCGGCCTCGGCTATCCGGACGTTTGGACAATTCTAGGGAAGTTTATGTCCAGAGTTGTCGAGCCTCGTGCTGGCGCGAAAGCCTGCGAAGGACATCTCATGGAGATCTACCAGCCAACCCTCGGTCACGACGACAATCCCAAAATCCTTCTAGCTGACCTGAGCGCGGTGGGCCCTGGGCCAACGTTGCTTGCCACAGACGAGCGGTGCTGGACAGGGGAGGTCGACGCGGATTGTCAATCCTGCGTCGATATGGGATTACACAAAGTGTTCTCCAGTGATTCCAAGGAATACGCCTTGGGCGTTGCGAAAATCAAACGCTCCGAACTTGAGTTGCTGAAGTCGCTGACTTTCGCTGATATTGAAACCGGGCAACGTGATCTTTTCCCTAATATTAAATTCGCGAAGGATGCGTGGAATAGAATAGCGTCCTTGGGTTCGTCGCCAGACTCCTCGCCTCAAGCGGTCCTCCAAAGGTTGTCGGCCCTTAATGATTCTGCGGTGCAAATCTGGTCGACTCTCAGTACTAACATTGCACGACAGAGAGCATTGGCGTCCTTAGGCGTAGCCGCGTCACCGGAGAGCCCGAATACTCGCCGAAACAAGAAGGCCATAACCAAGCGGGACTTCAAATTCGATTCCGAGACGATCCGCTGCGAATGGCACGTCAAGTTGGAGCCGACGACGGGGCGTATTCACTTTGAAATCGTCGATGGAATCGTCCATGTGGGTACCATTTGTGATCACCTACCTGTCTAGATGCCGGGCCGGCTCGGTTTCTCGCGCGGAGTCGTCTCTCCACCGCTCGTAGGACCGCCCGATCTTCGCCGCTAGTTCTTTGTCACGGTCGAGCGTGGCGTGCTGGTAGATCGCCATCGCGGCTTGGGATGCGTGGCCGGCGCGGGCCTGGAGCTCGGCCGCGGTGGCACCGTGCTGGCCCGCCATGGTGAGTGCCGTGTGACGGAGGTGGTGGATCGTCAGGTCCGGGCGGCCGGCCTTCTCGCGTGCGGGGCGGTAGCGGTCCATCAGGAAGCGAGCGCTCATGTGGTCGGTTCGGTCGCCGGGGAACAGGAGCCCCTTCGAAGCCTGGCGCGGCATGTTCGAGGAGGTGCTGCTGCAGCATGGGCATGAAGGGCGGGGGGACGTGCACGACCCGGATGCCGCTCCGGGTCTTCGGCGCACTGATGAAGCGGCCGCACTCGGGGCAGGCTCCGCGTACTGAAGGGTCGGCATCCTTGTCGACTTTGTGGGTGACGCTGATCCGGCCAGTGAGCCCATCGACGTCGGAGCGTCGGAGCTCCATCAGCTCGCCTTCGCGCAGGCCGACGAAGGCGGCGAGCACGATGAACAGCTTCAGCCGCTCGGGCATCTCGTTGACGATCGTCGTGATCTCGTCGAAGGTCGCCGGGATGACCACCTGCCTGACCGGAGCATTGCCGGCACCGCGGATCTTCGGCGGCACGCGGTCGATCAACTCCTCTTCCTGGGCAGCTTGGAGGATCGAGCGAAGCAGCCGATAGGCCGCCGCGTTGGACGACTCCGTCTTCGGGTCGAGGGTCCTACGCCAAGCCTTGATCTCCGAGAGGGTCACGTCCCGAAGAGGCATCGCTCCGAATTAGGGGAGGATCCGGCTCTCCAACAGTGCGCGATAGCCACGCATCGTGGCGGGCCGCAGGCCACGCTCGAGCACGTACTGCTCGGCGAAGGCACCGACTGTGCTCCTGGCCTGCTCGCGCTCGCGGCGGGCCTCGGCGGCCTTGCGGTACTTCGGCGGGCTCCACTCGTCGCGATCGATCAGGGACCGCTCGCTGGCCAGCCACATCTCCGCATCCATCTTCGTCCGGAAGTTCCGCGAGTGCCGTGAACCGTCCGGCATCGCATACCTAGCCCGGTACGACGGACCGGTCGCGCCATTGCGTCGCTCGAGCTCGCCAAAGCCTCGCCGTCGTGTCATTGCAGGTACCTCCCGAGATCGCCGATGGAACGATCGTTCTAATTAACCCCCTGCCTTGGCAGCAGCACAATGGGGCTATTAGGGGGAAATGATGTCAGTTCTGGTCCTCGCCTGTACCTCTCTGACCTGCAGTTTCACGCTCAGAGACCAAAATCCCGGGTGCTCCGAGGCGGTTTGCAAGCAGGGGTTTAGGGGTTCGAGTCCCCTAGGCTCCATCAACAGAGTCTCAGCGCCACGCGCCGACTTTCTACTTCAGCACTCTAAAGAGTAAGGCAGTCGAGTAAGTGGACGATCCTGGCCCACCCATGGACCCTCCGTTCGACGCGGCGGTGATCCTCGTTGAGCTCGCGAGGGCGACTGCAGACCACCAGAAGGTCGTCGCTCTTCGGCCAACTGCCGCTCAACTGGCAAAGTCCTTCGAGCAGTTCGGGGCGCTCCTCGCCGACTTTGGGGAGGCGTCCAGAAAGGTCGCCGCTGCTGCTCGTGGCCTCGATCCGGAAAGCGGCTCCTCTTGGCTCCCGCTGGCGGGGTCGCTTGCGGCGGCTGACATCGAGCTTGCGGAGCCCTACCTCTTGGACTTCTGTAAGCACCCGCGCAGCAGCAGTCACTGGCTGGAGACGAACCCCACCCGGAACCCGGTCGATTGGGGCCTCGGATACGTAGTGCGTTGCTTCAAGACCGTGGCCGAGTGCACCAGCGCGATCGGGGTGCTTACCGACACCGGGCGCCACCTTCGAGCTCCTCTCACCCTGATGCGTGCCGTCATTGAGGCTGCCGCGACGGCTTGCTTCCTCCTCGACATCGAAGTGACTGCGAGCGAGCGCTTGCGTCGTGTCCTCAACCTCCACTTGGCTCAGACCAAAGAGGCGCTTCTCGAGTCCGCTGGGCTCGATCACTCCTCTGAACGCGCGGTGGAGCTGAACGAGATCATGGAGTTCGCCGCATCATGTGGATTCACGCTGCGCAGGTACAAGCCGAGCGGCTGGTCCCCTCCAGTGATCGCCGGGACCGGCAACGAGCCGTCAGACTCGACTCGCGCGATCATCGACGGAGTACTTCCCGGCTTAGGTGCATCAATCTGGCGAAACCTGTCCGCTGTGGCGCACTCGCGACGCGCACACACGCTCCTCTACGACGAGTACGCACTTGTGCACAACTTGCAGGAGTGGCAGCGGACGGAGGTCGTTGCTCGCCATGGGGTCGCGGCGCTCATCGTGCTTCGCGAACTCTGCAACCGTATCGACGCCTATCTCGGCTGGGACTTCGGAGCCTGGGAGGAGACCATCGACGTTGTGATCGAGCAGTGTTTCGTCGCTGCGGGAATGGCCGACGACAAGATCCGTGAGCACCTCGGGCTCAAGTCGCAGCGTTCGTAGTCCGCCTGCGGGTCGCCCTGCCATCCTGACCCCATGTACGCCGAGACCCCGCTCACCCAGCGCGCGGCCCTCTGGCTCTCGTACGACGCCGGCCCGGCCGTCATCCCCGCCGACGGCTGCGTCGACCTGATCCTCAGCGGCGACGAGGTCGCGGTGGCGGGCCCGTCGACGCGGTGGATCGCGACGCGGGCGGATGGCGGGGAGGGGTCGTTGGGGGTGCGGCTGGCGCCGGGGAGCGGGGCGAGGGCGTTGGGTGTGGATCTCCGGGAGATCAGCGACCGGCTCGTTCCCCTGGGGGACCTCGTGCCACCGCACGAGGTACGGCGGTGGCGGTCGGTCCTGCTCGAGACCCGGGCCACGGCGACTCCGGAGCACATCGAGCGGGCGTTGCGGCCGGGCGAGGGGTGGGCCGACGTGGTCAGAGCGCGGGCGGCCGGAGGTGCGTCGGCGGAGGACGTGGCGCGCGAGCTGGGCTGGTCCGAGCGGACGTTCCGCCGCCGGATGGGCCAGGCGTTCGGCTACGGGTACGCGACGTTGGTGCGGATCCGGCGCGGGCAGCACGCGCACCGCCTGCTGACCAATGGCGTGACGCCGGCGGAGGCGGCGGCCGCAGCCGGCTATGCCGACCAGCCGCACCTCTCCCGCGAGCTCCGCCGCCTGGCGGGCGTCAGCCCGGCTCAGCTCGTGGGAGCCAGCAGCGCGAACAGGTCGACCGCGTTGCCGTCCGGGTCCAGCAGCGTCGCGTAGCGCTGCCCCCAGAAGGCGTCCCAGGGCGCCACGTGGCCGGTGTGGCCGGCCGCGACCATCGCGGCGTACGTCGCGTCGACGGCGTCCGGGGTCCCCTGGTCGAAGGCGAGGGAGATCCGGTGCCCGCCGGTCGCCGGCTCATAGGACGGGTCGAAGCCGCGGATGGTGGCGACGGTGTCCCAGGCGAGGGCGGTGCCGTCCTCGAGGTGGGCGTCGACGTGGGGGGAGGTGGGGTCGATGTCGTCGGGGAGGGGGACGCCGAGGGCGCGGTAGAACGCGAGGGAGGCGCCCATGTCCTGGGTGACGATGCCGATGAAGCCGAGTCGCAGTGCCATGCCGGCAACGCTAGAGGTCGGCACCGACCGCGGTCGTGAACAGAACGGCCACGTACCTGCGCTGGGGTACGCGGATCCACCCACCCAGAGGGACGATCGGCCGGTCGGCCACCGCGAAGGTGGAGCCATGACCGCCACGCTCCCCACCCGCGAGCCCACCAGAGCCCCGAAGAATCGGGGGTGGTGGGGCTGGTTCGCCCTCAGCTCACTGGCGATCACGGTCCTCGCCGTCGGCCCCTACCTCACGGCCTCGCTCGCCCAGCTCAGCGCCGACGACCACGGCGTCGCGAGCAACTACGTCGACCGCTCGGCGTTCTTCCAGGGCGCGCTCTACGTCCACGCCGGCGCCGCCGGACTGGCGCTGCTGCTGTCCCCACTCCAGTTCGCAGCCCGCATCCGACGCCGCAACCCCCGCCTCCACCGCACCATCGGCAAGGTCGTCCTCGCCGCGATCGCCGTCGCGGGCGTCGCGGGGCTGGTGCTGTCGTTCGTCAACGAGGCCGGGCTGATCGGGGTCTTCGGGTTCGGGGGGCTGGCGATCGTCTGGCTAGCCAGCGCGTCCCAGGCCTACCGGGCCGCGCGGCGTCGCGACTTCGGCGCCCACCGGCGGTGGGCGATCCGCACCTTCGCCCTGACGTACGCCGGCGTGACCCTGCGGTTGCAGACGATCCTGTTCGTCACGCTCCAGGTCGCGTTCGGCGCCGACGCGGGGGCCGCCTTCGACCGCGCTTACTACGTCGTGACGTTCTCGTGCTGGGTGCCGAACCTGCTCGTCGCCGAGTGGTACCTGCGGCGGGAGCGCCGTGCCAGGTGATTCACTCGTGCGCGTGCGTGACGCCCTGGGCCGCCTGCTCCCGCTGCTGGCTGCGGCCTATGCGGCGGTTGCGCTGACCGACCTGCTCGGCGACGGGAGCCGGTCCGCCGGTGAGGTCGCGGTGGGCGTCGCGGGCACGCTGGTGCTGAGCGCGACCATGGTCGTCGCGCCGCAGCTCCCCCTGACCGCGTTGCTCATCGCCGGTGCGACGATCACGGTCGAGTCCGCGACGCACGCCGACGTCGCGATCTCGCCGGCCGCGACGCTGGTGAGCATCTTCGTGGTGGGCCGGCTCGCGGACCGGCGGCGTGCGGTGGTGGGGCTGGTGGTGGCGATCGTCAGCGTGCTGGGCTACTACGCCTTCAGCCCGCCGGGGTCGCCGGCCGAGCTCGTCTCGACGCTGGCGGCGTACGGCGCGTTCTGGGGCGTCGCCTATGCCTGGGCGCGGCGCGACGAGGAGGCCGAGCGGGCCCGCCGGGCGGACCGGGCGCTGCTGCTGGCCGAGCTGCGCACCCAGATGGCGCGCGACCTGCACGACATCATCGGGCACACGCTCAACGTGGTCGTGGTGCACGCCGGCGCGGCCCGGCTCTCGATCGATGCGGCTCCGGAGACCAGCCGCGCGCTGCTGCGCCAGATCGAGGACGTCGGCAGCGACGCGCTCGCCGATCTCGACGACGCGATCAGCATGCTGGGGGAGGCGTCCGCCGAGGGCGAGCTGCGGCCGACCACGGTGGGCATCGGCGACCTGCCCGAGCTCGTCCGGCGCTTCGCCGGCTCCGGCGTGGTCGTCAGCCTCGACGTCGACCCGGCGGCCGCGGACCTCGCCGCGGGCCGGACCGGCCGTGAGGTCTACCGGATCGTCCAGGAGGCGCTCACCAACGCGCTCAAGCACGCGACGCCGTGCGCCGCCGCCGTGACGGTACGACGCGAGGCCGATGCGCACCTCGTCGTCACCGTCCAGGACGACGGCCCCGGCCCTGTGCCCGGCTGGACCGCGGGCCGCGGGCTCGGCGGGATCCGCGAGCGCGCGGCCCGGCTCGGCGGCACCGTCGAGGTCGGGCCGGGCCCCGAAGGAGGCTTCCGCGTCCTCGCCCGGATCCCGCGGGCCACGGCAGGATCGGCGTCATGACCGTCCGCGTGCTCGTCGCCGACGACGACGCCCTGCTCCGCGCCGGGCTCGCCGTGGTCATCGGGACCGACCCGGGCTTGGCGCTCGTCGGTGAGGCGGCCGACGGGCTCGACGCCGTTCGGCTGACCCAGGAGCACGAGCCCGACGTCGTCCTGATGGATGTCCGGATGCCCGGCGTCGACGGCATCGAGGCCACCCGCCGGATCGTCGCGAGCGGCAGCCCGGCGCGGGTCCTGGTGCTGACCACCTTCCCCGACGACGAGTACGTCGCCCGGGCGCTGCGGGCCGGAGCGTCCGGCTTCCTGCTCAAGCGGGTCGCGCCGGAGCGGCTGCTCGAGGCGGTCCGCACGGTCGCCCGGGGTGAGGCGCTCCTCGACCCGGCGGTCACCCGTGCCGTCATCGCCCGCTCGCTCGACAGCGCGCCGCGCCCGGCCGGGCACGACGGCGCGCGGGCGGCGGTGCTGGCGGCACTGACCGAGCGCGAGGTCGAGGTCCTCGCGCTCGTCGGAGAGGGTCTGTCGAACCGGGAGATCGCGGCGACGCTGACCCTCGCCGAGTCGACGGTGCAGACCCACGTGAAGCGGATCCTGGCCAAGGTCGGCGCCCGCGACCGCGCGCAGGCCGTCGTCGTCGCCTACCGCAGCGGACTCGTGAACATCTCCTGACGCCTCGTCCGGGCCCCTGGGCATTGTCGGTGGTCCGGCCTACTGTCGAAACCATGACCGTTACCCAGTGGACGGCAGATGCTCTCCTGACCCGGTACGACGAGGTGCGCGGACACACCGAACGGCTGGCCGCGCCGCTCTCGCCGGAGGACCAGACGGTCCAGTCGATGCCCGACGTGTCGCCGACGAAGTGGCACCGGGCGCACGTCACGTGGTTCTTCGAGACGTTCGTGCTGGCCGACAACGAGAGCGGATTCGCGCCGTACCAGGACCAGTACTGGTTCCTGTTCAACAGCTACTACGAGGCCGTCGGGCCGCGCTACAACCGCGCCGAGCGCGGCGTGATCAGCCGGCCGGGGGCACACGACGTCGGCCTCTACCGCGGCAACGTCGACGAGCGGATGCGCGACCTGGTCGCCCGCCTCGACCAGGGCAGCATCGACAAGCTGGCCGGCACGATCGAGCTCGGCTTCCACCACGAGCAGCAGCACCAGGAGCTGCTCCTCATGGACATCAAGCACGTGCTGTCGCTCAATCCGCTCCGCCCGGTCTACGCCGGCGCACCCGCGCCCGGCAGCGAGCCCGACCGGCTCGGCTGGGTCGAGGTCGAGGGCGGTCTGGTCGAGATCGGGCACCGCGGCGCCGGGTTCTCCTTCGACAACGAGCTGCCGCCGCACCAGGTCTGGCTCGAGCCCTTCCGGCTCGCCGACCGGCTCGTCACCAACGGCGAGTGGCGCGCGTTCATGGCCGACGGCGGCTACCGGCGTCCCGAGCTGTGGCTGTCCGACGGCTGGGCGCAGGTCAAGACCCACGGCTGGCAGGCGCCCTTCTACTGGGCCGAGGTCGACGGGACGTGGTTCGAGCACACGCTGCACGGCACGTTCCCCGTCGATCCCGGTCTCCCGGTGAGCCACGTGAGCCACTACGAGGCCGACGCCTACGCCACCTGGGCCGGCAAGCGGCTGCCGACCGAGGCCGAGTGGGAGCACGCCGTCCACCGCGACGAGGACGCCGCGGCCGCGGTCGAGGGCAACCTCGCCGACACCGCGACCTACCACCCCCGCGCCGCCGGACCGAGCACCGGACGGCTGCGCCAGGTCTACGGCGACTGCTGGGAGTGGACGTCGTCGGCCTACCTGCCCTACCCGGGCTTCCACCCCGCGGCGGGCGCGATCGGCGAGTACAACGGCAAGTTCATGTCCAACCAGATGGTGCTGCGCGGCGGCTGTGCGCTGACCCCGCCGGGCCATGCGCGCGCCAGCTACCGCAACTTCTTCCCACCGGGGGCGCGGTGGGCGCTGAGCGGTGTCCGGCTCGCCGACGGCGGGGTGGCCGCATGAGCCGCCGCGAGCCCGAGGTGACCGTGCTGCTCGAGCCCGACTGGGCCAGCGGCAGCCTCGCCGACGACGTACGGCGGGGGCTGACCCGGCACCCGCGCACCCTCCCCCCGCGCTGGCTGTACGACGACCACGGCTCCGCGCTCTTCGACCAGATCACCCGGCTCCCGGAGTACTACCCCTTCACCGCCGAGCGGGCGATCCTCGAGACCCATGCCGACGAGATCGTCACCGCCAGCGGAGCGACCTCGCTCATCGAGCTCGGCAGCGGCACCAGCGAGAAGACCCGGCTCCTGCTCGACGCGTTCACCCGCGCGGGCCAGCTGACCCGCTTCGCGCCGGTCGACGTCTCCGAGGCGACGCTGCGCGAGGCGGCCGACCAGATCGCGGGGCGCTATCCCGATCTCGAGGTGGTCGCCGTCGTCGGCGACTTCACGCTCCACCTCGCCCAGCTGCCCGCCGGCGGACGGCGCATGGTCGCCTTCCTCGGCGGCACCATCGGCAACCTCTACCTCGAGGAGCGCCGCGCCTTCCTCGGCGCCGTCGCCGACGTCCTCGAGCCGGGTGACTCGCTGCTCCTGGGCACCGACCTGGTCAAGAGCGCCGACCGGCTCATCGCGGCCTACGACGACAGCCAGGGCGTGACGGAGGCGTTCGTCCGCAACGCGCTGGTCGTCGTCAATCGCGAGCTGGGCGGCGACTTCGACCCGGACGGCTTCTCCTACGTGCCCTTCTGGGACCCGCACATGGAGCGGATGGACCTGCGGCTGCGCGTCGAGGTGCCCCAGCGGGTCACCATCCCCGGCGCCGAGCTGGTCCTCGACCTCGCCGTGGGCGAGGAGATCCGGATCGAGATCTCGACCAAGTTCCGGGTCAGCCGGATCGCGGCCGAGCTCGAGGGGGCCGGGCTCGGGGTGGCGCGGGTGTGGACCGACCCGGGCGGCGACTTCGCGCTGACTCTTGCGGTCAAGTCCTGAACCGACCGCAATTTTTCCCGGGATTGGGTATGGACGCGGACCCCGGGGACGAGGCAAGGTCGGTCGGGTGCCGGGTAGATCCCGGCCGTTCTCACTCGGAGGGATGAACCACGTGAAGAGACCACTCACGATCCTCGCCTCGCTCGCGGTGGGCGCCGCGGTGCTGGTGCCGGCGGCCGGCAGCACCGCCGCCCCCGCCACGCGTACGACGGCGACGGGCGCGGCGAGCGCCGCTGAGCGGGCCCCGCTGGTCTGGGGCGCGTGCGAGAGCCAGCGGCTGCAGAGCGCCGGCGCCCAGTGCACGATGCTGACGGTGCCGCTCGACTACGCCAAGCCGGCGGGCAAGAAGATCAAGATCGCGGTCAGCCGCGTCCTGCACACCGACGCCGACTTCAAGGGCATGATCGCGGTCAACCCGGGCGGTCCCGGTGGCTCGGGCCTGGGCCTGGCCACGCTGGGCGGCGCGATCCCCAACGGCGTCGGCGCCAAGTACGACTGGTACGGCTTCGACCCGCGCGGTGTCGGCAGCAGCGAGCCTGCGCTGAGCTGCAACCCGAACTACAAGGGCGCCGGGTTCAACCGCCCCAACTACGTGCCGACCAAGCCGTCGATCATGAACTGGTGGCGCAAGGTCACCCGCAACTACGCCAAGGCGTGTGGCAAGGCCGACGCGCGGCGCCTGCTGCCCCACATGAAGACGACCGACGTGGCGCGTGACCTCGACAGCCTGCGCAAGGCCGTCGGGCAGCAGAAGATGAACTACTACGGCTTCTCCTACGGCACCTACCTCGGCCAGGTCTACGCGACCATGTTCCCGAAGCGGGTCGGCCGGTTCGTGTGGGACGGCGTGCTCAACGCCAAGAACGCCTTCTACAAGGCCAACCTCGAGCAGAACGTCCAGTTCGACAAGAACATGGACGTCTACTTCCGCTGGCTCGCCAAGAACGACGCGACCTACCACCTCGGCGGCAACTGGAAGGCCATCAAGAAGGGCTACTACCAGCTCCGCAAGAAGCTCGACCGCACGCCCGCGGCCGGTGGCAAGCTCGGTCCCGACGAGCTCGACGACGTGATGCTCGGGGCCGGCTACTACGTCTACGGCTGGGCCGAGATCGGTGCGGCGTACGCCAAGCTGGTCCGGACCGGTGACGGCGCCGACGTCCTCGCCCAGTACGCCGGTCCCGGCGACGACAACGGGTTCGCGGTCTACAACGGCGTGCAGTGCACCGACGCGCAGTGGCCGGGCTGGCAGAAGACCAAGGCCGACGCCTGGCGGATCCACCGCAAGCACCCGTTCCTGACCTGGGGGAACACCTGGTACAACGCGCCCTGCCTCAACTGGCCGGCCCGTTCCAGCAAGGCGTTCAAGGTCAACGGCAAGAAGGTGAAGTCGCGGATCCTGCTCATCGGCGAGACCCGGGACGCGGCCACCGTGTTCACCGGTGCCCTCGCCACGCGCCAGGTCTTCCCGTCGTCCTTCCTGATCGAGGGCGTCGGCGGGACGACGCACTCGGGCTCGCTCTCGGGCATCGCCTGCACCGACGACCTGGTCGCGAGCTATCTCGACACCGGGAAGCTGCCGGCGCGCAAGCCCGGCAAGCGCAGCGACCGCAAGTGCGACCCGGTTCCGCCGCCGCCCGCGTCGGCCGGAGCCGAGCGCCGCAGCGGGTCGGACGGCTTCCGTGACCTCCTCATCGAGGCACAGCTGATCGGCCGCTGAGCCACCCCGCACCACCACGAGAACACCGCGCGCAGGGGCGTCGACACCGAGATGTCGGCGCCCCTGCCTGCTTCTCTGGCAAGATCTGGCTGGTGAGGGGCATCCGGATGGGGACGGCGCTTGCGGGGGTGGTCCTCCTGGCCGCCTGCAGCAGCGACCCGAAGCCCGTCTACCAGCGCTCTCCCGAGCCCCAGGCCGTGGTCAGCGAGTACGACGGATCGCAGGAGCCGTCCGCCGCCGTGCTGGCCCTCGTGCCCACCGCCGCGACCACCCTCGCGGTCACCGACTTCGACCAGCTCCGCCTGGTCCTCGGCTTCGCCACGCTCAAGGGCGCGAGCCCGGCTCCCGAGCGGGAGCGATTCTGGCGCCAGGTGCCGCGCACGGCCAGCCTGTCGACCGGCCTGCTCCGCCCGGCCGAGGCCCAGCTGCGCGACCGCTTCGGCTTCGGCCAGGACGATGTCGCCTGGGAGGCGACCTACTCCGGTGGCGGCGCGGACGGCTGGGTGCTGGCGTTCCGCGACGACATCGCGATGGCCGCCGTACGGCGTGCGGTGGAGGCTGGTGCCGGCCCGCTGCGCGGCGCGGTGGTCGACGTCGACCGGCGGCTGGTCACCTCGGTGGCGCCGCCCGAGGCGGCGCAGTCGTGGGCGGCCGAGCCGGACCTGGTCGCGCTGAGCGGCGGCGAGGCCGTGGCGACGTACCTGCAGCGGGGGTGCGACCCGTTCGACACCGTCTTCGGTGCGGGCATGCAGGCCCAGCTGGCCGCCGCGCCTGCAGCCGCACTCGACAGCCTGGACCCGCTGAACGCCTACTCCGTCGCGCTCGGCACCGACCTGGTCACCGCGCGGCTCGGCGCGGAGCGCTCCGACGCCTTCGAGCGCGCCCGGCTGGCCGACGTGATGCCGCCGACCGACCCGGACTTCGGGCTCGTGATGAGCCGCGGCGTGGCCGACCCGGCGAGCGGCCGGCTGGGCTACGTGCTCGCGGACCCGGCGGCGGCGGCCCGGTTGACCCGGACCCACCACCTGCCGTTCACGGTGTGCCCGGACTGATCCCCGTGCGCAGGGCGTCGTACTGAGCCTGGTCGTGGGCGCAGACGATGGTGACCTCGCCGGAGCGACTCCGGGCGAGCTCCTGGAGCCGGGCGAGGTTGTCGAGCCGGCGCCGGTTGTCGACCGCCATCAGCCGCTGGAAGGCGGTGAGCGACGCGGGACAGCGCGGCGGTACGTCGAGCTGACCGCCGTGGAAGAAGGCGTCGCCGGCGTGGAGCAGCCAGGTCCCGTCGTCGCGTCGTACGGCGACCCCGGCGTGCCCGCGGGTGTGCCCGGGCAGCGGGATGATCAGGACGTCATCGTCGAGTGCGGTGACCGATGGGAAGCCGAACCACGCGTCGTTGCCCTCGGTGTGCGGCGTCCAGCGCGGACCGTGCGCCCACTGGCCGGAGACGTAGCGTGCCTTCTCCCGGGCGCTCGGCGCCATCGCGGCGGCGTGCTCGCGCGCGTGCACGTGCACGCGCGCCTGCGGGAAGTCGCCGATCCCGCCGGCGTGGTCGAGGTCGAGGTGGGTGAGCACGATGTCGGTGACGTCGGACGCCGCGAAGCCGCGCGCCTTGACCTGCGCCAGCGCGGTCTCGGCCGGGTCGAGGACGGGCCGGACGGTGGTCAGGAAGGGCAGGCCGAGCCGCCGGCGCTGGGCCAGGTCGTCGGTGCCGAAGCCGGTGTCGACCAGGGCGAGACCGTCCGGACGCTCCAGGAGCAGCACGTGGGCGACCATCGCCGGGCCGAGGGCCGGGCGCATGGTCGCGCAGTTGAGGTGGTGGATCCGCACGCCGTGCATCCTCACACGGATCCGTGCAGGTTGCGGGCGGTCGGCGAGGTCGGCACGGTGCTCGGGTCGGGGGCGGTGCCGAACAGCCGGTCCGCCGTACCGGCGGAGGTGACGGTGAACCAGTAGTGCTCGCTCTTGTAGTGGTGCAGCCGGTGGTTGCGCCAGATCGTGCGGTAGCGCTCCGAGCGCGGCCGGTAGTCGCTGTGGAGCAGGTAGTGGGTCCACTCGTAGCCGGACTTGATCGCATAGACCGCCACCAGCAGCGTGAACATCGAGCTCGTCGTCGGCGTGACCAACCAGGCGACGGCGGCCCAGGTCGGCGCCAGGTAGAGCTGGACCTGCCAGGGGATGAAGACCAGCGGGAGGGCACGCGGGTCGGCGTGGTGGGCGCGGTGCTTGCGGGCGAGGAGGGGGTCGATGCGCACCCCGGCGACCCGGCGGGGACGCCAGTGCAGGATGCCCACGTGGACCACCCACTCCACGACCGGCAGGATCGCGACCAGGCCGACCGGGATCGCCAGCTCCCACCAGCTGCCGGGGCCGGCGAGGACCCGGCCGGTAATCGCGGCGCCGAGGGCCGCGGTGAGCAGGTAGGGGCTCGGGTGCCGCCAGAACTCGCGCAGCACCTGACCCATCGTGAGGTTCGTACGACGGGCGTCGCTCGCGACCTGCTGCTCGGCGAAGGCCTCGACCTCGCGCGGGCTCACTGGTCCGCCTCCACCGCGGCGAACGCCGACAGCAGCGCCTCGGCGGTCGGGGTGAGCACCCGGGTGGCCGCGGCGCGCGCGGTCGCCGCGTCGCCCGCCCGGATCGCGGCGGCGAGCAGGCGGTAGGGCTCGACCTGGCCGACCTCCTCGGCGAGGAGCGTCCCGAGCGCGGGCAGCGCCGGCTCGTACGCCGTGCGCAGGCTGTTGAACATGAGCCGGAAGACGATCGAGTCGGCGCCGTCGACGAGCAGGTCCCAGAAGTCGAGGGCGCCGAGCTGCCAGGTGACCGGGTCGGTCGTCGTACCCATCCGGGTGAGGAGCTCGTCGAGCTCGGTGGCCAGCACCGGCCCGCCGCGGGTGGCGGCGAGCGCCGCGATCCCGGGCCCGACCTCGGCCCGGGCCTCGATCACGCTCCGGGCGATCGCCGCGTCGAGCCGCCCGCCGCGCACCAGGAGCCGGGGCAGCAGGTCGAGGCCCGCGGCCCGGCGGTAGTCGCGGACCAGGGTCGCCCCGCCCTGGCGCACCTCGACCACCCCGGTCTGCGCGATCCGCTGGAGCGCCTCGCGCACCGCGGGCCGGGAGACGCCGAGCACCTCGGCGAGGCGGCGTTCGCTGGGCAGGGACTCGCCGACGGTGAGCTCGCCGTCGACCACGCTGTCGAGCAGCTGGTCGAAGACCTCGTCGGACAGGGTGCGGCGGGTGACGGGACGCAGGGCCATGCAGGGACCGTAGACCGGACTGGTCCGGTGGTCAAGTGGTCTTACCTGTATGCGGTTTGGGACCAAACCGCGGGGATCTCAGCGTGACCTCCGCCGCCGAGCTGGAGCCGTGGGGACCGAGCAGCCCGGCGACGAAGGGTGGGGACCGCCCCCCGGCGGCCCGCCCCGGACGAGAGATGCAGAGGGACTGGCCTCGCCCGGTACCGGGGAGACGCACCAGCGGCTGCGAACCTGACGGTTGCGCCGCGAGTTCTTCCGGCGACGGCCCCGCGCGTGCGCTGAACCACACCCTCCGCCCCGCGCCGCGACGCCCAGGAGCCGCCTCGTAGGCTGCTGGTGTGGTGCGGTGGTGGAGCGTGCGGTTGTGGGGTGCCCACCTGCTCGGACTCCTCTGCGTCAGCATCGCGGTCGGCATGGGCCTGTGGCAGTACGACGCCTGGCAGACCCGGCGCGCGGCCGAGCGGGTCGACCTGACCAAGTCCGAGCCCGTCCCGATCACCGAGGTGATCGGCTCCGACGACCCGTTCCCGACCGCCGGCCTGGGCCGCCCGGTCGAGGTCCGTGGGACCTTCCTGCCCGCCGGCACGGTGCTCGTCGCCGACCGGCCCAGCGACGACGGGCGCTCCGGC
Organism: Pimelobacter sp. 30-1; assembly: GCF_018831735.1. Lineage (NCBI taxonomy): Bacteria > Bacillati > Actinomycetota > Actinomycetes > Propionibacteriales > Nocardioidaceae > Pimelobacter > Pimelobacter sp. 30-1. The sequence goes on from NZ_NHTS01000001.1 coordinate 28,243, forward strand.
TCCTGGCTGGTCACCCCGCTGACCGTCGGCGACGCGACCGCGCCCGCCGTACCGGTGGTGCGGGGGTGGGTCCCCGACGGCACCGACCCGGCCTCCCTGCCGGCCCCGCCGACCGGTGAGGTCGACGTCCTCGGCTGGCTCCAGCCCCCCGAGGGCACCGGCAAGGTCGACGACGACCCGAACGACGACGTCCTGCCCGAGCTGCGGATCGCCGACCTGGTCCAGCGCGTCGACCAGGACCTCTACGGCGCCTACGTCGTCGCCGAGGTCCCGCTGCCGGCCGACGCCGCCGCCGGGGTCGACCACGCGACCCTCGACCAGCTCCCCGAGGCGAGCCGGTTCACCGCGCTGCGCAACATCCTCTACGCGATCGAGTGGTGGGTCTTCGCCGCCTTCGCGGCCTTCATCTGGTTCCGCTATGTGCGCGACGCCACGGCCGAGCCGGACCTCGAGGAGGCCGACGCCGAGGACGCCGGGGACGACGCCGTACCCTCGAAGCCGTGACCAAGCTCTTCAACGTCTACCGCGCGCTGGCGCTCGTGGTCGGCGTGCTGCTCGTCGTCGGCACCCTCGGCTCGCTGCTGAAGTACCTGCTCGAGGACGGCTCCACCCTGCAGCAGCTCGGCGACGACCTGACGCCGATCTGGCTGGTGCACGGCTGGATCTACATCGTCTACGTCGTCGTGGCGTTCCTGCTGAGCCAGAAGGCGCGCTGGAGCATCCCCCAGCTGCTGCTCATGCTCATCGCCGGGCTGATCCCGGGACTCATCTTCTGGGTCGAGCACCGGGTGGCCGTCCGCCTGCGCGAGGACCACCCGGAGCTCGCCCGCAGCTAGTCAGCTCTCCGGGCGCGGGTCTCAGAGCCTCAGCCCTGCTGCGGCTCCTCCGGGAGCGGGTCGGTCAGCGGGTCCGGCGTCGCGGCCGGCTCCGGCGCGTTGTCGACCGCCTGGGGCTCCACGGCCGGAGGAGCCGGCGGGGTTGGGGGCGCCGGCGGCTCGGGGACCGGCGGGGGCGTCGGCGCGGGCGGAGGGGTCGGGACGGACGGTGCCGGGGGCGGCGGCGTCGTACCGGCGGGCTCGGGGGCGGACTGCCACAGCGACGCGTCGTCGGCCCCGCCGGCCTGCAGCTTCTTGGCGATGGTGGCGACGAGCGCACCCAGCGCGCCGAGCACCACCAGCTTCTTCAGCTTCTTCATCCCGAGCTCTCCTTCGACCAGTGGGGCGACCCGGTCGGGCCGTTCGTCCATCCCACCATGGCACGGGACGGGGCCAGGACACGAGGTCAGTAGGATCGAGGGCGTCCGCATCACCGATGCACCACTCACCCCGATCAGCCGGAGACGAGGCACTTCCATGGCAGCGCAGCAGGCCGTCCTCAAGACCAACAAGGGCGACATCACGCTCAACCTGTTCCCGAACCACGCACCGGAGACGGTCGCGAACTTCACCGGCCTCGCCAGCGGCGACAAGGCGTACGACGCCGGCAACGGCGCGACCGGTCCGTTCTACGACGGCCTGACCTTCCACCGGGTCATTCCGGGCTTCATGATCCAGGGCGGCTGCCCCCTCGGCACCGGCACCGGCGGCCCGGGCTACCAGTTCAAGGACGAGCCGCACCCCGAGCTCGTCTTCGACAAGCCCTACCTGCTCGCCATGGCCAACGCCGGCCCGGGCACCAACGGCTCGCAGTTCTTCATCACCGTCGGCGCGACCACCTGGCTCAACTTCAAGCACACCATCTTCGGTGAGGTCGCCGACCAGGCTGGCCGCGACGTCGTCGACGCGATCGCCGCCGTCCCGACCGGCGCGATGGACCGCCCCGTCGAGCCGGTCGTCATCGAGTCCGTCGAGCTCGTCGGCTGAACACCTCCGCGATCTCACGATGAGCACCCCTCCGGTCGGAGTGCCGACCTGCTACCGGCACTCCGACCGCGAGACCTACATCCGCTGCCAGCGCTGCGAGCGTCCGATCTGTCCGGACTGCATGCGCGACGCCTCCGTGGGCTTCCAGTGCCCTGACTGCGTCGCTGAGGGCCAGCGCTCGGTACGCCAGGCCAAGACGGCGTACGGCGGCGCGATCTCGTACAACCCCGGCGTCACCTCCGCGGTGCTCATCGCGATCAACGTCGCCGTCTGGGTGGCGATCACGGCCACCGGAGGCAGCCGCAGCCCCCTGATGACCTGGCTGTCGGTTCATTTCGTGGGTCGGTGCCAGGACGGCGAGTCGGTCTTCCGCACCAGCCAGCAGATCTGCGATGCCGGGATCCAGGCGACCTGGATCCCCGGACTCCAGGACGGCGCCTGGTGGCAGCTCGTCACCGGCTCCTTCGTTCACGTCCAGCCGTGGCACATCGCGATGAACATGATCGCGCTGTGGCAGCTCGGTCCCATCGTGGAGCGGCTCGTCGGCCGGGGTCGCCTGGTCGTTCTCTACCTGGTGTCCAGTGCGTCGAGTGCCCTCGCCGTCTACTGGCTCGCCGACGAGCTCACCATCACCGTAGGAGCCTCCGGGGCGATCTTCGGCCTCCTGGCCGCGATCCTCGTCGCCGGCTGGAGGTCGGGCGCGGACCTCTCGATCTTCCGCACCACCATCATCTTGGCGGTCATCATCAGCGTCCTGCCCGGGATCTCCTGGCAGGGCCACCTCGGTGGGTTCATCGGCGGCGGGCTCGCCGCTGCGATCCTCGCCTTCGCGCCCCGCGGTGAGCACCGCACCTTGATCCAGACCGCGGGGCTCGCGGCGCTGGCGGCCGTCGTCCTGGCCGGGGTCGCGCTCCGGGTCTGACCCACCCCCGCCGCCGAAGTCGGGCGGTTGCTGGGCCGAAGTCAGGTGGTTGCTGGGTCGAGGTGTGGGTTTCGTGCGCCCTCAGCCCGCCGGAACCTGCCACCTCGAGGGGCGAACCTCGCTCCTTCGCCGGTCGAACCCTGCTACTTCGTCGGGTGGGCGGCGGCTATCCCCAGGTTTCTCCACCGATGTGGATGAATGACAGGGGTGTAGTTCTCCCCAGCTGTGGAGAAACCTGGGGGAAAACGAGCGCCGCGCCGGTGCCCTGGCGGGCGACCGGCGCGGCGTACGACGTGCGGGTGGGTGGGCGCGGGGCCTACTCCCAGCGGGTGGCGAAGGCGAAGCCCACGGCCATGAAGCCGATGCCGACGAACAGGTTCTTCTGTCCGAGGTCGGTCATGATCGGGATGTCGGCCGGGTCGTTGCCGGTGAGGAAGATGTAGAAGACGCAGATCCACAGCAGGCCGATGAGGAAGCAGCCGAGCATGCCGACCACGACGCCGCGGCCGCGGCCCAGCGGGGTCTTGGGGTGCGCCGAGAAGATCAGGCCGGCGAAGAACAGCAGGAACCCGATCAGGTAGTTCTTGCCCTCGAGGTCCTGGAGGAACGACGGGCCGCCGGCCGGGTTGGGCTTGCCCTTGGCGTTGATGCTGCCGAAGCCGTCGGTGGGCCGGATGCCGAAGTAGTAGTACAGGATCCAGGCGATACCACCGAGGATCAGCAGCAGGGCGATGGCGAACCGCAGGCTCATCACCGGGCCGCGGTCGGGGTCGCCGAAGACCTCGCGCTCCTTGCGCTTCGACAGGCGGGTCGGCTTGGCCACAGGGGGCTCCTCGGTGAGACTCGGTGGCCGCTCGCTCGCCCCTGCGGGCGCGCGCTCGACCAGTGGTGGACACTGTCAGTATGACGGGTAGCCACGCCGGAGGTACGACGGGCCGCCGAACCGGGTCCGGGCGCCGGTCCCTGGGGTGGCGGATCGGCACGCCTGTCGTGGCCCTGCTGAGCGGCAGCCTCCTGGCCGTCTCGGCCACCAACAGCGAGGGAACCGACCTGCGTCCGGGCCGCTACACCGACCTCGCGGGGCTGGTCGAGGGCGAGGCCGCGAACTACCGGACGGTCGAGGACCGGTTCAACAAGCTCTCCGACGAGGTCGAGCGGCTCAGCGCCGGCGTCAAGGACAAGAGCGTCGACGAGGCCCGCGGCGAGATCGCCCAGCTGCGCGATCCCGCGGGGATGGCCCCGCACGCCGGCCCGGGTCTGCGGATCACGCTGTCCGACGCGCCCGAGGACCTCGTCGACGACGCGGTCGAGCGCAACAAGCAGGCCGAGCCCGACAAGCGGGTCAACCTCAACCGCTTCGTCGTCCACCAGCAGGACATCCAGGCGCTGGTCAACGCGCTGTGGAACGGCGGCGCGAGCGCGGTGACCATCGCCGGTCAGCGGGTCATCTCCACGACCGGCATCAAGTGCGAGGGCAATGCGGTCCAGCTCCAGGGCGTGCCCTACCCGCAGCCCTACGTCATCGAGGCGGTCGGCGACCCGTCCGAGCTCTACTCGAGCGTCGCCACCGACCACATCGTCGCCGGCTACCGCACCGACTCCGAGAACCCGGAGATCGGGATCGGCTGGTCGCTGGACTTCAAGGAGCGGGTCGAGGCGCCGGCGTACGACGGCGTCGTCGACCTGCACTACGCGAAGCCGCTCCGCTAGGCGTCGGCGGCAGCGCCGGCACCCGCCCGTTGCTCTGTCCGCCGCCACCCGGGACGGGGGGCGGGTCGAGCGGGTTGAGCGGGTCGGTCCCGGCCTGGACCTCGGCGCCGTCGGAGATGCCGTCGCCGTCGGTGTCGGGGTTGTTCGGGTCGGTGCCGCGGGTGGCCTCGTCGGCGTCGGACAGCCCGTCGCCGTCGGTGTCGACCGGGGTCGGCGGCGCGGTGTAGGTCGAGATGAAGATGTAGACCCGGTTGCCCTGGTCGAGCGGCTCGCCCGGCGCGGGGTCCTGCTCGGTGACCCTGCCCTTCTTCTGGCTGGAGTCGTCGGCCGAGGCGTCGCGCACGACCGGCTCGAAGCCGGCGTCCTTGATCTTCTGGACCGCGTCGGCCTGCTTGAGACCGACCAGCGGCGGCACCTGCTCGGGCCCGTCGGAGATGCACAGCTCGACGGTCGCGTCCTTCTCGATCATCGTGTTGGCAGGCGGCACCTGCTCGACGACGGTGCCCTTCTCGTCGTCGGTGTCGCACTCCTTCTCAGTGATGTTGCGGCGCAGGATGCCCTGGGCCAGGAGCGTCTGGATCGCTTCCTTCTTGGGCATCTTGACCACCGACTGCAGCGCGAACTGGCCGGGGCCGATCGAGACGACGAGGTTGATCTTGGTGTCGGGCGCGACGTAGTCATCGCCCGCGGGGTCCTGCTCGATGACCTGTCCGGCCTCGATGGTGTCGTCATTGCGGACGCTGACCGTGCCGACCTGGAGGCCGGCCTCGCCGATGGCGTTGCGCGCGTCCTCCTCGCTCATCCGTACGACGTTGGGCACCCGCTTGTCGGTCGGGGTGTCGTCGAAGAGCCGGGGCCACACGATGTAGGCGGTGGCGATGATGGCGGCGATGAGCAGGCCGAGGACCACCCACAGGCCGACCTTGCTGCGCCGCTCGTCATCGCGCGCGGGCGGCAGCGGCGGGCGGATGGCGGTCTCGCCGCCGGCGGGCGGCGGCGGGGTCGGCGGGACGGCGGCGGTGACGCCGGTCGACTCCGGCGCGACGGCCTGGACCGGACGGCCCGCGAGGTAGCGCTCGATGTCGGCGCGCATCTGCGCGGCGGACTGGTAGCGGTCCTCGACGCGCTTGGCGAGGGACTTCATCACGATCGCGTCGATCTCGGGCGTGAGGTCGTCCTCGTGCCGCGACGGCGGTACGGCGGGCTCCCGGACGTGCTGGTAGGCCACGGCCACCGGCGAGTCACCGACGAACGGCGGCCGCCCGGTGAGGAGCTCGTAGAGCAGGCAGCCGGCGGAGTAGACGTCCGAGCGGGAGTCGACGGTCTCGCCGCGCGCCTGCTCGGGGGAGAGGTACTGCGCGGTGCCGACCACGGCCGCGGTCTGGGTCATCGAGGACTGGGCGTCGCTCATCGCGCGCGCGATGCCGAAGTCCATCACCTTGATGTCGCCGGACGGCGTCAGCATCACGTTGCCGGGCTTGATGTCGCGGTGGATGATCCCCGCGCGGTGGCTGTAGTCGAGCGCCGAGAGCACACCACTGGTGATCTCGAGGGCACGCTCGGGCAGGATCTTGCGCCCCTCGCGCAGGATGTCGCGCAGCGTCCGGCCGGCGACGTGCTCCATCACGATGTAGGGGACCACCTCGGTGCTGCCGTCGGGCTGCGCCGTGCGCTCCTCGCCGGTGTCGTAGACGGCGACGATCGCGGGGTGGTTGAGCGAGGCCGACGACTGCGCCTCGCGGCGGAACCGGGCCTGGAAGGTGGGGTCGCTGGCCAGGTCCGAGCGCAGTCGCTTGACCGCCACGACGCGGCCGAGGCGGGTGTCGGTGCCCTTGCGGACCTCCGCCATGCCGCCGCGGCCCAGCAGCTCGCCGAGCTCGTACCGCCCGCCGACGACGGGCCGGCCCGAACCGGGTTCGGTCGGGGGAGTGCTCATTCCGTGCCTCTCGGAAGGGTCAGCGGGCTGCTGGTGTCGGTGGGTGTGTCGGTGGGGGTGTCGGTCGGCTCCGGCTCGCCCCAGTAGTAGACGATGATGGAGTCGCCTTGGTTGAGGTCTCCGCTGCGTGAGAAGCGCGACACCGTGCCGGCGGCGCAGGTGCCGTCGTTGGGCTGGCTGTCCTGCTCCCAGCTGACCTTGAGCTTCTCGGCGCGCAGGTCCGCGACGGCGACCCGGTAGTCCTTGAAGCAGGTGTACTCGTCCTCGTCGACCGAGACCGAGGTGTCCTGGGTCGTCGGCGGCGTGGTCGGCTCGGTCGGCGTCGTCGGCTCGGTCGGCGTCGTCGGCTCGGTCGGGGTGTCCTCGGTGGTCTGCTCCGTCGTCGGCGTGGTGCCGGCGTCGGGGTCGTCGTCGCCACCACCGCGGCCGATGAGCACCGCGGCGATCGCGACCGCCGCGACCACCAGGAGGATCACCGCGATGGCGATCGGCCAGGGCGACTTGCGGCGCTCCTCGCCCGGGTCGTCGCCGGCGTAGGCGGCCGGTGTGTCCAGGCGGCGCATCGGCTCGGCGGGCGTGCGGGGGCCCGGGGTGGGCACCGGGACGGGGACCGGCGGGACGACGCCGGTGAGCACCCGGGTGCCGTCGTCGTCGCCGAGCGGGGAGGACGCCGCGCCGGTGGCGGCCGCGACCGACGGGTCGCGCAGGGCGGCCGCGAAGGCCGCGCCGTCGTCGTACCGCTCGGCGGGCTCCTTGGCCAGCGCTCGTCGTACGACGGCCGCGAGGGGGCCCGGGATGTTGGGGGGCAGCTGCGGCACCGGCTGCTGCAGGTGCGCGAGCGCGGTGGCGACAGGCGTCTCGGCCTCGAACGGACGGCGTCCGGTCAGGCACTCGAAGGTCACCACGCCGAGCGAGTAGACGTCGGAGGCGGGCGTGGACGGGTTGCCGCGCGCCTGCTCCGGGCTGAGGTACTGGGGCGTGCCCATCACCGAGCCGGTCCGGGTCAGCGCGACCGAGTCGGCCGCACGGGCGATGCCGAAGTCGGTGATCTTGATCTTGCGGTCGGGCGTGACGAGCAGGTTGGCCGGCTTGACGTCGCGGTGCACGATGCCCGCCCGGTGGGCCACGCCGAGCGCGTCGGCGGCCTGGGCCATCAGGTCCTGGACGACCGCCACGTCGAGCGTGCGGCCGCTGTTGCGCGCGCCGGCGAGCAGCGTCGAGAGCGGCTGGCCGTCGACCAGCTCCATCACCAGGTACGGCGGGTGGTCGTCGTCGCCGGCGCTGTAGTCGTAGACGCCGGCGATGCCCGGGTGGTGGAGCGCCGCGGCGCTGCGGGCCTCGCCGTCGAAGCGGGTGCGGAACATCGGGTCGTGGGCGTACTCGGCCTTGAGCACCTTGACCGCGACCGGCCGGTTGAGCCGGGTGTCGGTCGCCCGCCAGACGACACCCATACCGCCGGTGGCGATGCGGGAGTCGAGCCGGTAGCGACCGGCCTGGTCGGCGTAGCTGCCCTGGACGTCGTTCACTTCTTGAGCACCGCTTCCATCACTGCCTTGGCGATCGGGCCGCCGAGCTGGCCGCCGGCGATCTCGTTGCACGCCCGGTCGGGCGCCTCCTCGATCATGACGGCCACGGCCACCTCGGCGTTGTCCGCCGGGGCGTACGAGACAAACCACGCGTAGGGGGGCTTGCCGCCCGCCGAGCACCGGGTGGAGGTGCGCTGCGCGGTACCGGTTTTGCCGGCGACCTTGACGCCGGGGATCGCCGCGGGCGAGGCGGTGCCGTTGTCGACGACCGAGACGAGCAGGTCGGTCAGCTCACGGGCGGTCTGGGGCGAGACCGCGTCGTTGAGCTTGTCGGGCTCGGTGGTGCGCAGCACGTCGAAGCCCGCGGTCTGCACCTGCTCGACCAGGTAGGGCCGCATGAGCGTGCCCTGGTTGGCGATCGCGGCGGTGACCATGGCCATCTGGAGCGGCGTCGACTGGACCTCGAACTGGCCGATGCCGGTCTGCGCGGTCTCGGCGTCGCTGAGCTCGCGGGTGCCGCCGCCGTCCTTCTCGCTGAGGGGGACGCCGGTCGGGTAGACCGACTGGGCCTGACCCTTGAGGTCGAGCAGGTAGTTGCTGTTGAAGCCGAACTTCTCGGACTGCTCGCGCATCTTCTCGGGCCCGACCTCGACGGCCAGGTGCGCGAAGGTCGTGTTGCACGACCAGTCGAGCGCCGTCGCGAACGAGATCTTGCTCGGGTTGCACTGGCTGCGGCCGTCGTTGCCGATGGTGCGCGTGGTCCCCGGCGCCTGGTACGTCGCCCCGGCCGGGACCTGGTCGTCGCCGTGGTACTTGCCGCTCTCGATCGCCGCCGCGGCGGTGACGAGCTTGAACGTCGAGCCCGGGAACAGCCGGGTCTGGATGGCCCGGTTGACCAGCGGGTCGCGCGGGTCCTTGTCGAGGCGCTCGTAGGCCGAGGCCGCGCTCTTGAAGTCGTGGGTGGCCAGCTCGTTGGGGTCGTACGACGGGTAGGACGCCATCGCCAGCACCCGCCCGGTCTTGGGCTGGATCGCCACGACCGAGCCCTCGCCGCGCGGGCCGAGGGTGTCGCGCAGTCCCTCGAAGGCGGCCTTCTGGGCTGCCGCGTTGAGCGTCAGCACGACATTGCCGCCCTGGGTCTGGTCGCCCTTGAGCAGGTCGACGAGCCGGGTCACGAACAGCTGGGGGTCCTCGCCGGTGAGCACGGCGTTCTGGCTGCGCTCGATGCCGGTCTGGCTGCCGAGCTGGAGGTAGCCGGTGATCGGCGCGAACATCCGGGCGCCCGAGGCCGGGTAGACGCGCAGGTACTTGTAGCGGTCGTCGGAGGGCCGGCTGGTCGCGACCGGCTCGTCGCCGACCAGGATCTGGCCGCGCTCGCGGCTGAACGACGCCTCGGCGACCCGGGCGTTGCGCGGGTCGGTGTTGTAGTCCTCGGCCTTCCAGAACTGCACGTAGGTCACGTTCGCCATCAGCGCGAGGAAGAGGAACATGCAGAAGATCGAGACCGTGCGGATCGGCTTGTTCATCGCGGCACCGCCTTGACCACCTGGGTGGCCTCCACGTCGGGGTCGTCGGCATCGGCGGTCAGGTCGGGCAGCGGCCGCCGGGCCTGGTCGGAGATGCGGAGCAGGATCGCCACGATCACCCAGTTGGCGACGAGCGAGGAGCCGCCGTACGACAGGAAGGGTGTGGTCAGACCGGTCAGCGGGATCAGCCGGGTCACGCCGCCGATGACGACGAAGACCTGCAGCGCGACGACCGCGGCCAGGCCGGTCGCGACGAGCTTGCCGAAGCCGTCGCGCGAGATCAGCGCGGCGCGCAGCGCACGCTCGACGACGAGGCCGTAGAGCAGCAGGATCGCGATCACCGCGGTGAGACCGAGCTCCTCACCGATGGCGGCGAGAATGAAGTCCGACTCGACGTAGGGCACCCGCTGGGGCATGCCCTCGCCGAGGCCGCGGCCCATCAGGCCGCCCCAGGCGAAGCCGTAGAGCGCCTGGACGAGCTGGTAGCCGTTGCCGTTGGGGTCCGCGAACGGGTCGAGCCAGATGTCGACCCGGTTCTGCACGTGGGCGAAGATCCGGAAGGCGACCGTCGCGCCGCCGAAGAAGAGCAGCCCGCCGACCACCAGCCAGCCCGGTCGCTCGGTGGCGACGTAAAGCATGATCAGGAAGAGGCCGAAGAACAGCAGGCTCGAGCCCAGGTCGCGCTGGAGCACGAGGATGCCGAGGCTGACCACCCACATCATCAGGATCGGGCCGAGGTCGCGGCCGCGGGGCAGGTCGACGAAGACGACCCGGCGTCCGGCGAGCGCGAGCGCGTCGCGGTGGACCACGAGGTAGCCGGCGAACGTGATGACCAGCAGCAGCTTGGCGACCTCGCCGGGCTGGAAGCTGAAGGGCCCCAGGGAGATCCAGATCTTGGCGCCGTTGATGGAGGTGCCCAGGCCCGGGATCATCGGCAGGATCAGCAGCACGATGGCGGCCAGGCCCGAGGTGTAGGTGAACCGCGCGAGCAGGCGGTGGTCGGGCAGCGCGATGAGCGTGCCGATGAAGAGGGCGACGCCGAGCGTCATCCAGGTCAGCTGCTGGCTGGCCAGGCTGGTGTCGCGGGCCAGGTCGATCCGGTGGATGACGGCGAGGCCGAGGCCGTTGAGGGCCGCGACCACGGGGAGCAGCACGGGGTCGGCGTACGGCGCGACGAGGCGGACCGCGATGTGGGCGCCGACCACGAGGATGGCCAGCCAGCCGCCGTACCCGAGGAGGTTGGTGGGGACCTCGCCGTCGACGCCGAGGCCGACCGCGGCGTAGGCGCCGATCCCGACGATGAGCGCCAGGATCAGCAAGAAGAGCTCCGCACCCCGCCGGCGGCGGTGCACGAAACCCATCAGGGCGGAGTTGGCGCTCACGAACCGCCACCGGGGGCGACGCTGGTCAGGTCGGCGGCGCCGCCCTGGGTCGACGGCGCGGTCGGTGCCTCCGAGGCGGGGGGCGCGGTGGTCGACGTCGTCGTGGGCGCGCTCGGGTCGGTGCTCGGGTCGGTGGCCGGGTCGCTCTGGCGGGCGTTCTGGCCGATCCGGGTGACCTCGTCGCGGGCGCGCTCGAAGCTGTCGAAGATCATGTCGCCGCCGCGGATCTGCTCCTGGGTGGAGTCGCGGAGCTGCTCGATCTCGAGGTCGGAGACCCGGTAGACGCTCGACAGGCCGGGCACGTTGAGGCCGCGGTAGATGACGACGTGGCCGTCGTCCTCGCCGATGTAGTACTGCTGCTGGCTCCACCAGTACGCCGTACCGACGGCGATCCAGCCGAGACCGATCACCACGGCCGCCGCCAGCAGCCGGCGGGCCCACACGAAGCGGGGCGGCGGCTGGGGCGCGTAGCGCAGCGCCTCGCTGTCGAGCGGCGGGTCGGCCGGGATCGCCCGGTCGATGCCCTCGGGGATCTCGGCGGTGACCGGCTCGAGCTCACCAGTGTCACCGGAGCGGTGCCCGCGGAACAGCGCGCGCGGCCGGCGCCGCCCCAGGTCGGCGGCCGCACCGACGACCAGCGGCTCCTGGGGAGCGGGCAGGTCGGCGGGGGACTCCGCCGCGGTGGCGGCCGGGTCGACGACATCGGCGACGACGCAGGTGACGTTGTCGGAGCTGCCGGCGTCGAGGCTGGCCCGGACCAGCTCGATCGCGGTGAACTCGGGGGAGCCGTCGGAGAGCAGCTCGGTGATCCGGTCGTCCTCGAGGACGCCGCACGCGCCGTCGCTGCACAGGAACAGGCGGTCGCCGGCGACGACCTCGAGCGCGAACAGGTCGGGCTCGACCTCGTGCAGGCCGTCGAGGGCCTTGAGGATGAGGTTGCGGTGGGGGTGGACCCGGGCCTCGGCCTCGGTGATCCGGCCCTCGTCGATGAGGCTCTGGACGAAGGTGTGGTCGTTGGTGAGCTGGGAGAGCTCGCCGTCGCGCAGGAGGTAGGCGCGGGAGTCGCCGACGTGGCCGATCGCCAGGCGGTTGCCGTCGAAGAGGGCGACCGTGGCCGTCGTACTGGTGCCGTTGAGGGCGGGGTCGTGGTCGACCTGGGCGCCGATGGCGTTGTGGGCCTCGTGGATGCCGTCGTTGACCCGGTCGAGGACGTCGGCCGAGCCGGGCGGCTCGTCGAGCTGGCGGAGCTCGCCGACCGCCGTACTGGAGGCGATGTCACCGCGGGCCGCGCCGCCGACACCGTCGCACACGGCGAGCAGCCAGGGGCCGGCGTACCCGGAGTCCTGGTTGTCCTTGCGGACCCGGCCCACGTCGGAGACCGCGGAGAAGCGGAGCTGGAGCAGCGGCCGGGCCGCCGGCGTGGGGACGTCGACGGTCTCGGGCGGGGCCTCGGGAGGCGTCTCGGGTGCAGCGCCGGACGTCTCGTCCGGGGCCAGCGCGTCGGGGGAGGCCTCGTTGCCGGGTTCGGACATGCCCTACTTCCTCAGCTCCACGATGGTCTTCCCGATCCGGATCTGCGAGCCCAGGCCCACCGGGACCGGCTGGGTGAGCCGCTGGCTGCCGAGATAGGTGCCGTTGGTGGAGCCGAGGTCCTCGACGTACCACTGGCCGCCGGAGGACACGATCCGCGCGTGCCGCGTGGAGACGTAGTCGTCGTCCAGGCGGATCGCGGCGTCGTTCCCGCGCCCGATCAGGATCGGCGCCTGCGCCAGGTCGGCCGTGATGCCGGTGTTGACGCCCTGGACGACGGCGACGTGCGTGGGCTGCCCACGGCGCGGCGAGGAGGTCTTGGGCGGCTTCGGCTGCTTGCCGGGCGCGGCCGGCGCCGGGACCCGCGCCCCGAACATGTCGGAGCGGATCACCGAGATGGCCGAGAGCACGAAGATCCACAGGATCGCCAGATACGCGATCCTGACCAGGAACAGGGTCAGCTCAGACAACGTCCACCTCTCGGTCCGCCTCCTGGAGCAACCGCAGGACCAGCGACGTGTGCCCGATCTGCACCCGCGACCCGTCCCGCAGCGTCGCCCGCGCGACCTTCTGCCCATCGACCCGGATGCCGTTGGTCGAGCCCATGTCATGGACCTCGACGTGCACCGGACCCTCGCCCGGCGCCACTCCGGCCGCCTGCTCCATCGTGATCAGGAACTCCGCATGCCGCCGGCTCACCCCGGGATCGTTGATCCGGAGGTCCGCCTCGCTCCCCCGGCCGACCACCAGGCCCGGCGCCTGCAGCGGGTGCTGCGTGCCGTTGACCTCGAGGACCGCCCGGGTCCGCTGCCCCCCGGCGCGCCGGGAGTGCCCCGTCACCGCCGCCTCCGCCTGGCTCCGCACCCGGAACCGCCCGGTCCCCAGGTCGTCCGCGGACTCGAACCCGATCCGGATCGGCCCGGGGAAGACGTACGACTGCAGCTCCGCGTGCTCGGTCAGCTGTTCTCCCAGCTCACCGGCCAGCGTCGAGTCGTACGGCGCCAACCGCTCCAGGTCCCCCCCGGAGAGCTCGACGATGAAGCTGTTCGGCACCAACCGCCGCTGCCGCGACAGCACCTGCGCCTTGTTGTCCAGCTCCCTCTGGAGGGCCGCCGCGATCTCCACCGGCTGGACGGCACTACGGAACGTACGCGCGAACACGCCCGAGATCGCCTGCTCGAGCTTCTGCTCGAAGCGCTGCAAACCCCCCACGTCCCTGCCCTCCTCTCGCACGGCTCGCTCGACGGTCCCGCCGTCGACGGGTCTGTCGATCGTATCGGTGACGCCCCCGTCCCCCCGGGACCTTCACCCTCTCACCGTCGGCAGGTGGGGGTCGGTGCGGCCTGGTTTTGGGTGCGGCGGCCGGACTGGGCTAACCTTGCGGGGCTTCACGCGCGAGTGGCGGAATAGGCAGACGCGCACGGTTCAGGTCCGTGTGTCCGAAAGGACGTGGGGGTTCAACTCCCCCCTCGCGCACGTGAACGAAGCCCCAGGTGATCACCTGGGGCTTCGTGCGTTTTCAGCGCAGGTCAGACGTTGCCCTGGGACCAGTCGGTCCAGGCAGCCGTGCTGGCCGGCACCTCGATGTCGACGACCCGGGTGGAGCGTCCGGCCAGTGCGGCCTCGTCCACCTCGATGCCCAGTCCCGGCCCCGTCGGCACCGCGAACGCACCTGCTTCCAGGTGCTCGAGGGTGAAGGGGTTCGTGTCGAGGATCTCGTGCCACGGCGCCGCCATCGAGTAGGGGAACTCGACCAGGCGGAGCGTCGTGAGGGCACTGGAGGCGTGCAGGTTCGCGGCGAAGGCGACCGGACCGGCGGCCGAGTGCGGCATCACCGGGACGCCGGCCCGCTCGGCGATCTCCCCGATCCGCACCATCTCGAGCAGCCCTCCGGAGGTGGCCGGGTCCGGCTGGAGGACGTCGGCACGCCCGTCCCTGACGGCGCGGTCGTAGTCCCCCGCCATGCCGAAGTGCTCGCCGTACCCGATCGCCACCGCGGACTGGTCCACCAGCCGTTGCACGCCCAGGTGCCGCTCCTGGGGGATGGGCTCCTCGAACATCGAGACCCCCAGGTCGGCCAGGGCTCGGCTGACCCGCAGGGCCGTGTCCAGGCTGTAGTGCTCGGTGCCGTCCACGAAGACGTCGACCGCCGGCCCCAGTCGCTCGCGCACCTGAGCCAGGGTCGCCAGGTCCGTACGCCAGTCCAGCCCCAGCCGGAGCTTGACCGCGCTCACCCCGCGCGCCAGCCAGGGCTCGAGGTGGTGCACGTGCCAGTCGGCATCGCCCTGGAAGAGGAAGTGGCTGGAGGCGTAGACCCCGAGCCGCTCCCGGTGGCCGCCCAGCATGCTGCGCACGCTGCGCCCGTCCCGGCGACCCACCGCGTCCCACAGGGCCATCTCGACCGCGCTCACGGCGTGGCCGACCGGGCCGGCGAGGCCGGGGCGGCGCCGTAGCTCCGACTTCAGGAGACCGGCGACCTGGGGCACCGAGACCAGGCCCGGTCGTCCCAGCAGCGGAGCCAGCACGTCCTGGACGATCGTGCGCAGCAGGCCGGGATGGGCGAACCCGTATCCGTCGCTCGCCTCGCCGAATCCCGTCACCCCCTGGTCGAGTCGCACCCGCACCATGGCGTGGGGCAACCCGTCGAACTCGAAGTCGTACACACGCAGGTCCTCGACCCTGAACGCAGGCAGCGACATCTCTCCTCCTCCACTCCGGATCGTGATGAACGAGCTCCCCGGCGACACCGGGCCGGGGCGCGGCAAGCGGGGGCGGGGCCGGCTCGAGCCGGCCCCGCCCCCGCCGGTCAGAACGAGTTCCTGCGGGACAGGATCTTGTGCACCAGCGGCTCGAAGTGCTCCAGCGGGGCACTCGTGTAGTCCGGGTCGAACGCGGCCTGGTCGTACTTGAAGCAGAACTCCTCGGTGTACTCGAAGTACTCGGAGCCACGGAACTTCTCCCGGGTGTTGCGGTCCCACCCGAGGTGGTGCCAGAAGTAGTACCCCTGGAAGACGTCGTGGTTGGCGACCATCCAGTGGTTCGCCTCGGAGACGAACGGCTTCAGGATCGCCGCGGCGATGTCGGGGTGGTTGGCCGGAGCCATCACGTCCCCGATGTCGTGCAGCAAGGCGCAGAGGATGTACTCCTCGTCCCGACCGTCTGCCTCGGCGCGGGTGGCCGTCTGCAGGGAGTGCTCGAGCCGGGTGATCGGGAACTCGCCCTTGGCGTCCCCCAGGGTCCGCAACATCTGCAGGGCGTGCTCGGGCACCTTGCTCTGCTCGGTCGCCCAGCCCGGCGTGATGAGGTCCCAGTCCTCCTTCGTGGACTCGATCATGCTGGTGAACTTGACTCCGTCGTTCACAACGAACACCTTTCTTCTCTCACTCATGTGTGGACTCTTGAACGTCACTGCCGGCCGCCCGTGTGCGCGGGCCTCGGGCCGGCTCTGGCACTACTTGGGGGCGCGGCCGTGGTTGTCCCACCACAGGATCCGACGGCGCAGGAGCGTCAACGCGGCGACGAAGAGCAGTCCGAGCACGCAGAACATCGAGATCCCGGCCCAGGTCACCTCGAGGTTCGCCTGGGATGCGGCGATGGAGACCATGGCTCCCAAGCCGGCCGCCTCTCCGGCAGCCACGAACTCGGCGACCGCGGCCCCGATGATGGCGAAGGGGATGGCGATCCTCAGCCCGGCGAAGAAGTAGGGCATGCTCCCCGGGAACCGGAGCCTCCAGAAGATCTCCCACCTGCTCGCGTCGACCACCCGGAGCACGTCCAGCGTGCCCGGGTCCACCGCCCTGAGCCCGGCCAGCGAGTTGATCAGGATCGGGAAGATCGCCACGATGATGGTGACGATGTACTTGGGCAGCATCCCGAATCCGAAGGCCACCACCAGGGCCGGAGCGATCGCGATGACCGGGGTCACCATGATGACCATCACGACCGGCATGAGAGCGCGTTCCAGGATCTTGAACTCGCACATCAGAACGGCCAGCAGATAACCCAGGACGATCGCGGCCCCGCCTCCAACAGCCACCTCTTTCAGGGTGACCAGGAGATTGTTCCAGTAGGCGCTCGGGTCGTTGGTGATGCTCTCGACGACATTGCCCAGGGGCGGGATGACGAAGGGGTTCGAGTGGGCCACGTACTCCCACGAGATCCCCAGCAGCACAAAGGTGACCAGGGGCGGAACCCAGAGACCGAAACGCCACCGCGCCAGGGCGGAAGACTTGGGCGCCGCACTCCTCACGGACTTTCCGGCGGCCTTCTCGGCACGTGGTCGACGCGTCTGCTCCAGCTCCACGATCGCGCTGGACACGTTCTCAGTGCTCGGCATTCTTCATCACCCTCCTCAGCCCCTCGCGGATGCGGATCTCGTACTCACGGAATTGCGGACTCAGGAACACCGATTCGTCCCGGGGTCGGGGCAGGTCGATCTCGGTGATCTCGGCGATTCGTCCCGGTCGAGCGGCCATCAGCACCACGCGGTCCGAGAGCAGGATCGCCTCGGGAACCGAGTGCGTGATGAACATGACCGACCGGCGGTTGGACTGCCAGAAGTCCAGGAGCCCCAGGCGTTGCTGGTCCCGCGTTATCTCGTCCAGGGCCGAGAACGGCTCGTCCATGAGCAGGACGGGCGGGTCGAACACGAAGGCGCGTGCGATCGCGACGCGCTGCTGCATGCCACCGGACAGCTGCCGCGGGTACTTGCGCAGGTCGTTGCCCAAGCCGAAGGAGGTGAGCAGCTCGTCGACGTCCAACAGGTTGCGGCCCGCGTTGGCAGCGGTGTTCACCTGGGTGGGCAACAGGACGTTGTCGCGCACCGAGCGCCACGGCAGCAGGGCCGGGGTCTGCGGCACCAGTCCCATCGTCTTGTGGCGGATCGCCTGGGGAACTGTCTCGCCGTTGATCGCGACCGAGCCCTCGTCGGCGTCCAGGAGGCCGGCGATGATGCGCAGCAGGGTGGACTTCCCGCAGCCGCTGGGGCCGATCACCGAGACGAACTCGCCCGGGGCGATCCGCAGATCGACGTCATCGAGAACCGTGACCGGTTGGCCCCGGACGCCGAACCTCTTGGTGACTCCTCGTGCCAGGACCTCGGCACCCGTGGTGGTCAGCGCCGCGTTCATTCGCCCGGCCAGATCAGCACGTCGTCGGCGTCGTACAAGTCCGTGACCAGGTCGAAGTCGACCACGGTGTCCAGATCCGGGATCTCCTTGACGTCGCTGAACTCCAGGGTCAGCGCAGCGGCCGCCTCCCACTCCTCGCGGGTGTGGGCACCCAGCGGCTTGACCGTGCTGTCCCGGATCCACTGCGACTCCACGGCCCAGGTCCGCTTCTGCTGGTCCAGCGGGAACGAGTCGCCCTGGTTGTCCTCCTGGGCCAGCTCGGTCACGTGCTCCACGCACTTGTCCTCGTTGTCCAGGCAGTACTGGAGCGCCTTCAGCGTGGCCCGCATGAAGTCGGCGGCGGTCTCCCGGTGCTCCTTCAGGAAGGTCGAGTTCACCTCCATCACGCTGTAGGTGCTCTCGACGCCTGCGTCGGCCGGCAGGAACTCGCTGAACTCGATGCCCTGCTCCTTGAGGCTGGCGCACTGGCTCGACGCGTAGGCGATCTCGGCGTCGATCGTGCCCCGGGTGACGATGGTCGGGTCGTAGTTGGTGATCTTGGTGAACTTCACCTTGTCCAGGTCGACGCCGGCCTTGGCGAGCTGTGCCCGGGCGACCGGGGCGACCTGGGTGAAGTAGCCGAGTCGCTTGCCCTCCAGGTCCTTGAGGGTCTTGATGCTCTTGTTGGCCAGGATGCAGTGGGGGTCGGTGGTGCCGTAGGTCGCCACCGCGGTGATGTTGTCGGCGTTCGCCACGGTGTCCAGGACGCTCGGTGCCGACCCCACGGAGGTGAACTGGGCCTTGTTGGCGTTGACCAGCTGCTGGCCCGAGGCACCGGCGGTGTTCATCTCGACGTCGAGGCACAGGGCGTCGTAGTAGCCCAGGTCTCGCGCCATGAAGACGTCCATGATCGAGCCGCTGGCGGCGTAGCTGTAGGACGAGATGTAGGTGATCTTCCCGGCATCCTTGTTCCGCTGACATGCCTCGTCGTCGGGGGCGTAGCCCGCGATGTCGGCCACGCCTTCCACCGGCTGGCGGGCCGACTTGTCGGCGGTGTTCGAGTCCGAACCACACGCGCTGATGGTCAATCCGAGAACAACGGTCAATCCGCTGAGCACAAACTTTGAAATGGTCTTCATCGTTCCTCACTTGTAGGCAGCGATCGGATTTTTGGGTCGCCAAAGAGGCTCGGGCCCAAATTCAGGGCGTCACGAAAAGACGTCGCGGGAACGACGTCGAATCAGAGACGGGGGGTCGCGTTCTCAGTAACGGCCGACGACGGCCCGGATACTGAGCGGCGAGTGCGACCCAAAGGGGATGAGCCGCAACAGATGGTGAGGTATTCGGATCGACTCCTTCCTGACGTAGCGTCCGTCACGCGCCATTCACGGCGTGCATCGAACGGTTGGATACGTCAGCAGAAGGTCGGCCACCGGGGCACTCGGCATCACCGTGACCGTCGATCTACATCTCGACCGCTTGCAGAACCCTATTCACGTCAAGCGATACGCCATGTTGGCATGTGAGATATCTCCTGTCAACGATTTCCGTTGCCCCTGGCGTTCGCTTCGAGAGCGTGCACAACTGGCGACGTCGTCGGTGCCTCGGACGGTCCGTTGCTGCTCGTCGAACGCGTCCGTCGGCAGGACCGGGCCGTCGCCCCACGCCGCCAAGCCGAGGGCGTCACCCGCCGCGTCGGGCCCGCTCGTGCTCGGCCCGCTGGCGGTGGCTGCTCGCGATGTGGGCGAGCACCAGCCGCTCGACGTCGTCGACGTCGCCGGCGGCGATGGCGTTGTAGAGGACCTGGTGCTCCTCGGTGACGTGCAGGAGGTCGTCGTGCTGGCCGAGGAGCCAGCGCAGGCGGCTGCGCATGGTCTGGGTGAGCTCGCTCAGGAGGCGGTTGCCGGCGAGGTCGGTGACGATCTCGTGGAAGTCGGCGGCGGCGCGGCGGGCGGCGACGGGGTCGGCGGCGTGGGCGCCGGCGAGCTCGGCGTCGAGGGCGACGCGCAGGCGAGCCAGCCCGGGTCCCGTACGGCGCTGGGCGGCGAGGCGGAAGGTGAGGACCTCGAGGGCCGAGCGGACCTCGTCGAGCTCGGCGAGGTCATCGGGGGAGAACTCCCGGACCACGGCCCAGGTGCGGGGGCGCAGGGTGACCAGGCCCTCGGCGTCGAGCAGCTTGAGCGCCTCGCGGACCGGCACCCGGCTGACGCCGAACTCGGTGGCGAGGTCGCGCTCGATGAGCTTGCTGCCGGGCGGGCGCGCGCCGTCGATGATCTGGTTGCGGAGCCACTCCGCCACCCGGGCGGACTCCTGGGGCGCCTCAGCCGCTGGTCCCACCGTGTCCGCCTCTCCTCGCGCGCCGCCGAGCGTAGCGTCTCAGCCGGTGGCCTCCGCGCCGAGGAAGACGATGCCCTCGTCGAGCGTCGGCACGATCTCGGTGCCGATCCGGCGGGCCAGCAGGTCGTCGAGGCGGTCGAGGGGGCCGATGAGGACCCGGCCGCCGGCGCGGGCGACGCGGATCGCGGCGTCGACCTTGGGCTGCATCGAGCCCTCCGCGAAGGCCAGGGCGGCGATGGCGTCGGCCGAGGCGGTGACGATGTCGCGCTGGTCCGGGGTGCCCCAGTTCTCGCTCACGTAGTCGCCGTCGGTGAGCATGACGAGCAGGTCGGCGCCGATCTCGGCGGCCAGGGCCGCGCTCGCCTGGTCCTTGTCGACGACCGCCTGGACGCCGACCTGGCGGCCCTGGCTGTCGAGCCGGACCGGTACGCCGCCGCCCCCGACGCACACGCAGAGCGTGCCGCCCTCGAGGAGTCGGCGGATGAGGGGCGCCTGGACGATGGCCAGCGGCTGCGGTGAGGGGACGACACGGCGGAACGCGGGGCCGTCCTTGGCGATCGTCCACCGGTACGCCGCGGCCGCCTCGGCGGCGTCGTGGGCCGAGTACTGCGGCCCGATCAGCTTGGTGGGCCGGTCGAAGGCCGGGTCGTCCTCGGCCACGACCGTGGTCGTGAGGATGCCGGCCACCTCGCGCTCGCCGCGCACCGCGTTGGAGAGCTCCTGCTGGACGACGTACCCGATCATGCCCTGGGTCTCGG
Organism: Pimelobacter sp. 30-1; assembly: GCF_018831735.1. NCBI lineage: Bacteria > Bacillati > Actinomycetota > Actinomycetes > Propionibacteriales > Nocardioidaceae > Pimelobacter > Pimelobacter sp. 30-1. The sequence goes on from NZ_NHTS01000001.1 coordinate 48,840, forward strand.
CGCCGAGGATGTCGAGCGGGTACGCCGCGACGTCCTGGTAGGCGAGGTTCTGCAGCGCCAGCAGGCCGACCTGGGGTCCGTTGCCGTGCGTGATCACCAGCTCGGTCGTGCGGGCCAGCTCGGCCAGCGCCTGGCACGTCGAGCGGACGTTGGCCCGCAGGTGCTCGGCGGTCATGGGCTCGCCACGGCGCGCCAGCGCGTTGCCCCCCAGTGCTACGACGACTCGCATGAACGTCCTCTCCGATGCCTGAGTTTGTTTGGTATACCAACTGCAAGAATGGTATACCATTCTTGCTCGGCGGTGATCCGCCGGTCGCGAACCAAGGAGCCCGAGGTGACGGTGGCGGTGCAGGAGCAGGCGGTGCGACAGGTCGCGGCCGTCTCCGTGGACGCCGACCTCGTCGCGCGGCTGCCTGAGGACGGTCGCCGGGGGGAGGTCCACTCCGTGCACGAGCACGTGATCAACCTGCGCACCCCCGACGGTCTGCTCTGCTGCCTGGCCAGTGCCGTCCTCGACGACGCGCCGCGCACGATCCGGGTCGACGCCGCCGCCTGGCCTGCGCTTCGCTGGCACCGCGGTGACACGGTCCGGTTCGGCCCGGGCCCCGTGCTCCGTCCTGAACCCGCCGGTGTGGACGTCGTCCTGGCGGGTGCCGAGCGCCGGCAGCCGCCGACCACGGATCTCTCCGCCCTCGGCCCCGACCGGCTGCGCGCCGCGGCCGCGGTGATCGCGGGCCTGCTGCCGACGCCGGCCGAGCGGTCCCCCTTCGAGGCCGCGGCCGCCGAGGTGCTGGGACGACGGACCGCCGGCCTCGCCGCGGCCATCCGTCACCACGACCCCGCGGCCGTCACTACCGCCGTCTCCGCGGCCGCCGCCGCCCTCGTCGGGCTGGGCGCCGGCCTCACCCCGAGCGGGGACGACGTCCTGACCGGCCTGGCGGTGGTGGCCGCGGCCGACGAGGGCCGGCTCGGCGCGGTCCGCGACGGCATCGCGCGCGCCCTCACCGCGGGCACGCCGCTGGAGGAGCGCACCACCGCGGTCGGTGCGGCGATGCTGGCCGAGGCGGCGGCCGGCCGCGCCCGGTGGCGGATCCACGACCTGCTGACCACGATCGCCACGACGGCGCCGGGCGGACCGGACCTTCGCGCCGCCGTCCTCGCCGTCCGCGCGATCGGCCACACCTCGGGCACCGACGTGCTCGAGGGCGTCCGCCTCGGCCTCCTCGCCGCGGCGGACCTGACCCCCGACCTGAAGGAGTACCGGTGAGCACATCCCCCGTCGACGAGCGCTATCTCGCCGCAGCGGCGGCCGGCGACCTGGACGGCGTCCGGGCCGCGCTGGCGGCCGGCGCGGACCGGGACGCGGTGGACCGCGAGGAGGTGAGCGCGATCCTCGCCGCCGCCCGCGGCCGGCACCACGACGTCGTCCGCTTCCTCGTCGCCGCCGGCGTCGACATCGACGCCCAGGACCAGACCTGCTTCAACCCGTTCCTGCACGGCTGCATCCACGACGACCTGGAGCTCGTGCGGATCATGGTCGAGGCCGGGACGGACCTGACCCGGCGGACCCGCTTCGGCGGCAACGGCCTCACGCCGGCCGCGGAGAAGGGCCACCTCGAGATCGTCCGCTACCTGCTGGAGAACACCCGGATCAACGTCAACCTGACGAACAGCGTCGGGTGGACCGCGCTGATCGAGACGATCATCCTCGGCGACGGCGGGCCGGTCCGCCAGCAGACCGCCGAGCTCCTGCTCGCGCACGGGGCCAAGCCCGGCATGACCGACGAGTGGGGGGTCACCCCGCTCGCCCTGGCCCGGGAGCGCGGGTTCGACGACCTCGCCGCCGTCATCGAGCGCCACCTCGAGGAGGCCACGCGATGACCCGGCACGTGGAGATCCGGCGCAACACCTACCTCGACTCGGTGTCGCTGATGTCCATGAGCACCCGAGCCAACGCCGTCGCAGGTGTCACCCAGGCGTTCCTGGCGATGGCGACCCCGATGAACAAGGAGGTCCTGGCCAACCTCGGCATCGCCGACCCGGCGATCACCGAGGCCCGGCCCAGCGACCTGATGATCGTCGTCGACGTCGCGGGGGACGACGCGGAGCTCACGGCCGCGATCGGCGAGGTCGAGGCGATCCTCGCCCGCCGGCCCACCGGTGGCGACGGTCCCGCAGAGATCCGGCACCGCACGCTCGCCGGCGCCCTGGAGGAGGCCCCGGACAGCAACCTGGTGCTGATCTCGGTGAACGGCGCGTTCGCGGTCCGTGAGGCTCGCACGGCGCTCACCGCCGGCAAGCACGTGATGATCTTCTCCGACAACGTCCCGGTCGAGGACGAGATCGAGCTCAAGCGGCTCGCCCACGACCGCGGTCTGCTGCTCATGGGGCCCGACTGCGGCACGGCGATCATCGACGGCACCGGGCTGGCGTTCGCCAACGCCGTGCGCCGCGGCTCGATCGGCATCGTGGGTGCCTCCGGCACCGGCAGCCAGGAGATCTCGGTGCGGGTGCACGACTTCGGCGGCGGCATCTCGCAGCTGATCGGCACCGGGGGTCGCGACCTGTCCGCCGAGGTCGGCGGGCTCATGATGATCGACGGGATCGAGGCGCTGGCCGCCGATCCGGGCACCGACGTCATCGTCGTCGTCTCGAAGCCGCCGGCCGCGGAGGTCGCCGACAAGGTCCTCGGCGTCCTGGGCGCGACCGGCAAGCCCGCCGTCGTCTGCTTCCTCGGCTCGCCGCGCACCGAGTCGGGCTACCCGAACGTGCAGGTGGTCGCCGGGACCAAGCCCGCCGCGCTGGCGGCCGTTCTCGCCACCGGGGTCGACGAGTCCACGCTCGACCTGCACGCGCTCAACCTCCCGCTGATCGAGGAGGTCCGGGGCAAGCTCGCCCCCGAGCAGAAGTACGTCCGCGGCCTGTTCTGCGGCGGCACCCTGTGCGACGAGGCGATGTTCGCCGCGCTCGCGACGTACGACGAGGTCTGGTCCAACATCCAGAAGGACCCGGCCCGGGTGCTGACCGCGGCCGACGCCTCGCGCGCCCACACCTTCCTCGACCTGGGCGACGACGACTTCACCGACGGCCGCCCGCACCCGATGATCGATCCGTCGGTGCGTCTGCAGCGCCTCGTCGAGGAGGCCGACGACCCCGAGGTGGGCGTCATCGCGATGGACTTCGTCCTCGGCTTCGGGGCCCACGAGGACCCGGTCGGCGTCACCCTCCCGGCGATCCGGGAGGCCCAGGCCAAGGCCGCCGCACGCGGACACCACCTGGAGATCCTCGGCTACGTGCTGGGCACCGACCTCGACACCCCGGCACTCGCCGGCCAGGTCGCCCAGCTCGAGGAGGCCGGCGTCACGATCGCCTCCTCGTCCACCAACCTGGGCCTGCTGGCCCGTGAGTTCGTCATGAAGGGTGCCCACCGATGAGCATCGACAGCCTGTTCTCCGGCGGCCTGCGGCCCGTCAACCTCGGCCTCGACATGTTCGCCGACGACCTCGCCGCGCAGGGCGCCGTACCGGTGCGGATGGACTGGCGGCCGCCGGGTGGCGGCGACCCGGCGCTGGTCGCGGCGCTCGCCCGGCTGGAGCGCCCCGACGTCGCCGAGCGGATCGACGCCGCCAACGAGGTGGCGGTGGGCCGGATGCTGGCCGCGCAGCCGTTCCTGGAGGGCTTCGGCCAGGCGATCGACACCGTGCCGGGGATGACCCGGACGACGATCCTGCACGCCGGCCCGCCGATCACCTGGGAGCGGATGTGCGGCCCGATGCGGGGTGCGGTGACCGGAGCCCTCGTCTTCGAGGGCCTGGCCGCCGACCTTGCCGAGGCCGACGAGCTGGCCGGCTCGGGCGAGATCACCTTCTCCCCGTGCCACGAGCACCAGTCGGTCGGCTCGATGGCCGGCGTGACCAGCGCCAGCATGTGGGTGCACCGCGTCACCAACCGCACCCACGGCAACACCGCCTACTCCAACCTCTCCGAGCAGCTCTCGAAGATCCTGCGGTTCGGGGCGAACGACGCGTCGGTGATCGACCGGCTGCGCTGGATGCGCGACGTCCTCGGCCCGGTGCTGGCGGCCGCGACCGCGCTCGACGAGGACGGCCTCGACCTGCGCCTGCTGCTCTCCCAGGCGCTGCACATGGGCGACGAGGCGCACAACCGCAACGTGGCGGGCACGACCCTGCTGATCCAGGCGCTGACGCCCTACATCGTCGAGACGTCGTTCTCCACGAAGGAGAAGCGCGAGGTGCTCGACTTCGTGGCGTCGTCGGACTACTTCTCCGGACCGACCTGGATGGTCGCGGCCAAGGCCGCCACGGACGCCGCGGCCGGTGTCGAGGGATCCACCGTGGTGACGGCGATGTGCCGCAACGGCGTCGACTTCGGGATCCGGGTCTCGGGCACGGGTGATCGCTGGTTCACCGGTCCCGCGCAGCAGGTCGTCGGGCCGATGTTCGCCGGCTACACCCCGGCCGACTCCGGGCTCGACATGGGCGACTCCGCCATCACCGAGACGTACGGCGTCGGCGGGTTCGCCATGGCCGCGGCGCCCGCCATCGTCGCCCTCGTCGGCGGCACGGTGCAGGAGGCGATGGGCCACTCGCGCACGATGAACGCCATCACCGTGGCCAACAACCCCAACATCACGATCCCGGCGCTGGACTTCATGGGGGTCCCCACCGGCATCGACGTGCGCAAGGTCGTCGAGACCGGCGTGCTGCCGCTGATCAACACCGCGATCGCGCACCGCGAGCCGGGCATCGGCATGATCGGCGCCGGCATCGTGCACCCGCCGGCCGAGGCCTTCGCCGAGGCGTTGCTCGCGCTCGCCTGAAGGGTGGGCGGGCCTCAGCCGTCGAGGATGGCCCGCAAGGCGTCGATCGAGGGACGCCGGCCGCGCGCGACGTGCGCATAGGCCAGGGCCGCCGCGATCTCCTCCTCGCCGTTGCGGATGGCCTCGAGCATCGCGTCGTGCTCGGCGCGGTGCCCGTGGTCGCCGCGGAAGGTGGTGAGCCGGAACAGCCAGTGCACGCGGCCGGAGACCATGCGCATCAGCGACTTCAGCAGGCTGCTGCCGGTGAGCTCGAGCATGACCTCGTGGAAGCGCGCGCTGGCTGCCGCGATCCGGCGGTCGTCGCCGGAGAGGTGGGCCTCCTGGCTCTGCGCCAGCGCCTCGTCGAGCAGGGCGATGCCGTGCTCGGAGATGTGCCGGGCCGCGAGCCGCGCGACGAGGACCTCCAGCGCCTCGCGGACGTCGAAGAGCTCCTCGACGTCCGCGATGGTCAGCTGGCGCACGGTCGCACCCCGGCGCGGCCGGATCTCGACCAGGCCGTCGAACTCGAGCCGGCGCAGCGCCTCGCGGACCGGGATCCGGGAGACGTCGAGCAGGGTCGCGAGATGGACCTCGCGCAGCCGCTCGCCCGGGGCGAGGACGCCGGAGACGATGCGCTCGAGGAGGTCGACGTAGATCCGGTCGACCAGCAGGTCGTCCTCGAGCTCGTCGCCGTGGGTGTGCAGGGGCAGGCTCATCGACTACACCACGTTGACCTGGAGGCAGAGGGTGTTGAGCTCCTCGACGCCGGCACCGGTGACGATCACGGTGCCGCCGATGCTCACCCGCGCGCGGTCGCGGCAGGCGTTGGGCTCGAAGGCGAAGGCGACACCCGGCTCGATCACGAAGTCACCGTCGCGCGGGGTCGTGTGCGGGAGCGGTACGCCGGCCAGGGCGGGCTGCAGGTCGAGCCCGACGTGGGTCGCGCCGTTGTAGATCACCGGCGAGACCGTCTGCACCACGGGTCCCATGTTCCAGGCGCCTGCCTCTCGTAGCGGCCTCTCCATCACCTCGCACAGCTCGGCAAAGGTACCGCCCACGTGCAGGTAGTCCACACCGCGCCGGTAGGCCTCGACCGCGACGTCCTCCAGGCGCCGGTGGACGTCGTCGGGCTCGCCGATCGAGATCTCCACCTGCTGCTGGGACTCGAAGCCGCCGTACAGGGTGAACAGCTCGGCCCCGAAGACGTCGCCCTTCTCCAGCACTCGCGAGCCGCCGCCCATCCAGGGCCAGTCGGCGCCGGCCCAGCCGAGCCGCTCGGCGCCGCTGCGCTGCGGGCCGTTGAGCCACAGCCCGCCGGCGGCGGTGACCGACTGCATGCCGGCCGCGACGATCTCGGACTCGCGCACCCCGGGCCCGGCGGCCGCGATCATCGCCGCGCAGGCCGCCTCGCCGATGGCGGCGGAGTGCCGGATCATCGCCAGCTCCTCGTCGCTGTGCACGAGCATCAGCTGCTCGTACTCGGCGTGCAGGTCGACGAAGGTCGCCGCGGGGAGCCGCTCGAGGACGCGCTGCCAGGTGCCGAACGGGATGGTCCCGGCGATGCTGGCCGGCGCCCGGCTGCGCAGCCCGACGACGCCGATGGTCGCCGCGGTGAGCCCGAGGTCGGCCAGGACGTCGCCGAGCTGGTGGCCCGGCCGGGTCAGCCGCTGGTCGGCGACCCAGCGCTCGTAGCGGCTGCCGGGCTCGTCGAACCGGCCGAGCGTGATGTTGCCCGTCGGTACGACGGACACCGGGTCGCCGTGCCGCGGCAGGACGCAGTAGCTGCGGGTGCCCTCGTTGGTGAGGTAGCGGTCGAGCTGGTCGCGCCCCTGGCCCGAGACGAGGACGGCGTCGATGCCGCGCTCGTCCATGAGGGCGCGCAGGGCGGCGTAGCGCCGGTCCCGTTCGGCGGTCGTCACGGTGGGGAACTCGGTCACAGCGGTCTCCTCGTATACCAAATGGATGACGGCGCAGCCGGTGGCGTGTCGCCGATGGGAGCCCGTTTGGCGCCCAATCCCACGCTAGCAAGGCCCTCCGTAATATTTAAGTGCTTAGAAAGTTACATGAAAGGCTTGTGCGGATTGCCGGCCATGTGGTGTTGTATGTATACAGGCCGGGTGAGGTTGCTCACAGGCCGACCCGGACACAAGGAGCACGGAGTGAGCACGAATCGGACCAAGATGGCGCTCGGCCTCAGCCTCGCCGCCCTCGCCCTGGGAACCGTCACCGCTTGTGCTGCCGATCCCAGCAGCTCGGGGGCTGCCGGCGACACGACCCTCACCTTCGGCGTCGACGGGACGGTGCCGAGCATCGACCCCGTGCTCGCCGACAACAGCACCGTCGACCAGTCGGTGGTGCCGATGTACGAGTCGCTCGTCGACTACGACCCCGACGGCAGCCTCCAGGGCCGCCTCGCCACGTCCTGGAAGGTCGCCGACGACGCCCGCTCGGTCACCTTCACCCTGCGCGACGGCGCCGCCTTCCACGACGGCGCGCCGGTCACCGCCGAGGACGTGAAGTACACCTTCGACCGCGCGAAGAAGCTCGGCGTCGGCGTGGCCCAGTTCCTCTCCGACTACGCCTCGGCCGAGGTGGTCAGCCCGAGCGAGGTGAAGATCAACCTCGCCAGCCCGTCCTCGCTGTTCATCGGCGGCCTCGCGAAGGTCTACATCGTCAACGCGAAGCTGGTCGCGAAGAACGCGGGCACCGACGACGGGCAGACCTGGCTCGCGTCGAACGAGGCCGGCAGCGGCCCGTACACGCTCGACGACTTCAAGCCGAACCGGCAGATCATCTTCGAGAAGTACGACGACTTCACCGGCGAGGCCAACACCGCGGCCCCCGAGAAGATCGTCTACCGGCTGATCCCGGAGAGCTCGACCCAGCGCGAGGAGATGCTCGCCGGCAATATCGACGTCGCCGACGGCATCGAGCCGCAGGACCTGGAGGCGGTGCTGGAGCACGACGGGCTGACGTCGGTCGAGCTCGCCAAGGCCCAGGGCCTCTACGTCTACTTCAACACCCAGCGCGCGCCCTTCAACGACCCGAAGGTGCGCGAGGGCATCCGGCTCGCCTACGACTACCAGGCGCACGTGAAGACGATCCTCGGCGGTCACGGCGCCGTCGCCACGGGCGTCGCCCCGGCGGTGATGGACTGCCGCCCGGAAAGCGCCCCGTTCGAGCAGGACCTCGACCAGGCCCGCGAGCTGCTCAAGGGCCTCGCCGCGAGCGGCCAGGAGCTCAGCCTGGCCTACCAGTCGATCTTCGCCGAGCAGGCCGATGCCGCGACCGCGCTGCAGTCGACGCTGCGCGACCTCGGGGTGAAGGTGAAGCTCAAGACCGTCGACTACCCGACCTACATCGAGTCCCTCGGCTCGGTCGCGACCACGCCCGACATGGCGGTCATCTGGGACAACCCGCCCACGCCGGACGTCGGCAGCCTGCTCACCACCCGCTACCACTCGAAGTTCCGTGAGACCTCGACCAACTTCGGTCAGTACGGCAACCCGGCGATCGACGCCCTCCTCGACGAGGCCAACGCCACCGGCGACGCCGACACGCGCTGCGAGCTCTACAAGGAGGTCGAGCAGAAGCTGATCGACGACTCCGCGTCGATGCCCGTCGCCGACGAGGTGACCACGGTCGTCGTACCGACGACGGTCAAGGGCGTCGAGCTCTACCCCGCGCACACCGGCTACATGCCCCAGACCTACCAGGTCGAGGGCTGATCGTCTGATGGCTCCTTCGCTCCTCGCCCGCTACCTCACGCGGCGCCTCGCGCTGCTGGTCACCACGTTGTGGGGGGTCGTCACGATCGTCTTCGTCCTGATCAAGGCGATCCCCGGCGACGAGGCGCAGGCCGCCGCCGGCGTCACGGCTACCCCCGAGCAGGTGGAGGTCGTGCGCCAGCGGCTGGGTCTCGACGAGTCCCTGATCCGGCAGTACCTCGCGTACCTCGGGCGGCTGCTGCACGGCGACCTCGGCACGTCGATCTTCACGTTCCAGCCGGTGCTGGGCGACCTGCAGCAGCTGATCCCCTACACCCTCGAGCTCGTCGGGCTCGCCATGGTCATCAACCTGACCTGCGGCGTCCCGCTCGGGGTGTGGGCCGCCGCCCGGCACCGCACCCGGACCGACAACTCGGTACGGCTCGCGGCGATCTTCTGCGGCGCCCTGCCGACGTTCTGGCTCGCGATGATCGCCCAGACGGTGATCGGCCGCAAGCTCGGCGTGGTGCCCATCTCCGGGGTCTCGACCCTCGGCGTGGACGTGCCCCGGCGCACCGGCTTCCTCACCGTCGACAGCCTGCTCGCGGGCAACGTGACGGCCTTCTCCGACGCCCTGGCGCACCTGATCCTCCCCGCGGCCGTGCTCGCGATCCCGTTCATGTCCTTCGTCATCCGGGTCGTGCGCGGCTCGATGATCACTGCTCTGGAGGCCGACCACGTGACGGCGGCGCGGGCCAAGGGCGCCCGGGAGCGCACGGTGCTGCTGCAGCACGGACTGCGCAACTCGGTCGCCCCGGTCAGCACCCTGATCGGGCTGCAGGTCGGCTGGATGATGGGCGGCGCCGTGATGGTCGAGACGGTGTTCAGCCGCCCCGGCTTCGGCAGCTACCTGACCCAGGCCGTCGCCCAGAAGGACACGTTCGCCGTGCTCGGGATGGTGCTCGTCGTCGGCGTGATCGTCACCATCGTCGGCCTCGTGGTCGACCTCGTCCAGCTCGCCGCGGACCCACGCGTCCGCCTGCTCGAGACCCGGAGGGCCTCCGCATGACCGCCGTTGCCGCCAGCCACGCCGTGCCCCGGGCACGCCGGGTGCGCCGCCGGATCCCCTGGATCGACCGGATCGCCTACGGCACCGTCGTCCTGCTGCTCCTGCTCGCGATCCTCGGCCCGCTGCTCGCACCGCACGATCCCTACTTCGTCGACCTCGGCCAGGCCCTCAAGCCGCCCTCGGCCGCCCACCCGCTGGGTACCGACGGGCTCGGGCGCGACGTGCTGAGCCGGGCCCTCGCCGGTGCGCGCGCGTCGATCCTCGGCGCCCTGATGGCCGTCGCCGGTGCCGCGCTGATCGGGATCCTCGTCGCCTCGGTGGCCACGATCGGCGGCCGCTGGGTCGACGACATCCTGATGAGGTTCTGCGACATCACGCTGTCGCTGCCCGTGATGGTGATGGCGCTCGGCGTGGCCGTCGCGCTCGGGCCCAGCCTGCGCTCGGCGGTGATCGCGATGGTCGTGGCCTGGTGGCCGGGCTTCGCCCGCATCGCCCGGGCCGAGATGCGGACCGTCATCACCTCGCCGTACGTCGAGGCCGCGCGCGTCCTCGGCGCCGGCCGGTGGCGGGTCATGCTGCGCCACGTCCTGCCCAACTCGCTCGACGGCGTCTACGTCCAGGCCACGCTGGAGATCGGCGGAGCGACGCTCATCATGGCCGGCCTCTCCTTCGTCGGCGCCGGCGCGCAGCCGCCCAGCGCCGAGTGGGGAGCGATGGTCGAGACCGGCTCGCGCTACCTCACCAGCGCCTGGTGGATCTCCGTCGTCCCCGGCCTGCTCATCACCCTCACCGCGCTCGCCTTCGCGCTGACGGGCGACTCGCTGCGCAACCGCAACCACCCCGACGCGACGCTGTCATGAAAGGTCTCGACACCGTGAGCCTCAACATGGAGGTACCCGTCCCGGCGCCGGGCGAGGACCTCGCGCCCCGGCCGCTCCTGGAGGTCCGGGACCTGACCGTGAGCTACCCGGGTCCTACCGGACCCGTGGAGATCGTCTCCGGCTTCGACCTGACCGTCGCCCGCGGCGAGCGGGTCGCGCTGGTCGGCGAGTCCGGGTCCGGCAAGTCCGTCACGGCCCGGGCCCTGCTCCGGCTCGACCACCGTGCCACCGTGCGCGGCGAGGTCGTGCTCGACGGGACCGACCTGCTGACCCTCGACGCCCGCGCGATGCGGGCCCGTCGCGGCGACCGGATCGGCCTGATGCTCCAGGACCCGATGACCACCCTCAACCCGGTGCGCACGATCGGCAGCCAGGTGATGGAGTCGCTGCGGGTGCACGGCGTGGGCCGGGCCGAGGCGCGCCGCCGCGCGGTCGAGACGCTCGACCGGCTCGGCATCCCGGACGCCGCGCGCCGGATGCGGGCCTACCCGCACGAGTTCTCCGGCGGCATGCGGCAGCGGGTCTGCCTGGCGATGGCGATCGTCGCCCACCCGGACCTGCTGATCGCCGACGAGCCCACGACGGCGCTCGACGTCCGCGTCCAGGAGCAGGTGCTCTCGCTCATCGACTCGCTCGTCGTCGAGCTCGGCATGGGCGTCGTCCTGATCACCCACGACCTCGGCCTGGTCGCCGGGTTCGCCGACCGGGTGGCCGTGATGTACGCCGGCCGCGGCGTCGAGAGCGGCCCGGTGCACGACCTCTACCGCAGCCCGCGCCACCCCTACACGTCCGGGCTCCTGGCCTCGGTGCCGCGGGTCGACCGCGACGGGGCGCTCGCCCCGATCGCCGGCAGCCCCGCGCAGCCGACCTCGCGCCCCGGCGGGTGCGCGTTCCATCCCCGCTGCGCCCGTGCCGAGGCCGACTGCGCCGTGACCCTGCCCGAGGTACGACGCCTCGGCCCCGCCGACGTCGCCTGCCACCACCCGCTCGCCCTGGCGGGAGAGGGAACCCGATGAGTGAACCGACCAGCGTGCCGCCGATCCTGGCCGCGCAGGGCCTGACCAAGACGTTCGGCTCGCGCCGCGAGACGCAGCGTGCCGTCGACGACGTGAGCTTCGCGGTCGCGCCCGGCGCGATCCTCGGCATCGTGGGCGAGTCCGGCAGCGGCAAGTCCACCACCCTGCGCTGCGTCGTCGGCCTGGAGCGGGCCGAGGCGGGCGAGGTGCTGTTCGACGGGGTGCCGCTCGCCGGCGCCGACCGGGAGACCCGGCGCCGGTTCCGGCGCGACGTCCAGATGGTCTTCCAGGACCCGTACTCCAGCCTGAACCCGCGGATGACCGTCGAGTCGATCGTCGGCGAGGGTCTCGACATCCACCGGGTGGCGCGGACCAAGCAGGCCCGCCGCGACCGCGTGGTCGAGGTGCTCGAGCTCGTCGGCCTCGATGCCGCGATCCTCGACCGCTTCCCGCGGTCGTTCTCCGGCGGCCAGCGCCAGCGGATCGCGATCGCCCGCGCGCTCGCCGTCGGGCCGCGCGTCCTGGTCTGCGACGAGCCGGTGTCCGCGCTCGACGTGTCGGTGCAGGCGCAGGTGGTCAACCTGCTGCTCGACATGCAGCAGAAGCTCGGTCTCGCGGTGGTCTTCGTCGCCCACGACCTGGCCCTGGTGCGCCACCTGTGCCACGAGGTGATGGTGATGCAGCACGGCGTGGTGGTCGAGAACGGCGCGTGCGCCGACGTCTTCGACCGGCCGCAGCACGACTACACCAAGAGCCTGCTGGCCGCGATCCCGATCCCCGACCCGGAGCGCGACCGTGCCCGGCGGGCCGCCGCGGCGGCCGAGCGGAGGTCCGCATGAGCGCCCGCGTCGGGGCCGACGTCAAGCTGCCGTCGCCGCACCGCGCCCTCAAGGGCACCGTCGAGGCGTCGTGGGCCGAGGTGCTCGCCGACACCGCGGCGCAGGGCCTCGACGGCGTCCTGCTCCGGACGCTCTACGAGCTCTCGCCGACGCTGGACGCCGGCCTGCTCCGCGAGGTCGCCGACGCGGCCGCCGGGCAGGGGCTGTACCTCCAGCTGGGCGTCGGCAAGGTCAACCCCTACATGACCGCCGAGCTGCCCGAGATCCGCCGGCTCGGCGGCGGCAGCTACCTCACCGGCATGGAGCGCATGATCGAGGCCGCGGCCGCCATCGGCTGCCACGAGCTCTGGACGGCGACCGGGAACTTCCAGGCCGGGCTGCCCGGGCTGCACAAGAACGACCGTTACCGGCGCGACGCCCCGTGGGCCGACCAGATGGCGGCGACCGAGCGGCTGCTGCTGCAGCTGGCGCCGGTGCTGCGCGACTGCGGGTCGCACCTCAACCTCGAGACGCACGAGGAGATCGCCACCCCCGAGGTGGTGCGCCTCGTCGAGGCGGTCGGGCCCGACGTCATCGGCATCACCTTCGACAGCGCCAACGTCTACGTGCACGGCGAGACGGCCGAGGCGGCTGCGCGCCGGGTGGCGCCGTACACCCGGATGTGCCATCTGCGCGACGTCGCGCTCGTCCCGGGACCGGAGGCGCTCGACCGCTACCTGGTGCCGTGCGGCGAGGGCGTCATCGACTGGGCCGAGGTGCTCGGCGTGCTGCTCGGCGCCAACCCCGACCTCCACCTGACCATCGAGCCGGCAGGTCCCCACCAGCCGGCGATGCAGGTCTGGCACGACGACCCGCGCTGGCGGGCCGCGCACCCCGACCTGGATCCCCTGGAGCTTGACGCGGTCCTCGACCGCGTCGGTGCCTACGAGCACCACGTCCGCTCATTCGATCGTCCCGACGCAGCGTCGCTGCGGGCGGGCGGGCTGTTCACGCGGGAGGAATTCCTCCGCCGAAGTGCCGGGCACCTCCGCAGCGTCACCGCTGCCGGAGACCACACCCAACCGACGAAGGAGTACATCCCATGAGCACGACCGCGAGTGCGACGCAGGCCGACATCGCCGGACTGAAGAGCGCCGTCGACTGCCCTGTGATCCTGCCCGGAGAGCGCCACTACGACCTGGAGCGCCACGTCTGGAACGCCGACATCGACCGCTCCCCGGCGGCGATCGTGTCGTGCCGGACGGCGCAGGACGTCTCGCGCGCCCTGACCTGGTGCCTGCAGAACGGCTTCGAGGTCACCGTCCGCGGCGGCGGCCACAACCTCGCCGGCACGGCCGTCATCGACGGCGCCGTGCTGCTCGACACCGGCCCGATGAAGGACGTCACCTTCGACCACGCCGCGGGCACGGTCACCGCCGGGGCCGGCTGCCGGCTGGGCGACCTCGACCGCGCGTGCGCCGAGCACGGCGTCGTCGTCCCGGCAGGGACGGTCTCGCACACCGGCGTCGCCGGCCTCACGCTCGGCGGCGGAACCGGCTACCTGTCGCGGATGTACGGCCTGACCACCGACCACGTGGTCGAGGTCGAGTTCGTCGTCGCCGACGGCCGGATCCTGACCGTCAACGAGAACGAGCACCCCGAGCTGTTCTGGGCGGTGCGCGGCGCGGGCCACAACTACGGCATCGCGACCAAGTTCACCTTCCGCTACACGCCCTTCACGATGAAGGCCAACGTGCGCCAGGCGTTCTACGTGGGCGAGGACCGCAAGCGCGTCCTGCAGCACTTCCGCGACTGGAGCTACGACGCGCCGGACAACGTCGTCACCTACGCCCGCACGGTCGAGGTGCCGGACTTCTGGACCGTCGTGCCCGCGAAGTACCGGGGCAGCCAGGTCGTCTCGGTCGCCACCATCCACTGGGGTGACGCCGACGAGAGCCGCCGGCTCACCGACGCCATGATCGGCGCCGGTTCGCCGGTGTGGAGCACCGAGTACCAGGCGCCGCACGTCGAGCTCCAGGGTGCGTGCGACGACGACTTCCGGTACGGCGTGCGCCGGTACTGGAAGAACAGCATGCTCAACGAGTTCCCCGACGAGGCCATCGACACGGTGCTCAAGTGGTCCGACGCCTACCCGGGCCGGCCGCTCCAGGCGCGCTCGACGATCGCACCGCACTTCGCCTGCCCGTACCAGCTCTACCCCCGCGGTGGGCAGGCGGCGCGGGTCGACCCGATGGCCACCTCGACCAGCGACCGCACCTCGGCGAAGTTCATGGCGAGCGCGGGTGCCGAGTGGGAGTTCCCGTCGGAGGCGCCGGAGCTGATGGACTGGGTCTCGGCCTTCGACGCCGAGATGGACCCGTACAAGAACGGCACGTACATCAACTTCACGAGCGTCGCCGGCGACGAGTCGGCCGCGCGCTACGCCTACGGCGACAAGTACGACCGGCTGGTGGCGGTGAAGCGGGAGTACGACCCGCACAACGTCTTCCGCCGCGGTCTCGTGGACCTCTCGGACCACGCCGACGGCGAGGGGGACGAGAAGGGCACTGACGATGCCGGTGCCTGAACCGGTCTTCCGGATCGGGACGGACAGCTCGAAGTTCCCGGCGCCGCCGGGCACCGACGCCGCCTGGCTGCTGGAGCGTGCGGCGAAGGCCGGCCTGGAGGGAGTCTTCTTCAGGTCGGCCCTCGAGCTGAGCCCGACGCTGGACGTCGGCGAGCTCACCGCGCTGCGGCAGCAGGCCGACGAGCTGGGCCTCTACCTCGAGGTCGGTGCCGCGAAGATCAACCCCTTCGCGGCGCCGGAGACCCCGGAGATCCGGGTGCTCGGCGACGGCGACTACCTGACCGGCGTCGAGCGGATCGTGGCGGCCTGCGCGGCCGCCGGCATCCACGAGATCTGGGCGGCGACGGCGAACTACAAGTTCGACCTCGCCGGCCGGCTCGCGTGCGACCGCTACCGCACCGACGTCACCTGGAACGACCAGCTGCGCGCGACCGGCAAGGTGATGGCCGAGATCGGCCCGGTGCTGCGCGAGCACGGCTCGCACCTCAACATCGAGACGCACGAGGAGATCACCACCTTCGAGCTCGTCCGTCTGGTCGAGGAGGCGGGTCCCGACGCGTTCGGGATCACCTTCGACACGGCCAACGTGCTGATCCGCGGGGAGGACCCGGTCGCCGCGGCGCGCCGGGTCGCGCCGTACACGCGGCAGACGCACGTGCGCGACGGCGCGCTGTTCTTCACCGAGCAGGGCCTGTGCCGGGTGCTCGCACCGTGCGGTCAGGGCGTCATCGACTGGCCGGCGCTGCTGTCGGCGCTGGTGGCCGCGCCCCGGCGGGCGCTGTCGATCGAGGGCATCATGGGCCGGCGCTTCCAGCTGCCGATCCCGATCCACGACCCGCTCTGGCACGCCGGCCAGCCCGACATGACGACGGTCGAGCTGGCCGAGCTGGTCCGCCTCGCGCGCGAGCACGAGGCCGCCGTCGCCCGGGGGGAGCGTCGCTCGCTCGCGTCGCTGGCCGAGCCGGCCGACGACGAGGAACGCGAGCGGTTCGTGCTCGACAGCGTCGCGCACCTGCGCGCCGTCGCCGCGCAGATCGGTGCGGACGCGGTGTGACGACGCGGCCGCTGCTACGGCTGGGCGGCGAGGATCGAGTCCTCGAGCCGCTGCAGCAGAGCGGCGAGCTGGTCGGCATCGGCGGCGTCGATGCCGGCCAGCAGGTGGTGCTCGTTGGCCAGGTGGGTCCCGATGGCCTCGTCGATGAGCGCCAGGCCCTCGGGCGTGAGCTGGGAGTGGACCACCCGGCGGTCGTGGGTGTCGCGGATCCGGGTGATCAGTCCGGCCTGCTCGAGCTTGTCGAGCCGGAACGTGATGCCCGCCGACGACAGCAGCGACTCCGCGGCCAGCTCGGTGCCCGACATCCGGTACGGCGCGCCCGCCCGGCGCAGTGCCGCGAGCACGTCGAACGAGGCGGGGTTGAGGCCGAAGTCCTCGAAGGACCGGGTGATGACGGCCTGGTAGCGCAGGTAGACGCGGTGCACGCGGCCGAAGAGCGCGATCGGCGAGGGGTCGAGGTCCGGGCGCTGCTCGCGCCACTGCTGCACGAACCGGTCGACGTCGGAGAGCTCAGCGTCCTGGGCGGCCATGGAGCGGATGTTAACGACGTTTCGGCAACTTCTTCCAGCCAACATGCTTGACAGTTAATCATTAAGTCCTTAAAGATTAAGACCTAAGCAAAGGAGCGGACATGGATCAGCCCGTCGTACGACTGCACTCGCTGCGGTCGGTCCAGCTCGGCGTCCCGGACGTCGCCGCGTGCAGTGACTTCTACTCCGAGGTCTGGGGTCTCTCGGTCGTCGAGCGCGACAGCGACGACACCTGGCTGCGCGGCACGGGCGCCCAGCACCACGTGCTCCAGCTCAGCCGCTCCGAGCGCAACGCGCTCGGCCGGATCAGCTTCGCGGTCCGTACGCCCGCCGAGGTCGACGCCGCGGCGCGCCGGCTCGTGGCCCAGGGCGTGCCGCTGCTGCGCGAGCCCGGCCCTCTCGACGACCCCGCGGCCGGCTACGGCCTGGTCCTGGTCGACCCCGAGGGACGCCGGGTCGAGCTCAGCGCCGACACCCACTCCGTCACGCCGCGCAGCCGGGACCTCCCGGTCCCGGTCGGCGTCACCCACGTCGTGCTCAACACCGTCGACATCGACCGCGCCGTCGCCTTCTACACGCAGGTCCTCGGCATGCGGGTCTCCGACTGGTCCGAGCACCAGATGGCCTTCCTGCGGTGCAACACCGACCACCACAGCATCGCCTTCAACCAGGCGGCCTGGACCTCGGTCAACCACGTCGCCTACGAGATGGGCTCGATGGACCACTTCATGCGGGGCATCGGCTCCCTGAAGCACCACGGGATCACCCCGCTGTGGGGACCGGGCCGGCACGGCCCGGGCAACAACACCTTCTCCTACTTCGCCGACCCGGCCGGTCTCGTCTGCGAGTACACCTCCGACGTCGCCCAGGTCGTCGAGGACCAGTGGCTGTGCCGCGTGTGGCGCCGGGTGCCCGAGCTGTCCGACCTGTGGGGGACGGCGGGCCCGCCGTCGACGGACGTCCGCACCCACATGGCCGGCATCGAGGACCGCGGCGCGCTCGCGGTGGACGCCGCCGGCCTGGTGACGCCGTGACCGCGCGGACCGCGCGGACCGCCGAACCGATCCGCGTCGCCGTGATCGGCGGCGGGGCGATCGGCGCGAGCGTCATCGCGGCGCTCCTGCGCGGTGACGTGCCGGGCGTCGTCCCGGTGGGCGTCGTCGACGGCCAGCCGGTCGGCGACCTCGGGGTGCCCCAGCTGCGGATGGACGCGGCGCTCGACGAGGCCGACGTCGTGGTGGAGTGCGCCGGTCAGGCGGTCGTCGCCCAGCGCGCGGTCGAGATCCTCGAGCGCGGGATCGACCTGCTGATCACCTCGGTGGGCGCCCTGACCGACCCCGACCTGGCTGCCGCGGTCCGCGCCGCGGGCCCGGGCCGCTTCCTGCTCACCGCCGGTGCCATCGGCGGGCTGGACATCCTCTCCTCCGCCGCGGCGCACGGCCCGCTGACCCGGGTCGAGGTGACCACCAGCAAGCTGCCGGCCACCCTCGTGCAGCCCTGGATGGACGACCACGACGTCGACCTGCTGCGGGTCACCACCGAGCCCGTCGAGGTGTTCCGCGGCAGCGCTCGCGAGGCGACCCGGCTGTTCCCGCGCTCCCTCAACGTCGCGGCGACCCTCGGCTGGGTGGCCGGCGACTTCGATCTCGTCGACGTCCGCCTGGTCGCCGACCCTGCCGCCGAGCTGACCTGTCACCGGGTGGTCGCCGAGGGCGCCGCCGGCCGCTACACGTTCACGATCGAGAACCTCCCGTCACCGCAGAACCCCCGCACCAGCGGCGTCGTCCCGCACGCCGTGATCCGCTCGCTCGCCGCCCTGGTGGGCCGGCCCAGCGGGGTGGTCTAGGTGGTCCTCGCCTTCCGGCAGGCCGGAACCGGGGCTCCGACCGTCCTGCTGCACGGCATCGGCTCCTCGTCTGTCGCCTTCCGGCCGCAGCTCGCGGCCCTCGCCGACGAGCTGCGGATGGTCGCCTGGGACGCCCCGGGCTATGCGGCGTCCTCGGACCCCGAGGACCCGCTCGACATCGACGGGTACGTCGCCCGGGTCGAGGCGCTGGCCCGCGACCGGTTCGGCGACCAGCCGGTGCACCTCGTGGGCGTCTCGTGGGGAGGCGTCCTCGCGCTGCGCACGGCCGCGACCCGGCCGGCGCTGGTGCGCAGCCTGGTCGTGATCGGCGCCAGCCTCGGCTCGGGGGTCGACCCCGAGCGGGCCCAGCAGATGCACGAGCGCGTCGCCGAGCTCGAGCGCGTGGGCAGCGCCCGCCTGGCGCGCCGGCGCGGGCCGCGACTGCTCTCGCCGGGGGCCGACCCGCAGCTCGTCGAGCAGGTCGTCGGCACGATGGCCGCCGCGCTGCGCCCGGCGGGCTACTCCTCGGCGGCCGCGGTGATGGCGACGACCGACCTGACCGAGGACGTCGCCCGGATCGTCGCCCCCACGCTCGTCCTGGCCGGTGCCGCCGACGAGGTCACCGGACCCGCACGGGCCCGGGAGATCGCGGACCGGATCCCGGGGGCCGCGCTCGCGCTCGTCCCGGGCGCCGGACACCTCGCCAACCAGGAGCGCCCTGCCCTGGTCAACGCCTGGCTCCGCGGGTTCACCCGCGCGGCCGACCTCGTGGCCGCCGCGCTGCCCGGCGACCTCGACCCCGATGCACGAATCCACGAGAGGAACATCCGATGACCCTGCAGTACGACACCGCCGCCGACCTGGCGGAGTTCACCGACTCCCTCATCCTCACCAAGGCGACCCGCCACGAGGACTGGGACACCCTGGGCTTCCAGGCCAAGGCCGGCGACCAGTTCCGCCGTGCCCAGATCCGCTACGTGGGCTCCGGCGCCACCGGCAACCACGAGAGCGACCACCGCACGATCACCTCCCGCGGGTTCACGTTCTCGAACATGCTGCTGCCGCCGGGCGCCGAGGGCCCCGAGCACACCCACCACGACGCCGAGGAGGCCTTCTTCGTCCTCGAGGGCGAGGTCGAGGTCGGCATCCACCGCGACGGCCAGGTGGTCAAGCGCACCCTCGGCTACCGCGACATGATCGTCGTCCCGGCCGGCGTCCCGCGCAGCCTGAAGAACAACGGCGAGCGCGACGCCCTCTTCTGCGTCGTCATCGGCGCCCAGAAGCCGCAGGTCCCGACCTACCCCGAGACGTCGGCCATGCACGGCGTCACCCGGGACTGATCCCGGTGGACCTGGGGCTGCACGGCCGCACCTACCTCGTCACCGGGGGCAGCTCGGGGGTGGGACTCGCCACCGTCGAGCTGCTCCTGGCCGAGGGCGCGCGCGTGGTCACGTGCGGGCGTCGCGCCGACGCGCTCGACTCCGCGGCGGCATCGCTCGGGGCGCCCGAGCGCCTGCTGACCCAGGTCTGCGATGTCCGGGACGCCACCGCCGTGGCGGCGCTCGTCGCCGCGGCGGGGGAGGCCTTCGGTGGCCTCGACGGCGTCGTCAACAACGCCGGGCAGTCCCGGATGGCGGGCCTCGCGGATGTCGTCGCCGCCGACTTCCTCGACGAGCTCGACCTCAAGTTCAGCAGCGTCCTCAACGTGCTCGGCGAGGCGCTGCCGTGGCTGGAGAAGTCCGCCGCCGCGTCGGTGGTCAACGTCAACGCCGTCCTCGCCAAGCAGCCCGAGCCGCGGCTGGTGACGACGTCGGCGGCGCGGGCCGGGCTGCTCAACCTCACCAAGTCGATGTCGCTCGAGTACGCCGCGCGCGGCGTCCGGGTGAACTCGGTGTGCCTCGGCCTCGTCGACACCGGCCAGTGGCGCCGGCGCTACGAGAGCTCGGGCGACGAGCGCGACTACGCCGCCTGGGAGCACGACATCGCCACCGACCGCGGGATCGCGCTCGGCCGTTTCGGCCGGGCCGACGAGGTCGCCGCGGCGATCGCGTTCCTGCTGTCGCCCCGGTCGTCGTACGTGACCGGCGCCGCGCTCGACGTCTGCGGCGGCGTGTCCCGCGGCTTGTTCTGACCCACCCCTCTCTCCCGAAGGAGCACCATGACCAGCCCGGCACCGGCCCGCACCGGCGGCGACCTGCTCGTCGACCTGCTGCGCCGACACGACGTCGACACGGTGTTCGGCATCGTCAGCGTCCACAACCTGCCGCTGGTCGAGGCTGTCGCCCGCGACCTGCGGTTCGTGCCCGTGCGGCACGAGGCGACCGCAGTCAACGCGGCCGACGGGTACGCCCGGGCCCGCGGCGGGCTGGGCTGCGCGCTCACCAGCACCGGCACCGGAGCCGGCAACGCCGCCGGCTCGCTCGTCGAGTCGCTCAGCGCGGGGACCTCGGTCCTGCACGTCACCGGGCAGGTCGACACCCCCTACCTCGGCTCGGGTCGCGGCTTCATCCACGAGACCAAGGACCAGCTCGGCATGCTGGCCGCCGTCTCGAAGCACGCCGCGACGATCCGCGACACCGCGACCGCCGGCGCCGTCCTGGCGGAGGCGGTCGGGCACGCGCTGGCCGCGCCCGGCGGCCCGGTCAGCGTCGAGTGGCCGATCGACCTGCAGTACGCCGTCCCCGGCGCGCTGCCCGCCGCGCCGGAACCGGCCGCGACGGAGCCGGAGCCCGTCGACCCGGTCCGCGTCGCGGAGGTGATCAGCCTGCTGCGGGCCAGCGAGCGCCCGGCGATCTGGGCCGGCGGCGGCGTCGCCCGGGCCGGCGCCCCGCTGCGCCGCCTGGTCGAGCTGACCGGCGCGGCCCTGTTCACCAGCAACTCCGGCCGCGGCGGCGTCCCCGAGGACCATGAGCTGTGCGTGGGCAACTACGCCACCGCCCCGGCCGGGCGCGCGCTGCTGGCCGACGCCGACCTGCTGCTCAGCATCGGCACGCACTTCCGGTCCAACGAGACCGGCGACTACGGGCTCGTCGTCCCGGCCGAGCACGTGCAGGTCGACCTCGACCCGGCTGCGATCGGACGGGTGTTCCCGGCGACGCTGGGTGTCGTCGGCGATGCCGCGACCTTCCTGGACGCGGTCCTCGACGGCCTGGTCGCCGCCGCCGCGCAGCCCCGGTCGGCGTGGGCCGAGCGGGTGCGGGTCACCCGGGCCACGGTGCGCGAGACGCAGCGGGCCGGGCTCGGCGAGCACGCCCTGTTCGCCGACGCGCTGCGCAAGGTGCTGCCTCGGGACGCCGTCGTCGCGCGCGACGTCACCATCGCGTCCAGTGCGTGGGGCAACCGCCTGCTCGAGATGCACGACGTGCGCAGCAACGTCTTCCCCCGCGGCGGCGGCATCGGCCAGGGGCTCGGCATGGCCATCGGCGCGGCGCTCGCGCGCCCGGACGTCCCGACCGTCGGCATCGTCGGCGACGGCGGGCTCGCCGTCCACCTGGGCGAGCTGACCACGCTGGCGCAGGAGGCGCCGTGGCTGGTGCTCGTCGTGTTCAACGACGGCGGCTACGGCGTGCTGCGCAACATGCAGGAGTCGCTCGGCCGGCCGCGCTCCGGCGTCGACCTGCTGACCCCCGACTACGCCGCGCTCTGCGGCTCGATGGGCCTCACCCATCTGCGCATCACCGAGCCCGGCGCCGTCGCCGCGACCTTCGAGCAGGCCGTCGCGCACGGCGGCCCGGTCGTCGTCGAGGTCGACCTCGCGTCGTACCCGCCGATGCCGCGGCCGTTCACCCCGCCCGTCCACGTCCCAGGAGCAGCATCATGACCGATCGTCTGGCCCCGCAGGGGCGGATCCTCGTCGGCGGCGAGTGGGTGGTCGGCTCGGGCGCCGACCTGGTCGCCACCGACCCCGCCGACGGCACCACCGTCGCCACCCTGGCCGGCGCGACGCCGGACGACGTCGACACCGCCGTCCGCCGCGGTACGGCGGCGCGGTCGGCCGCCGCCTGGCGCGCGATGCTCCCGCACCAGCGGGCCCGCTACCTGGCGCGCACCGCGGACCTGATCGAGGCGCGCAGCGAGCAGCTCGCCGTCCTCCAGAGCCGCGACAACGGCAAGCCGCTGGCCGAGACCCGGGCGCTCGTCGCCAGCGCCGCCGGCACGTTCCGCTACGTCGCCGCCGTGCTCGAGACCGAGGAGGGGGCGATCCCGCCCTCCCGCGGCGACTACCTCGCGTTCTCCGTGCACGAGCCGATCGGCGTGGTCGGCGCGATCACCCCGTGGAACAGCCCGATCGCCTCCGACGCCCAGAAGGTCGCGCCCGCGCTGGCCGCCGGCAACGCCGTGGTCCTCAAGCCCGCCGCGTGGACGCCGCTCCTCGCGCTCGAGCTGGGTGCGCTGCTGCTGGAGGCGGGGCTGCCCGAGGGGCTGGTCAGCGTCCTCCCCGGGCCGGGCCGGACGGTCGGCCAGGCGCTGGTCGAGCACCCCGGCGTCGGGCACCTGTCGTTCACGGGCGGCACCGACACCGGCCGGGCCCTCGCGGCCACCGCCGCCGGCCTGCTCAAGACGACGTCGCTCGAGCTCGGCGGCAAGTCACCCACGATCGTGCTGCCGGACGCCGACCTCGACCTCGCGGTCAACGGCATCCTCTTCGGCATCTTCAGCTCGCAGGGTCAGTCCTGCATCGCCGGCTCGCGGCTGTTCGTCCACGACAGCGTGTACGACGAGGTCGTCGCCCGCATCGCGGAGCGGGCCGACGCCCTGCGGGTCGGGCACCCCCGGGCCGAGGGCACCCAGCTCGGCCCCCTCATCACCGCCTCGCACCGCGACTCCGTCGAGCGCTTCATCGCCGGCGGGCTCGCCGCGGGCGGGACGCTGCGGGCCGGCGGCGTGCGGCCGGACGACCCCGCGCTGGCGGCCGGCAGCTACCTGCGCCCGACCGTGATCGACGGGCTCCCGGCCGATGCCGAGATCGTCCGCGAGGAGGTCTTCGGCCCGGTCCTGGTCGCGCTGCGCTGGCGCGACGAGGCCGAGCTCGTCGCGGCCGCCAACGACACGGCCTACGGCCTCGCCTGCGGCATCTGGACCCGCGACTTCGCCCGCGCCTGGCGCCTGGGCCGGGCCATCGACGCCGGCACGGTGTGGGTCAACACCTACAAGCAGCTGTCGATCGCCTCGCCCTTCGGCGGGGTCAAGGACAGCGGCTCGACGCGCGAGAAGGGTCTCGGCGTGATCCGCGCGTACCAACGTCAGAAGAGCATCTATCTGGGGACGTCCGGGCCGATCGCCTGGGCCGACTGACCGATTGCGATCGAAAGGGCAGGACGAGAAATGAGCGTGCACGTCGGCATCGTCGGAGGCGGCATCGGTGGTCTGGCCGCCGCGATCGGGCTCCGCGCCCAGGGCATCGAGGTCACGGTGTTCGAGCAGGCACCCGAGTTCGGCCGGGTCGGCGCGGACATCAACCTGACGCCGAACGCGGTCCGGGCCCTCGACGGGCTCGGGGGCAGCGTCGGCGCCGCGATCCGGGACACGGCCGCGCGGCCGTCGTACCGGATCAGCCGGACGTGGGACAGCGGCGAGGAGACCTCGCGCCTGGAGATGGGCGACGCCGCCGAGCGCAAGTACGCCGCCCCGCAGCTGACCATCCACCGCGCCGACCTGCTCTCGGCGCTCGAGACCGCGCTGCCGGCCGAGGTGATCCGGCTCGGCCACCGCCTCACCGGCCTCGCGCAGGAGGACGCGGGCCCGGTCCGCCTGGAGTTCGACGGCGGTGCCGCCGCGGAGGTCGACCTCGTCGTGGGCGCCGACGGCATCCACTCCAGCGTCCGCTCGGCCCTGTTCGGCAAGGAGAGCCCGGACTTCACCGGCGTCGTCGCGTTCCGCGCCGTCGTCCCGACCGAGCGGTTGGACGTGCCGGACCTCGGCGCCTTCACCAAGTGGTGGGGGCCCGACCCGGAGACCCAGATCGTCACCTTCCCGCTCAACCGGGGCCGCGACACCTTCGTCTTCGCGACCACCCCGCAGGAGTCGTGGACCGAGGAGTCGTGGACGACGCCCGGCGACGTCGTCGAGCTCCGCGCGATGTACGAGCACTTCCACCCGGACGCCCGCGCGCTCCTCGACGCCTGCGACAGCGTGCTCAAGTCGGCCCTGTACGTGCGCGACCCTCTGCCCCGCTGGTCGGTCGGGCGCGCCACCCTGCTGGGCGACGCGGCGCACCCGATGATGCCGTTCATGGCGCAGGGCGCCGCGATGTCCATCGAGGACGCCGTGGTGCTCACCCGCGCGGTGGCCGGCGGGCTCGGCGGCGTCGAGCAGGCCCTGAAGGCGTACGAGACCGCCCGGCTGCCGCGCACCAGCCGCATCCAGATCGGCTCGCGCGGCAACACCTGGCTCAAGACGGCCGGCGACGCCGACTGGGTCTACGCCTACGACGCGTGGAGCGCCGAGCTGGGCTGACGCCCGCCGGAGGCTAGGGGCGCGCGTCGACGGGGCGCAGCAGATTCGGGGACCATGCCGGGAGCGCCGGTGCCCGCGGCACCCGTGGGAGCGGCGGCGTCCGGTTGAAGACGTGGACGCCGGTCACGACCAGGGCGAGCGAGAGGCCCAGCCCCCAGCCGATGGTCTCGCCGAAGAGCGGGACGGCCGCGAGAGCGGTGAGGACCGGGCTGAGCGCGCCCCCGACGGCGGCGACGCTGCTGCCGAGCGCCCGGACGGCGTGGGCGTAGCAGAGCGTGGAGAGCAGCCCGGTCCCGATGCCCTGGAGCACGGCGAAGGTCACCACGTCGCCGACCCGGACCGTGCCCGGCGAGCTCAGCAGGTGCGAGGGCAGCAGCCCGGACAGGGTGAGGACCAGGCCTCCGAGCGCCGACAGCGCGCAGACCGCGACGACGATCTCGAGCGGCGCCAGGCCGGTCCGCTGCAGGCCGAGCGTGTAGCAGGCCCAGATGGCGCCGGCGCCCACCAGGAGCACGATGCCGGTGGTGCCGCCGTCCGTGCCGACCAGCGTCGCGCTGGCGACGACGCCCGCCACGATCGTCGCGAGCGCGGCGACCGCACGGGCCGGGACGCGCTGGCGGCGCAGGAGCAGCAGCGTCACGAAGAGCGGCACCGTGCCCGGCACGAGCAGCCCGGTCAGGCCCGCGTTGGTCAGGCCGGCGCCGAACGCCATGACCAGGTAGTGCGGCAGTCCGCCGGCCAGCAGGAGCAGCACGGTCGTCGTACGTTCGCGGGCGAGGGCGCGCACGGTCCGCGGCACCAGCGGCGCCAGCAGGACCAGCGGTACGACGAACCGGATCAGCGCCGCGTCGGCATCGGTGAGGCTCGACGTACCGATGCCGCGCGAGGTCAACGCGAACGACGACCACAGCACCACGGTCATGGCCAGCGCGGCGTACCCCGTCGTCCGCGCACTGCTCTCGCCCACCACGTCGTCGCCCTCTCGCTGATCCGACCTGCGGAGCAACGATAGGGAAATCGGCGGAGCACGCGATTGCCAATCGTGCCCCAAATCAGTGGATCTGTAGCAGAATCTGCCACGTGACGACCCTCGACGACACCGACCGCCACATCCTGCTGGAGCTCCAGCTCGACGGCCGCCTCACCAACCAGGAGCTCGCCGACCGGGTCGGCCTCTCGCCGTCCCCCTGCCTGCGCCGCGTCCGCGCCCTCGAGAAGGCCGGCGTCATCACCGGCTACCGCGCCGTCGTCTCGCCCGAGGCGGTCGGGCTGAGCATCACCGCCTTCGTCCGGCTCACCCTCTCCTCGCACGGGACCGACGTCGTCGACGCGGTCGAGGAGGAGCTGCGCGGGGTGCCCCAGATCGTCGAGGCCTACCTCCTCGCGGGGGACCAGGACTACCTGGTGAAGGTCGTCGTCCCGTCGTTCTCGGCGTACGAGGCGTTCGTGCGGGACCGGCTGCGCGGCATCCCGTCGCTCGCCTCGATCGAGACCACCTTCGCGTTCGGTACGACGAAGCCGGTCTCGCCGCTGCCGGTGGACGGCGGCTGAGCGCTAGGGCTGGTTGAGGATGTTGCCGATCTCCTGGCGTCGCTCGTCGAGCTGCTGCTCGACCGAGAAGCCTGTGATGATCGCGCCGATCGCGACGAGCACGCAGATCACCCGCGCCCATCCCGGGATCGTCTTGACCACCCAGGTCACAAACGACGCCGCGACGCAGATCGCGACCCCGGTCCAGACGATGCCGCTGCCCGACATGACGGACACCGACTGCTGGCTCAGGATGCCGCCGCCGACGGAGGCCGCCACCACCAGTCCGGTGACCAGCTGGTTCGTCGACGCCGCGTTGAGCGCCTGCGCCGGCAGTGGCGCGAAGGGCGCGACGTTGTCGGTCCACACCTCGCCGTCCCAGTAGCGCTGGGTGCCCGCCATCTTCGGGTCCGGATACCACCCGGGCGGGACGACCCGCGGTGCCTGCTCTTCCATGAGGGTGAGGCTAGGGCCGTGTGTCGGCGGCGCGCAGGAGATTGGCGGAGGCAGGCAGGCGATAGCGTGCGTCCGCGGCGAGGCCAGTCAGGTCCGCGCCGGAGGGTGGCCCGAAAGAGGTAGTCGATGCGTCGTCGTCCCGTTCCGCTGCTCGGCCTGGTCCTGGTCGCCGCGCTCGCCTTGGGCGGCTGCGGCGACGGAGAGGACGACGCTCGGTCCGCCGAGCCCGCGGGGGTGCTGTCGGTCGACCAGATCGAGGACATCCTGCTCCCGGTGGGCGCGAAGCTCGGGGACGCCACGGTGCACCGCAAGCCGGGGACCGGGATCGTGGACGACCGCCTGTCGGCCCCGGAGTCGTGCCAGCCGCTGGCATCGCTCATCAAGGTCGACCCGCACCCGGTCCACGCGGACCGCGTCGGGGCCAGCCCGCCGTGGATCTCGCCGTACGCCGAGATCCAGGTGCTGACGTACGCCGGCCAGGATGCCGAGAAGGTCTTCGCCGCGGTCGACCAGACGATCGACGCCTGCGGGAACGGCTTCAACCTGGAGCTCCTGGGTCAGACCGACCTGGCGCGCGAGGTCGTGCGGGACGCGGCGCCGGCGCTGGGCGACGAAGCGGTCGCCTACCACCTGCTCACCCACGAGTCCGAGGAGGAGGAGCCCCTCGACGAGCACGAGTACCGGGTGCTCGTCCGGGACGGCCAGCACCTGCTGAGCTGGCGGACGGTCGGCCTCGACGACGACGGCGCGGTCGAGGCGCGGGACCTGCTCACGGCGTTCGTCGACGCCCAGTGGGCGCGCTACGCCGAGCGCCGGTAGCGGCGTACCGCCTCAGGCCTCGACCGGCAGGTCGTTGTAGACCCCCGCCGCCTCCTGCCCGGTCAGCCCCTGGATCGCCGTCATGATCTCGTCGGTCGCCTCGCGCCGCGCCCGCCCGGGCGCGACGCCCTCGAAGCGCCCGGTGAAGTCGAGCGGGGTGCCGAAGCGGACGGTGACCTTGGCGAGGCGGGGCCAGCGGGCGTCGACGGGCTGGAGGTCGGCGGTGCCCACCAACCCCACCGGTACGACGGGTACGCCGGCCGTGAGGGCGAGCTGGGCGACGCCGGTGCGCCCGCGGTAGAGGCGGCCGTCGCGGGAGCGGGTGCCTTCGGGGTAGATGCCGAAGGCGTCGCCGCGGCCCAGGACGTCGAGGGCGACGTCGAGGGAGTTGAGGGCGGCGCGGGTGTCGGTGCGGTCGACGGGGACCATGCCGAGGCCCTCGAACCAGGCCTTGCTGAGCCGTCCGCGCAGGCCGGAGCCGGTGAAGTACTCGGCCTTGGCCAGGAAGACGACCTTGCGGGGCGCGACGATCGGGATGACCACGCTGTCGGCGAAGCTGAGGTGGTTGCTCGCGAGCAGGACCGGGCCGGTGAGGGGCACGTTCTCGATGCCCTCGATGCGCGGTCGCCACGCCGCTCGGGCGAGCGGCGGGACGACCGTGTGGAGGACCTCGTAGAGCACGGGCTCAGCCTAGGGCGTGTCCGCGGGGGCGGAGCCTGCGGCTCAGAGCCCCAGGTCGCGGCCGATGAGCTCCTTCATGATCTCGTTCGAGCCGGCCCAGATCTTGGTGACCCGGGCGTCGCGCCAGGCGCGGGCGACGCGGTACTCGTTCATGAAGCCGTAGCCGCCGTGCAGCTGCACGCAGTGGTCGAGGACCTCGTTCTGGACCTGGCTGGTCCACCACTTGGCCTTGGCGGCCTCGACCGGGGTGAGCTCGCGGGCGTTGTGGGCGAGGACGCACTTGTCGACGTACGCCTCGCTGACCTCGATCTGGGTGAACAGCTCGGCGAGGAGGAACTTGTTGTGCTGGAAGGTGCCGATCGGGGCGCCGAACGCCTGGCGGTCCTTGGTGTACTGCAGGGTCTCGACGAGGATCTGCTTCGCGTGGGCGATGTTGGAGATCGCGGCGCCGAGGCGCTCCTGGGGGAGCTTCTGCATCATGTGGATGAAGCCGCCGTCGACCTCGCCGATCACGTGGTCGTCGCCGAGGCGGACGTTCTCGAAGAACAGCTCGGCGGTGTCGGACTCGTCCTGGCCGACCTTGTCGAGCTTGCGGCCGCGGCTGAAGCCGTCGGCGTCGGCGGGGATGGCGAAGAGCGTGATCCCGCGGGCCTTCTTCTCCGGGCTGGTGCGGACGGCGGTGATGATCAGGTCGGCGGAGAAGCCGTTGGTGATGAACGTCTTGGAGCCGTTGATCACCCACTGGTCGCCGTCGCGCACGGCGGTGGTCTTGAGGCCGGCGAGGTCGGAGCCGCCGGAGGGCTCGGTCATGCCGATGGCAAGGACGGTCTCGCCGGAGGCGATCGAGGGGAGCCAGCGCTGCTTCTGCTCCTCGGTGCCCAGCTCGACCAGGTACGGCGCGCAGATGTCGGCGTGGATGCCCCAGCACGAGGCGAGCGAGGCGGTGACCTTGCTCAGCTCCTCGGTGAGCACGGCATTGAAGCGGTAGTCGCCGGCGCCGGAGCCGCCGTACTCCTCGGGGATCTCCAGGCCGAGCAGCTCGTTGCGGCCGGCGTCGAGCCAGAACTCCCGGGGCAGGCCCTTCTCGGCCTGGTGCTCCTCGACGTGCGGGATCACCGAGCGCTCGAGGAACTCGCGCACCGAGGCGCGGAAGGCCTCGTGGTCGTCGTCGTAGATGTCGCGGTTCATGGGGAGTCCTCCTGGGACGAGGCGGGGATGCGCCGGACCATGCGCACGGCGAGGTCGGCGTTGAGGTGGGCGATGCGGGTGGGCTCGGAGTCGAGGTCCGGGTCGAACCAGCGGACCAGGTCGACACCGAGGGAGAGCAGGGCGTGCGCGGTGCGGTCGACGTCCTCGACCTCGAAGACGCCGTGCCGGACGCCGGCGTCGAGGGCGGAGGTCATCAGCCGGTGGAAGTCGCGGCGCAGCGCGACGATGACCGTGCGGTGCTCGGGGCTGAGGGCGTTGAGCTCGTACTGGACGACCCGGCCGATCCGGGTGTGGCCGAGGTGCCACTGACAGAACGCGTCGATCATCCGGTGCAGCCGGGCGACCGGGTCGCTGTGGTCGTCGTACGCCGCTTGGAGCGCCGCGAGCGCCTCGGTGTGGCCCTGCACGCTGATCGCGAAGAGCAGGTCCTCCTTGGAGGGGTAGTGCACGTAGACCGCGGCGGGGCTGCGGCCGGCGCGCACGGCGATGTCGCGGGTGCTCGTCCCGCCGTAGCCCTGCTCGGCGAAGACGTCCACGGCGGCATCGAGGATGCGCTGCTGGGCGGCGGTGGCGGTGATGACGATCGTCTCCAGGGGTGAGGGGCTGGCTGGAGAGGATCTAAGCAGATGCTTAGGAATGGTGTCATCACCCGTAGACGGCGCGCCTGACCCTGTGCCAGGCTAAGCGTCTGCTTACCTAAGCGTTCGCTCATGTCTGGGAGTTGTTCAATGCCTGAAGCCGTCATCGTCTCCGCCGCCCGTACGCCGATCGGCCGGGCCAACAAGGGATCCCTCAAGGACCTGCGTCCCGACGACCTCGCCGCGTTCGCGGTGCGCGCGGCCGTCGAGAAGGTCGAGGGTCTCGACCCGAGCACCATCGACGACCTGCTGCTCGGCTGCGGCCTGCCCGGCGGCGAGTCCGGCAACAACATGGCCCGCGTGGTCAGCGTCCTCAACGGCTGGGACAGCGTGCCCGGCGCGACGGTGACCCGCTACTGCTCCTCGTCGGTGCAGACCACCCGGATGGCGTTCCACGCGATCAAGGCCGGCGAGGGCGACATCTTCGTCTCCGCCGGCGTCGAGACCGTCTCGCGCTTCGCCAAGGGCACCTCCGACCACATCCCCCACACGGTCAACCCGCTCTTCGACGACGCCCAGTCGCGCACCGCGCGCACGGCCGAGGAGCAGACCGTCTGGCACGACCCGCGTGAGGACGGGCTGCTGCCCGACGTCTACATCGCGATGGGCCAGACGGCCGAGAACGTGGCCAGCCTGCGCGGGCTCTCGCGCCGCGAGCTCGACGAGTTCGCCGTGCGCTCGCAGCTGCTGGCCGAGAAGGCGATCAACGACGGCTTCTGGGCCCGCGAGATCACCCCGGTCACGCTGCCCGACGGCACCGTCGTCTCGGCCGACGACGGGCCGCGCGCCGGCGTGACGTACGAGGCCCTGGCCGGGCTGAAGCCGGTCTTCCGCGAGGACGGCGTGGTGACCGCCGGCAACTGCTGCGCGCTCAACGACGGCGCCGCCGCGGTCGTGATGATGTCCGACACCAAGGCCGCCGAGCTCGGCGTGACACCGCTGGCGCGGGTCGTCGCGACCGGCGTCTCGGGTCTCTCGCCCGAGATCATGGGCCTGGGCCCGGTCGAGGCCACGCGCAACGCCCTCAAGCACGCGGGCATGAGCATCGGCGACATCGACCTCGTCGAGATCAACGAGGCGTTCGCGGCGCAGGTCGTGCCGTCGTACCAGGACCTGGGGATCGACATCGACCGGCTCAACATCAACGGTGGCGCGATCGCGGTCGGCCACCCGTTCGGCATGACCGGCGCCCGGCTCCAGGCGACGATGCTCAACTCGCTCGACTGGCACGACAAGTCCACCGGGCTGATCACCATGTGCGTCGGCGGCGGCCAGGGCATGGCCCTCATCCTCGAGCGGATCTGAGGACGACGATGAGCCAGCCCGTCACCGACCTGTTCCGCCTCGACGGCAAGGTCGCCGTCGTCACCGGTGCGTCCAGCGGTCTGGGGATCGCCTTCGCCCAGGCCTTCGCCGAGGCCGGCGCGGACGTCGTCCTCGGCGCCCGCCGGGTCGACCGCCTCGCCGAGACCGCGGCGCTGGTCGAGGCCACCGGACGCCGCGCCCTCACCGTCGCCACCGACGTCAGCGACCCGGAGTCGTGCACCCGCCTCGTCGAGGAGGGCCACGCCGCCTTCGGCCGGATCGACGTCCTGGTCAACAACGCCGGCATCGGTACGGCGATCCCGGCGCTGCGCGAGAAGCCCGACGAGTTCCGCCAGGTCATCGACGTCAACCTCAACGGCTGCTACTGGATGGCGCAGGCCTGCGGCCGCGTCATGCAGCCGGGCGCCAGCATCATCAACATCTCCTCGATCCTCGGGATCACCACCGCCGGGCTGCCCCAGGCGGCGTACGCCGCGTCCAAGGCCGGTCTGATCGGGCTGACCCGCGACCTGGCCCAGCAGTGGACCGGCCGCAAGGGCATCCGGGTCAACGCCCTGGCGCCGGGCTTCTTCACCTCCGAGATGACCGACCAGTACCCCGAGGGCTACCTGGACGCGCAGATGCCGCGCGTCGCGGTCGGGCGCAAGGGCGACCCCCGCGAGCTCGCGGCGACGGCGGTGTTCCTCGCCTCCGACGCGGCCGGCTACATCACCGGGCAGACGCTGGCCGTCGACGGCGGCCTCACCATCGCTTGACCACACGAACACGAGAGAAGGAACAAGACATGGGTCGTTTCGACGGGCGGGTCGCCGTCATCACCGGTGCCGCGCGGGGGATCGGGTTCGGTACCGCCACGCGTTATGCGGAGGAGGGTGCCTCGGTCGCGATCGTGGACCTCGACGAGGCTGCTGCGGCCGAGGCGGCGGCGAGGCTGCCGCTGGTCGGGGGCGCGAAGGCGGTGGGGATCGGTGCGAACGTCGCTGATGGTGCGTCGGTCGAGGCTGCTGTCGAGCGGGTGGTGGCCGAGCTGGGTGGGATCCACGTGCTGGTCAACAACGCGGGGATCACCCGCGACAACCTGTTGTTCAAGATGACCGAGGACGACTGGGACCTGGTGATGGGGGTGCACCTGAAGGGTGCGTTCTTGATGACCAAGGCTGCGCAGAAGCACTTCGTGGAGCAGAAGTACGGCAAGGTCGTGAACATCTCCTCGATCTCGGCGCTGGGCAACCGGGGCCAGGCGAACTACTCGGCGGCGAAGATGGGGATCCAGGGGTTCACCCGGACCCTGGGTATCGAGCTGGGCCCGTTCGGGATCAACGTGAACGCGGTCGCGCCGGGTTTCATCGCGACCGAGATGACCGATGCCACCGCGGCTCGTCTGAAGATGGATGTCGAGGAGTTCCGGCGGCTCAACGCGGAGGCGAACCCGGTGCGCCGGGTGGGTCATCCCGAGGACATCGCGGCGGCGGTGACGTTCTTGTCCAGTGACGAGGCGTCCTACATCACCGGCCAGACCGTCTATGTCGACGGCGGCATCTCGCTCGGCACCTGAGCGACCTCCGGAGCCCCTGCGGTCGGGTCCTGCCAGCCCTCGGGGGTCTGGCCGGCCCGTCGCAGCCAGGACTCGACACCGCTGATGTGCACGGTGATCCAGGACCGGACCAGGTCGCGGTTGCCGAGGACCATCGCGTCGACGATGGCGCGGTGCTCGGCCAGCGTCCGCTCGACGCTGTGCTCCTCGGTCAGGCCGCGCCAGATCCGGGCCCGGAGGGTGCGCCCGGACAGGCTCTCGAGCAGCGTGCTCAGGTAGGCGTTGCCGGAGAGCTCGTAGATCGCGCCGTGGAAGGCCACGTCGTGCTTGACCAGGTCCTCGACGGAGGTCTCCGGGCCGACCTCGTCGAGCATCGCGGTGAGCTGGGCGAGCTGGTGGTCGGTGGCCCGGGTGGTCGCCATCTCGGCGGCGACCGGCTCGAGGATCCGGCGTACCTCGAACAGGTCGAGGACCGTGTGGTCCTGGTGCAGGTCGACGACGAACGACATCGCCTCGAGCAGCAGGCTCGGCTCGAGGCTGGTGACATAGGTGCCGTCGCCCCGGCGTACGTCGAGCACCCGGATCAGCTCGAGCGCCTTGACCGCCTCGCGCAGCGAGTTGCGGGAGAGCCCGAGCCGCTCGCTCAGCTCCTTCTCCGGAGCCAGCCGGTCGCCGGGGCGCAGCTCGCCCCGCAGCAGCATGTCCTTGATCTTGAGGATCGCCTCATCGGTCACTGCCATGGAGAGATCCTATCTTTAGTCGGCGATCCGCTGTTGCCCTTGGAGACTCCAGAGCAGGTTCAGCGTGGGATCGGCGGCTTCGTAGTCGTCGGGTTGCTCGAACATCGGACCAACGGTGTCCTGCCAGGCCTGGTTGACCGGCAGGTCCAGCAGCGCCCGGCGCATCGCGTGGAAGGTCGCGATGTCGTCCACGTCGACGAGGTGGAAGACATCGCGACCGTCGCGCCAGATCCGCCAGTCCCGGACGCCGTGCTCGGCCAGCGCGGTGGCCAGCGCGGCCGGGATCGTCCGGTGCACGTCCTCGTAGTCCTGCTCGCGCCCGGGCGCGAGCACGGTGTGCAGGGCGATGGCGACCATGGGCTGGGTGCTCCTATCCGCGGGGCCGGAGACGCAGGTCGTTCATACCACCGTCGACGGCCAGCGCGACGCCGGTCGTGGAACCCGAGCGCGGACTGGCGAGGTAGGCGACGCTCACCGCGATCTCCTCGGCGCGGACCAGCCGGCCGTGCGGCTGGCGGGCGTTGAGCGCGGCCAGCTCGGCCGCGGGGTCGGGCGCGGCGCCGAGCAGGCGCTGGACCCACGGGGTGTCGGCGGTGCCGGGCGCGACGCAGTTGACCCGGATCCCCTCGGGCAGGTGGTCGGCGGCCATCGCCCGGGTCAGGGCGTGGACAGCCCCCTTGCTCGCGCTGTACGCCGCCCGCTGGGGCAGTCCGGCCGTGGCCGCGATCGAGCCCACGTTGACGATCGCCGGCGCGCGCGAGGCACGCAGGTGGGGCAGCGCGGCCCGGGACATCCGCACGATCCCGAGCACGTTGACGTCGAGCACCCGCAGCCACTCGGCGTCGTCGTTGTCGGCGACGGTGCCCTGGGCCCCGATGCCGGCGTTGTTGACGAGGACGTCGAGCTGACCGAGGGCGGCGACCGCCTGGTCGATGCCGGCCCGCACCGAGGCGTCGTCGCCGACGTTCGCGGTGATGCCCAGGACGCCCTCCGGGACGCCCGTCGGATCGAGGTCGAACGCGGCGACCCGGGCCCCGCGCGCGGTGAGCTCGGCGGCGATGGCCGCGCCGATGCCCGAGCCGCCGCCGGTGACGACGGCCGTCAGGCCGGCGAACTCGCCGCTCATCGGGCCGCTCCGGCGGTCTCGACGGCCGGGGCCATCTGCTGGCGCTGGCGGCCGAGCCCCTCGATCTCGATCTCGACGACGTCGCCGGCGCTCAGGTAGGGGAAGCGCCCCGAGAAGGCCACCCCCTCGGGCGTCCCGGTCAGGATCACGTCGCCCGGGTCGAGGGTGAGGAACTGGCTCAGGTGCCACACGATCGTCGCGACGTCGAAGATCTGGTCGGCGGTGCTCGAGTCCTGCCGGATCTCGCCGTTGACCCAGCTCCGCAGGCCGAGCGCGCGGTGGTCGACCTCGTCGGGGGTGACCAGCCAGGGGCCGAGCGGGCTGAAGCCGGGGCAGCACTTGCCCTTGCTCCACTGCCCGCCGGACAGATCCATCTGGAACTCGCGCTCGGAGAGGTCGTTGGCGACGACGAAGCCGGCGACGTGGTCCAGGGCCTGCTCGGGCCCGTCGAGGTACGACGCCTCGCGGCCGATCACGATGCCGAGCTCGACCTCCCAGTCGGTCTTCGTGCTGTGGCGGGGGATCCGCACGTCGTCGTACGGGCCGACGACGGTGTTGGGCACCTTGAGGAAGATGATCGGCACCGTCGGCGGCTCGGCTCCGGACTCGGCGGCGTGGGCGGCGTAGTTCTGCCCGATGCAGATCAGGGCGCCGGGGCGGGCGACCGGAGCGCCGACGCGCAGGATCGCCGCGTCCGCGAGCACGGGGAGCGCGCCGTCCGCGACCGCCTGGGCCAGGCGGGCGATCCCGTCCGCGGCGAAGAACGCGCGGTCGAAGTCCGCGGTGACCGGCCGGGCGTCCAGCACCCCTGCGGGGGTCTCGACGACGGGGATCTCGGCTCCGAGGGGACCCCTGCGTGCCAGCTTCATTGTCTGCTCCTCTGTGAGGCCGCTCACGCGACAGGTAGGACCTTTGATCGGCCCTCTCTCGCGATCTGAGCGGAAAGATTGGTTTGCTCTTCCATCTTGACCGCTGATAGATCCGATGTCTAGCCTGTGAGTCAAGTCACCAACCAGGAGCGTGCCCCTTGAGCAAGATCACCGAGATGCAGACGGATGACGTTCGGTTCCCGACGTCGACCTCGCTCGACGGATCCGACGCCATGAACCCCGACCCCGACTACTCCGCGGCCTACGTACGCCTGGCGACCGACGCCGGCGACGGGCTGGAGGGGCACGGGTTCGTCTTCACCATCGGCCGGGGCAATGACGTCCAGCTCAGCGCCGTCGCGAGCCTCGAGCCGTACGTCGTGGGCCGCGACCTGGAGGCGACGCTCGCCGACCTCGGCGGCTTCTGGAAGGAGCTCGTCCACGACTCCCAGCTGCGCTGGCTCGGTCCCGAGAAGGGCGTGATGCACATGGCGATCGGCGCCGTGGTCAACGCGCTGTGGGACCTCAAGGCCAAGCGTGCGGGCCTCCCGCTGTGGCAGCTCCTGGGCGAGATGTCGCCGGCCGAGATCGTCAGCCTGGTCGACTTCCGCTACCTCTCCGACGCGCTCACCCCGACCGAGGCGCTCGAGATCCTCGAGAAGGCCCAGCCGCGCCGGGCCGAGCGGATGGACGAGCTGCGCGAGCGCGGCTACCCCGGCTACACCACCACCCCCGGCTGGCTCGGGTACGACGACGCGAAGCTCGTCCGGCTCTGCCGCGAGGCGGTCGCCGAGGGTTTCGCCCAGATCAAGCTCAAGGTCGGCGCCAACCTGGCCGATGACGTACGACGTCTCGCGCTGGCCCGCGAGACCGTGGGTCCGGGCATCGCGATCGCCGTCGACGCCAACCAGCGCTGGGAGGTCGACGAGGCGGTGACCTGGATGAGCGCGCTCGCGCCGTACGACGTCGCCTGGATCGAGGAGCCGACCAACCCCGACGACATCCTGGGACACGCGGCCATCGCCCGCGGGGTCGCGCCGATCCCGGTGGCGACCGGCGAGCACATGGCCAACCGGGTGATGGCCAAGCAGTTCCTCGCGGCCGGCGCGCTCGAGGTGCTCCAGCTCGACGCGACCCGGGTGGCCGGCGTCAACGAGAACATCGCGCTGCTGCTGCTCGCCGCGAAGTTCGGCGTGCGGGTCTGCCCCCACGCCGGGGGCGTCGGGCTGTGCGAGGTCGTCCAGCACCTGTCGATGTTCGACTTCGTCGCGGTCTCGGCGAGCACCGAGGGCCGGATGATCGAGTTCGTCGACCACCTGCACGAGCACTTCGTGACCCCCGTCGTCATCGACCGCGGTCACTACCGGGCGCCGCTGACCCCCGGCTCCGGAGCCGAGATGCTCGCGAGCTCGATCGTGGAGAACCGGTATGTCGGTGCCTGATCCCGACCTCCGCCTCGGCCTCGGTGGCGCCGGACTCGGCAACCACCGGGTCGCCCTCGACGACGCCACCGCGCGGGCGGTGCTCGACGAGGCCTGGCTGCGGGGGATCCGGCTCTTCGACACCGCGCCGCACTACGGGCTCGGGCTGTCCGAGCGCCGGCTGGGGGAGTTCCTCGCGGGCCGGCCGCGCGCCGGGTTCGAGGTCTCGACCAAGGTCGGCCGGCGCCTGGTCCCGGTCGCCGACCCCGACGGAGCGCTGGACGACGAGGGCTTCGTCGTACCGGCTGACGTGCGGCGGGTGTGGGACTTCAGCGCCGCCGGGATCCGGCAGACGCTGGAGGCCTCGCTGGAGCGGCTCGGCCTCGACCACGTCGACACCGTCTACCTGCACGACCCGGAGCGCTGGAACCTCCAGGAGGCGCTCGACCAGGGTCTGCCCGCGCTGCGCGGGCTCCAGGCCGAGGGGCTCGTGCGCCGCGTGGGCGTCGGCTCGATGGACCTCGACGCCCTCGTCGCGGCGGCCGGGACCGGTCTCGTCGACGAGCTCATGGTCGCCGGGCGCTACACCCTCGTCGACCGGCGGGCCGAGGAGCGGCTGCTGCCGCTGTGCGCCGAGGCGGGGGTCGCGATCGTCGCCGCGGCGGTCTTCAACGGCGGCCTGCTCGCCGGGTCGCCGAGCCCGGCGTCCACCTATGACTACGCGCAGGTGCCGGCCGACGTGCTCGCCCGGGCGCAGCGTCTCGACGACATCTGCCGCCGGGCCGGCGTCCCCCTGCCGGCCGCCGCGCTGCAGTTCCCCCTGCGCCGGCCGGTCGTGCGCAGCGTCGTGGTCGGCGCGGTCGACCCGGCCCAGGTGAGCGCCAACGTCCGGCTGCTCGCCGCCGAGGTCCCCGACGAGCTCTGGGACGAGGTGGCAGCCGGATGACCATCGACGCCCACCTGCACCTGTGGGACCTCGACGTCAGCGACTACGCCTGGCTCGGGCCGCAGCACGGCCCGCTGCACCGCTCGTTCGGACCGGACGAGGCGGCGCGCGAGCTCCGGTCCTCCGGCATCGAGGCGGCGGTGCTCGTCCAGGCCGAGGACTCGCTGGCCGACACCGGATGGCTCCTGGACGTCGCCCGCACCCACGACTGGGTGCTCGGCGTGGTCGGCTGGGTCCCGCTCGACCGGCCGGACCAGGCCGCGACGGCGCTCGCGGACCTCGACGAGCCGGCCCTCCGGGGCGTGCGGCACCTGATCCACGACGACCCGCGGGCCGCCACCTTCCTGGGCCTCGCCGAGGTCCGGGAGAGCCTGCGGCTGGTCGCCGAGCGCGGGCTGGTGCTCGACGTACCGGACGCCTGGCCGACGCACCTCGACGCCGTGGGCGACCTCGCCGAGGCCCTGCCCGGGCTGACGATCGTCGTCGACCACCTGGCCAAGCCGCCGTGGGGCACCGCGGCGATGTCCGGCTGGGCCGCGTCGCTGCGCGCGGTCGCGCAGCGGCCCAACGTGGTCGCCAAGGTGTCGGGACTCGCCGGAGCGGAGCCCTACACCGCCGCCACGCTGCGACCTGTGCTTGACACCGCGCTGGATGCCTTCGGCGCCCACCGGCTGATGTACGGCGGCGACTGGCCGATGGCGACGGCGCGCCACGACTACGCCGGCGCGCTGGGGCCGATCGCGGAGCTGGTCTCCGCGCTGTCCCCCCACGAGCAGGCCGAAATCCGGAGGGCGACGGCTCTCCGCGTCTACGGGAGGGTGCGTCATGACTGAGCTGCTGAAGGCCGAGGGCGTGGCCAAGGGGTTCCCCGGAGTGCAGGCCCTGCGCGACATGCACCTCGAGCTGCGCCACGGCGAGGTGCTCGCCCTGGTCGGCGAGAACGGCGCCGGCAAGTCCACCCTGATGAAGCTGCTCTCCGGCATCTACACGCCCGACGAGGGGCAGTTCTTCCTCAACGGTGCGCCCTACCGCCCGAGCGGGCCGGGCGCCGCGCTCGCCCAGGGCGTCAGCATCATCCACCAGGAGTTCAACCTGATGCCGCACCTGACGGTCGCGGAGAACATCTTCATCGGCCGCGAGCCGAAGGTCGGACCGCTGCTGTCGGACCGTGCCCTCAACCACCGCGCTGGCGAGCTGCTCGAGCGGCTCGGCGTCCGGCTGAGCCCCAAGGCCGTGGTCGGCGGGCTCACCGTCGCCAACCAGCAGATGGTCGAGATCGCCAAGGCGCTCTCGCACGACCCGCAGGTCCTGATCATGGACGAGCCGACCGCGGCGCTCAACGACGCCGAGGTCGCCGCGCTCCACGCGCTCATCGGCCGGTTCACCACGCCGACGACCGGCGTCATCTACATCTCGCACCGGATGGACGAGCTCAAGGCGATCACCGACCGGATCACCGTGATCCGCGACGGCCAGTTCATCGACACGGTCGAGACCCGCGACACCACGGTCGACCAGGTCGTCTCGCTCATGGTCGGCCGGGCCCTGGTCGAGGACGCCCGGCCGGTCGGCGTACGGGAGGACCGGCCGGTGGTCCTGTCGGTCACCGGGCTCACCACCAAGGGACTCCTCGACCAGGTCACCTTCGACCTGCGCGAGGGCGAGATCCTCGGCTTCGCGGGCCTCATGGGCGCGGGGCGTACCGAGGTCGCCCGCGCGATCGTCGGCGCGGACAAGAGCCACGGCATCGTCGAGCTGCGCGGGCGGCGGATCAAGATCCGCAATCCCGCGGACGCCGCCCGGCTCCGGATCGGCTACCTCTCCGAGGACCGCAAGCACCTCGGCCTGCTGCTCGACCAGGACGTCAGCGCCAACATCGCGCTGCCCTCGCTCAGCGAGCGCTACAGCAAGGCCGGCTGGGTCCGCGGTGCCGGCATCCGCGCGACCGCGCGCGACATGATCCAGAAGCTGCGTATCAAGACGCCCAGCGAGAACCAGGTCACGAAGTACCTCTCGGGTGGCAACCAGCAGAAGGTCGTCATCGCCAAGTGGCTCGTCAAGGACTGCGACATCCTCATCTTCGACGAGCCGACCCGGGGCATCGACGTCGGCGCCAAGGCCGAGATCTACGCCCTGCTCAACGACCTCGCCGCGACCGGCAAGTCGATCGTGATGATCAGCTCCGAGCTGCCCGAGGTGCTGCGGATGTCGCACCGCGTGGTCGTGATGACCGAGGGCCGGGTCAGCGGCATCCTCTCGGCGGCCGAGGCGACCCAGGAGTCGGTCATGCGCCTCGCCACGCTGCGCCCCACCGCCGTGGCCGATCCGGTCGCGGCCGATCCCGCCGTTGCGGATCCCGTCGTCGAGCGCGACGTCCCCCATCTCACGTCCGTGGACAAGGAGTGAACCGGATGAACACCACCCCCGACGTCGGCGCGAGCGTGCCGGCGGCCACCGCAGGCCCCGGCTGGCTGCCGGCCGTGCGCGACCGGCTCCAGCAGCTGCTCGCCTTCGCCAGCCTGATCGTGATCTGCGCCTACTTCAGCATCGCGAGCCCGATCTTCTTCACCTGGGACAACATCACCAACGTCCTGTTCAGCACGGTGGTGATCGGACTCCTCGCGGTCGGTACGACGTTCGTCATCATCACCGGCGGCATCGACCTCTCCATCGGCACCGGCATGGCGCTGTGCGCGGTGATGTCCGGCGTGTTCATCGTGAACATGGGACTGCCGATGGTGCTGGGCGTCCTGCTCGCCGTGCTCTTCGGCGGCCTGGTCGGCTTCGTCAACGGCTGCAACGTGGCGGTCCTCAAGCTGCCACCGTTCATCGCCACCCTGGCGATGATGCTGGTCGCCGAGGGCCTGGCGCTCGTCATCTCCGGCAGCTCGCCGATCTACTTCACCGACTCGCCCGATTACGTCAAGATCTCCACCGGAGAGCTGATCCCGGGCCTGCCCAACGCCGTCCTGGTGCTGTTCGCGGCCTGCCTGGTCGCCGGCGTCCTGCTCGGCAAGACCGTGCTGGGCCGCTACACCTACTCGATCGGCAGCAACGAGCACGCCACCGCGCTGTCGGGGATCAACGTGCGCCGCTGGAAGCTCCTGATCTACACCCTGGCCGGACTCTTCATCGGTCTGGCCGGCGTGATGATCTCGGCCCGCCTCGGCTCGGCCCAGCCGGCCACCGGCATGGGCTACGAGCTCCAGGCCATCGCGGCCGTCGTCATCGGCGGTACGTCGCTGGCCGGCGGCAAGGGGACGATCGTCGGCACCGTCATCGGCGCCCTCATCATCTCGGTGCTCAACAACGGGCTTCAGCTCCTGTCGATCGCCCAGGAGTGGCAGAGCGTGATCCTCGGCGTCGTGATCCTGATCGCCGTCTACGCCGACATGGCTCGCAAGAAGGAGGTGTAGCGCGCACCTCCGCCCGCAACCAGTCGTCGGCTCGGGCGACCTCGCAAGAACTCGCCGGTGCCCCCGGCACCGATCCGAAGAATCAATGAGGAGTACCAGCATGAAGTTCCGTCGCTTGGCTGCTGCCATGGCAGCCGGTGTTCTCTCCCTCTCCGTGGCCGCGTGCGGCTCGGACAGCGGCTCGAAGGGCGGTGACGACGAGCTCTACGTCGCCATCGTGTCGAAGGGTTTCCAGCACCAGTTCTGGCAGGCGGTGAAGAAGGGCGCCGAGGAGCAGGCCAAGGAGATGGGCGTCCGGATCACCTTCGAGGGGCCGGCCGACGAGACCCAGGTCGAGGAGCAGGTCACGATGCTGACCAACGCGCTCGCCAAGCAGCCTGACGCGATCGGCTTCGCCGCGCTCGACAGCAAGGCCTCCGAGCCGGTGCTCGAGCAGGCCAAGCAGAAGGGCATCCCCGTCGTGGCCTTCGACTCCGGCGTCGACAGCGACATCCCGGTGACCACCGCGGCCACCGACAACACTGCCGCCGCGGCCGAGGCGGCCAAGCACATGGCCGAGCTCGTCGGCAACGAGGGCAAGGTCGCGATGATCGTGCACGACCAGACCAGCCTCACCGGCAAGCAGCGTCGTGACGGCTTCATCGACTGGATGAAGGAGAACGCGCCCGACATCGAGCTGCTCCCCGTCCAGTACGGCGACGGTGACCAGGCCAAGTCGGCCGACATCGCCAAGTCGATCCTCGCCGCGAACCCCGACGTCAAGGGCATCTACGGCTCCAACGAGGGCTCGGCGATCGGCGCCGTCAAGGGCGTCGAGGAGTCCGGCGTCAAGGACGTCACCGTGGTCGGCTTCGACTCCGGTCAGGCCCAGATCGACGCGATCACCTCGGGCGTCGAGGCCGGCGCGATCACCCAGAACCCCGTGGGCATGGGCAAGGAGCTCGTCAAGGCGGCCGTGGCCGCGGTCAAGGGCGAGGACCTGGAGAAGACGATCGACACCGGCTACTTCTGGTACGACGCGACGAACATCGACGACCCGGAGATCCAGGCCGTCCTCTACAAGTAGCACCGACGTCCCGGGCTCCCGACCAGCCCGGGCGACCGCGACACCGGCCCGGCGTCCCTCGACATCTTGCGGGCGCCGGGCCGGTGCCGCTCACGCACGACCACCACCACCGCGTCCCCCGAGGAGAACCGCGATGCAGCGCCAGATGCCGAAGGCACACGACCTCGCTCCGCTGATGAAGTTCAAGAAGCCGGTCCTGTCGCCGCGGAAGCGCCGCCTCGACGCGGCGCTGACGATCGAGGACCTGCGCCGGGCGGCCAAGCGGCGGACGCCGCGCGCTGCGTTCGACTACACCGACGGCGCGGCCGACGGCGAGATCTCGCTGTCGCGGGCCCGGCAGGCGTTCGCGGACGTCGAGTTCCACCCGGCGATCCTGCGCGACGTCGAGAAGGTCGACACCTCGCGCGAGGTCCTCGGCAAGGTCGCGGCGCTGCCGTTCGGCATCGCGCCCACCGGCTTCACCCGGATGATGCAGACCGAGGGCGAGATCGCCGGTGTCACCGCGGCCCAGGACGCGGGCATCCCCTTCGCGCTCTCCACGATGGGGACGACCTCGATCGAGGACGTCGCCGCCGCGGCGCCCGGCGCGCGCAAGTGGTTCCAGCTCTACATGTGGAAGGACCGCGAGCGGTCGATGGCCCTCGTCGGCCGCGCTGCAGCGGCGGGCTTCGACACGCTGCTCGTCACGGTCGACGTACCGGTGGCGGGGGCGCGGCTGCGCGACACCCGCAACGGCATGACGATCCCGCCCACGCTGACGCCGCGCGTGGTCGCCAACGCGATCCCGCGCCCCGCCTGGTGGATCAACTTCCTCACCACCGAGCCGCTCGCCTTCGCCTCGCTCGACTCCTGGTCCGGGACGGTCGCCGACCTGCTGGACACGATGTTCGACCCGACGGTCACCTTCGAGGACCTCGCCTGGATCCGGCAGCAGTGGCCCGGCAAGCTCGTGGTCAAGGGCGTCCAGACCGTCGCCGACGCGGCCCGGCTGGCCGAGCTGGACGTCGACGCGATCGTGCTGTCCAACCACGGCGGCCGCCAGCTCGACCGCGCTCCGGTCCCGTTCCACCTGCTGCCCGACGTCGTGCGCGAGGTCGGCCGGGACGTCGAGGTGCACCTCGACACCGGCATCATGTCCGGCCAGGACATCGTCGCCGCGGTGGCCCACGGTGCCCGCTTCACCCTGATCGGCCGGGCGTACCTCTACGGCCTCATGGCCGGCGGCCGTCCGGGCGTCGACCGGACCATCGAGATCCTCCGCGGCCAGGTCGAGCGGACGATGCGCCTGCTGGGCGTGTGCTCCCTCGACGAGCTCGAGCCCGGCCACGTCACCGCGCTGCGCCGGCTCCAGCCCGTCGGCTGAGCCGGCCGGCGCGGCTCGGCGCGGCCCGGCGCCGCTCAGGCCTTGGTCGACAGCGAGCCCGCGTGGAGCAGCCGGCCGAGGCCGCGCTCGTAGCGGACCGGGTCCATCGCCAGCCGGGACCGGGACTCCACGGCCATCCGGTCGGTGTCGCAGGTCCACTCGCCGCGCTCCATGGCGCGCAGGCCGACGGCGGCGATGTCGCGGGGCTGCTCCTTGGCGCCGTCGACGTGCGCGGCCATCCGGGTGTCCACGGAGCCGACGACGAGCGAGGTGACCGTGATGCCGCGCGGCTCGAGCTCGGCACGCGCGATGCCGCCGAGGTAGAGGGCGGCCGCCTTCGAGGGGGAGTAGCCGCCCATGAAGGCGGTGGGCGCGATCGCCGCGACCGAGAGGACGTTGACGATCGAGCCACCGCCCTGCGCGGCGATGACCGGTGCGAAGGCACGGGTCATCGCGAGCGGCGCGAAGTAGTTGACCTCCATCTCGCGGCGGGCGACCTCGGGGTCGTCGGTCTCGACGAGGCGCTGGTTGCCGAAGTATCCGGCGTTGTTGATCACCACATTGACGTCGGCGCAGGCCGCGGCGGCCGCGGCGACGTCCTCCGCCGACGTCACCTCCAGCCGTACGACGCGCGCGCCGGCGGCCGCCAGCTCCGGCGTGATGTCCTCGGGGTCGCGGACGCCGGCATAGACCGTCGCGGCGCCCCGCGCCAGC
Organism: Pimelobacter sp. 30-1; assembly: GCF_018831735.1. Lineage (NCBI taxonomy): Bacteria > Bacillati > Actinomycetota > Actinomycetes > Propionibacteriales > Nocardioidaceae > Pimelobacter > Pimelobacter sp. 30-1. Next base: position 93,477 of record NZ_NHTS01000001.1, read on the forward strand.
GCCTCCTCGACGAAGGCCAGCCCGATCCCGCGGTTGGCGCCGGTGACGAGGATGCGGGCGCCGTCGGTGCGCGCCCCCTTCAGGGTGCTCATGCGAGGGCCTCCGGGGCGAGGGAGTCGGCGTACAGGACGTCGTCGGGGTGCTTGGCACTGCGGCGCAGGGGGCTGTCGGGGCCGGCGATCAGGCCGAAGGCCCAGCCCTCGGAGCGGTCCATGTCGTGGTTCCACTCCCAGCGCAGCACCCGGTGCCGGATGCCCCAACGGCCGTCCTCACGGGCGAATTCGTCGACGATGCGGGCCGCGGTGAGGGTGTCGCCGACGGCGCCGTCGGGGCGGCGTACCCGGGCGAAGGCGAGGACGTAGGACTCGACGCGCGCGGTGTCGGGGTCGTCCTCGACGAGCTCGACGAGCACGTTGGTCGTGTAGTGCGTGGTGACCGCGCGGGGATGGGTGAGGGCGTCCGCGACCGAGGCGAGGTAGTCCGTCGCGGGGCCGACGAACAGGCCGCCGTGGTCCTCGGTCGCGCCGGGCAGGTAGCACCCGGCGACGGTCGCGAGGTCGCCGCGGTCGATGCCGCGCATGTAGCGGACGATGACCTCCTGGATCTCCTGCTTGTCGAGCACGGCCGCCAGTCGGGCGGTGTCGGTGGGGCTCATCGGTGACCTCTCGTGAGGGGTGACGGAGTCGTTGACCACTAACTCTGTTTGCGATAGTAATGGCTATCACATCGCCGCGCGAGACGGATGGAGCACCGATGGACAACCTGCAGCTCGACGCCGAGGTGGCGGCCGACGACACCGTCGGATTCAGCCGGCTGGGCTACGAGAAGCGCCGTCCCACCTGGGACGACACCGACATGGCGCACGTGGCCGGCAGGACGGTCGTCGTCACCGGATCCACCGCCGGACTGGGCCGCGCGGCGGCTGAGGAGCTGGCCCGGCTCGGCGCGCACGTCGTCGTCATGGGCCGTGATCGGGCGCGGACCGAGGGCGTGGCGGCGGAGATCCGGGAGGCCAGCGGCAACGGCGCCGTCGAGGCCGTCGCCTGCGATCTCTCCTCGCTCGCCTCGGTCCGTGCCACCGCGGCCGAGCTGCTGGAGCGGCTGCCGCGCATCGACGTCCTCGTCAACAACGCCGGCGGCATGCAGGACGAGCGCCTGACGTCCGTCGACGGCCACGAGATGACCTGGGCGACCAACATGGTCGGTCCCTACCTGCTGACCGAGCTGCTGCTCGACCGGATCGTCGCCTCCGCGCCGTCCCGGATCATCGAGATGACGTCGGGCGGTGCCTACAGCCAGCGCATCGACCTCGGCGACCTCACCGGTGAGAACGAGGTCTTCGACCCCAAGGCGGTCTACTCGCGCACCAAGCGCGCCCAGATCATCGTCACCGAGGAGCGTGCCGCGCAGCTCGCCGACGCCGACGTCGTCTGCCACGTCACCCATCCCGGCTGGGCGTCCACGCCGGGGCTGCTCGAGAGCTCCTCGATGGACAGCTTCGTCCGCCGCTTCGGCGACGTGCTCCGGACCGCGGGTCAGGGCGCGGACACCGCCGTGTGGCTGGCCTCCGCCGACGAGCCGGCCCGCAGCTCGGGGCTCTTCTGGCACGACCGGCGCCCGCGCGAGACGCACCGCACCGAGGCCACCCGGGAGACCGCGGACGAGCGGAGCGCGCTCATCGCCACCCTGCGCCGGGTCACCGGGCTGGACGGCTGAGCCGGTGAGCGAGCAGAGGGCGTCGATCGCGGACATGATCCGCCGGACCGCCGCCGCCCACCCCGACGATCCCGCGATCGTCGGCGAGGGCCGGTCGGTGACCTTCGGCGAGCTCGATGCCCGCTCCAGCCAGGTCGCGGCCGGACTCGTCGCGCTGGGCCTCGCCGAGGGCGACCGGGTCGCCTACCTCGCCCGCAACGCCACCGAGTACTGGGAGCTCTTCTTCGGCGCCGCCAAGGCCGGTGTCGCGCTGGTGCCGCTCAACTTCCGGCTCTCCGCCGGCGAGATCGAGTGGATCCTCGGGGACGCCGACCCGGCTGTCGTCGTGGCCGAGGAGCACCTCGCCGACCTCGTCCCCCCGGCGTACGGCGGGCACCGGCTCGTCTTCGCCCAGGGCGACGCCGCCGTGACCGAGCGCCCCGGCTGGCAGGCGTTCGAGGACTGGCTCGCCGCGCAGCCGGCGTCCGATCCCCGTCGCGAGGTGACCGGCGACGGTCTGCTCACGCTGATCTACTCCTCCGGCACCACGGGCCGGCCCAAGGGCGTGATGACCACGGTGGCGAGCATGCTGTGGGCGGTCGAGGCGTTCAGCGCGCAGTTCCACCCCTCGCGCGAGGCGGTCAGCCTGGTGCCGACGCCGTACTACCACGTGGCGGCGGGCGGCTGGTCGCTCCTCGCGCTCAACGCCGGCGGGCGGATCGTGCAGTTCACCGAGGTGACGCCGCAGAACATCCTCGGCCAGCTGGTCGGCTTCCGCGCGACCCACGTGATCATGGTGCCGACGCTGATCCAGCTCTTCATCAGCAGCCCGGAGGCCGCGGCGGCCGACTACTCCAGCGTCCGCTGCGTCGTCTACGGCGGCTCGCCGATCTCCGAGACGGTGATGGTCGGCGCCCAGGAGGTCTTCGGCGCGGACCTCGCGCAGAGCTACGGCCTGACCGAGACCATCGGTGTCACCACGGTTCTCGCGCCCACCGACCACGTCGTCGGCGCCGACAGCAAGCTCCGCTCCGCCGGACGCGCCGTACCCGGCATCGAGCTGCGGATCATCGACCCCGACACGGGCGCGGAGGTGCCGACCGGCACGGTGGGCGAGATCTGCGCGCGGGGGCCGTCGGTCACCGCGGGCTACTGGCGCCGTCCCGACGAGACGGCCGCGGCGTTCTGGCCCGACGGCTGGTTCCGCACCGGCGACGCGGGCTACGTCGACGCCGACGGCTACGTCTTCATCATGGACCGGATCAAGGACCTGCTCATGTCCGGCGGCGAGAACATCTACCCGGCCGAGGTGGAGAACGCGATCATGGCGCACCCCGCGGTCCAGGAGGTCGCCGTCATCGGCGTCCCCTCCGACAAGTGGGGCGAGACGCCGCTCGCGGTCGTCGTCCCCCGCGCCGGTACGACGATCGACGGCGCCGAGCTGATCGCGTTCACCCGCGAGCGGCTCGCCCACTACAAGTGCCCGACCGCGGTCGAGGTCGTCGACGCACTGCCCCGCAACCCGTCGGGGAAGGTGCTCAAGAGAGAGCTGCGGGCCCCGTGGTGGGCCGGCCACGAGAGGAGTGTCGGATGACGCACTGGGCGATCCTGCGCCAGGTGGTGCTCGGCGTCGAGGATGTCGACGTCGCCGCGAAGGAGCTGCGCGAGGAGCTCGGTCTGGGCGAGGGTTTCGAGGACCCGATGCTCGCCGACATCGGGCTGGCCGACCACACGATCCGGGTCGGTCCCGAGGCCCACCTCGAGCTCGTCGCGCCGCTGCGCGCCGACGTCTCCATCGCGCACTGGCTGGCCAAGGGCGGCGGACCGGGCGGCTACTGCTTCTCGATCCAGGTCTCCGACGTCGACGAGCGCGTCGCCACCGCCGAGCGGCTCGGCATCCGCCTCGTCGCGGACCTGCCCGTCGACGGCCACCGCGTCGTCCAGCTGCACCCGGCCGACATGGGCCTGCTGGTCGAGCTCGACGGCATCGCCGACCCCGGCGTGTGGTTCTGGGACGCCATCGAGGTGCCCGCACCCGAGGCGCCCCAGGTGGTCGACGTACTCGCGGTCGACGTCTCCTCGCCCGACCCGCAGGCGCAGGCCGAGCGGTGGAGCGCGCTGTTCGACGTACCGCTGGAGGTGGTGGACGGGACGACGCAGCTGCGGCTCGGCACGCGCGTCGTCCGGTTCGTGGCGGGGGAGCGCAAGACGTTCACCGCCGTCGACCTGGCCGCGGCGCCCGGCGTGGAGCCGCGCACGGTCCGGCTCAGCGGGGTCGAGGTGCGGGTCCGCTGAGCGCGCGGGTCCTCACCGGGATCGACGAGCTGACGGCCGCGGTCGGGGAGCACCTCGGCTACTCCGACTGGGTCATCGTCGACCAGGAGCGGCTCGACGGGTTCGCGGCGTCCACCGGGACGACGGACTACCTCGCCGTCACGCTCGTCCCGCTCCTCGGCGGCCAGGTGCACGACTTCCAGGGCTTCTCGATGGGCGTCAACTACGGCTGCGACCGGATCCGGTTCCCCGCGCCGCTCTCGCCCGGTGCCCGGGTGCGGGCCGGCGTGGAGGTCACCGCCGTCGACCCGTTCGGCGCCGGCGTCCAGGTGCGGACGACCGTCACGATCGAGCGCGAGCACGCCGACCGCCCTGTGTGCATCGCCGAGACGATCGCCTACTTGGTGCCCTGACCGAGCTCGATCTCGGCGCCGCTGAGCGTCTCACCGCACTGGTCGCACACCAGGACGCCGTGGAAGGCGTTGCCGCACGCGGCGTGCGTGATCTCGATCGCCGGTCCCTCGGGGGACCCGACCCACCGCTCCGACCACTCGATCGTGGTCGCGATGACGGGGAAGACGGCCAGGCCCTTCTCGGTCAGCCGGTACTCCGCCCAGTCGGGGCGGGTCGCCGTACGGACCTGCTCGAGGATGCCGCGCTCGCACAGCGCGCTCAACCGGTCGGCCAGCAGCCCCGGCGGGACGCCGAGCAGCGTCTGGAAGTCGGTGAACCGGTGCACCCGCAGGAACGCCGCCCCCACGAGCGCCGACGACCACCGGTTGCCGAAGACGGCCATGGTGTCGGGGTAGAAGCTGTGGTCGACCGCCGTACCGCGTGAGCCGGAGCGGCGCCGCGTCGTCGTCTCCGGAACGGACTCCCGCCACCCACCCGTCGGCCCCCACGCCGCGCGCAGGTTGCGGGCCGTCACCGCCTGGTGGCAGTGCCCGCAGGTGAGCACCGGCGCGAAGTCCTTGCCGCACGCCCGGTGGTGCATCGGCGGCGTCTCGTACGAGTGGTGCGACACCCACGCCAGCTCCCACCCCCAGATCGAGGTGAGGATCGGCCACGTCGACCGCCCCCGCTCGGTCAGCACGTACTCCGACCGCGGCGGCCGCTCGGAGTACATCCGCTTCTCGATCAGCCCCTCCCGCACCAACGTGTCGAGCCGGTTGGTCAGCACGGCGTGCGAGATCGGCAGCTGGGCCCGGAACTCGGAGTACTTGCTGCGCCCCAGCAGTGCCAGGCGGATCAGGAACAGGGACCACTCATCACCGAGCAGGCCGAAACCGCGGGACAGCGAGTTCGAGCCGGGCCGGTGGGGTGGGACCGAGTGGTCCGCGGTCTGGTCGGCGGCGGGCACCGGAGCAGGATACGACCACAGGCGTCGGACGTCTGGCGCTCCGGCCTCTCGGGCGCCTCGGGTTGCTGTTCCTGCCGCCGAAGTCGCAGGGTTTCTGGGTCGAAGTCGCACGTTCCGGCGGGCGAAGTAGCAGGGTTGGCCCTCTGAGGGTGCACGTTTCCTTGGGCGAGGTTGCTGTCGGGTGAGCGTGGTTGCGGTGGCGGCCGCGCTTAGCCGGCCGTCCCCCGCCGTCAAGGACCCTCGCTTCGCTCGGTCCGCTTCGCGGCGGGCTTCGCCCGTCCTTGACTGCGGGGCCCTGACGGCCGGCTTGGGGCGCGACAACGGCACGGGCTCCGCCCGCGCCGCCGCTTTGCGGCCGCCACCTCCGCCTCAGCCTCGGCTGTCACCTCGTCCGTCGCCTTCGCCGCCTTCGCCGGCTCGTCCCTGCCGCTTCGCGCACCTGGCCGGGGGCCCGTTGAGTAACTCTGTTTGTTGCAGTAACCTGCCTCACACAGCGCCCCGGCCGCTCGTCGGCCCGACCTAGGAGAACGACCAACGTGAGCGTGACCCTCGTCGACGGCCTCCACCCGCAGGAGCGGGTCGAGGAGTTCGTCTCCCGTGGCTGGTGGACCGACGAGACCGGGGACGGTCTGTTCCGGACTCGTGTCGCGGCTCATCCTGACCGGCTCGCGATCGTCGATCCGGCCAACCGGCAGGACCTCGTGGGGTCCGCGCCGCGGCGGTTGAGCTGGCGGGACCTGGACGGCGAGGTGGCGTTCCTGGCGGCTCGGCTGCTCGAGCTCGGGGTGACGGCGGGGGACGTCGTCGGCGTCCAGCTGCCCAACACGGCTGAGCTGGCGGAGGTGTACCTCGCGGCGTGGACGCTCGGGGCGGCGGTGTCGCCGTTGGCGATGCAGTACCGCGAGCACGAGGTCGTCACGATGGCGAGCGCGGCGGGCATGAAGGTGCTCATCACCGCGGAGCGGTTCGGGGATCGGGGGATGGCTGCGGAGGCGGTGGCGGCCAAGCCGCGGATCGCGAGCCTCACCGCCGTCATCGCGTACGGCGCCGAGCTCACCGCCGACAGTGAGGTCGAGGGCGCGGTGGTCGTCGTCCCCCAGGAGGCGAGCGGCGCCGATCGCGAGGCCGTCGCGCGGCACCGTGAGCAGTACCCCAGCGACCCCAACCGGCTCGCCACGATCTGCTGGACGTCGGGCACGGAGAGCGCGCCCAAGGGCGTGATGCGCGCCCACTACGACTGGATGCTCTTCTCCTGGTGCACCGTCGACGCGCCGCGGATCGTCGAGGACGACGTCATCCTCAACACCTTCCCGATCATCAACATGGCCGGCATCAACGGCATGCTCCTGCCGTGGCTGCGCACGGGCGCGACGATGGTGCAGCACCACCCGTTCGACATGAAGACGTTCTTCGCGCAGATCGCGCAGGAGCGGGTCACCTACACGCTGGCGCCCCCGGCGCTGCTGTGGATGCTGCTCAACAACGAGGAGCTGCTCGCCAAGATCGACCTGTCGAGCGTGACCCGGCTCGGGTCGGGCTCGGCGCCGCTGCAGCCGGCGATGGTGCGTGGGTGGCAGGAGCGGCACGGCATCGGGATCATCAACTTCTTCGGGTCCAACGAGGGCATCTGCCTGCTGTCGAGCGTCGAGGACTTCCCCGACCCGGACGAGCGCGCGCAGTACTTCCCCCGCTACGGAGCCGCCGGTACGTCGTGGACCGGCAACGCCGCCGAGTGGACCCGGATCAAGCTCGTCGACCAGTCGACCGGCGAGGAGGTCACCGAGCCCGGACGCCCCGGTGAGCTCTGCATCGGCGGTCCCCAGCTCTTCGCCGGGTACGTCGGCGGGGCCCGTCTGGGCGACCTGCTCGACGCCGACGGGTTCATCCCGACCGGCGACATCTTCGAGATCGCCGGCGACAACGACCAGTTCCTCAAGTACGTCGACCGCTCCAAGGACATGGTCATCCGCGGCGGCATGAACATCGCTCCCGCCGAGCTGGAGGGCCTCATCGCCCAGCACCCCGCGGTCGCCGAGGTCGCGATCATCGGTGACCCCGACGAGATGCTCGGCGAGCGGGTCGCCGCCGTGGTGGCGCTCCGTCCCGATGCGGCGCTGACGCTGGACGAGCTCGTCGAGTTCCTGCGCGGCCACAAGATCGCCAGCTACAAGCTGCCCGAGCGGCTGGAGGTGCGCGACGCCCTGCCGCGCAACCCGGTCGGCAAGCTGGTCAAGCGCGAGCTGCGGCAGGAGGTCGCCCGATGACCGACGCCTTCGTGTACGACGCCGTGCGCACCCCGCGCGGACGGGTCCGCAAGGACGGCGGCACCCTCGCCGGCGTCCCGGCGTACGAGCTGTTCGCCGGACTCCTCACCGAGCTGGCCGATCGTGGCGTCCCGCCCGAGGCGGTCGACGACATCGTCGCCGGCGTCAGCACGATCCACGGCGAGCAGGCCGCCGACGTCCCGCGGATGGCGGTGATGAAGGCCGGCTGGCCCGACACCACGCCGGCCGGCATGGTCTCGCGGATGTGCACGTCGGGCCTCGACGCGCTCGCCACCGGTGCTGCGCAGGTCAAGGCCGGGATGGCCGACCTGGTGGTGGCCGGCGGCGCGGAGTCGATGTCGCGCGTGCCGATGTTCAGCGACCGCCCGGCGTTCGCGCTGGAGGAGGACCTCGGTGAGCTCACCGGGTTCGTCACCATCGGCGTCTCGGCGGACCTGACCGCGGCCAAGCACGGCTTCACCCGCACCGAGCTCGATGCCTGGGCGGTGCGCTCCCACGAGCGCGCGGCCGCGGCCGAGCCGGGCCGCCACGTCGTTCCCGTCCGGCAGGACGGCGTCGTCCTCCTCGACCGCGACGAGGGCGCCCGCGCCGGTACGACGCTCGCCGGCCTCGCCGAGATGTCCCCCCTGTTCGGCGAGGACCCCCTGTGGGCGCGCGTGGAGCGCCGGTTCCCCGGATTCACCCGTCCTGCCGAGGGTCTGCACACCGTCGCCACCGCGCCCCAGCTCTGCGACGGCGCCTCCGCCGCGGTGATCGGGTCCGAGCGTGCGGCCGACTTCCTCAACCGCGCGCCGATCGGGCGGATCGTCAGCTGGGCCCACACCGCCGTACGGTCGCCGGGTCTCGACGGCACCGTCGAAGCGGCCCGCCTGGCGCTCAAGCGCGCCGGCATCGCGGTGGACGACATCGACGTCGCCGAGCTCAACGAGTCCTTCTCGGTGACCCCGCTGCTGCTGGTGCGCGAGCTCGGCCTCGACCCCGAGCGGGTCAACATCGAGGGCGGCGCGGTCGCGGTCGGGCACCCGCTCGGCGCGAGCGGCGGCATCATCCTCGCCAACGCGCTCGACCTGCTGGCGCGCCGCGACGGGCGCTACGGACTGCTCGTCATCCCCGCGGCGCTGGGCGTCTCGATGGCGATGGTCGTGGAGCGGACCGCCCGATGACCTATCGCGTGGTGCAGTGGGCGACCGGCGCGATGGGCAAGGCCGTGCTCCGCTCGATGATCGACCACCCGGGCGTCGAGGTCGTCGGCGTCTACGTCTACGGCGCGAGCAAGGTCGGTCGGGACGCCGGTGAGCTCGCGAACCGCCCTCCCACCGGGGTTCTGGCGACCGACGACGTCGACGCGATCCTCGCGCTCGACGCCGATGTCGTCGTCCACGCGGGCCGGCTCGGCCCCTACGGCAGCCATGACGACGACCTGGTGCGGATCCTCGCGTCGGGCGCCAACGTCATCAGCATCAACGGCTACAGCCATCCCGAGCACTGGGGCGGCGAGCGGCTCGCCCGGCTGCAGGAGGCCTGCACGACGGGCGGCACCTCCCTCATGGGTGCCGGCCTCAACCCGGGCTTCATCGCAGAGCAGGTCGCGACGCTCGCCTCCGGGCTGTGCCTGTCGATCGACAACATCGAGATCGTCGAGGCCGCCGACGCCTCCGAGGTGCGCGACCCGGCGTACCTGTTCGACGCGCTGGGCTTCGGCGCCGATCCGGCGACCGTCGACCCGAACGACCTCTCCTGGGGCCCGGTCTCGTCCCTCAACGGCATGTACGAGGAGGCGCTCGCGGCCGTCGCCCTGCGCCTCGGCATGACCCTCGAACGGGTCGAGAGCGATCACGTCGTCCACGCGACGGCACGCGACCTCGAGGTCCCCGCGGGCGTCATCCCGGCGGGCACGATCGGCCACACCAACTGGCGCTGGCACGCCATCGTCGACGGCGAGCGCCGGCTCACCATGTCGATCCACTGGTACGTCGACCGCAGCCACCTCGATGACGCCGAACCCCCGCTGTGGCAGGTCAAGGTCACCGGGCACCCCGGCGTGCGGATCGCGATCGACCTGGTGAAGCACCCCGAGGACCTGAGCCGGATGGGTGCCGAGCAGTACGCCCTCGCCGGTCAGGTGATCAACGGCCTGCCCCACGTGGTGGCGGCCGAGCCAGGAGTCCTGACCCGGCCGCTCGTCACGCCCTTCCGGGCTGACTACGCCTGACGACTACCCCTGACGGCGGAGCAGCGCCTGCTGCGTCACGTGGCAGACCGCTGCGCCGTCGGCGGTGAACGCCGTCGCCTGCACCAGCGCCCGGGAGGCGTGCGCCATCGGCGTCACGTGCTCCCACATCAGCCAGTCGTCGGCGCGGAAGTCGCCCTGGAACCACATCGCGTGGTCGAGCGACACCGCCCACCACTCGCGGGCGAAGGTGTTCTCCATGCCCACCGCGAGCCCCTGGGGGGTCACCGCGGTCGACATCAGCATCAGGTCGCTCTGATAGCCCAGCGCGCCGACGTGGAAGCGCCGGTCGTCCGGCAGCTCCTCGGAAGTCCGCATCCACACGTGGATCGGCGGTGCGGCCGAGTGCGCGACCGCGGCGTGCGGGTCGACGTCCCCGACCCGGACCTCGACGCTGTCCATGCCGTCCCACATCGCGCTCAGCCCGCCGTCGGCCTCGGCCAGCTCGGCGAACGGCGGTGAGTCGTGCGGGGCGCGGGTGCGGGGAGCCGGGCGCTGGTGGGAGATCCCGTCGTCGATGATCCCGCCGGTCACCGTCGAGACGCACAGCAGCCGGTCGGACTGCAGCACCTCGATCCGCACCGTCGCCTGCTGGCGTCCGGCGCGCACGACCTCGGCCGCCAGGGTCAACGGCTCGTCGTGGCGTCCCGCCCGCAAGAACGAGGTGTACGACGAGTGGATCGCCTTGTCCTCGCCGAGTGCCTGCCCGGCGGCCATGAGCGTCTGTCCGACGAGCTGGCCGCCGAAGAGCTGCGGCAGGCCGAGGTTGTCGGACGTGGTCGTCCACCGCAGCTCCCCGACCTCGGTGAGGTCGAGGAGCGCGGCGAGCTTGGAGGTCGTCCGCATCAGCCGACCCGGACCCGGCGGGGCGGCCGCGGGAAGAAGCCGCTGGTGCGCTCGAGGTAGGCGGCGTACGCGTCGCCCTTGCTGCGCAGCATCCGCCGCTCCAGCAGGGCCTTGCCGCTGTAGCGCAGCAGCAGGACGGTCATGATCACCGGCGAGAGCACGGTGACCAGGCCGATCGGGTGACCGAGCGAGAGCAGCCAGAGTGCCGTCCAGACGCAGGAGTCCCCGAAGTAGTTGGGGTGTCGCGTCCAGGCCCACAGGCCGCGGTCCATGACCTTGCCCTGGTTGGTCGGGTCCGCCTTGAACCGGGTGAGCTGCCAGTCGCCGATCGACTCGAAGCCGAATCCGACCACCCACACGGCGATCGCGAGCAGGCCGAGCAGGCCGAGCGCGGTGTCCTCGTACATCGCGACCTGGACGGGCAGCGAGACCAGCCACATGAGCACGCCCTGCAGGCCGTAGATCTTGCGGACGAGGAACACCACGAGGTTGCCCTCCTGGTGCCGCATCAGCGCGGTGTAGCGGGGATCCTCGCCGTGGCCGAGGTTGCGCTTGCCGATGTAGAGCCCGAGGCGCAGGCCCCAGACCGCGGTCAGCAGCAGGACGACGAGCCGGCGGGTGTCGTCGCCGTCGGAGCCGGCGGAGACGAGATAGCTGACCGCCGCGACCACGACGAAGCCTGGTCCCCAGACGATGTCGATGATCGACTGGTTCTTGATGAGGCAGGCGATCGCCATGACGATCGCCATGACCGCGACGACCGCGCCGGCGCTGACCGCGAGGTTGAGGGCGAGATCGCCCCAGGGGTAGGACATGTGGAGTTTCCTTCGGTGGGATGGGGGATTGCGCGCTCAGACGAGGTCGGCGGCGAAGTCCTGGAAGGCGGCCTGCGCCTCGGGGAACGTACGATGGTCGCCGGCCCGGCTGCGGTCGACGAGGGCGACGAGCTCCTCGGGAGCGATCTCGGTGCCGGGGAAGCGGACGGTCGCACCCTCGGAGGTCTCACCGATCCGGATGCCGTCGGCAGCGGCGACGATCGTGGTGCCGTTGAGGGTGCAGCGCGGGTCGACGAGGGCCGTCGCGACGGGAGCGACCTTCTCGGAGGTCAGCAGGTCGGCGTACCGGCCGTCCATGTTGGTCTCGGTCATCTGCGTCGTGGCATAGGGGAGCAGCACGTTGGTGTGCACCCCCTTGGCCGCGCCCTCGGCGGCCGCGGTCTTGGCGAGCGCGATGACGGCGCCCTTGCTCGCGGCGTACGCCGACACGGTGGCCTCGCCGTGCAGCCCGGCCGTCGAGGCGACCATGAGGATCCGGCCGCGGCCCGCCTCGCGCATGACCCGCGCCGCCTCGGCGGTGACGAGCACCGTGCCGAGGACGTTGACGTCGAGCACCTGGCGGAAGTTCTCCGGCGTGGTCTTGTGGAACATCTGCGGGTTGCTGATGCCGGCGCTGGTGATCACGCTGTCGAGCCGGCCCCAGGTGTCGAGCGCGAGGGCGACCATCGAGCGAGCCGAGTCGGGGTCCTCGACGGCGCCGTGGTGGGCGATCGCCGTACCGCCGGCGGCGGTGATCTCCGCGGCCACGTGGTCGGCCGGACCACGGCCGTCGGCGTCGACCTCGCGGTTGCGGTTGTTGACGATCACGCGTGCGCCACGGCGGGCGAGGTCGAGGGCGAAGGCGCGGCCGAGGCCCTTCCCGCCGCCGGTCACGATGGCGACCTGGTCGGCCCAGAGGTCCTCGGGCTGCGTCGATCCGTTCACGTTCGGTGTCCTCTCAAGGCGATGTCGGGCGGTTCGAGGAGGCTTCTTCCCTAGAACCTCTGTTAGTTGTAGTGTGAACGGGACGCTGTGGCAAGCGCCCTGCGCAAAGACGTGAGGAGATGAGCGGATGAGCCTGCGGACGACGGACGTGTGGGTGCTGGGCGGCTACCAGTCGGACTTCGCGCGCAACCTGCACCGCGAGGGCAAGGACTTCGCCGACCTGGCCACGGAGGTCGTCGACGCGACCCTCGCCGCTGCCGGTGTCGATGCCGAGCAGATCGGCGTGATCCACGTCGGCAACGCCTTCGGCCAGCTCTTCACCCACCAGGGCCACCTCGGCGCGATGCCCGCGACCGTCAACCCCGGCCTGTGGGGCGTACCGGCCGCGCGGCACGAGGCGGCCTGCGCCTCCGGCAGCATCGCCGTCCTCGGTGCCATGGCCGACCTGCGCGCCGGCAACTACGACGTCGCGCTCGTGCTCGGCCTCGAGCTGGAGAAGACCGTCGGCGGCGACGAGGCCGCCCGCCACCTCGGTGCGGCCGCCTGGACCGGTCACGAGGGCGAGGACGCCTCGTTCATGTGGCCCTACATGTTCGACAAGGTCATCGACGAGTACGACGCCCGCTACGGCATCGACCAGGCCCACCTCTCGCGCATCGCCGAGATCAACTTCGCCAACGCGCGCCGCAACCCCAACGCCCAGACCCGCGGCTGGGACGTCCCCGACCTCGGTCCGGCCGGCGACCCCGCGAACAACCCGTCGGTCGAGGGGCGTGTGCGCCGCTTCGACTGCAGCCAGATCACCGACGGCGGGGCGGGCGTCGTTCTGGTCTCCGACGCGTTCCTGGCGCGCAACCCCGGACTGCGCCCGATCGCCCGGATCGCCGGCTGGGGGCACACCACCGTCGGCCTCGACATCCAGCAGAAGCTCGACCGTGCCGCCGGCCAGCCCTACGTCATGCCGCACCTGCGCAAGGCCGTGCTGTCGGCGTTCGACCGCGCCGAGGTCCGCCTCGACGACGTCGACGCGCTCGAGACCCACGACTGCTTCACGCCCAGCGAGTACATCGCCATCGACCACATCGGCCTGACCGAGCCCGGCGAGTCCTGGAAGGCGGTCGAGAACGGCGACATCGAGCTCGGCGGCCGGTTCCCGATCAACCCCAGCGGTGGGCTCATCGGTGGCGGGCACCCGGTCGGCGCGTCCGGCGTACGGATGCTGCTCGACGCGGGCAAGCAGGTCAGCGGCACCGCCGGCGACTACCAGGTCGAGGGCGCCGACACCGTGGCCACGCTCAACTTCGGCGGCTCGACCGCCACCACCGTCAGCCTCGTCGTCACCGCGAGCTGACCCCCCTAGACATCCCCCGACGAGAGGAAGCACCCCTGTGAATGTCGAGCTGATCGGCCGGGTCCTGTCGACGTTGCCCGAGGACGACGACCACCCCTACCGGACCGGTCCCTGGCGGCCGCAGACCGACGAGTGGAGCACCGACGACCTCGAGGTGGTCGAGGGTCAGATCCCTGCGGACCTCGACGGGCTCTACCTGCGCAACACCGAGAACCCGGTGCACCCGGCGAAGAAGTTCTACCACCCGTTCGACGGCGACGGGATGGTCCACGTCGTCGGCTTCCGCGACGGCAAGGCCTTCTACCGCAACCGGTTCATCCGCACCGACGGGCTGCAGGCCGAGCTCGACTCCGGCCGCGCCCTGTGGGCCGGCATCTCCGAGCCGCCGGTGATCTCCGAGCGCGAGGACGGCTGGGGTGCTCGGCAGCGGATGAAGGACGCGTCCAGCACCGACGTCGTCGTCCACCGGGGCGTCGCGCTCACGAGCTTCTACCAGTGCGGCGACCTCTACCGGATGGACCCGTTCTCGCTGCAGACGCTCGGCAAGGAGAGCTGGAAGGGGCACTTCCCCTTCGACTGGGGGGTGTCCGCGCACCCGAAGGTCGACGAGCGCACCGGCGAGATGCTGTTCTTCAACTACAGCAAGGAGGCGCCGTACATGAAGTACGGCGTCGTCGACGAGAACAACGACCTCGTGCACTACGTCGACGTACCGCTGCCGGGGCCGCGGCTCCCGCACGACATGGCGTTCACCGAGAACTACGCGATCCTCAACGACTTCCCGCTGTTCTGGGACGAGGACCTGCTCAAGAACGGCGTGCATGCGCCGCGCTTCCACCGCGACATGCCCTCGCGGATCGGCGTCATCCCGCGCCGGGGGGACACCTCGCAGATCCGCTGGTTCGAGGCGGAGTCGACGTACGTGCTGCACTTCGTCAACGCCTACGAGGACGGCGAGGAGATCGTGCTCGACGGCTTCTTCCAGGGCGACCCCGAGCCCAAGGACATCGGCGGCGACCGCTGGGAGCGGGCCTTCCGCTTCCTCGCCCTCGACCGGCTCCAGGCCCGCCTGCACCGCTGGCGCCTCAACCTGCGCACCGGCCTGGTCAAGGAGGAGCAGCTCAGCGACTCGATCACCGAGTTCGGCATGATGAACGGCGCCTTCACCGGCACCGACTACCGCTACGCCTACGCCGCGACCGGCAAGCCCGGCTGGTTCCTCTTCGACGGTCTGGTGCGTCACGACCTGAAGGACGGCACCGAGGAGCGGTACGGCTTCGGTGACGGCGTCTACGGCAGCGAGACCGCCATGGCCCCACGGGTCGGCTCGACCGGCGAGGACGACGGCTACCTCGTCACCCTCACCACCGACATGAACCAGGACGCCTCGTTCTGCCTGGTCTTCGACGCCGCCCGCGTCGGCGACGGCCCGGTGTGCAAGCTCAAGCTCCCCCAGCGGATCTCCAGCGGCACCCACTCCACCTGGGCCTCGGGCGACGAGCTGCGGCGCTGGCGCACCACCGACACCCCCGCCGAGGCTGTCGGACTCTGACCCGACCGCCGAAGGCGCAGGGTTCCGGCCCCGAGGGCACAGGGCTCAGGCCGCGAAGTCGCAGGGTTCCGGCCCCGAAGTCGCAGGGTTTTCCACCCTGCGACCTCGACGTGCTGATCCTGCGACTTCGGCGCGCGAAACCTGCAACCTCGAGGCGGGAAACCTGCGCCTTCGGCGGGGGGAAGACGAGCCAGGGGGTGGGCCGGGATCGCCGGTCCACCCCCTGGTGCTTTTCGGGGCCGTGCCCGCCCCGCTCAGGGGGCGGTCAGGCGGGCGAGGCGGCCGGCGGCGGCGTCGTACTCCTTGGCCAGGCGGTCGACGACGTCGGCGACGGGGTCGATGGAGCGGATGGTCTGGAGGCCCTGGCCGGCGGCCCAGAGGTCCTTCCAGCGGGTCGCGTTGCCGGACGACGAGTCGTAGTCGCGGGCGGTGGGCTTGACCAGGGTGTCGGGGTCGATGCCGTTGGCGAGGAGGCTCGGGCGCAGCCAGGACGCCGGCGTACCGGTGATGCCGTCGGTGACGATCAGGTCGTCGGGGCCGTGCTCGACGACCATCTGCTTGTACTCCTCGGGGGCGAGGCTCTCGGCGGTCGCGAGGAAGCGGGTGCCCATGTAGACGAGGTCCGCGCCGGCGGCGACGGCGCCCGCGATGCCGGCGCCGTCGGTGATGCCGCCGCCGACGGTGACGAGGCCGTCGAAGAACTCGCGGACCGCGGAGATGAACGCGAAGGGCGACATCATCCCGGTGTGGCCGCCGGCGCCGGCGGAGACGCAGGCGAGGCCGTCGGCACCGGCGGCGACGGCCTTGCGGGCGAGGTTGATGTTGACGACGTCGGCGATGACGGTGCCGCCGTACTCCTTGACCGTCTCGATCGCGGGGATCGGGGAGCCGAGGGCGGTGATGACCAGGGAGGGCTTGTACTCCGCGACGAGGCGGAGGTCCTCGGCCAGACGGGTGTTGGTGCGGTGGGTGACCAGGTTGAGCGCCCACGGGGCGCTGTCGGTGCCGTCGAGCTGGTCGGTGATCGTGCCCATCCAGGTGTCGAGGTCCTCGACGGTGCGGCAGTTCGGGCTCGGGAACGAGCCGATCACGCCGGAGCGGCAGGCGGCGACGACGAGGTCGGGGCCGGAGATCAGGAACATCGGCGCCGCGACGACGGGGAGCCGGAGGTGGTCGAAGGGGGTCATGGGTGGTGCCTCGTCTCAGTGGGTGGGGTCGATCCGCAGGCCGGGGAAGGCCGGGGGACGTCGTTCGAGCAGGCTGTCGAGGCCCTCGCGGAACTCCGCGGAGCCGAGGACGGCGTCGAGCGTCGCGTCGACGGTGGTGACCGCGTCCTCGACCTGGGCGAGCCAGGGCGCGACGAGGGCCTGCTTGATGGTCATGAGGGACGTCGGCGCGCACGTCGCCGCGATCTGCTCGGCGAGCTCGGTCGCGCGCTCCAGCGGCGCGTCGCTGACCTCGGTCACCACGCCCAGCCGGAGCGCCTCGTCGCCGTGGAAGGTACGGGCGGTGAGCAGCAGCGAGGCGGCCGCGGCGTCGCCGGCGACCCGGGTCAGCAGCGGCACCATGCCGTGCATGGGGGGCAGGGCGCGCTTGGCGAAGGCGGTGGTGAAGCGGGTGTCGGGCGCGGCGATCCGCAGGTCGCAGAGCAGGGCCTGGGCCAGGCCGACGCCCGCGCACATGCCGCTGATCGCGGCGATGATCGGCTTCGGGACGAGCGCCGGGTACCACTCGGGCTGCTCGATGAGCGCCATCGCGGGGTTGGTCGTACCGGTCTCGGAGTAGCGGCTGAGCGCCTCCGTGTCGGCGCCCGGGCAGAACGTACCGCCCGCGCCGGTCACCACGATGACGCGTACGTCGGGGTCGGCCGCGAGCTGCTCGAGCGCGGCGAAGTACGCCGCCTGCATCCCGACGGTCCACGCGTTGTGCCGCTCGGGCCGGTTGAGGGTCACCTGGGCGACGCCGGCCCGGGTGGGCGCGACGAGTACGTCGGTCATCTGGCTCTCCGATCTGGTGCTGTCGAAAACGTACCTACATCACGCCGAGAAGCGCCAGAGCCTCGTACAGACAAGATTTCTGTCACTTTCGATCTAGTAGTTCCGCGCCTCCGATCGTAGACTGCGACCGTGGAGCTCTACGACGAGGACCGACGTGCCGCGTTCGTCGCCGACGGCTGGTGGACCGGCGTGACCTGGAGCGGGCAGGTCGAGCGCTGGGCGCGCGAGCGCCCCGAGCGCCCGTCCTTGGCCGACCCGGTCAACCGCACGGCGTTCCTGCCCGGCCCGCCGCGCGAGCTGACCTGGGGGGAGGTGGCCGACGAGGTCCGTGACCTGGCGGCGGTCCTCCACGCCCACGGCGTACGACGCGGCAGCGTCGTCGCCGTCCAGCTCCCCAACTGCGTCGAGCTGCCGATCGCCATGGTCGCGATCGCCCGCCTGGGCGCGGTGGTCTCGCCCTTCCCGGTGCAGTACCGCCGCCACGAGCTGGAGCGCATGTGCGCCCTGGCCGGCGCCGAGGTCTTCGTGACCGCCGACCAGGCGGTCGGCCGTCCGCTCGCCGCCGAGGCCCGTGAGCTCGTCGCCGATGTCGTCACCATCGACGACATCGCGCCCACCGCGGCCCAGCGCGACCAGGCCGACGCCTATGCCGCGAGCCTCGACCTCACCTCCGCCGACCTGGTCACCATCGTGTGGACCTCCGGCACGGAGGGCCTGCCCAAGGGCGTCCCCCGCGGGTACGGCGACTGGGAGGTTCTCGGCACCGCGACCTCGCAGTCCCCCCGCCTCACCGGGGACGACGTCCTGCTCAACCCGTTCCCCATGGTCAACGGCGGCGGTCTGGCCGGCATGTTCCTGCCGTGGCTGCTGCACGGGACCTTCCTCGTCCAGCACCACCCCTTCGACATCGCGACCTTCTGCGAGCAGGTCGAGCGGCACGGAGTGACCTACACGTGCGCGCCGCCGCCGGTGCTCAACGCACTGGTCTCCGACGGCGCGCCCGACCGTGACCTGTCGACGCTGCGGGCGGTCTCGTCCGGCTCGGCTCCCCTGTCGGGCTGGATGATCGACGCCTGGGAGCGTGGTCGCGGGGTCGAGGTGCTCAACCTGTTCGGCTCCAACGAGGGCGGCATGCTCTTCGCCGAGCCCGAGACGGTGCCCCATCCCGCCCAGCGCGGGCGGCTCTTCCCGCGCTACGGCGTGCCCGGCATGCCCTACCGGACGGCGGTCGCCGCGGCGATGCGCAGCCGCCTGGTCGACCTGACCACCGGCGAGGAGGTCACCGCGCCGGGACAGGCCGGCGAGCTGCGGCTCCAGGGCCCGGCGATCTTCTCCGGCTACCTGGGCCGCGAGCGCGAGGGCTTCGACGAGGACGGCTGGTTCTGCACCGGCGACGTCTTCGAGATCAGCGCCGAGAGCGCCGACCTGCTGGTGCACGTCGATCGCGCCAAGGACCTGGTGATCCGCGGCGGCTTCAAGATCTCGGCCGCCGAGATCGAGAACCTCCTCGTCGCCGATCCGCGCATCGCGGAGGTCGCCGCCGTCGGCATGCCCGACCCCGACCTCGGCGAGCGCCTCTGCGTGTACGTCGTCCCGGCCGGCCCCGCGGCGGACGAGCCCCTCACGCTCGACGACGTCATCGCCGTCGTGCGCGCCGCGGACGTGGCGAAGTTCAAGTGGCCCGAGCGCCTCGAGATCGTCGACGCCCTGCCCCGCAACGCGATCGGCAAGGTCCTCAAGCGCGAGCTGCGCACCCGTCTGCAGCCGACTCCCACCCCCTCCACGCCGGAACGGAGCACCTCCTGATGTCCCACCCCCGCCTGCGGCAGGTCGTCCTGATCACCGCCGACCTCGACGCCGCGCTCACCCGCGCGCGCGACGTCCTCGGCTTCGGTCCCGGCGTCCGCGACGTCGACGAGATGGCCAAGCTCGGCTTCGAGCACGAGGTGCTCACCCTGGCCGACACCTTCGTCGAGATCGTCGCGCCGCTCGACCCCGAGTCGTCGTTCGGCCAGCTGGTGCGGCGCAACGGCGACGGCGGCTACATGGCCGTCGTCCAGGTGGACGACCTGCAGGGTGTCGTCGACACGGCGGCCGGGATCGGCGTGACGCCGGTGATCCACCAGGACTACGACGGACACCGGATCAGCCAGTGGCACCCCAAGCACCTCGGCACGCTCGCCGAGCTCGACCAGGTCGAGCCGGCCGACACCTGGCACTTCGCGCCCGGGATCTTCGAGAACAAGGCGCAGGGGCCGGGCGGCGACATCGTCGCCTGCACCATCGCGACCCCGGATCCCCAGCAGGTAGCGGCAAACTGGGCCACCATGCTCGGCATCGAGGTGGGCGAGGACGCCGTCCTGCGCCTGCCCGGCGAAGAGCTGCGGTTCGTCGCCTCCGGTGAGGGCCCGCGCGGCCTGGTCGCCGTCGACCTGGTCGCCCTCGATCCCGCCCGCGCGGGCGAGACCATCGAGCTGTGCGGCGTCCGCTTCACCCTCGTGCCCCGGCAGGGAGAGAACGCATGAGCGAGCACGTCCACTACGACGTCGACGAGGGCGTCGCCACCATCACCATCGACCGCCCGGAGAAGCGCAACGCCCTCTCCTACGTCATGTACGACGCCATCCGCGACGGCGTCGCCCGGGCCGAGGCGGACCCCGAGGTCCGCGCGATCGTGCTGACCGGCGTCCCCGGCCAGTTCTCGGCCGGCACCGACCTGAGCCAGCTTGAGAAGGTCGAGACCGAGACCCGGCCCGAGGACCGCGGCGAGCACTCCGACGGCCGGCACTGGTTCCTCTGGTCGTGCACCAAGCCGGTGATCGCCGCCGTCGACGGCCCGTGCGCGGGCGTCGCCGTGGAGTTCGCGACCCAGGCCGACTTCCGGATCGCCTCGACGCGCGCCCGCTTCTCGTGGATCTTCGTGCAGCGCGGGCTGATCCCCGACCAGGGCGTCGGCACGTGGGTGCTGCCGCAGCTGATCGGTGCCCAGTGGGCGAAGCGGCTGATCTTCTCGGGTGAGTTCATCGACGCCGACCAGGCCCGCGACATCGGCTTCGTGCTGGACGTCGTCGAGCCCGACCAGCTGCCGCAGGCGGCACGCGAGCTCGCACTGGCGGTGTCGTCCGGGTCGCCGTTCGCGCTGCGCCGGGCCAAGGCGCTCATCAACGAGGGCTCCTCGCGCACCCGCGACGAGCACCTCCAGGCGCACGTCGTCGCGCTCACCGAGTGCGAGCAGTCCGAGGACCACCGCGAGGGCGTCGCCGCGTTCTTCGAGCGACGCCCGGCGCGGTTCACAGGTCGCTGATCGCGCCCTCGAAGCGGATCTGGTCCCGCTCGATCACGCCGTTGCAGGCGTTGCACGTGTATTGCGGGACCAGCTCCGCCTCGCAGGTGGTGTGGGTGAGCGACAGGCCCGAGTGACCGTCGGTCGCCACCCAGCGCTGCGCCCAGTGGTTGATGGTGGTGGTGACCTCCCAGAAGTCCAGCGCCTTGGGCGTCAGCCGGTACTCCGTGCGCTTGCTGCCCTCGATCGCGTCCTGCGACATCAGCCCGCCCTCGACGAAGAGGTTGAGCCGCTGGGTCAGCGTGACCGGCGAGATCTGCAGCTTGGTCTGGAAGTCGTTGAACCGGCGCGACCCGGTGAACGCGTCGGAGAGCAGGAACGTCGACCAGCGGTCGCCCAGCACGCCGGTGGCGTCGATCGGCGTCGTCATCGACGGCGAGCGGCGCGAGCGCTTCTGGTGGGTGTCGACGTGCAGCCGCTCGTCGACGCGGCCCGTGGTGTCGCGGATGCCGACGCCGATGGCGCCGCACACCGCGCAGCCGAACACGGGACGGGTCAGGTGCCCGCAGGGCAGGTGCCGCAGGTGCATGTGGGCGTCGCGGTGCTCGTGGCCCGCCCAGCGCCGGTCCCAGACCCACAGCGCGACCAGGATCGGCCACAGCGCGCGGCCGGACTCGGTGAGCAGGTACTCCTTGCGGGGCGGGTTCTGCTGGTACTCCTCGGTGTAGAGGATCTCGTGCTCGATGAGCACGGTGAGCCGGCGCGAGAGCACCGGGTCGGAGATCGCCAGCGACGTCCGGATGTCCTGGAACCGGCGGCGCCCGGAGAAGACGAGCATCACGATGCGCAGCGTCCACATGTCGCCGAGCAGCGCGAGCGCCGTACCGAGCGGCGACACCTCGGCGGCGTCCTCGGTGTCGCGGTCTCTCTCGGTTGGTGTCACGGGGAGTGACGCTACATCGTTAGTGAAAGTTACAGAAGATGCGCCATCACTTCTATTGACGGAGTGACTCTCCCGCCGACATAGTGTCTCCATCCCGATGATTGGTGATCGGGGTCACAGCCTTCTCGGGCCTGATGGAAGCACGAAAGATTCGGCTAGGAAAGGTACATCTGATGCTGAGGGTGGAAGGCGTGGTGCTCCGGTTCGGAGGACTCACCGCACTCGACGAGGTCACCTTCTCGGTCGGGGACAACGAGATCTGCGGCCTGATCGGGCCCAACGGCGCGGGCAAGACCTCGCTGTTCAACTGCGTGACGCGGGTGTACCAGCCCAGCGCCGGCACCATCACGTACGACGACCGCGACCTCCTGGCCCTGCGCCGGCACCAGGTCGTCCGGGCGGGGGTGGCCCGGACCTTCCAGAACCTCGCGTTGTGGCCCTCGCGCACCGTCCTCGAGAATGTCGTCGTCGGCGCCCACGCGCGGGCCGTGCCGCACCTGCTGCCGTCGCTCGTCGGCTGGCCGGGCTCGCTGCGTCGTACCCGGGCGATCGAGGGCGAGGCCTGGGGCCTGCTGGAGCGCTTCGACCTCGTCGACGTCGCCCACCACCCCGCGCGGGGCCTGCCCTTCGGCACGCTCAAGCGCGTCGAGCTGGCCCGGGCGCTGCTCAGCCGCCCGCGGCTGCTGCTGCTCGACGAGCCGGCCGGCGGCCTGACCCACGCGGAGGTCGCCGAGCTCGGCGGCCTGATCCGTGAGCTGCGCGACGAGCTCGGCTTCAGCGCGCTGCTGGTCGAGCACCACATGGGCCTGGTGAT
This sequence comes from Pimelobacter sp. 30-1, assembly GCF_018831735.1. Classification (NCBI taxonomy): domain Bacteria; kingdom Bacillati; phylum Actinomycetota; class Actinomycetes; order Propionibacteriales; family Nocardioidaceae; genus Pimelobacter; species Pimelobacter sp. 30-1. Next base: position 115,867 of record NZ_NHTS01000001.1, read on the forward strand.
GGGCGTTTCCGACCACGTCGTCGCGATGGACCACGGCGCCACGATCGCCGACGGTGCTCCGGCGGAGGTCCAGCGCGACCCGGCCGTCATCGCGGCGTACCTGGGGCGGGCGGCATGAGCGCCGTCCTCGAGTCCCGCGACCTCGTCGCCGGGTACGGCGGCCTGACCGTCCTGCGCGAGGTCTCCGTCAGCGTCGACCCCGGCGAGGTGGTCGTCGTCCTCGGCGCCAACGGCGCCGGCAAGTCGACGCTGCTGAGCGCGCTCTCCGGCCAGCTCCCGATCACCGGCGGCCAGCTCGTCGTCGACGGGACGCCCGTGCGCAACGCCCGTCCCGACGTGATGCTCGCGAAGGGCATCAGCCTCGTGCCCCAGGGCCGGGGCACGCTCACCGCCCTGTCGGTGATGGACAACCTGCGCCTCGGCGCGGTCACCCGCAAGGACAAGGCCGACGTCGCGACCGACATCGACCGCTGGTTCACCGTCTTCCCGCGGCTGGCCGAGCGGCGCGACCAGGTCGCCGGCACGCTCTCGGGCGGCGAGCAGCAGATGCTCGCCGTGGCGCGGGCGATGATGAGCCGGCCCCGCCTGCTGCTGTGCGACGAGATCAGCCTGGGCCTCGCGCCCGTCGTCGTGCAGGAGCTCTTCGTGACGCTCGCCGAGGTCAACCGCGACCTCGGCACCGCCCTGCTCCTCGTCGAGCAGAACGCCGAGCTGGCGCTGGAGATCGCCTCGCGGGTCTACCTGCTCGAGGTCGGCGAGGTCAGCGCGAGCGGCTCCGCGGAGTCCTTCCGTGACGACAACAGCATCCGTGCCGCGTACCTGGGCTACTGAGGAAGGAACCCATGGACATCTTCTTGTCGCGACTGTTCGCGGGCACCACGTCCGGGGCGGTGTACGTCCTGATCGCACTGTGCCTGGTGATGGTCTTCCGCAGCTCGTCGACCATCAACTTCGCCCAGGGCGAGTTCGCGCTCTTCACGTCGTACGTCACCTGGTGGCTGGCGGGCAAGGGCGTCAACATCTGGGTGGCCGTCGTCCCGGCCATCCTGATCGGCTTCCTGATGGGAGCGCTGGCCGAGCGCTGGCTGGTCCGCCCCGTGCGCAAGCGGGACGAGACGGCGGTGCTCATCGTCGGACTGGCCCTGTTCACCGGCCTCAACGGGCTGAGCGGCTGGATCTGGGGATCGGACGAGAAGCCGTTCCCGCGGATGCTGCCGTCGGGTGAGGACACCTACCTCGAGATCGCCGGCGCCCGCCTGCACTACGACACGATCCTCATCGTCGCGATCATGGCCGCGGTCGTCGCCGGGCTGACGCTGTTCTTCAACAAGACGAGCATCGGCCTGCAGATGCGCGCGGTGGCCACCAACCCCGACTCCGCTGCCCTGTGCGGCGTCCGGGTCGGACGGGTCCTCACGCTCTCGTGGGGCATGTCGGCCGCGGTCGGCGCACTGGCGGGACCGCTGCTCGTCCCGCTCGTCCCGCCGGGGCAGCTCGGCCTCTCGTCGATGTTCCCGGTCCTGATCTTCGCGACCGCCGCGGCCCTCCTGGGAGGGCTCGACAGCATCAAGGGCGCCGTCGTCGGCGGCCTGGCGCTGGGCATCGGGCTCGCCATGGTCAACGGCTACGTCACGTTCCTCGGCGGCTCGATGTCGCTGACCTCGGCCCTCGTCGTCATCGTCGCCGTGCTGCTGGTGAAGCCCACCGGCCTCTTCGGCGCCCGTCGTCTGGAGCGGGTATGAAACTCCCTGTCATCGTCGAGCGCGGCACCACGTCGTACCGCGCGATCCTCCTCGCCGTCGTGTTCGTCGGTGTCGTCGCCGCCCTGTGGGGCAGCGGTCTCGAGCCGTTCGAGCAGGGTCAGGTCACCCGGTTCATGATCTACGCCGTCGCCATCGCGGGGCTCAACGTCGCGACGGGGTACGTCGGTCTGCTCTCGGTGGGTCACTCGGCCTTCCTCGGCATGGGCGCCTTCACGACCGGCATCCTCGTCGTGCACCAGGGCTGGGAGCCGTGGGCGACCATCCCCGCGGCGTTCGGTGTCTGCCTGGTCGCCGGCCTGCTGGTCGGCCTGCCCGCGCTGCGCATCAAGGGGCTCTACCTCGCGATGGTCACGCTGGCGTTCGCCGTCGCGTTCCCCGAGCTGGTGGCGCGCTTCGACGGGCTCACCGGCGGATCGAGCGGCATGAACATCCCGCGGCTGTCGATGCGTCCGCCGGAGTGGTCGGGCTTCACGCTCGGCGAGAAGGACCAGTGGCTCTACTGGCTCGGCGTCGTCGTGCTCGCCCTGACGCTCTACGCGACGCACTGCCTGACCCGCAGCCGCTACGGCCTGGCGATGGCGGCGGTGCGCGAGAACGAGATCGCCGCGTCGTCGTCCGGCATCAACATCGCGGTCGTCAAGACGCTGATGTTCGGCCTCTCCGGCGGCATCACCGGTGCCGCGGGTGCGCTGTTCGCGATCTACATGGGCACGCTGTTCGCCGAGGGGTCGTTCACCCTGATGGCCGGCATCACGCTGCTCATCGGCCTCGTCATCGGTGGCGAGCGGACCATCTTCGGGCCGCTCATCGGCGCCGCGTGCGTCGTCTACATCCCGTACTACACCTCGTCGATCGGGCAGGGCCAGGGCTCCGCGGTGCTCTTCGCCGTGATCCTCCTGCTGGTCATCTTCCTCGCCCCCTCGGGCATCGCCGGCGCGCTCGGGTCGCTGGTCAACAAGTTCGTCGTGGTGCGCGCGGCTCGGCCGCGCACCGCGCCGCCGGCCCCCTCCGGGCCGGTCGCCTCCTCCGCAGAACCCGAGCGCGGATCCGTCCTCGCTCCATGAACACCGGAAACCAGAAAGGCAGTGCAATGACCGCACTCAAGCGATCCCGAGCCCGCTCCCTCGCGGCCGCCTCGGGCCTGGCCCTCTGCCTCGCGCTCACCGCGTGCAACAGCGCCGCGAGCGACGATGACGGCAGCAGCTCGGCCGGAGGCGTCAACCTCGACGACTGCCCGGACCCGGCTGCGGTCAAGAAGGAGATCAAGGACCAGATCACCCTCGGCTACAGCGCGCCCCTCTCCGGGCCGGTCGCCGGTGTCGTCGAGGTCTCCTCGCGGGGCTTCAAGGCCCGCATCGAGGCCGCGAACGCCGCGGGTGGCATCGACGGCGTCCCGATCAAGATCGAGTACCTGGACGACGCGTTCTCGCCGGACAAGGCGAAGGCCAACGTCACCCAGTTCATCGAGAAGATGGACGTCGACATCCTCAACACCTTCGGTGCCGGTCAGGTCGGCGCGATGGCCGACGACCAGAACGCCGCCTGCGTGCCGCTGCTCTACCCGAGCTCGAGCGACCCGAAGTACCTCGACATGAAGAACTACCCGTGGACGGTGCAGTTCCTCCCGTCGGCCGCCGCGGAGACCTCGGTCCTCGTGCACCTGATCCAGGAGAAGGTGCCGGACGCCGTCGTCGGTGTCGCCGAGAACGAGACCGCCAGCGGCAAGGCCCAGAGCGAGGCCTTCCAGGAGGCCGCCAAGGAGGCCGGTCTCGACATCAAGCTCGTCACCTCCGACACCGACCCCAACGCGGCGGCGACCGCGCTCAAGGAGGCCGGCGCCACGGTCGTCTACCACGCCGGCGTGGTCGGCACCTGCGGTGCGTTCGACACCGCCCGCGGCCGGATCGGCTACGAGCCCGAGCTCGTCGTCGCGGCCAGCAACTGCGCCAACGCGGCGGAGTACCTCGCCTCCGGTGACGCTGCCGACGGCGTCACGATCCTGCGCTACTACAAGGACCCGGCCGACCCGGCGCTCAAGGACGACGCCGCGGTCAAGGAGTACCTCGCCGCCCTCGGCGACGCCGACGACCCGTCGAACTCGATCACCGTCGCCGGCTGGCTCCAGGCCGACCTGCTGGTCAACACGCTGCAGCAGGCCGCCGACTCCGACGCCGGCCTGAGCCAGCTCGGCATCATCGAGGCCGCCCGCGACCAGGACTACGCCGCGCCGATCCTGATCAACGGCATCAACTGGGTCAGCGCCGCCGACCGGCCCGCCGGCGTGAACGGCTTCGAGCCGATCTCGTGGAGCACGGCCGAGAAGCGCTTCGTCTCCGCCGGGGACGTCGTCCCCACCAAGTGAGGCCCTGACCTCATCCCACCCCCACGAGAAGGGCCCCGCTGCCGATCGGCAGCGGGGCCCTTCCCACTCCGCGAAGTGCGGGGGTTGCTGGTGCGAAGTACGAGTCGTGCTCGGATCTCGGTCCAGCAACCCCCGTACTTCGTGCCGGCAACCGGCGTGCTTCGTGGAGCTAGGGGAGCAGGTCGACCGCGCGGTGGTCGCCCAGGCCGGCGGCGAGGCGCTGCAGGTGGAAGCCGGTGTCCCCCCACAGGTGCTCGATGACCTCGAGCCGCGCGGTGAAGTAGCCGATGCCGTGCTCGTCGGTGACGCCGATCCCGCCGTGCAGCTGGATCGCCTCCTGGCCGATGAGCCGCCCGGCGCGCCCGGTCTGGACCTTGATCCGCGAGGCCACGGCGGGGTCGACGACGCCCTCGGTGAGGCAGGCGGTGCCGTAGAGCACGGTGCTGCGGGCGAGCTCGAGCGCGACGTACGCGTCGGCGGCGCGGTGGGTCAGCGCCTGGAACGACGCGAGCGGTACGCCGAACTGGCGCCGGGTCCGCAGGTAGTCGACCGTCCGGTCGAGCGCCTCCTCCATCGCGCCGAGCGCCTCGGCGCCGTACGCCGTGACGGCGCGGACGCTCGCCTCGACGAGCAGCGCGGCGGCCTGGTCCGGCCCGGCCAGCAGCGCGGCGGGCGTGCGGTCGAGGTCGATCCGCGCCGTCGGGGAGCGGTCGTGCGAGGCGTAGGTGTGGATCGCGGCGTCGCTCGGGGCGACGACGAACAGGGCCAGGCCCTCGGGGCCGGTCGCGGAGACGACGAGGTGGTCGGCGGCGCCGCCGTGCGGCACTGGCTCCTTGGTGCCGGTGAGCCGCCAGGTCGTCCCGTCGGCGTCGGTATCGGGCTCGGCGTGGACGCCGGCGCCGGGCTTCCAGCGGCGGCCGGGCTCGTCGTGCGCGAGGACGACGAGTCCGTCGAGCCGGGGGGCGAGGTGGCCGCCGATCACCCCCTCGACGTACGGCGTCCGGGCGCCGGCGCGACCGAGCGCGCGGGCGACGACGGAGACGTCGGCGAAGGTGCCGCCCGCGCCGCCGTGCTCCTCGGGGAGGTCGAGCCCGAGCAGGCCCATCTCGGCGAGGCCGGCCCACGGGTCGGTGGTGGCGGCGGTGGTGGCGAGCATGCGGGCGACGGCGTCGCCGAGGTCGGTCTGCTCGGGGGAGAGGGTCAGGTCCATGTCAGAGTCCCAGCACGTTCGAGGCGATGATCGTGCGCTGGATCTCGTTGGCTCCGCCGTAGATCGAGACCTTGCGCAGGTTGAGGTACTGCAGCGCGGAGCGGCGCTCCCAGGCGGCCGCGCCGGTGCGTTCGGCGAGGTCGCCGGTGGCGACGGAGCCGGGCCCGGCGAGGTCCATGACCAGCTCGGACACCTGCTGCTGCAGGTGCGTCCCGTGCAGCTTGAGCACCGAGGACGCCGGCTGCGGGCGCCCGTCGCTCGACCCGGCGGCCACGCGCAGCGCGGTCAGCTCGAGCGCGGCGAGCGAGGTCTCCGCCTCCGCGATCCGTACGGCGAGCAGCGGGTCGTCGACGAGCCGGCTGCCGTCGTCCTGGCGGGCGAGCGCGTGCTCCTTGGCCAGGGCCAGGCGGAGCTTGGTCGCGCCGATCTGGGCCACGTTGACCCGCTCGTTGCCGAGCAGGAACTTCGCGTAGGACCAGCCCTCGTTGGGGGTGCCGACGAGCTGGTCGGCCGGCACCCGTACGTCGTCGAAGAACACCTCGTTGACCTCGGCCTCGCCGTCGATCATCCGGATCGGCCGCACGGTGATGCCCGGCGTCGCGAGGTCGACGAGCAGGAACGAGATGCCCTGCTGGCGCTTGGGGGCGTCCGGGTCGGTGCGGACCAGGCAGAAGATCCAGTCCGCCCAGTGCGCGAGGCTGGTCCACGTCTTCTGGCCGTTGACGACGTACTCGTCGCCGTCGCGGATCGCGGTCGTGCGCAGCGCAGCGAGGTCCGAGCCGGCGTCGGGCTCGGAGAAGCCCTGGCACCAGAACATGTCCAGTGCCGCGGTGGGCGGCAGGAAGCGCCGCTTCTGCTCCTCCGTGCCGAAGGCCGCGATGACCGGACCGACGAGCCCGGTGTTGGAGCTCAGCGGCGGGAAGACCGCGGCGCGGTGCATCTCCTCGGCCCACAGGTGGTGCTGCAGCGGGGTCCAGTCGCGGCCGCCCCAGGCGACCGGCCAGTCCGGGACGGCGAGGCCGGCCCGGTGCAGGATCCGGTGCGTCTCGACGATCACGTCACGGTCGAGCGGGGCGCCGTGCGCCACCGGCTCGCGGAGCTCCCAGGGCACCTGGGTCTCGAAGAACTCGCGCATCTCCTCGCGGAAGGCGGCGAGCTCGGGGGTCAGGGCAAGCCTCATGGTGCCATTGAAGCGGCTCGTCGAGTCACTGTCTACCACATAGTGAAGCGGCGGCATGGCGTGACAACGGCGAGTTTTCGGGCGCCTCTTCCTTGATGTCGCTGTTGTAGTTAGCATGCCGCTATGAGCAACCCGAGCACGCATGCGGCGCGCCATCCCGACAAGCCCGCGGTGATCCTGGCCGAGACCGGCGCCACGCTCACCTACGCCGAGCTCGACCGGGAGTCGATGCAGCTCGCGCAGGCCTTCCGTGCGGCCGGGCTGCGGCCCGGCGACCACGTCGCCTCGGCGGTCGCCAACCACCTGCGCAACCCGGTCGCCTACTGGGCCGCGATGCGCGCGGGGCTCTACTACACGCCGATCAACACCTACCTGACCGACGCCGAGGCCCGCTTCATCGTCGAGAACTGCGGCGCCCGGGCGGTCGTCGTCGACGGTCGCCTCGACGTGCTCGCCGCCGGACTGGCCGACCTCGACCTGCCGCTGCGGATCAGCCTCGACGTCGCCCTGCCCGGCTTCGAAGAGCTGGCCACCGTCCTCGCGCGCCACCCCGCCGAGCCGGTCGACGAGGACGTCCTCGGCGCCTCGATGGTCTACAGCTCCGGCAGCACCGGCCGGCCCAAGGGGATCAAGCGCCCACTCGCGCCGCGCACCTACGCCGAGGGCAACGTCCCCCTGCTCGAGTTCGCCCGCACGGCGTACGACGTCGGGACCGGCACCATCAACCTCAGCCCGGCCCCGCTCTACCACGCCGCGCCGAACTCGTTCGCGAGCGCGGTGCTCGGCCTGGGCGGCACGCTCGTGCTGATGGAGCGCTTCGACGCGTCGGCCTTCCTCGCCGCGATCGAGCGCTACGCGGCGACGCACGCGCTCGTCGTACCGACGATGTTCGTGCGGTTGCTGCGCCTGCCCGAGGCCGAGCGCGCGGCGGCCGACCTGTCGTCGCTGAGGTTCGCGATGCACGGCGCCAGCCCGTGCCCGGTGCCGGTGAAGCGGTCGATGATCGACTGGTGGGGCCCGGTGATCATGGAGTACTACGCCGGCAGCGAGGACAACGGCTCCACCGTGATCACCTCGCAGGAGTGGCTCGCCCACCCCGGCTCGGTCGGTCGGGCCTTCGGCAACGCCGTCATCCACATCTGCGGTCCCGACGGGACGGAGCTGCCGACCGGTCAGGACGGGGTCGTCTACTTCGAGACCCCGGGCGGGCTGCCGGCGTTCGAGTACCACGGTGAGCCGGACAAGACCGACTCCACCCGGCATCCCGTGCACCGCGACTGGAGCACGCTCGGGGACGTCGGTCATCTCGACGCCGACGGCTACCTCTACCTGACCGACCGCACCGACTACATGATCATCTCCGGCGGCGTGAACATCTCGCCGCAGGAGATCGAGGACGTCATCTCCGCGCACCCGGCGGTGCTCGACGTCGCCGTGTTCGGCGTACCGAACGAGGAGTTCGGCGAGGAGGTCAAGGCGGTCGTCGAGCTCGACCCGGCCGCCGCCGGACCGGACGAGGCGTCGATCGCCGAGGAGATCCGCGCCTTCGTGCGCGACCGGCTCGCCCGGCACAAGGTGCCCCGCACCGTCGACGTCATCGACGTGATGCCCCGCTCACCCGCCGGAAAGCTCTACAAGCGCCAGCTGCGCGACCGCTACCTGAAGGAGACCGCCACCCATGGCTGACCAGCGCACCGCCGTCGTCACCGGAGCCGCCCGCGGCATCGGCCGCGCGATCGCCGAACGCCTCGCCGCCGACGGCCTCGCCGTCGCGCTCGTCGACCTCGACGAAGGGGCCTGCGGGGTCGCCGTCGCCGCCATCCGTACGGCGGGCGGCCGGGCGATCGCCGTCGGCGCCGACGTGGCCGACCCGGACGCCGTCACCGCCGCCGTCGCGCGGGTCACCGCCGAGCTCGGCGCCCCCACGGTGCTGGTCAACAACGCCGGCATCATCCGCGACAACCTGCTCCACAAGATGTCGCTCGACGACTGGGAGGCCGTCATGGGGGTGCACCTGCGGGGCGCCTTCCTGATGACCCAGGCGTGCCTGCCGGCCATGCGCGAGGCGGGCTCGGGCCGCGTGGTGAACATGTCGAGCGGCTCGGCCCTCGGCAACCGCGGCCAGGCCAACTACTCCTCGGCCAAGGCCGGTCTCCAGGGCCTGACCAAGACGCTCGCGATCGAGCTCGGCCCCTCGGGGGTCACGGTCAACGCGATCGCGCCCGGCTTCATCCAGACCGAGATGACCGTCGCCACCGCCGAGCGGATGGGCTTCGCGTTCGACGACTTCGTCGCCAAGTACGCCGACCAGATCCCGGTCCGCCGGGTCGGGCAGCCCGAGGACGTGGCGCACGCGACGTCGTACCTGGTGAGCGAGGGGGCGGGCTACGTCTCCGGCCAGGTCCTCTACGTGGCCGGGGGTCCGCTGGGATGACCCGCCTCTCGCCCGACGACGTCGTCGTCGTCGCGACGGCACGGACGCCGATCGGCCGCGCCCACAAGGGATCCCTGCGCGACGCCCGTCCCGACGACCTCGGCGGCTTCGTGGTCCGCGCGCTGCTCGACCAGCTCCCCGGGCTCGACCCGGCCGAGGTCGACGACGTCGTCATCGGCTGCGCGGTGCCCGAGGGCCAGCAGGGCTTCGGGATCGGCCGCGCGGTGGGTCTGCTCGCCGGCCTGCCGGAGTCGGTGCCCGGCCTGACCGTGAGCCGCGCCTGCGCGTCGTCCCTCCAGGCGATCCGCTCCGCCGCGCACTCCATTGCCGCCGGCGAGGCGGACGTCGTCGTGGCCGGCGGCGTCGAGAGCGTCTCGAAGGTCTCCGTCCCCCTCGGGTACGACGAGCTCAACCCCCGCCTCGCCGACCCCGCCGCCGACGGCTTCGTCACCGACCTCTTCGCCTCGATGCTCCAGACGGCCGAGAACGTCGCGGCCCGCCACGCCATCACCCGCCGGCGGATGGACGAGCTCGCGACGCTCTCGCAGGCCCGGGCGGCCACCGCGCGCGCCGACGGCTTCTTCGCGGCCGAGATCACGCCGTACCCGGGCGCGGACGGGACCCTCGTCACCGAGGACGACTGCCCCCGCCCCGGCACCACGGTCGAGTCGCTCGCCGCCCTCGCCCCCGTCCTCGGCCCCGACGCCACCGTCACCGCCGGCAACTCCTGCCCCCTCAACGACGGCGCCGCCGCCGTCGCCGTCATGTCCGCCCGCCGCGCCGCCTCGCTCGGCCTGGCACCTCTCGCCCGGATCGTCGCGTCGACGGTGACCGGGCTCGAGCCGTCGTACATGGGGGTGGGGCCGGTCGCCGCCGTCGAGAAGCTCCTCGCCACCACCGGCCACACCATCGGCGACATCGACATCGTCGAGCTCAACGAGGCGTTCGCCGCCCAGGTCCTCGCCGTCGTCGACGCCCTCGGCATCGACATCGACCGCCAGCTCAACCCGTTCGGTGGGGCGATCGCGCTCGGTCACCCGTTCGGGATGACGGGGGCGCGGATCATGACGACGCTGCTGCACGGGTTGCGGGAGCGGGACCAGGAGCTCGGAATCGAGACGATGTGCATCGGTGGGGGGATGGGGATGGCGATGCTGGTGCAGCGCCTCTGAGCTCGAGGCGACGTTTTGCGCACGGGACCCCCGAGAGGCTGGACCGTGGCTGACGGCTCGCTGATCGTGGGGGGGATGAGGTCGCCGATCCCCTTGCTCGTCGCGGTCCTGGCCGCCACCGCGGCGGTGAGCGTGCCGGCCGGGCCGGCGCGGGCGGAGAACCCCGCGTGCCCGAGCAGCTTCGCACCGGCAATCGTCCACGTCCTCGGCGATCATGTGCGCGCCAAGGTGTGCTTCCGGGCGGCGACCGACAACTGGCGGTTCCAGGACACCTACAGCGACGGCCATGGCGCCCTCTTCCAGCCGCCGTCGAACGACCTGTCGCGCCGGCTGTGGCTCGAGGACGCCGACGGCGCCAACAACGGCTGGCGTGCCCACAACTCCGCCTACGCCCGGGGCGGCATCACCGCAGGGGTCTGCACGATGGACTTCGGGACGGGGGTGAACCATGGCTGCACCACAGCGACGATCACGACGTGATCCGGCCGTGCACCCGCGTCGGATCCCCTGGCTGGTCGCGCCGCTCGCGGTCGGGTCGCTGGTCGGCGTCGCCTCCGCCGTCCATGCGGAGAACCCGGCCTGCGACCCGGGCTTCTCGCCGTCGTCGTCCACGTGGCTGGTGGGAGCGAGGCCTTCCGGGCCAAGGCCTGCTTTCGCGAGTCGACCGACAACTGGGAGTTCCAGGACACCCACGCCGACGGCTGGAGCGCCGCCTTCAGCTATCCCGACAACGCGTTGAGCAGACAGCTCCGGGCTTGGGACAGCGATGGCGCGGGCAACGGCTGGAACAAGCTGAACATGGAGTACCCCGAGGGTCGGCGCATGACGATCTCGCTGTGCTCCCACGATCGCGATGCGGGGGTGTCTCATGGCTGTACGGCGCGTTCGCCGATCGTGTCCTAGCGAGCGGCGGCCGATGCGGACCGCTCTCCTCGCCGGCGTCGTGGCCGCGGGTCTCGCTGCGGCCGGCTGCGGTGGCGCCGACCGGACCGCGTCCGATCCGGCGGCCGAGAACGGTGCCCTCCTCTCCGGGGCACCGTTCGCCGATGTCTCCGAGATCGTCCTCCCGCTCGACGACTACCTGCTGAACGGTGCCGAGCTGCGTGCCGTCGCCAGAGCTCGCACCGGTCTCGTCGACGAGTGCGTCCTCCGCTTCACACAGGAGTCCTACGTGGAGGTCGCGGTCGGCGTGACGCCGGCGTTCTCGCCGTACCGCTTCGGGTTGGTGGGTACGACGAGCGCCGCGCGCTGGGGTTACCACGACCCCGACGACGAGCTGAGCGAGAGCTTCGCCCGCGCCCACCCGGTGCGCACGCCTCCCGGTACGCCGACCGCGGCCCACCTGCTCGACGGCAGGCTCCCGATCGGTTCGGAGCGCCCCCTGGACCCCGGCGGCAAGACCCTGCCCAAGGACGGCTGCGTCGGCGACGCCGAGGCGTTCCTCGGGGGCCCGGTGGCCGAGTCCGGCTTCGTGTCCCGAGCGGTCACCGAGATCGAGGAGGCCGAGCGCACCGACCCGCGGGTCCAGGACGCGATCTCGGACTGGGTGGCGTGCATGACGGACACCGGCCACGACTACGCCAACCCGCTCGACCCCGTCGTCGAGCTCGGTGGCGCTGCCGCGATCACCCCGGAGGAGCGCGCGGTGGCGATCGCCGACGCGGCGTGCCGCGCCTCGACCTCGTACGTCGAGCGTCGCGTCGCCATCCTCGCCGAGCTGCAGGAGCGCTCGCTCGCGGCCGACCAAGGCCGCTGGGACGCCTATCGAGCGGATCAGCAGGATCGGCTGCACAAGGCGCGCGGCTACCTGGACCTCGTCGCCGCGAGTGGCGAGGCGGAGGAAGCAGCGTCCTGAGGCTCAGCCCCCGGCGGCCCGCAACCGGTGCTCGGACTCCAGCCACGGCTTGACCCACGTCATGTCCTCGGGCCGCAGCACCTCGCCGCACGCCGAGCAGGTCTCGGCCTGCGTGGTCTCGTGCCCGCAGGTCTCGTGCCGCAGCGTCATGTGCGCGCCGCCGTCGGGCTCGGCGGTGTGCCGCTCCCCCCAGATGGCCAGGTGCTGGAGCAGGGGGAGGAGGTCGGCGGCGGCCTCGGTGGCGACGTACTTGCGGCGGGTGCGGCCGCCGCGCTCGTAGTCGACGGTCGTGAGCAGGCCGGCCTCGCGCATGGTGCGCAGCCGGCGGCTGAGGACGGCCTCGGAGATGCCGAGGTTGTCGCGCAGCTGCTCGAAGCGGCCGGCGCCGTGGAGGACGTCGCGCACGATGAGCAGGATCCACGGGTCGCCGAGGACGTCGAGCGAACGGCGGACCGGGCAGAGCTCGGTCGACCAGTCGGAGCGCAGCGCCATGCGTGCTAGCGTACCCGCCGTGACTTCGCTCAAGAAAGTCAGCCGCCTGCACCCGGCGTGGGCGGTGGCGGCGGTGGTGTTCCTCGCGTTGATCGGGGCGGCCGGGTTCCGGGCCGCGCCGGGGGCGCTGATGGTGCCGCTGCACGACGAGTTCGGGTGGTCGACGAGCGTCATGTCGCTCGCGGTCAGCATCAACCTGCTGCTGTTCGGGCTCACCGCGCCGTTCGCGGCCGCCCTCATGGACCGCTTCGGCGTACGCCGGGTGGTCGCCGCCGCGCTCACCCTCGTCGCCCTCGGGTCCGGCGGCAGCGTGCTGATGACCGCGTCGTGGCAGCTGCTGGTGTGCTGGGGAGTCCTGATCGGCCTGGGCACCGGATCGATGGCGCTGGTGCTCGCGGCGACGATCGCGAACCGCTGGTTCGAGCACCGCCGTGGCCTGGTGATGGGTGTGCTGACCGCAGGCTCGGCGACCGGGCAGCTGGTCTTCCTGCCGGTGGTCGCGAGCCTGGCCGAGCACACCGGCTGGCGCGCCGCGTCGCTGGTGATCGCGGCGGCGGCGCTGGCCGTCGTACCGGTGGTGTGGTGGGTGGTCCGCGACTACCCCGAGGACCGCGGCGCCACCCCCTACGGCGCCGCCCCCGGTTGGACGCCCCCGTCGCGCGTCGCCGGCGGCGCGACCCGGCGCGCCCTCGAGGGCCTCACGTACGCCGCGCGCCACCGCGCCTTCTGGGCGCTCGCGATCGCCTTCGCCATCTGCGGCGCGACCACCAACGGGCTCATCGGCATCCACTTCATCCCGTCCGCCCACGACCACGGCATGTCCAGCACCACGGCCGCCGCGCTGCTCGCCGCGGTCGGGGTCTTCGACATCGTCGGCACGATCGCGTCGGGCTGGCTCACCGACAAGTTCGACCCACGGATCCTGCTGCTGGCCTACTACACCTTCCGCGGCCTCGGCCTGCTCCTGCTGCCGTCCCTGCTGGCCTCGACCGTGCACCCGAGCATGGTGCTGTTCATCGTGATCTACGGCCTCGACTGGGTCGCGACCGTGCCGCCGACGGCCACGCTGTGCCGGGAGATCTTCGGCGAGCGCGGGACCATCGTCTTCGGCTGGGTCTTCGCCGCGCACCAGCTCGGCGCGGCCGTCGCGGCGCTGGGGGCGGGCGTGATCCGGGACAGCCTCGGCAGCTACACCTACGCGTGGTGGGCGGGGGCGGCGCTGTGCGCGGTCGCGGCGGTGCTGTCGGTCGTCGTACGGCCTCGGGGGCGGGGGGTGGACGCGGCGCTCGTGCGGGACGAGAGGATCGCCACGTGACGATCCGCGACGCCGCCTACCCCGAGGGTGCCTACGTCAACGAGGAGACGGCGCCGGCGAGCCCGGGCCGGATCGCCGGGCTGGGGGAGTGACCGGCTACCTGGTGCCCCTGTTCCTCGTCGCGGCCTTGGCCGGAGGCCTCCTCGCCTGGGTCAATGAGCTCGTCGAGGACGGCAAGGCGCCGCGGCCGGTGGTGCTGCTGCTCGTCGCGGGGCTCGTCATCGCCGCCCGCCGCGACGAGCTGCTGGAGAAGGCGAAGCAGAGGGTCCGGAGGAACGGGCCACCCGCCTAGCCCCTCACGGCAGCCTGACGGGAGCCTCACGGCAGGAGCGTGCGCCCCTGCCACGTCCCGTGCTCCGACAACGGCCGGAATCTCATGAAAGCCGACTCGTGGTGGAACTCGCGCCGGCGCTGCTCGGCCATCGCCACCGCGTGGGTTGGGGCCTCGGCGACCGACGGGTCGCGGCCGTGGACCATCGAGGTCATGTCGCGGACGGTGCGCCAGATGGAGAACGTCGAGAAGGTGCGCGGGGGGCGCATCGCGGCGGTGGCGAAGGTGGTGCCGGGGTGGCCGGCGACGAGGCGTTCGACGGGCTTGCCCCAGTGCAGGAAGCGGGGAGCTCGGGGAGCCGGAGGCGGGCCAGGGTGACGGCGACGGCGGGCTCGTCGGGGTCCCAGTCGCCGGCGCGCTGGGGGAGGGGGCCGAGGGCGGCGACGTGGCCGAAGCGGCGCAGGTACTGCAGGCGCACGTGCCAGCCGTCGGCGAGGCGGCGGCCGAGCGGGTCGCGGTCGAGGTAGCGGTCGAGGGCGTCGGGGTCGTCCCAGGTGGCGAAGACGGCGAGGCGGCGTACCTGGAAGCGCTCGAGCGAGACGGTGGGGGCGCCGAGGCGCATCATCGCGAGGCACTCCGCGTGCCGCAGCCCCGGTACGGCGGCCGGCGGGCGCACCAGGGCCCGTCCCGACACCGCCGGGGGCAGCTCGGCGAGGTGGAAGGAGTGCAGCACCCGGTCATTGAACCAGGCGTCTGGATCGACGTTTTGCGCACACCTCGGCCGGTTCCACCGCCGCCGACGGGGCCGCGTCGTTGCGCAGGTCACACCCGGATCGAGGAGTGAGCCATGCAGAAGAGTCGTGCCGGCGCAGTGGGCGCCCTGGTCCTGGTCGCCGCGACGGTGACCACCGCGACGGTGACCACCTCGACGGTGACCACCTCGACGGTGACCACCGCGACGGCGGCGGGTACGCCGTCCTCGGCCTACGGGCTGGGAGCGAGCGGGCTGATCCCGCTCGACCCGCTGCCCGAGGTGGTCTCGCGCGACGGGGCGCGGGTCTCCGACGCGCTGGCCGAGGTGCCCGGCAACCCGCTGCTGACGGCGTCCGCGCTGGCGGTCAGCGCCGAGAACGGGCGGGCGACCTCGGGGGTGGTCGACCTCGCGGTGGGCGGCGGTGTGCTGGAGCAGCTGCCGGTCGACCTCGGCGAGCAGCTCGCGCCGGTCTGCGACCAGCTCGGTCAGGTCGACCTCGACGAGGTCACCGACAGCCTCGGCAAGTTCGTGGTCGACCCGTTGCAGGACGCGCTCAACGAGGGGACCGCCGACTCCCCGATCGACCTGAGCGCGATCACCTCGCTCGACTTCTCCCGGCTGGTCCCCGGTGACCTGAGCGGGCTGTGCGCGGCGCTCGACGGCGGTGCGCTGGTCGCCGCCGACGCGGTCGAGGCCTCCTGCACCGGCTCCGGCGGTGGGGTCGAGATCGTCAACCTGCGGGCGCTGGGCCTGCCGATCGAGATCGACACGAGCCGGGCCGGTACGGCGGTCGAGGTCCCCGGCGTCATCAAGGTGACGGTCAACCGGCAGACCCAGCGCGCCGACGGAACGTTCTCCGTCGACGCGCTGGTCATCGACCTCTTCGGTCAGCAGGAGGTCGTGGTCGCCTCGGCCACCTGCGGCCGGGTGACGTCCGACCGGGTGCCCGGCGAGGGCGACCGGGCGCCGGCGCCCGTCCCGGTCCACGGGAGCCTGCCGGTCACCGGTTGACCGGGACCAGCTCGCCCGACGTCGACGTCCAGGTCGTCGGCGGGACCTCGGGCGTGGCCGGGGCGCCCGGTCCACCCCGCCCAGTACGACGGCGCGGCCAGGCCCGCTCGCCCAGCAGCACGAGCACCGCCGGCAGCACGACCAACCGGATGAGGGTGGCGTCGATGAGGATGGCGGCCGCCAGGCCGACGCCCATCATCTTCATCTCCATCATCGACAGCGTCGCGAAGATCGCGAACACCGAGACCATGACCGCCGCGGCGCTGGTGATCACGCCGGCGGTGTCGGCGATGCCGCGGTGCACGGCCTCGCGGGCGGGCATGCCCCGGTCGACGAGCTCACGGATCCGGCTGAGCACGAAGACGTGGTAGTCCATCGACAGCCCGACCAGGACGACGAGCACGAAGATCGGGATCCAGTCGATGACGAAGCCGGGGCTGGTGAAGTCGAGCAGGCTCTCGCCCACGCCGTGCTGGAACACCAGCGACAGCAGCCCGAACGCCACCCCGACCGACGCCAGGTTGAGCACCGTCGAGACCAGGCCCAGCAGCACGCTGCGGAACGCCAGCACCATCATCACCATGGTCAGCAGGAGCACGATCCCGAGCAGCAGCGGCATCCGGTCGCCCTGCCGGTTCGCGTGGTCGAGCGAGGACGCCGCGTCGCCGCCGACCGCCCACGAGACGTCCGGGCCGAGGTCGTCGAGGGCGGCCGGGGCGAGCCGGTCGCGGAGCCGCTCGATCGCGTCGGCGGCCCGGTCGTCGGACTCGTCGAAGGGCAGCGCCAGGTCGATCACCGACGTCTCGCCGTCGGCCGAGGTGCGCACCTGGGCGCCGTCCACCGCGAAGTGGTCGTCCTTGCCGGCCGCAGCCGCGAGGGCGTCGAGCCCGCGGGTCGCCGCGGCCTCGTCGACGCCGGTGACGACGACCTGGGCGTAGGTGCCCTCCGCCGGGAAGGCCTTCGTGATGTGGCGCAGCGTCTGCACGGCCGGGATGTCGTGCGGCAGCGTCTCGGCGCTGGCCTGGTGGGTCTTCATGCTCAGCGCCGGTACGGCGAGCGCGCCGATCACCAGCCCGGACACGACGAGCGCCGCCACCGGGTGCCGTACGACGGGCCCGAGCAGCCGGCCGCTGATGGTGCCGGTGCGCACCCGGCGGGTGAGCCGCCACAGCAGCGGGACGCGCGGCCGGTCGACCCAGCGGCCGAGCTTGACCAGCAGCGCCGGGAGCACGGTGATCGAGCCGAGGACGGCGACCGCGACGACCAGGATCGCGCCGGTGGCCAGGGAGTTGAAGGTGACGTCGGTGAGCACGAACAGCGCCGCCAGCGAGGCGATCACCGCGCCGCCGGAGACGAGGATCGCGTGCCCCGAGGTCTCGGCGGCGATGGTCACCGCGTCGAGCGTGGAGCGCCCGGAGGCCCGTTCCTGGCGCTCGCGCTTGAGGTAGAACAGCGAGTAGTCGACGCCCACGGCCATGCCGATGAGCACGATCATCGAGTACACCGTCGGCTCGGCCGGCACGAGGTACGAGATGGGCGCGGTGATGCCGATGGTCGCGGCCACGCTGGTCGCGGCGAGCAGCACCGGCAGTCCGGCGGCGATGAGGGCGCCGAAGGCCAGGAGCATCAGCACCAGGGTGATCGGGAGGCTGACGATCTCCGCGGACTGCAGGTCCTCGCCCACGCGCTCGTCGATCGCGTCGCCGATGGTGACGTCGCCGGCCTGCTCGACCCGCAGGTCCGGGTGCTCCTCCTGGACGGCGGCGGTCGCGTCGAGCAGCGGCGCCGCGTCGATCTCGTCGGAGGTCAGCGCGACGGGGACGAGCAGCGCCGTCCCGTCCGCGCTCGATACGGCGTCCCCGACCCCGGCGACGCCGTCGAGGCCCGCCATCCGGTCGGCCACGTCGGCCGCGGCGGCGCGCGCCTGGGCGTTGTCGAGGTCGCCCGCGCGGGCACTGATGACGACGTTCTCGGTGGGCGGGGCGTCGAGGTCGGCCTGCTCCATCAGGGTCGCGGCGCGGCCGGACTCGCCGAGCCGGTAGTCGGCGTCGGTGACCTCGTGGGTGGACACGGTGGCCGACAGGCCGACCGCGATGACGACGAACGCCAGCCAGGCGCCGATCGCCCGCCACGGATGGGTGGCGCTCCAGCGGGCGGCCCGGGTGGGCAGCCCGCTCAAGGGGATGCGTGACATGGAAGCTCCTCGGGGGGTGAAGGACGTGCTCACCAGGCTGTCGTCGCGAGCGCCCGCGGTCAGGGGTGGAGCGACCCGACCCGCAGTGGTGCCTGCACCCCTGCGCGGGCGGGCCGCGACCGGGGAGAATCGGGGGGTGAGCAACCGGTTCCCCGAGCACGACCTCGACGCCCGCGCCGGACGTCTGGAGACGACGGGGTACGCCGCGCTGCACGTCCTGCTGTTCGCCCCCGTCGTGGCCACCTTCGTCCTGGTGGTGGTGAGCGCCGCCCTCGTCGCGGTGTGGGTGGGCGTGGCCCTGCTCATGCTGTTCTTCCCGCTGATGCGGGCGCTGGTGCAGGCGCACCGCTGGATGGCGGGCCGGATCCTCGGGGCGCCGACCACGGCGCCGTACCTGCCGCTGCCGGGTGGGCTGCTCGGCAACCTGCGCACCCAGGCGGCCGACCCGATGACCTGGCGCGACCTGTTCTGGATGCTGTGGGCGATGACCTTCGGGTTCGCGGTCTCGCTGCTCGCGCTGCTGCTCTTCCTGTGCGTGGTCACCCTCCCCATCTGGTGGTACGGCGTCGGCCCGCTCATGCGCGCCCGGGCCTGCGTCGACCGGGCCCTGCTCACGGTCGGGCGCACCGAGCACCTGGAGCAGCGGGTCGAGGCGCTGACCCGCTCCCGGGCGGTCGTGGTCGACCACTCCGCCGCCGAGCTGCGCCGGATCGAGCGGGACCTGCACGACGGTCCGCAGGCGCGGCTGGCCGCGGTGTCGCTCAGCCTGGGCCTGGCCGACGACCTCTTCGAGACCGATCCGGAGGCCGCGCGCCGGCTGCTCAACGACGCCCGCGGGACCTCGTCCACGGCGCTGGGCGAGCTGCGCGACGTGGTCCGCGGGATCCACCCGCCGGTGCTGGCCGACCGCGGCCTGGCCGGTGCCGTCTCCGCGCTGGCGATCGACATGGCGCTGCCGGTCGAGCTCGCGCTCGACGTACCGGACCGGTTGCCGGCGCCGGTGGAGTCGGCGGTCTACTTCACCGTCGCCGAGTGCCTGGCCAACACCGCCAAGCACGCCGGCGCCGACCAGTCGTGGGTGAGCCTGAGCCATGCCGACGGCGTGCTGCGCGGCGAGGTGGGCGACGACGGACGCGGTGGTGCGGACCCGCGACGGGGGTCCGGGCTTCCGGGGATCGCCGCGCGTCTGGCAGCCTTCGACGGCACCCTGACGGTCTCGAGCCCGCCGGGTGGCCCGACCGTCGTGAGCTGGGAGGTTCCGTGCGCATCGTCCTCGCCGAAGACCACGCCCTCCTGAGGGCGGGCCTGACCCAGCTGCTCGAGGCCAAGGGCTTCGAGGTGCTGGCCGCGGTCGACAACCTCGCCGACCTGGAGCAGGCGCTGGCCGACCCGGCCGCGGACGCCGCCGTGGTCGACGTCCGGATGCCGCCGACGTTCACCGACGAGGGTCTGCGCGCGGCGATCGCCGCGCGTGGGCAGCGGCCGGGCTTCCCGGTGCTGGTGCTCTCGCAGTACGTCGAGCAGCTCTACGCCCGCGAGCTGCTGGCCTCGGGCGAGGGCGCGGTCGGCTACCTGCTCAAGGACCGCGTCGCGGATGTCGGCGAGTTCGTCGACGCGCTGCACCGGGTGGCCGACGGCGGCACGGTGCTCGACCCGTCGGTGGTCGCCGCGGTCCTGGAGCGGCGCAAGGACACCCCGGTCGACCGGCTCACCGAGCGTGAGCGCGAGGTGCTCGCGCTGATGGCCGAGGGCCGGGCCAACGCCGGCATCGCCCAGGCGCTCGTGGTCACCGAGAAGGCCGTGGCCAAGCACATCAACAGCATCTTCGCCAAGCTCGACCTGCCTACCGACACCGACGACCACCGGCGGGTGCGTGCGGTGCTGGAGTGGCTGCGGTTCTGAGGGGCTGAGCCGCTAGCGGGCGAGCTCGTCGACGAGGAGCCGGGCGGTCTCGGGGTCGACCGGCAGCGCCTCGGTCCAGGCCCGGCAGCTGCCGCCGCTGGGGGAGAGCGCCAGCCGGCGGTCCACCTCGTCCGCGGCGTCGGCCAGGCGCCGGTGCAGCCCCTCGTCGCGGCGCGCGAGCGCGACCAGGCGGCGCGGGTGGACCTCGGACGGCTGGGGGCACTCGGGCATCCCGGCCCGCAGCACCTCGGCGGCCGAGGCCCGGCGCAGCGCCGCCTCGAGCCCGCCGAAGGCGTCGTCGACGTCGCCGCGCACGGTGGGCAGCTCGACCACGACGAGGGCGTGGGTGCGGGCGATGTCGGTGTCGACCAGCCAGCCGCCGCCCGCGGCGCGGTAGAGGCCGGCCACCTCGGACTGGAGGTGCTGGATGCTCCCGAGCCCGGTGACCGGGTCGGCGCAGGTGAGGCTGTTGTAGTGCCGCTCGACGGCCTCGCCCCAGCCCAGGGCCGCGTGGCGCACCAGGGCGGGCGCGGCCGCCGCGCTGTCGGCGGCGAGGCAGGTGTCGTCGAGCGCGTCGAGGCAGACGCCGAGCCCGGCGCCGGCCACGGCGTACGCCGCGCCGAAGGCGGACGCCGCACCGGCCTGGCCGGTCCCGTGGATCAGCGCGTCGGTGAGCGCGCGGGCAGCCGGCGCGGCGTGGTTCACGGTCCCTCCGAGGCGGTCGGGGAAATGGGTCGGGCGCCCTCCCTCCAGGCGCCCGACACCTCTCGGACACCGCAGCGGCGCGCTGCTTATGCGACTGGGGGAGACTGGTTCTCCGGCCGATGTGCAGAAAGTCACGTGCACTGCCGTAAGGAAGCGCGGGCTGAGGTGTCCAGAGGTTGGCGGCACTGTGTGCCGCGCCCCCTGATGAGAAGGAAGTCCCGTGCCCCCGTGGTCCGTCCGCCCAGACCTGATAGTCCTTTGGGACCAGTCGGGATGTCTGGCGCCCCTCCGAGTCGTTGGACCGGCATGACCGCTCATCTGGTCGACCCGGTCCAGGACGGCGACCCCGTCCTGCTGAGTCGTGTCCGCGCCGGTGATCCCGACGCCTATGCCCAGCTCTTCCGTCGTCACCGCGCGTCCGCGACGGCCTTCGCCGGCCGCCTCGCCGGACCCAGCCACGCCGACGACCTCGTCGCCGAGGCCTTCGCCAAGGTGTACGACGCGCTCCAGCGCGACCTCGGCCCGACGGTCTCGTTCCGCTCCTACCTGCTGACCGCGATCCGGAGCATCTGGAGCAACACCGTGCGCACCGAGCGCCGCTACGACCTGGTCGAGGACTACGAGTCGCTCCCGCCGAGCGAGGCGCTGACGCTCACCGACGACCCCGACGGCCGCTTCGACAACCACGCGGTCGGCGAGGCCTTCCGCGGTCTCCCGGAGCGCTGGCAGGCGGTGCTCTGGTACACCGCCGTCGAGGGGCTGCCCCAGAACGAGGTCGCGCTCTACCTCGGCATCAAGCCCAACGCCGTCGCCGCGCTCGCCTTCCGCGCCCGCGAGGGACTGCGCCAGGCCTACCTGTCGGCCCACCTCAACGGCGCCGCCGCGACCGCCACGCCGGACTGCCCGACCTGGCTGCCGCTGCTGCCCGCCTATGCGCGCGGCTCGGTCGACAAGCGCAAGCGGCCCGGCCTCGAGGCGCACCTCGACGGCTGCCTGGCCTGCACCACCGCGCTGGCCGACCTCAGCGACGTCAACAACCGCCTCGGCGCGCTCCTGGTGCCGATCGTGCTCGGCACCGGTGTGCTCGGGCTGCCCGGCATCTCCGGGCTCTGGGCGGGACTGGCCGGGCTCACCGGCGCGACCGCGACCGCGGCGGGCGCCTCGGTGGCCTCCGGCGCGAGTGCCGGCGCGGGCGCCGCGGGGCTGGGCAAGCTCGCCGGGGTGGGCCGCAACGGCCTGATGACGACGGTCGCCGCGACCGTCGCCGCCGGCGTCGTGGGGGCCGCGATCGCCGTACCGATGCTGGTGGGGAGCTCCGACGACGCCCCGGCTGCCGACGGCCGGATCAGCGCGACGGCGTCCGCCGAGCCGAGCGAGGCGAGTGCCACCACGCCGGCCCGGACACCCTCGGCGCGGCCCTCGCCGACCCAGCGACCGGTCCCGCCGCCGGTGGAGTCGACCTCGACGGGCTCGACGGTGATCCCGGTCGAGCCGGAGCAGTCGCCGACCTCGAAGCCCAGCCGTGAGCCCAGCTCGACCCGCCCGCAGCCGACGCCCACGCCGACGCCCACGCCCACGCCGACCCCCACGCCGACGCCGACCCCGACCCCGACGGTCCCGGTGTTCTCCGACGACATCGGTCTCGGTACGCCGAGCGCCGTGCCGTCGGGCTCGCTCGGCGTCTCCTACGTCGAGGTCACGCTCCCCGTGGTCAACGTGCGTCCCGAGGCGACGATGACCGTGGTGCTCGATCAGCTCGTGCTCTACCCGGTCCTGATGAGCAACGACTGGCAGTGCAGCGCGGCGTTCACCGGCGTGAGCGAGACGACCGTGACGTGTCGCTGGACCGGTACCGAGACCGCGGCGGCCGCGCTGGTCCTCGGGCTGCTCGTCCCGACGCCGATGCAGGTCGACGCGACGATCACGCAGGCGCCGGGCACGACGGACCCCGCGCCGGGCAACAACGCCGCCTCGATCGTCCTGGAGCCGACCCCCGTCGCCGGCCCGTGACGCCGGGCTGGCTGTTCGACCAGCTGGCGCGGATCGAGGTGGAGCTCCTCGACGAGCCGCACATCCTGGTCTGCACCGACGGTGTGACGGGGACGACGACGTACCTCGGCCCGTTCGCCAACGCCTACCTCGCGATCGCCGGCATGGAGGAGTGCGAGCGCGCTCAGGACCTGTGCTGCACGATGGCGCCGCTGTTCCCCGCGACCTGAGCAAATTCCGGGTGAATCGGCCGCGCCCGGGTGAGGGAGCGCCTAGGGTGCCGCGATGGGTTGGAAGGACATCGCCAAGCTCGGCCGGGACTGGGCCGAGGCGAAGAAGACCGAGCTGCTGACCACCGACAACCAGCGTCGGGAGCAGGCGCGCGGCGACCTCGAGGACGTCGAGCGCGCCTCGCAGGCCGAGGCGGTGACGTCCTTCCTCGAGAACGCGCTGCCCGAGGAGTGGTCGCGCCGGGTCACCGCCGCCCGTCCCGAGAACGTCGCCGCCCGCGAGGAGGCCGCCGCGGCCGCCGCGGAGGCGGAGCGGCGCGAGCGGCTCGCGCTCCAGGCGACCGGTCAGGTGCGCCTGAGCATCTCCGGCGGTGAGCAGGGCGAGCTCGACCTGACGCTGCCGGTCAGCGTCGAGGAGCGCGACGGCGGTGCGCCGTACGACGACGGCCCGCCGCCGCTGGACTGGCTCGTCGTCCGGGTCGAGTCCACCGAGCCCGTCGGCTTCGGGTCGACGACCCTCAACGAGCTCTCGCTCGCGGTGCCGGCCTACGCCGGGCCCGGTCGCTACGACCTGGTCGACCTCATGCGCCGCGGTGAGGCGGGCGAGATCGGCTGGTGGGAGGTGCTCGACAGCTATCTCGCGCGCGACGCCGAGGCCGACGACTGCACCTGGTACCCCGACCTGTCCGGGGCGCCGGGCGAGGCGTGGGTCGAGGTCGGCGACGGCGGCATCACGCTCGACCTGCCGATGCAGTCCGCCGTCTGTGCGATCCGGCTGCGCGGGAGCGTGCGCTGGGAGGTTCAGCCGGCGAGCTGATCGAGCTCGGTCTCCCAGGGGGTGCCGGCCGCCTCGAGCAGCCGGTCGGCCGCGCGGCGTACCGCAGGGATCCGGCTGGGCCGCGCGATGACCAGCCGCAGCGCGAGGACCGCGACGTCGTCGGGCATCGAGCGCTCGCGCTGCGCCCCGGACCAGCGCACGGCCTGGTTGATCGTGGCGTCGAGCATCTCGGTGACCACGTGCGCGCGGGTGTCGGCGAACTCGCCGTCCGCGATCCCCCGCTCGATCACCGCGCGGGAGTGGGCCATCGCGGCGTGGTACGCCGCGTGCCAGCGCGCGAACTCCGGCTCGTCGATGAGGGCGCTGAGGTAGAGCCCGCGCAGGTCGTAGGCACTCGTCATCTCGACCAGGATCTCGCGGCGCACCGTCTGGTAGAGCTCGACCGCGGCCGGTGTCCCGTCGGGGACCTCGCGCACCCCCTGGAGGCCGGGTGAGCGCGCGTAGTCGTAGGCGTAGAGCGCCTGCGCGATGTCGTGCTTGGTCGCGAAGTGGTGGAACAGCGACGGTTGCCGGACCCCCACCGCCTCGGCGATCTCGCGGGTCGACGTCCCGTGGAAGCCCTTGATCGCGAACAGGCGCGCGGCCTCGCGCAGGATCTGCTCGGGGGTGACCTTCGCGCGTGCCATGGCCGCAGTCTATCGAACGATAGACAAACCGCCCGGCGGACCCTACAGTGACGCCACTGTCTATCGATCGATAGACAAATGCGGTACGAGAATGTTCCTGAGGGAGACGCCATGCAACCCACCACCGCTCCGCCTGCCGAGACCGGCGGCGCCCTGCGCACCGACGCCGTGAGTGCCCGGCACCTGGTGTTCTTCGTGGTGTCGGCGGCGGCGCCGCTGACCGTGATGGCCGGGTTCGCGCCGCTCGCGTTCCTGGTCGGCGGGCAGAGCGCGCCGGTCGGCTACCTCGCCGCGGGCCTCGTGTACGCGCTCTTCGCGGTCGGCTTCTGCGCGATGTCCCGCCACGTCAGCAACGCGGGCGCCTTCTACGCCTACGTCACCCGCGGGCTCGGCCGGGTCGTCGGCTCCGGCTCGGCCCTCGTCGCGTACGCCGCCTACACCCTCGGCGAGATCGGCTTCTGCGCCGCCGCGGGCCTCTTCGCCTCGACCACCCTCGACGACCTGGCCGGCATCGACCTGCCCTGGGGCGTGTGCGCCGTCGTCCTCGGCATCGTGGTCTCGGTCGTCGCCTACTGCCGCGTCGACGTCGGAGCCCGGGTGCTCGCGTGCCTGCTCGTCGGCGAGATCGGCCTGCTGGTGGCGCTCGCCGTCGCGATCCTCGTCAAGGGGACGCCCGAGGGCCTGAGCCTCTCCGGTTTCGACCCCGGCACCTGGGACGCCAGCGCGCTCGGCTCGCTCTTCGTCATCACCTTCGTCGTCTACATCGGCTTCGAGCAGACCGCGGTCTATGCCGAGGAGGCCCGCGACCCGCGCCGGACCGTGACCCGCGCGACGTACCTCGCGGTCGGGATCCTCGCGGTGACCTACACCTTCGTGTCGTGGGTGCTGCTCATGGCGATCGGCCCGGGCGCGCTCGGCGCCGCGCTCGCGGGCGACCCGTCGCAGCTGGTGTTCGCGGTCAACCAGGGCTATCTCGGCACCTTCATGACCGACGTCATGCAGGTCCTCATCGTCACCAGCTTCGTCGCCGGCGTGCTCGCGCTGCACAACGCCGGTGCCCGCTACCTGTTCGCGCTCGGTCGCGAGGGACTCCTGCCCCGCACCCTCGGTACGACGGGCCGTGCCAGCGGCAGCCCCTCGCACGCGGTGATCGTCCAGTCGGTCCTGGTCGTCGTCGCGCTCGCCGGGTTCGGCCTGTCCAGCCTCGACCCCTACACGCAGGTGGTCATCTGGACCAACACCCCCACCTTGGTGGGCGTGCTGTTCCTGCAGATCCTCACCTCCATCGCGGTGATCGCGTTCTTCGCCCGCAACCGCACCGACGAGGGGGTCTGGCAGCGACTGGTCGCCCCGGCCCTGGCGGCCGTCGTCCTGGCGGGCGTGCTCTTCCTCGTCTGCAGCAAGATGGGCCTGCTCACCGGGCTCGACGCCCGCGACAACCTGCTCATCAACCTGCCGCTCGCCGTCGCCTTCGTGGTCGGCCTGGTCCGCGGGGCGGTGGCCGCGCGATGAGCACCGCCCGCTACGCCTGGTCCATCCCCGGCTTCCCGGTCGAGAAGCCCGGCGCCGACCCGACCGCGCCCGAGATCTGGTGCTACGCCGACCGGTTCTCCTACCTGCCCGGCGACGAGGTCGGGCTCAGCGTGCACACCACCGCGCCGACGTACGACGTGCGGGTGGTGCGCGACGGAGCCGACCCCGTCGAGGTCTGGTCGGCCCGCGACCAGCCCGGCGTCGCGCACCCCACGCCCGACGACGCCTACGCGGTCGGCTGCGGCTGGCCGGTCGCGCTGCGGATCCCGGTCGATCCCACCTGGGACAGCGGCTTCTACCTCGTCGTGGTCGGGGTCGAGGCCGACGGCCGGCGCCACGAGCGCGAGGGCTTCTTCGTCGTCCGGGCGCCGGAGCCGCGCGCCGAGCTGGCGCTCGTGCTCACCACCGGCACGCTGACCGCCTACAACGACTGGGGCGGCGCCAACCACTACCGCGGGCTGGGCGACGACCCCTACGCCGACATCCCCGCACCCGTGCTGTCGAACCGTCGGCCGGTCGCCCGCGGCATGCTGCGGCTGCCCGACGGCGCGCCCCGCAACGCCAACCCGGCGACGCCCGGACCGGGCTACCGGCCGCGGCACCCGACGTACGAGTGGGCGATCACGCACGGCTACACCCGGCACCACAGCGACGCCTTCTGGGCGACGTACGAGCGGCCGTTCGTGGGGTGGGCCGAGCGCCAGGGCTACCGCTTCGACTACCTGACCCAGCAGGACCTGCACGACGACCCCACGGCGCTCGACGGCTACCGCGGGGCGGTCCTCGTCGGGCACGACGAGTACTGGACGTGGGAGATGCGCGATGTCGTCGACCGCTTCGTCGACGGCGGCGGGGGTCTGGCCCGGTTCGCCGGCAACTACGTGTGGCAGGTCCGGCTCGACGACGAGCAGCGGCAGACCTGCTACAAGGACCCGCGCCTGGACCCGATGATGGCGACCGACCCGACCCGCGTCACCACGACCTGGGACGCGCCGTTCATCGACCGGCCCGGCACCGCGACGATGGGCCTGACCGGGCTCGGCGGCGCCTACGCCCGCTACGGCGCGACCACCCCGCGCAGCAGCGGCGGCTACACCGTCTACCGCCCCGAGCACTGGGCGCTCGCCGGCACCGACCTCTACTACGGCGACGTGTTCGGGGCCGCGCCCGTGTGCGTCGCGGCGTTCGAGGTCGACGGCGTCGACTACACCTTCCGCCACGGCCTGCCCTACGCGACCGGCGCCGACGGCGCGCCCGAGGACCTGACCATCGTCGCGCTCGCGCCCGCCGTCCTCGGCGAGACCGATCGGTGGGACGGCGAGGTGCCCATCGGCGCCCCCCTGGCGGAGATGCACGACCTGCTCGGCGCCGTGTGGGGCGACGACGTCCCCGAGCGCTTCGCCAGCGGGTACGGCGCCGGCATGGTCGCCACCTTCCCCCGCGGCGCCGGCGAGGTCTTCAACGCCGGCACCACCGAGTGGGTCAGCGGACTGATCCACCACGACCCGTTCACCGAGCAGATCACCCACAACGTGCTGCGCCGCTTCGGCGCCGCCGCCCACCTCGACCACCCCGTCCCGGAGGAGTCCGCATGAGCACCCCGACGCCCACCCCCACCGTCGCCGACCTCCGCACCATCGCCGTCGGCACCGGCCACCCCGTCGTACCGGACTGGGAGCCGGGCACCGCCTCGCCCGACTGGCAGGAGACCGAGTGGCGCTCCTTCGGCGCCGACGAGTCCCGGCCGTACGGCGGCGCCTGGACCGGCGAGCCCGGCAGCCTGCGTCTCGACGACTACCCCTACGACGAGGTCTGCGTGATGCTCACCGGCGTCGTCGCGCTCGTCGACGCGGCCGGCGGCCGCCGGGAGTTCCGGGCCGGCGAGGCGTTCTTCGTGCCGCGCGGCTTCAGCGGCACGTGGGAGACGGTCGAGCCCGCGACGAAGGTGTTCGTGGCGCTCCCGTAGATACTCGACCCATGAACCCGGTCGAGATCGCCGAACCCCTCCGGTCGCGCTGGAGCCCCAGCGTCTTCGACGCCGAGCACGTGCTCACCGATGCCGAGATCACCCGCCTCCTCGAGGCCGCCCAGTGGGCGCCGAGCTCGGGCAACCGCCAGCCGTGGCGCTATGTCGTCGCCCCGCGCGGCAGCGCCCAGCACCAAGCGTTCGTGCCGCACCTCAGCCGCGGCAACTCCGGCTGGGTGCCCCGGGCGTCGGTGCTCTTCCTGTCGGCCTTCGAGGTCGGCCAGGACGGCGTCGAGCTCAGCGACCTCCTCATCCCGGCCCACGACGTCGGCCAGGCCTCGGCCCACCTCACCCTCCAGGCCCAGGCGATGGGCCTGCACGCCCACCAGTTCGGGGGATTCGACCACGAGGGCGCCGCGGCGGCCCTCGGCATCCCCGACACCGCCCGGCTCCTGGCCGGCATCGCCGTCGGTGTCCGCGGCAACCCCGCGGAGGTCTCCGAGCGGGACGCCGAGCGCGAGCTCCGCGAGCGGCACCGGCGCCCCCTCGACGAGACGGCGTACGAGCGCTGGGGCACGCCCTGGCCGAGCCTGACGCCGTCGGGTCCCACGGTCGCCTGACGTGCGCGCCGGCCGCGGGTCCGTCGCGGTCCTGCTGCTCCTCGCCCTGGTGGTCAACCTGCCCCTGGTCCACCAGGCCTGGCAGCACCGCCAGCTCGACCGGGACGGCCGCGACGTCGCCGCCACGGTCACCGACACCCAGGTGCTGCGGCCGGACAGCGCCGACCCGGTGCACGTCGTACGGTTCCGGCTGCCGGAGGACGTCGACCCCAGCGGCCAGACCTGGCCCGCCGAGGTCGACCGCGCCACCTACGACCGCGCCGAGCTGAGCAAGCAGATCGAGGTCCGCGTGCAGCCCGGCAAGCCCGGCAACCAGCAGGTCGCCGGCGCCACCTCGAGCTCGCTCGGGTACGTCGTGATCGGCCTCGTCGACGCCATCGTGCTGGCCCTCGGCCTGCTCCTGTGGGCGCACCGGCGCCGCCGCGACGCTGACCGCGATCCGGACAGCGCCGACGGCGGACCTGCCACACTGGCCGGGTGACGAACCTCCACGACTTCGCCGCCACCGGGATCGATGGCCAGGAGATCGACCTGTCGTCGTACGACGGGTCGGTGGTCCTGGTCGTCAACACCGCCTCCAAGTGCGGCCTCACCCCCCAGTACCAGGGGCTCCAGGAGCTCCACGACACCTACCACGAGCGCGGCTTCACCGTCCTCGGCTTCCCGTGCGACCAGTTCGCGAACCAGGAGCCCGGCACCGAGGACGAGATCGCCGCCTTCTGCGAGCGCAACTACGGCGTGAGCTTCCCGATGTTCGCCAAGGTCGACGTCAACGGCAAGGGCGCGCACCCGCTCTACCAGTGGCTCAAGGACCAGAAGGGCGGCCTCCTCGGCGGCGCGATCAAGTGGAACTTCACGAAGTTCCTGGTCGGCCGCGACGGCTCCGTCCTCGATCGCTACGCGCCCACGACCGAGCCGGGCAAGATCGCCGGCGACATCGACGCCGCGCTGGGCTGACCACGTCGCCGTCCCGTCAGGGACGGCGAAGGGGCCGCCCCGATCGGGACGGCCCCTCCATCGTGCTGCTCAGGTCCGGGTCTCAGACCTTGGCGAGCTCGCGGTCGCCATCGCCCTCGTCCGCGCCCACGTGGACCGGGGCGGAGTCGCGCTCGAGCGACTCACCCTCGACGTCGACGTTCGGCAGGATCCGGTCGAGCCAGGCCGGCAGCCACCAGGCCTTGTCGCCGAGCAGGTAGAGCACGGCCGGGATCAGGATCATCCGGACGATGAAGGCGTCGAAGATGATCGAGGCGGCGAGCGCGAAGCCCATCGACTTGACCACGGCGTCGTCCTCGAGGATGAAGCCGGAGAAGACCGCGATCATGATCGAGGCGGCGGCGGTGACCACGCGGGCGCTGTTGCGGAAGCCGTCGACGACGGCCTCGTGCATGGGCAGCCCGTGGACGTGCGCCTCGCGCATCCGGGTCACCAGGAACACCTGGTAGTCCATCGCCAGGCCGAACACCACGCCGATCAGGAAGATCGGCATGAAGCTGACGATCGGCTGACCCTCGAAGAGCCCGAGTGCGCCCTCCTGGAAGATCGCGACCGTCGCGCCGAGCGTGGCCAGCACCGAGAGCAGGAAGCCCAGGGTGGCGGTCAGCGGCACCAGGATCGAGCGGAACACGAGCACCAGCAGGATGAATGCCAGACCGATGACCACCGCGAGGTAGATCGGCAGCGCACCGTTGAGCCGGTCCGAGACGTCGGTGGTGATCGCGGTCAGGCCGGTCACGCCGACGACGGTGTCGGTCTGCTTCTCGATGCCGCTCTGGCCGTCGCGCAGGGCCTCGAGCAGGTCGAGCGTCTCGGGCTCGTCCGGTCCGGACGACGGGGTGATCTGGATCATCGCGCCGTCGGCGACCGTGCCGGGCTCGGACGGCGCCAGGTCGGCGCTCTTCACGTCGTCCTGGCCGGCGGCCCAGGCGCGGACGTCCTCGAAGGCCTGCTGGCGCTGGGTGTCGTCGGCGATCTTGCGGCCGTCGACGACGACCAGCAGCGGGCCCTCGCGGCCGGGGCCGAACGCCTCGGTGATCAGGTCGGACGCCTTGCGCTGGGTGGTGTCGGGCGAGGCAGTGCTGTCGGTCGGGAACGCGAGGTACATCTGGCTGATCGGCGCGGCCAGCGCTCCGAGCAGGACGACGACGCCGAGCACCCAGGCGACGGGCGCCTTGGCGATCATCGTGGCCCAGCGCACGCCGTTGTTGTGGATCCGGCCGTGCTCGTCGCGCTGCGGGTTGTACTTGCGGACCTGGCCGCGGAAGGCCCACGACTTGGTGAGGCCGAGCAGCGCAGGCAGCAGGGTCAGCGCGACCAGGACGGCGATGAACACCGTGGCGGCGGCCGCGAGGCCCATCGCGGTGAGGAACGGGATCCGGACGACGGCCAGCGCGGACAGCGCGATGAGGACCGTGAGGCCGGCGAAGACCACGGCGGAGCCCGCCGTACCGACGGCGATGCCGGCGGCGTGGGCGCGGTCCTTGGTGTGGTGCAGCTCGGTTCGGTAGCGAGCCAGGATGAACAGCGTGTAGTCGATACCGACCGCGAGGCCGATCATCGTGGCCAGCATCGGCGTGCTGGAGCCGATGTTCATGAGCGCGGTCATCGCGGTGATGCCGGTCATGCCCAGTCCGACGCCGAAGATCGCGTTGATCAGCGGCATGCCCGCAGCGATCAGCGAGCCGAAGGTCAGCACCAGGACGACGAGCGCGATGAGCAGGCCGAACAGCTCGGCGGTGCCGCCGGGCGGGGCCATGACCGCCATGCCGGGACCGTTGGCCTCGGCGACGAGACCGGTCTCGTCGGTGGTCTTGTCGAGCAGCTTCTCGAGGTCCTCGATGGTGGAGGTCTTGAGGTCGGCGGGCTTGTCGACGTCCCACTCGAAGGAGAGGACGCCGATCCGGCCGTCCTCGGAGAGCGTCGCGTAGGCGGCGGGCGTGCCCTCGGGCAGGGGCGCGGGGGCGACGAGGTTGGGGTTCTCGTCGCCGGCCTGGGGCAGCGACGGGACGGCCTTGATCAGGTCGTCGAGCGCGGCCTGGTACTTCGGCTCGTCGAGGGTGTGCCCCTCGGGAGCCGCGACGACCACGTTGACCGTGGTGTCGGCGAAGGCGTCCCCGGTGTCGGGGAACAGCTCCTTCTGGATGTCCGCGGCCTGCTCGGACGGGATGCCCGGGATGGTGAACTCGTCGGACATGGGCTTGGAGAAGGCGGCGGCGAGGCTGCCGACGATGACGGCGAGCAGCAGCCATCCGGCGATGAAGAACGGCCACCGCCGATAGGCGGTCGATCCGATCCGGTAGAGCAGGCGGGCCATGTGAGGTCTCCTGGGTGTCTCCGGCGCCGGGGTCTCCGGAGCAGGGCTGGGGATGGGGGAGGGGAAGGTGGTGCGGTCGTGCGGGTGCTGCGTCAGACAGGGGTCAGGCAGGGGTCAGGCGAGAGCGGTACGGGCGTCGGCGACCGTCGCGTCGAAGTGCTCGGTGAAGCTGCGCCCGGCGTCGGCCGAGGTCCGGTCGAGGGCGTGGTCGAAGAAGGTGAGGAGCAGCTTGAGCAGGAGCCGGGCCTGGAGGGCCGGGAAGTCGTCGCCCTCGCGCTGGCGGACGCACTCGACCAGGCCGGTCGCGGCCTCCTCGAGGCGGTTGTGCACGAGGAGGAGGAGCCGGCTGTCCTTGACCACCGCCTCGCGCAGGAGGGTGATGAGCTGCTCGTCGCCGGTGCGGTCCTTGATCGCCTCGTGGGCGAGCAGGATCAGGTCGTCGAAGAGGCGACCGGTCGGGCCGCCCGCGACGAAGGTGTCGACGTGGGCCTCGTCGACCTCGATGCCGGGGCCGAGCACGATGTCGGCCTTGCCGTCGAAGTAGTTGAAGACGGTGCGGCGCGAGACGTCGGCGGCCGCGGCGAGGTCGTCGATGGTCCAGCCGTCGAAGCCGTTGTCGACGGTCAGCTGCAGCCCGCACTGCTGGAGGCGGAGCGCGGTCTGGAGCCGCTTGGCCTCTCGACGGTTGGTGCACACTTCGGGCATGAGTGCATCTTTGCACTCGTTCTGGATCGAGTGCAACTTTGTGACGCCCGTCACGCCGCCCCGAGGTGGGCCCGCGCGGACGGCGTACCGCGGCCGACGATCGCCGGCGCCTCGCGGACCAGGGTGTCGTCCGTCAGTGCCGCGACCATGAACAGCGCATAGTCCGTACGACGGGTCAGGTTGCTCGCCAGGAGCGGGTCGCCCACGTGGCGCGCCCACACCGGCAGCCCCTCGGAGGCGCCCTCGGCGAGATCGCTGCCGCGGACCACGGTCCAGGCCGTGTCGCTGGCGAAGATCCGGTCGCAGGCGCGGACCTGGTCGTCGATGTCGGCGAACCGGATCGCCCGGGCGACCACGGTCATCGCCCGCACCAGGAGCCGGAACCGGCGCGTGTACCGGTCGCCGCCGTCGCCGCGGGTGATGTGCCAGCCGCACGAGAAGACCAGGCGCGCGCCGGACTCGGCGTGGTCGAGCACCGCCTGCGCGGTGCCGCTGGCGTAGTCGTGCACGCCGAACGGCACGAGCACGGTCAGGACGCCGTCGCAGCCGGCGACCGCCCGCGCGATGACCTCGCGGTCGTCGGTGCGGCCGGGCAGCACGGTGATCCGGTCGGCGAGGTCGGCGAGCTTGCCGACGCTCTCGGGGCGGCAGACCGCGGTGACGTCGTACCCGCGGTCGAGGCAGTGGCCGATGAGGTAGCGGCCGAGCTTGCCGGAGCCGCCGATGACACAAACCTTACGCATGTAAGGAAGGTAGCACCCGGCCTTACAGGTGTAAAGTGCCGCGGGTGCCTCGCCCCCGGACCCCGCTCTCGCTCGAACGGATCGTCGTCGCCGCCGTCGAGGTCGCCGACCGCAACGGCCTGGGCGCGGTGAGCATGCGCAACGTCGGCAAGGCGCTCGGCGTCGAGGCGATGTCGCTCTACCACCACGTGGCCGGCAAGGAGGCGCTGCTCGACGCCCTCGTCGAGTGGGTCTTCGCCGGCATCGACCTGCCCGAGCCCGACGAGCCCTGGCGTACGGCGATGTACCGGCGCGCCGCGTCGGCCCGGGACCGGCTGGCCGGGCACTCCTGGGCGGTCGGCCTCATCGAGTCGCGCAGCGCCCCCGGCCCGGCGCTGCTGCGCCACCACGACGCGGTGCTCGGCAGTCTGCGCGGCGGCGGCTTCTCGGTGGCCGACGCGGCCCACGCGTTCTCGGTGATCGACGCCTACGTCTACGGCTTCGTGGTGACCGAGGTGAACCTCCCGTTCGACTCCCCGGCCGAGGTCGAGGACATCGCCGCGGCGATGATGGAGACCATGCCCGAGGGCGACTACCCGCACCTGACCGAGCTCATCGTGAGCCACGCCCTGCAGCCTGGCTACGACCACACGAGCGAGTTCGGCTACGGCCTCGACCTGATCCTCGACGGGCTCGCCCGGCTCGTGGAGGCGTGAGCGCCCGCACGGTTTGCCGACGCGCTGTCCGGATACGATCCCCGGACCCGTCGTCCCCGCCCCCACGGAGCCCTCGTTGACCGTCTTCCTCGCCCTCGGCATCGCCGGACTCGTCGTCCTCGCCCTGTCGCTGGTCGCCGGCGACCTGCTCGACGGCGCCTTCGACGCGCTCGAGGCCGACTGGATCTCGACCGCCGCGATCGGCGGCTTCGTCTCGGCCTTCGGCTTCGGCGGCGCCGCGGCCGACGGCGCCGGGCTGCCCCTCCCGGTCTCGCTGGTGATCGCCGGCGGTGCCGGCGTGGTGGTCGCCTGGTTCGCCCTCTGGCTGACCCGCCTGGTCAAGGACTCCCCGAGCGACGGCACCGTGTCGATCACCGACAGCGTCGGCCAGGTCGCCCGGGTGATCACCGACATCCCCGGCGACGGGTACGGCGTCGTCCGCGTCGTCGTCGGCGGCCACACGCTGCGCTTCAACGCGAGCGCCCACCAGCCCATCCCCGCCGGCACCGAGGTCAACGTGACCGGCGTCCTGTCCCCGACCGCGGTGAGCGTCACCGAGGTCTGGCGGCCCTGACCACGCGCCGCCCCCGAACCCCCCACCCAACTGAAACGGAGAGACCGACGTCATGAACGCCGAAGTCCTCGGGCCCATCGCCGGCATCGTGGTCCTGCTGATCCTCCTGGTGCTGCTCGTCACCAGCCGCTACAAGGTGGCGGGGCCGAACCAGGCCTTCATCGTCACCGGCCGCAAGGGCAAGGCGGTGATCAACCCCGAGACCGGTGAGCTCACCACCGACCTGTCCGGCCAGAAGGTCGTGCTCGGCGGCGGTGTCTTCGTCATCCCGTTCGTCCAGAAGCTCGCCACCATGGACCTGTCGAGCCGCCGGATCTCGGTGCAGATCCGCGGCGCCGTGTCCGGCCAGGGCATCAAGCTCAACCTCGACGGCGTCGCCATCGTCAAGGTCGGCGGCAATGCCGACCAGATCCGGCTCGGCGCCCAGCGCTTCCTCTCCCAGCAGGGGGACATCGAGACCTTCACCCAGGAGGTGCTCGCCGGTGCGCTCCGCTCGATCGTCGGCGGCCTGACCGTCGAGCAGATCATCCGCGACCGCGCGGCCTTCGCGCAGCGCGTCGCCGACGAGTCGGAGTCCTCGCTGACCGGCCAGGGCCTGATCCTCGATGCCTTCCAGATCCAGGACGTCACCGACGACGGCACCTACCTCGCCGACCTCGGTCGCCCCGAGGCCGCGCGGATCCAGCAGGCCGCCGCCATCGCCGAGGCCAACGCCCGCCAGGCCGCCGAGCAGGCCCAGATCGCGGCCGAGCAGGAGATCGCCGTGGCCCAGCGGACCCTCGCCCTCAAGCAGGCCGAGATCAAGTCCGAGACCGACGCCGCCGCGGCCCAGGCCGCCGCGTCCGGACCGCTGGCCCAGGCCGAGCGGGACCAGGCGATCCTCGCCGAGCAGGAGAAGGTCGCCGTCCAGCAGGCCGCGCTGACCGAGCGCCAGCTCGAGACCCAGGTCCGCAAGCCGGCCGACGCCGAGCGCTACCGCGTCGAGCAGGAGGCCGAGGGTCGTCGTACGGCCGAGATCGCGGGGGCCGACGCCCGCAAGGCCGCCACCATCGCCGCCGCCCAGGCCAAGGCCGAGGAGACCAAGCTCAGCGGTGAGGCCGAGAAGGCGCGGCGTGCCGCGCTCGCCGAGGCCGAGGCGATCGAGGGTCTCAAGCGCGGTGAGGCCGAGAAGGGCCGGCGTCTGGCCGAGGCCGACGCCACCCGGGCCGAGGGTGAGGCCCAGGCGGCCGCCACGCTGGCCATCGGCCAGGCCGAGGCCGAGGCGATGGACAAGCGCGCCGAGGCGTTCGCCAACTACAACGACGCCGCGGTGCTCCAGATGCTCATCGAGGTGCTGCCCCAGATCGCCAAGGAGGTCGCCTCGCCGATCGCCGCGATCGACCAGCTCACCGTCCTGTCCACCGACGGGGCCGGCGCGCTGCCCAAGCAGGTCACCGACAACGTCACCCAGACGCTCCAGATGCTCAAGACCTCGACCGGTCTCGACCTGGAGTCGCTGATCAAGAAGTCCGTCGGCAAGGCCGCCGGCGTCGTCGGGCAGGAGCCGCCGGCGCTCGACGGCACGGCGACCGGCACGAGCGCCTGAGCATGGGCTTCCTCGACAAGGTCAAGGCCGCCTTCACCGGTCCCGAGATCGACATCGCGGAGGAGATCGCGAAGGTCGACCCGGGCCACCAGGTGGTCGGTCACGCCCGCGTCGTCGCCAGCGCCTTCGAGCGCGGCGGCGGCGTGGCGTCGGGGCCGAACCGGCTGCTCGGCAAGGCGGTCGAGGCCGCCTCGACCGCCGCGTCCGGAGCCCGCCACGTCGGCGGGGACGAGGGCACCGTCGCCCGCGACCTGCCGCGGGCCGCCGACCTGCACGTGCTGGTGCTCTCCGACCTCGGGCTCTCGCTGTGGGACTTCGGCATGACCGGTACGTCGACCCCGCCCGACCACGTCGCGAGCGTGCCCCGGGCGTCGGTCGCGTCGATCACCGACACCGGCAAGAAGGCCCAGGGCGGGGTCACCGTGGCCCGGGTGTCCTTCACCGACGGGTCGTTCTTCGACTACCGGATCATGGAGAAGCCCGACACCGCCTTCTGGGCGGCGGTCGAGCGCTTCGAGGGTCTCGGCTAGAGCCGACGCCAGGGCCGCCGCTAGGGCCGACCGGGAGCGACCAGGCCGTGGTCGTACGCATAGACGATCGCGGCCGGTCGGTCCCGCAGGCCGAGCTTGGTGAAGATCCGCCCGACGTGGCTCTTCACGGTCAGCTCGGAGATCACCAGCTCGGAGGCGATCTCGCCGTTGCTCCGCCCGAGCGCGATCGCGCACAGCACCTCGAGCTCGCGGGCGGTCAGCGGGTCGGTCGCGGGGGTGCTCGCCGCGGCGGGAGCGGGCGCGAACGTCCGGAACCGGTCGAGCACCCGGCCGGTGACCGCGGGGTCGAGCCAGCTGCCGCCCTCGGCGACGGTCCGCACGGCCCGGATCAGGTCGTCGGCCGAGGAGTCCTTGAGCAGGAACCCGGCCGCCCCGGCGCGCAGCGCGCCGGAGAGCATCTCGTCGTCGTCGAAGGTGGTCAGCACGAGCACCGGTGGCCCGCCGGCGTCGACGACCGCCTGGGTGGCGGTGATGCCGTCGACGGTGCGCATCCGCAGGTCCATCACGATCACGTCGACCCCGCCGTCACCGCCGCCGAGCTCGGCGAGTGCGGCCGGCAGCTCGCCGCCGTCGGAGCACTCCGCGGCGATCTCGAAGCCGTCGCGGCGACGCAGGATCCGGCGCAGGCCGGAGCGGACGAGCTCCTGGTCGTCGACGAGGACGACCCGGACGAGGGTGGGGGTCACGCAGGCTCCGCCTTCCGCAGGGTGCGTCCGCAGGGCAGCTCGAGGCCGTACCCGGCGCGGGCCGGTGCCGGCCCCAGTCGTACGTCGACCACCCAGGCCCCGCTCGCCGGCCCGGCGTCGAGGCGGGCGCCGAGCTGGGCCGCGCGCGCCTGCATCCCGGCCAGGCCGGAGCCGAGACCGTCGGGGCGCGGGCGTCCCGCGGGGAGCGGGTTGCTGACCAGGAGCCGGGCGCGCACGCCGTCGACCGCCAGCCGTACCTGCACCTGGGCGCCGGGGTCCCCGTGCTTGACCACGTTGGCCAGCGACTCCTGCGCGATCCGGTAGAGGCCGAGGCCCGCGGCGGCCGGCAGCCGGGCGGGGTCGCCCTGCTCGTCGTACTCGACGGCGAGACCGGCGTCGGACATCTGCCGCACCAGTGCGGCGATGTCGCCCGCGCCGGGCAGGGCGTGGCGCTCGGAGGTGCCGTCGGCCATCGCGCTGACCGCCTTGCGGATGTCGCCCATCGCGCGGCGTCCGACCTGCTCGGCGTCGGCCAGCGCGGCGTCGACCTCGGCGACCGCCTCGGCGGCCTCGTCCGGTCCCGTCGCCTCGCGGACGTCGCGCAGCGCGTGCCGGGCCCCGGTGATCTGGAGCAGCGAGACGCTCAGCGAGTGCGCGACGAGGTCGTGGATCTCGCGGGCGATCCGCTCCCGCTCGGTCGTCGTGGCCCGCTCCCAGGCCTGCTCGCGGGCGTGCCGCTCGGCGATGAGCGCCCGCATCTGCCACAGCAGCATGGCGCCGATGACGAAGCCCAGCAGCAGCTCGGCGGTGTAGAGCGGGGCGCCGGTCAGGCCGGGCCCGAGCGCGGCGCCGATGAGCACGACCTGCCCGATGCCGGCCACCGCGAGCCCCTCACGCAGCCCGTCGCGGGCGGTGATCTCGGCCGTGGCGAGGGCGAGCAGGACGGGCGCCAGGTCGAGGGCGCCGTCGACCGGCCGGGACAGCAGCAGCGCGGCGACGGTGACGCTGCCCGCGACGTCGGCCCACCACGGCAGCCAGCGGTTGGTGGTGAACTGCAGGAGCGGCGAGGCGATCAGCAGCGGCAGGCAGAGCACCAGCGGGTCGAGCGGCCAGAGGGCGTCGCGCAGCGCGAGCGCGACCACCAGGGACCCCACCTGCCCGAGGTGGGAGGCCAGCGGCACCCACCACGGGTAGAGGATCTGGTGCCGTTCGAGGTTCGCCTCGATCCCGGCGCGCAACCAGCGCAGCATGCCCACCAGCCTAGGGAGCGCGGCGCCCGCGGTCATCCCGCGCCGGAAGGGCGGTCCTCTCCTCCCCTGGTAGGAGGCGCAGTGCCTGCCGTCGTCCGATGTCCCGGGGCGGCCGCGCCCGTAGGTTCGAGCCATGACCTGGACCGAGACCAACCGCCGCTGGCTGGCGCTGCGTGCCGTCGAGGAGCAGCTCCGCACCGACCCGCACCCCGTGCTCCCCTGGAACGACGACCTCGCCCTCATCTTCGGCGACCGGGACGGCCTGCGGGCGGCCCTGCGCTACCGCTGGCAGCTCACGATGAGCACCCAGCTCGACACGCACCTGCCCGAGCACGTGCTCGAGCAGAACCGGCGGGACCTCACCGCGCGCTTCCGGGCGCTGCGCGAGGTGCTGGACAACCCGGCCGACGGAGAGTTGGGTACGACGCATGCGGTCGCCTGATCTCGCTCGCGCCGTCGACCTGCCGCGCTCGTTCACCGCGTGGGCGCTCGCGCACGGCCTGCAGCGCTCGCTGATCCAGCGCGGCGCCCGCAAGGGCGACCTGATCAGCCGGATGGTGATGGACCCGAGCCTGCGGGTCGACCCGTTCCCGGCGTACGAGGAGCTGCGCGGTCGCGGCCCGATCAGCGCCAACGACCTGATCTCGGCCAGCGTCGACCACGCCGTGTGCAACGAGGTCCTGCGCAGCGACGCCTTCGGCACCGCGGGCGGCCAGGGCGAGCTGCCCAAGCCGCTGCAGTGGCTGCACCACAAGGTGATCGACCCCGACACCCTCGGCCCCGTCGATCCGCCGTCGATGCTGGCGGTCGACCCGCCGCTGCACACCCGCTACCGCAAGCAGGTGGCCCGGGCGTTCACCGCGCGCAAGGTCGGCCGGATGGGGGACCGGGTGGACCAGGTCGCCGCCGGCCTGCTCGACGACCTGGCCGGCGTCGAGGACTTCGACCTCATCGACCGCTACGCCTCGCAGCTGCCGGTCACCGTGATCGCCGACCTGCTCGGCGTACGCGAGGAGGACCGGGGGCGCCTGCTCGCGCTCGGCAACGAGGCCGCCGTGACGCTCGACCCCGGGCTGTCGTGGCGGCAGTTCCGCCGGGCCGAGAACGCGCTGCGCGAGATGCACACCTGGTTCCGCGGGCACGTCGAGCGGATCGCCGCCGACCCCGGCGACGACCTGATCAGCCAGCTCACGCTGCTCGAGGGCGAGGACAAGCTGACGCCGGTCGAGCTGCACCAGGTCGGCCTGCTCGTGCTCGCCGCCGGCTTCGAGACCACCGTCAACCTGATCGGCAACGCCGTCGCCCTCCTCGACGGGCACCCCGACCAGCTGCGCTGGCTCCAGGCCAACCCCGACGGCTGGACCAACGCCGTCGACGAGGTGCTGCGCCACCAGTCGCCGGTCCAGCTCACCCTGCGGATCGCGCTGCGCGAGACCGAGGTGGCCGGCAAGCGGTTCGAGCGCGGCCACGGGATCCTGCTCTACCTCGGCGGCGCCAACCGCGACCCGTCCGTGTTCACCGACCCCGCGTCGTTCGACGTCACCCGGTCCAACGCCGACCAGCACATCGGCTTCTCGGCCGGGGTGCACTTCTGCCTCGGCGCCAGCCTGGCCCGGCTCGAGACCGCCGTCGCCCTGCGCGCGCTGTACGAGCGGCACCCGGACCTGCACGTCGCGGGCCGGACCGAGCGGCGCGGCACCCGCGTGCTGCGCGGCTACGAGCGGCTCCCGGTGAGCACGACGGCGTCCGTCAGCGCGTGAGCGCCTGACCCCGCTGCTCAGGGCGCGGGGATCCCGCGGGTGTAGTCCTCCTTGAGCAGGCGCAGGTGGGTCCAGGCTTCCAGCCGCCGTACGCCCGGCAGCAGGCGCAGGGTGTCGATCCGCTCGAGCAGGTCGACCGGCGACTGCGCGGTGATGGTGGCGATCAGGTCGCAGGCCCCGGCGGTCTGCGCGGCGAACTCGACGTGGTCGGCGCCGGCGAGGTGGTCGAGCAGGGCGTCGTCCACCTCGGCCAGGTCGAGCCCGACGCCCATCGAGAGCTGGCGCCCGTAGACGCCGCGCACCTCGACCGCGCTGATCTTGATCACCCGGGCGTCGAGCAGCCGGGTGACCCGGGCGCGCACGGTCGTGGCGGAGAGGCCGACCAGGTCGGCCAGCTCGCGATAGCTGGTCCGGCCGTCGGCCTGGAGCGCGGTGATCAGGCGCTGGTCCACCCCGTCCACCGGTACGTCGACGCGGTACTCCGGCATGAAGAAGCCCTTGAGCACCCGGGTGTAGATCCGGCTGGCGATCGCCGCGACACCCTCGCGGGCGCGCACCCGGGCGAGCACGTCGGCCAGCTCGTCGTGCGTCGCGACGCGCAGCTCGACCACGATGGCCGGGCGCCCGCCCACCACCGAGACGAGCACCGCCTCGGGCAGTCCGGTGAGCCAGTGGGCGACGGGTTCGGCGGCGGTCGAGACCTCGATCGAGACGTGCGCCATCACGTGCTGGCCGATCAGGCCGGGGTCGACCGCCGCGACCACGCGCACGGTGCCGCCGGCGAGCAGCTCGCGCAGCCGGGCCGCGACCAGGGCTCGGGAGACGCCGAGGTCGCGGGCCAGGTCGAGGTGGCTGGCCCGGCCCTCCCGCTGGAGGGCGCGGACCAGCCGCGCGTCGAAGTCATCGGGCTGCGGCGGCAAATTCGTCTCCAAAACTTTCTGTCCGTGGTCCAGTGCAGATCATAGGTAGATCTCGGCCGTTGTCGCACGAATGAGGACGAGTCTTCGGAAACGTGCGGCAATTCATCGGTGATGGTTCGTTGGGGCACAGGATGTGTGATTGTTG
Source organism: Pimelobacter sp. 30-1 (assembly GCF_018831735.1). NCBI lineage: Bacteria > Bacillati > Actinomycetota > Actinomycetes > Propionibacteriales > Nocardioidaceae > Pimelobacter > Pimelobacter sp. 30-1. Next base: position 157,216 of record NZ_NHTS01000001.1, read on the forward strand.
TCCGGCCGATCTGTGCTTAGCATCACATCGCTATGGAGACCACCCAGTTCAGCCACCAGCGAGCCCGCCGTGCGGGCTTCGCCGCGTTCGTCGGTACGACGATCGAGTGGTACGACTTCTACATCTACGCCACCGCCGCGGCGCTCGTCTTCGGGGACCTGTTCTTCCCCGAGGGCAACCACCTGGTCGGCGTGGCCGCCGCCTTCGGTGCCTACGCCGTCGGCTTCTTCGTCCGGCCGCTCGGCGGGATCCTCTTCGGCCACATCGGCGACCGGTTCGGCCGCCGGCCGACCCTGGTCCTGACGCTGGTGCTGATGGGCCTGTCGACGATGCTGGTCGGTCTGCTGCCGACGTACGCCGCGATCGGCGTCGCCGCACCGATCCTCCTGGTGCTGCTCCGGGCGCTCCAGGGGCTCGCCGTCGGTGGCGAGTGGGGTGGCGCCGTGCTGATGGCCGTCGAGCACGCGCCGGCGAAGTACAAGACCTTCTACGGCGGCTTCGCCCAGCTCGGCAACCCGGCCGGCGCGCTCGGCGCGACCGCCGTGTTCGGCCTGATCTCGGCGCAGGGCGACGACTTCATGATGAACGGTGGCTGGCGGATCCCGTTCCTGCTCTCGATCCTGCTGATCACGGTCGGCTTCTGGATCCGCTACCGGGTCGAGGAGTCGCCGGTCTTCGAGCAGCAGATCGAGGGCCACCAGGACGAGCAGCGCCTGCCTATCGCGTTCGCGCTCAAGAACAACTGGCGTCCGCTGCTGATCGGGATCGGGCTGCTCCCCATCTCCACCGGCGGCTATGCGATCGCGACGACCTTCGTCACGGCGTACGGCACCGACAAGAGCGTGGGCGTGGACGAGACGCTGATCCTCAGCGCGCTCTCGGTGGCCTCCTTCTTCGAGCTGGTCGCCACCCTGCCCACGGCCTGGCTCGGCGACCGGGTCGGCCGCAAGCGGGTCATGTACGCCGGCCTGATCGGTTCCGCCGTGGTCGTCGCACCGGTCTTCCTGGTGCTCCAGGCCCAGCAGGAGCTGCTGATCTTCGTGCTCTTCACGCTCATCCGGCTGACGATGACGGCGACCTACGCCCCGCTGGCGACGATCCTCGCCCAGCTCTTCGTGGTCGAGGCGCGCTACACCTCCATCTCGATCGCCTACGGCACCGGCGCCGCGCTGTGGGCGGGCCTCTCGCCGATCGCCGCCACCGGGCTGTACGCCGTGACCGGGTCGGTCTGGAGCGTGATCGCCCTCTACCTGGCACTCACCGCGATCAGCCTGGTCTGCCTGGCGCTCGCCCCCCAGCACGACGAGGACGACGAGGACGTCGTAGCCCCGGCCGCCGCCCCCGTCCCGACCCCCGCCTGAAACCACAGCCAAGGACAGCCAAGGACCATGAGGAAGCTCCAGACCTTCGACGCCCCGATCGACGACGCTCCGCTGCTGGTGCTCGCCGAGACCATCCACACCCTCGACGAGGCGCGGCCGTCCGCGCAGGCGATGCTGCTCCTGAGCGGGCGCATCGTTGCGGTCGGCGACGAGGCGGAGTGCCGGGCCGAGGCCGTGCGCCGCGGCCACCCCGACGTCGCCACCCGCGACCTCGGCGACGCGGTCGTCGTCCCCGGCTTCGTCGACCCGCACGCGCACCCGCTGATGTACGGCCAGATGATGTCGTGGGTCGACTGTGGACCGGACCGGGCCGGCAGCATCCCCGAGATCGTCGCGCTGCTCCAGGCGGCGGCCGCGGCGCTGCCGGCCGGTCTCCCGGTGCGGGGCTACGGCTACGAGCACCGCAACCTGGTCGAGGGCCGGCACCCGACCCGGCGCGAGCTCGACCAGGTCGCCGAGGACCGCGAGGTGTACCTGATGAACGCCTCGGGCCACGGCGGCGTCGTCAACACCTTCACGCTCCAGGAGGCAGGCGTCACCCGGGAGACCCCGAACCCGGCCGGCGGCGAGTTCTTCCGGGACGCCGACGGCGAGCTCACCGGCGAGCTGTCGGACGCGGCGTGCAACATCCTCACTGGCGTGCACGGCGTCAAGGTCGGCCACCACGGCCCCAACTTCCACCTCGGCGACGCGCCCGAGGAGCACCTGCGCCAGCTCCGCGCCGCGCAGCGCCGGTTCCTCGAGGGCGGGGTCACCACGATCGGCGACGCCCAGGTCTCGCGGCGTGAGTTCGACATGTACCTGCGCCTGGCCGAGGACGGCGACCTGACCCTGCGGGTCTCGATGTACTTCCTGTCCCACCTGCTGGAGGAGGGCATCGAGATCGGCATGCACGGTGCCTTCGGCAATGCCCACCTGAGCTTCGCCGGCTTCAAGTTCTACGCCGACGGCACGCTGGGCGGGTGGACGGCGTACTTCCCCGACGGGTACGTCGGCGACCCCTGCCGGACGGGCCAGCTCTACCACGAGCCGGCGGCCTACGCGGCGCTGATCAGCCGGGCGCACGCGGTGGGTCTGCAGACCGCGACCCACGCCCAGTCGCCGACCGCGCTGGAGATGGTGATCGGCGCGATCGAGGCGGCCCAGGCCGAGCGCCCGGACGCCGACGCCCGGCACCGGATCGAGCACTGCGGGCTGCCCACCCCGGCCCAGGTCGAGCGGATGGCCGCGGCCGGCATCATGCCGGTCAACCAACCCCAGCACTACTACAACTGGGGGGAGGGCGTGACGGCCGCGATCGGCACCCCGGGCGAGAGGTTCAACCCGCTCGGCGAGTTCGTCTCGGCCGGCGTCCCGGTCACGCTGTCGTCCGACGCTCCGGTCGCCGAGCCCCGGCCGCTGGAGGCGATCCAGGTCGCCGTCACCAGGGTCACCCGGCTCGGCCACCGCCTCGGCGACGACAGCCTGCGGATCACCGCCGCGCAGGCGCTCGCCGGGCACACGATCAACGGTGCCCGCGCGCTGGGCCGCGAGGACGAGCTCGGCTCGCTCGCCGTCGGCAAGCGCGCCGACTTCGCCGTTCTCTCCGACGACCCGCTGCGCGTGGCGCCCGAGACGATCGCGGCCATCGAGGTCCGCGAGACCTGGATCGACGGCGCGGCCCAGCACGTCGCCGCCCGGGAAGCGGTGTCGGCGTGAGCGCCGCCGTCGGCCACGACGTGATGGCCCTCGTGCGCGCCTACGGCGTGGACACGGTCTTCGGCATCCCCGGCACCCACAACCTGGAGCTGTACCGGCCGCTGGCGCCGCTCGGCTTCCGCGCGGTGACCACGCGTCACGAGCAGGGTGCCGGGTACGCCGCGGACGGCTGGGCCCAGCAGACCGGGCAGCCGGGGGTCGTCATCACCACCTCGGGGCCGGGTCTGCTCAATGCCCTGTCCGCCGCCGGGACCGCGTACGCCGAGTCCCGTCCGCTGCTGATCCTCTCGCCGGGCGCACCCCGGGGCCGCGAGGGCGCGGACCGAGGGGCGCTGCACGAGACCAAGGACCCCACCGGCGCCTCTGGTGCCGTCGTGGCCTGGTCGCGCCGGGTGGGCTCGGGCACGGAGGCGGTGCAGGCGGTGCACGACGCCTTCGACCTGTTCCGCAACGAGCGACCCCGCCCGGTCCACATCGAGATCCCGCTCGACGTGCTGGAGGGGCCCTCGGACTGCCCGGCCGAGCTGCTCGTCCCGCGGCCCGCCCGCGAGCCGCGCCCGGCCGAGCCGGACCAGGTGACCGCGGCCGCGGTGGCGCTCGCGGGTGCCGCCGCACCGGTGATCGTGGTCGGCGGTGGCGCCGTGCCGACGGCGGCCGACGTCGTCCGGCTCGCCGAGGCGGTGGACGCGCCCGTCCTCACCTCGCTCAACGGCAAGGGCGTGCTGCCCGAGACCCACCCGCTCGCCCTCGGCGCCGAGCTGCGCCTGGCCGGCGCCCGCAAGCTCGTCGCGGAGGCGGACGTGCTGCTCGTCGTCGGGTCCAAGGTGGGCGAGGCCGAGACCTGGTTCGAGCCGCTCACGCCGGCCGGCACGGTGATCCGCGTCGACCTGGAGGAGCGCCAGCTGCGCGCCAACCTGCGCTGCGACATCGGCCTGCTCGGCGACGCGCGCGCCGTCGTACCTCAGCTGCTGGCGGCGCTGGAGGACCGGCCGCGCGCGGCCCGTCCGGCCGGTGCCGAGGTGGTGGCCGACCTGCTCCCCCTGCTCCGGGCCGAGGCGACCGCGCTCTCGCCCGAGCTGATGGCGGTGGCCGACGCGGTCGCCGCCGGTCTGCCCGCGCACGCGATCGTCGCCGGCGACTCCTCGCAGATCACCTACCTCGCGGCGACCAGCGCGGTCCAGGTGGACCGGCCCGGCGGCTTCCTCTACATGGCGACCTACGCGACGCTCGGCTACGGTCTGCCCGCCGCGATCGGTGCCCGGGTCGGTGCCCCGGACCGACCCGTGGTCTGCCTCGTCGGCGACGGGGCGCTGATGTTCTCGGTGCAGGAGCTGGTGACCGCGGTCGAGCAGCGTCTCGACCTGGTCGTGGTGTGCGTCGACAACGGCGGCTACGGCGAGATCCGGCAGAACGAGCTCGACCGCGGCATCGCGCCGATCGGGGTGGAGCTGACCCAGCCGGACTGGCCGGCCCTCGCCACCGCATTCGGCGCGCACGGCAGCCGGTCCGAGGTCGCCGGGCTCGGCTCCGCCGTGGCGGCGGCGATCGCGGCGGGCGGCGTCCACCTGATCCACGTGCCGCTGTGAGCGCCGAGCTCCGCGCCGCGCTGACGGCCGAGCTGGGCGCCGGCGTCGTCGTGACCGATGCCGACGTGCTCGCCACGAACGCCCGCGACGAGGCGCACTTCTGCCCGGCCGGGGTCCCCGCCGCCCTGGTCCGGGCCCGGAGCACCGCCGACGTCGTCGCCACGCTGCGCATCGCCGGGCGGTATGGCGTACCGGTGGTCCCGCAGGGCGCCCGGACCGGCCTGTCCGGTGGCGCCAACGCCGTCGACGGCTGCATCCTGCTCAGCCTGACCCGGATGGCCCGGATCGTCGAGGTCGACGCCGGGGAGCGGATCGCCGTCGTCCAGCCGGGGGTGGTCAACGCCGAGCTGTCCCGCGTGGTCGCCGAGCAGGGCCTGTTCTACGCACCCGACCCGGCGTCGTGGGAGTCCTCGACGATCGGCGGCAATGTCGCGACCAACGCCGGTGGCCTGTGCTGCGTGAAGTACGGCGTCACGGGCGACAAGGTCCGGGCGCTGGAGGTGGTGCTCGCGGACGGCTCCGTGCTGCGCACCGGACGCCGGACCGCCAAGGGAGTCGCGGGCTACGACCTCACCCACCTCTTCGTCGGCTCGGAGGGGACCCTCGGCGTGATCACCGAGATCACCGTCGCCCTCGACCCCGCTCCGGCGCCCGCGCTGACCGCGGCCGCGACGTTCTCCGACGTGGCCGACGCGTGCCACGTCGTCGACGCCTACATGGCGGCCGGGGCGCGCCCCTCCCTGCTGGAGCTGATGGACGGTCCCACCATCGCCGTCGTCTCGGCCTACCGCGACCTCGGGTTCCCGGCCGGTACCGGAGCCCTGCTCCTGGTCTCCTCGGACGACCCGGATCGCGCCGCCGCGGACCTCGCCGCCTTCGCCGAGGTGTGCGCCCGGTACGACGCGACCGAGGTCGTCGTCGCCGAGGACGCCGCCGAGGCCGACCTCCTCATCGAGGCCCGGCGGCTGGTCGGCCCGGCCCACGAGCCGCTCGGCGCCTCGCTCGTCGACGACGTGTGCGTGCCCCGCCGCGCCCTGGCCCGGTTCGTGCAGGGGGTCGCCGCCATCGGCGCCCGCCACGACGTGCTGGTCACCTGCGCCGGCCACGCCGGCGACGGCAACATGCATCCCGGCGTGGTCTTCGACCCGGCGGACCCGGCCGCCGCGGCCCGGGCCCAGCAGGCCTTCGAGGAGATCATGGGTCTGGGCCTCGAGCTCGGCGGGACGATCACCGGTGAGCACGGGATCGGCACCCTCAAGGCGTCCTGGCTCGCCCGCGAGCTCGGGCCGGTGAGCCTCGCCGCGCACCGGCGGATCAAGGATGCGTTCGACCCCGACGGCCTGCTGAATCCGGGCAAGGTCCTCTAGTCCTCTCCTCCGACCAAGCTCGCGAACCCGCCGCGCGCGCCGCGCCCGGCCACTAGATTCACCCCCGATGAGAGTCTCCTCCCGGCTCTCCGGCCTGGTGTGGCGCGCGCCGGCGCCGGACGGGCGCCCCGACCTGACGCCCGACGAGCTCCGCATGCGCCTGCGCCGCGCCCGGGCCCGCGCGCGGCGGCTCCAGGCCGAGCTCACCGACCTCCAGGCTCGGTACGACGGCCCGTCCCACCAGGCCCAGCTCACCGCCGCCTGGCGCGAGTGGCGCCACGTCCGGACCGCCGGCGGGGTCGAGGAGGGCCGCCAGTTCGACAACAAGCTGGTCTCCTACGCCTTCGCCCAGTCGCACGGCGTACCGGTGCCGGAGCTGCGGCAGCGCTGGGACACCCTCGACGAGCTCGACCCGGCCACCATCGCGGCCCTCGCCGCCGCCCCGGAGCCGGCGATCCTCAAGGCGGCCCACGGCGCGGCTGCGCTCGGCGTGGTCACCACCGACGACCCGGCCGAGATCACCGCCGCCGTCGGCCGCTGGCAGACCCTGGCCCAGCCCACCGGGCTGCACCTGGACCCGCCGGTGATCGCGCCGCCGTACTTCACCGAGGAGCGGCTGCGGCCCGAGGGCGACCTGCTGCTCGACATCAAGGTGTTCGCCTTCTACGGCGAGGTCGCCCAGGTGCTGCTGCTCGCCGTCCCCGACTTCCGCGACCGCAGCGCGGTCCGGATGCGCGTCCTCGGCCCCGACGGCACCGACCTCGGCCCGGTCGTCACCACCGCCCCGGTCGACCCGGCCCTGCCGGTACCCCACCACTTCGCCGAGATCGTCGCGATGGCCGAGCGCCTGTCCCACGCCGTGCGCCGGCCGTTCGTGCGGCTCGACTTCTACGACACCGGCGACCGCGCGCTGCTCGGGGAGATCACGCCGATGCCCGGCAATGTCAACCGCTACGTCCGCGCCCACGACGCCTACCTCGGCGAGCAGTGGGAGCGGGCCCGCGGCCGGATGCGCTCCGACGTCGCCGCCGGGCTCGACCCGCGGGTCGCCTGGGGTCCGGGCCCGCGCGCTCTGCACTTCACCGACGCCCCGCCGTGGCTGCCGGGGGAGCTCGCGCACCGCTGAGGCTCAGTCGTCGACGGCCTCGGCGTCGCTGAGGTCCTCGGCGGGACGGGAGACGTGCGCCGCGATGTGACGGCCAGCACTTTACAACTCCGCTCCTCTTGTCAAACTCCTTTACAAGTCCTACGGTCTTGTCAAACGGCAGACGACGGCCGACTGCGAGGAGGCAGGACGATGACCGGACCGACCATCGGTGCAACGGTTCCCGAGGGCTCGACCGAGGAGTGGAAGGACAAGAAGCGCTACCTGTGGCTGCTCGGCCTGATGGTGCCCGGGCTGGGCATCCTGGCCGTGGTCGGGTGGCTCTACACCGACTGGGTGTGGCTGCTGCTCGCCGGTCCGCTCCTGGTCAACGTCATCATCCCGGTGCTCGACCTGGCCTTCGGCCTCGACCCGTCGAACCCGCCGGACGACGTGATGGAGGAGCTCGAGAACGACCGGTACTACCGGTGGGTCGTGTTCATGTACATGCCGGCCCAGTTCCTCATCCTCTTCGCGGGCTTCGCGCTCATCGCCGGCATCAACCCGGTGCTCTGGTTCACCGACCTCGTCGGCGCGACCGGCTGGGTGAGCGACCACCTCGGCGCCGACCTGCTGCGCACGATCGACATGGCCTGGTACGAGAAGGTCTTCCTCGCGGTCTCGATCGCCGGTGTCCAGGGCATCGGCATCAACACGGCCCACGAGCTCGGCCACAAGAAGGAGTCGGTCGAGCGCTGGCTCAGCAAGATCGCCCTCGCGCCGACGTTCTACGGCCACTTCTACATCGAGCACAACCGCGGTCACCACGTCCGCGTCGCCACGCCCGAGGACCCGGCGTCCAGCCGGCTCGGTGAGTCGTTCTGGGCCTTCTGGCCGCGCACCGTCAGTGGTTCGCTCAAGTCGGCCTGGGAGGTCGAGGCCAAGCGCTACCGCCGCAAGAACACCCACCCGTTCCACCTCGGCAACGACGTCCTCAACGCCTGGCTCATGTCGATCGTCGTGTACGGCGCCATGTTCGCCCTCTACGGCTGGCAGATCGCGCCCTACGCGCTCATCACCATCGTCTTCGGCTTCTCGCTGCTCGAGATCATCAACTACCTCGAGCACTACGGCATGAAGCGGCAGAAGGTCGGCGAGAAGCAGCGCTACGAGCGGGTGCTGCCGATGCACAGCTGGAACAGCAACAACATCGTCACCAACATCTTCCTCTACCACCTGCAGCGCCACAGCGACCACCACGCCAACCCGACCCGGCGCTACCAGACCCTGCGTGACTTCAAGGAGTCTCCCGCCCTGCCCACCGGGTACGCCGGCATGCTGACCATCGCGCTCTTCCCGCCGCTGTGGCGCCGGGTGATGGACCACCGCGTCGTCGCGCACCTCGACGGCGACGTGACGCTGGCCAACATCCAGCCGGGCAAGGAGGCGAAGTACCTCGCCAAGTTCCCGCCGCCGGCCGTCCACGAGGTCCACAAAGACGACCTGTTCGCCCAGAAGTTCGTCGGCGAGGTGCTCGCGGCCAAGTGCCCCGGCTGCTCCTACGTCTACGAGGTGGCCGCGGGTGACGAGCACGAGGGCTTCGCCGCCGGCACCGCCTGGGCCGACATCCCGGACGACTGGTGCTGCCCCGACTGCGGTGTTCGCGAGAAGATCGACTTCGTCCCCTTCGACCCCGAGAAGATCGGAGCCTAGTGCCGTGAAGATCTCCGTCGACATCGACAAGTGCGAGGGCCTCGGCATGTGCGAGGCCATGGCCAACGACTACTTCGAGGTGGACGAGGACGAGGACAAGGTCGTCATCCTCGACGACAGCCCCGCCGAGAGCGAGCGCGGTCACGTCTACGCCGCCGTCCAGGCCTGCCCGGTCCTCGCGCTCACCCTCGAGGGCTGACCGCGCCCATGTCGCTCCTCGCGGGCCGACCCGCGCCGTACGTCGCAGAGGGGCAGGTGGCTACCCTCGGTGAGGTGGTCACCTCCCCCCTGCGCGAGCGGCTGATCGAGGCCGCCGGGCAGATCACCACCGACTCCGGGTGGGCCAAGGTCACCATGGCCCGGCTCGCCGACGACGTGGGCGTGAGCCGGCAGACCGTCTACAACGAGATCGGCACCAAGAACGACCTCGCCGAGGCGATGGTCATGCGCGAGCTCGACCGCTTCCTCGCCGGCGTCACCCGGTCCTTCGACGAGAACCCCACCGACCTCATCGGTGCGATCCGCGACTCGGCCCGCCGGGTGCTCAAGTATGCCCAGAACAACGCCCTGCTCCACGCGGTCGTCTCGGCCACCCACGGCGCCGACACCGAGCTCCTGCCCCTGCTGACCACCCACTCGGAGTACCTCCTCGAGGGGGCCAAGCAGGTCATCACCGAGCGCGTCGCGGCCTACGACGTGGCGCTGCCGGCCGACCGCCTCGACGCCAGCATCGACATGGTCGTGCGCCTCGTCCTGAGCCACGTCATGCAACCCTCCGCCGACCCTGCGCAGACCGGTGACGACATCGCCTGGATCGCAGAACGCGTCCTGCGCTGAGGCGCCGCGTACTACCCTCGGGCCTGGGAGGACTGCCGGGAGGACCGGCAGCAGGGAAGGGACCATGGGGTGGGCGCGACGCCACAGGACGCTGACGGCTGGGCTGTCGGCGGCGTCCGTCGTGCTCGCGCTCAGCGCCTGCGGCACGCCTGAGAAGGGCTCCCCCCGGACCGACCCCACCGACGCCGCCGCCTCGACCTCGACCTCCGCCGAGGCGACCGAACCGCCCGCCGCCGACGCCGCCGACCCGAAGCACGCGGTGGCACCGCCGGGCGAGTTCGACGGCACGCTCTTCGGCGACGACCTGCTCGTCGTCTCCCAGGACACGCTGACCGAGGACGAGCTCGCCGCGATCACCGGCGTCAAGGTCAACGGCGACAAGGGCGTCGCGGCGTTCACCCAGCTGTCCTACGGACAGTTCACGATGCAGAACCGGCTCTTCAACATCGCCGCGGTCGACCTCGAGGGCTACCGCCCGTTCACCGGCGGCGACAACGCGGGCTTCAAGGAGCAGTGGGACCGGATCGCCGGCGGCGAGGTCGCCGTCCTCGAGACGCTGAAGAAGGAGCTGCCGCCCGACAAGGACGGCTACCTGACCGTCGACGACCAGCGGATCCACGTCGGCACCTGGTCCCGCCCCGGCGTCGACGGCGTCGACGCGGTCGTCAACGCCAAGTGGGGCGCCGACCTCGGCCTGCCGCCGCGCAACGCCGTCCTCATCAACACCGGCATCGCCTCGCCCCAGGTGGTCCGCGCCAAGATCGAGAAGGCGGTCGGCGTCAAGACCTACGCGATCAGCAACCTCGACATCGTCGCCCAGCGCGGCCTCGACCTCGACACGTTCCAGAACGTCGTCCCGGTCGGTGCCTTCCGCGACGCGGTCGGCGTCTTCCGCTACACCGCCATCGGCGGCGGCCGGATCGCCCCCGACCCGGCCTGGGTCCGCTCGCACATCGTCACCGACACCGTGCCGATCCTCGGCCAGGTCACCTGCAACAAGTACATGATGCCGCAGCTCAAGGCGGCCCTTCAGGAGGTCGTGCGCCGCGGCCTCCAGGGCGAGATCCGCCGTGACCAGTACGCCGGCTGCTACTACCCCCGGTTCATCGCCGGCTCCACCCAGCTCTCGAACCACTCGTTCGGGCTGGCCCTCGACCTCAACGTCCCGGGCAACCAGCGCGGCACGGTGGGCCAGATGAACCGCGAGGTCGTCGCGATCTTCAAGTACTGGGGCTTCGCCTGGGGCGGCGACTGGGCCTACACCGACCCGATGCACTTCGAGCTCAACAAGATCGTCAACCCTGGCTGACCGAGTCCTGGCAGTCCTGGACAATCGGTGGAATACTCGAACGCACTGGTGCGTGAGAGTTCCGAGGAGCGCCGATGGTCGACGTGTCGATGGGGCTCGGAGCCCTCCGGGTGGCGGGGACGGTGCTCAAGCACTTCCTCGACGGCCCGGAGCGGCGGCTGCGGGTCCAGAAGCTCGAGCTGGAGATCCGGCGGCTGCTCGAGGACCAAGCGCGCCAGCGGACCACGCCGGTCGTGCCCCCGCCCGATCTGAGCGCGGTCGTCGAGGAGCTCCGCAGGCTCACGAGCGCCCTGCCGGGCGTCGCCGTCGAGGAGTCGCGGCGCAAGGGGCCGGTGCTCGTGCGCGAAGGCGGGACGGACGGCGCCGCGGAGGCCGTCGCGCGACTGGCGGTGCTGGTCGAGGCGCGGCGCCACGAGCTGATGGCCGCCACCGAGACCACCGCGCCGACCGCGCCGACCGCGCCGACCGCGCCGACCGCGCCCACCGCGCCCACCGCGCCCACCGCGGTGGACGGGCCGGGCGAGATCGAGTGGAGCGAGCCCACCGGAGAACCCTCGGTGTCGGACGCCGAGCGGCGCCTGGGGAACCTCGAACGGCGGATGCGCGAGCGCCGGGAGGAGGGTCGGTCGTGGCGGTGATCTCCGAACGACTCGCCCGCGCCGTCCGGCTGCACATCTACCGCAACTACGCGGTGGGCGGACTCGGCCCGACCCCGCTGATCCTCGGGATCGACGGCCCGCCCGGAGAGGGCAAGACCTTCTCCGTCCAGGCGGTGGTGGAGCACGAGGCCGGCATCCGCACGTTCCACGTCTCGGGCGGCCAGCTCGAGAGTCCCCACGCGGGCCGGCCTGCCGAGCTGCTGCGCGACACCTATCGCGAGGCGGGCGATGCGGTGCTCCAGGGGCTGGCCGTGGCGGCCGTCGTCGTCGTGGACGACGTCGACACGGGGATCGGCGACTGGGGCGACCTGGTCCAGTACACGGTGAACCGGCAGACCGTCGTCGGTGAGCTGATGCACCTGTGCGACTTCCCCGAGGTCGTCGCCGGCCGGCCCAGTCCGCGCGTCCCGATCATCGTCACCGGCAACGACTTCTCCCGCTTGTACGGACCCCTGGTCCGGTCGGGCCGCTTCCGCCGGATGACCTGGCGCCCGACGTTCGAGGAGAAGCGGGAGATCGTGGCGGGGTTCTACCCCTCCGGGCTGTCCGGAGCGGCCGGCGACCTCGTCGCGCTGTTCCCCGATCGTCCCGTCGCGTTCTTCGCCGACGTGCTCTCGGCCGCGCTCGACGAGCTGGTGTGGCCGGCCATCCAGCAGCGCGGGCTGACCGCTGCCCTCGATGCGGCGCGCGCCGGAAGTCACCCGCGGGTCCACGAGCGACTCGCCTTCCCGCTGCTCGCCGAGGTGGCTTCCACGCTGGCGAGCCGACCGCTCGAGTCCCACCTGGAGGTGCACTGATGGCGGCCACCTACACCCACAGCTTCACCGTCTCGGTCCCGCGCCTGGCGCTGCTCCGGTTCCAGGTCGCGGCCGCCCTGCGGCGCGGCACGGGCATCGACGACCGTGCGCTCGCGAGCATCCGCCGCGGTCTCGACGAGCGGTGGATCGCGCACGTCTTCCTGCACGGGTTCGACCGTGGCGGCGAGTGTCGTGCGGAGCTCGCCCTCGACATCGACTGGGACCGCTACGAGCTGGCGATGCGCCGGGGGCACTCGATGGTCGAGATCGACGGCAGCTGGCGCGACCGGGTGGCCCCGGAGATCGACGAGGCCGTCGTCGAGTTCGTCGACTTCTGCCGGTCGAAGTCGCTCCGGCGCGAGTGGCGCGTCGGGTACTCCGCTCTGGTGACGTCCGGGCTGCGCGTCCAGGTCGATCGCGAGCTCGGCTTCCAGCCGGCGCCGCCCATCGCGTGGGGCGGGACCGGCCACAGCATCAACTTCCGGGTCCGCGAGCTCGAGGACCTGGGCGGGCGCCTGCGCCTCGTCGACTGAGGGCGGGGCTCAGCCGATCCGGCAGGCGTTGGTCGCCCCCGGCAGCCGGTACCGGTAACGCGCGACCAGCCGGTAGCCCACCGCCGCGAACGGCCGCACCGCCCGCCAGGTCAGCACCCGCCCGGCCCAGCGCCACGGCGGGCCGCAGGTGAGCAGGGCCTGGGCGACGGCGTCGGCGCCCGACGCGGTGACGGTGCCGTCGGCGTCCTGCCACTGGACGGCGGAGGTGACCTGGTCCTCGGTCAGGCCGAGGGCGGCGAGGTCGAGCGCCTGCCAGGGCACGATGGCGCAGTCGCCGTGGTGCTCCAGCCACTGGGCGGACTGGGTGCAGAAGCCGCAGTCGCCGTCGTAGATGCAGGTGCCGGCCATGTCCTCAGCCTAGGCCGGGACGGGTCCGTGCCGGGTACTGGACAGTAGTGAACCTTGACACCATTGCTGTCACGCTCGTGCCATGATCGGCCCCATGACGTTCGCGCTGGGTCAGGGAACCGGTCCGCTCAAGGGGCTCAAGGTGGTCGAGATCGCGGGCATCGGGCCGAGCCCGCACGCCTGCATGATCCTGGCCGACCTCGGGGCGGACGTGATCCGGGTCGAGCGGCCGGGTGGGCAGATGCTCACCGGGGGGTCGCACGACCTGCTCAACCGGGGGCGGCCGAGCGTCGCGCTCAACCTCAAGGACCCCGAGGCGGTCGCCACGGTGCTCGACCTGGTCGAGCAGGCGGACGTGCTGGTCGAGGGCATGCGGCCCGGGGTGGCCGAGCGGCTGGGGTTCGGGCCCGAGGAGTGCCACGCGCGCAACCCGCGGCTGGTCTACGGGCGGATGACCGGGTGGGGGCAGGACGGGCCGTGGTCGCAGGCGGCCGGGCACGACATGAACTACGTCGCGATCACCGGGACGCTCCACGGGCTGGGTCAGGTCAAGGACAAGCCGCAGTTCCCGACCAACCTCGTCGGTGACTTCGGGGGCGGCTCGACGTACCTCGTGATCGGGATCTTGGCGGCGGTCTTCGAGGCCAAGGCGTCCGGTCAGGGTCAGGTCGTGGATGCCGCGATCGTCGACGGTACGGCGAACCTCAACGCCATGACGTCCGCCTTCCTCGCCGGGGGCGGGTTCAAGGAGGAGCGGGCCGCGAACCTGCTCGACGGCGGCGCGCCGTACTACGACATCTACGAGACCGCCGACGGCGAGCACATGTCGGTGGGGGCGCTGGAGCCGCAGTTCTACGACCTCTTCATCGAGCTGCTCGGCATCAAGGACACCGCGCCCGACCGCTGGGACCTCGCCCAGACCGACGCGCTGCGCGAGCTCATCGCGAGCACCTTCCGGCAGAAGACCCGCGACGAGTGGTGCGCGATCTTCGACGGTACGGACGCGTGCGTCGCGCCGATCCTGCGGATGAGCGAGGCCAAGGACCACCCGCACATCAAGGGCCGCGAGATCTTCGTCGAGCACGAGGGGATCGTGCAGCCGCAGCCGGCGCCGCGGTTCTCCCGGACCCGGGCCACGCTCTCGCACCCGCCGGCCGCGGGCGCGGGCGCGCACACCCGGGAGGCGCTCGAGGCCTGGGGCGTCAAGGACGTCGACGGGCTCATCGAGCGCGGGGCTGCGGTGCAGATCACGCCGTGACGACGGCCCGGGATTGAGCCTGCTGGACCGGTGCCCCCTAGGCTGGGGTCACCGATCCGGCCAGTCTTGCCCCGGATCCCGGCGCGCCGCTCGCGGATGCGCCCCTCACCTGAGGCACCGCTTCACCGCCCCGTCACCGGACGGGGCAGCACGGCGAGACGCCCATGAGGGGAACGCGCCGACGCGTGCTGCGGTCCCCGGAGAGAAACACGTGACCACCACCTTCGCCGAGCTCGGCGTGCCCACTGACCTGCTCGCCGTCCTGTCGGCCGACCAGATCACCGTTCCCACCCCGATCCAGGCGGCGACGCTGCCGGACTCCCTGGCCGGACGCGACGTCCTCGGCCGCGGTCGTACGGGGTCGGGCAAGACCTACGCCTTCGGGCTCCCGCTCGTCGCCCGCCTCGCCGCGGACGGCCGCCGTCGCCCCGCCCCCAAGCGCCCCCGCGCGCTCGTCCTCGCGCCGACCCGTGAGCTCGCCTCGCAGATCGCCGCGACCATCACCCCGCTGGCCAAGGCCGTCGGCCTCAGCACCACCACCGTCTTCGGCGGCGTCGGCCAGGGCCCGCAGGTCAACGCCCTGCGCAACGGCGTCGACATCCTCATCGCCTGCCCCGGCCGGCTCGAGGACCTCATCGGCCAGGGCCACTGCAGCCTCGCCGACGTCCAGGTGACCGTGCTGGACGAGGCCGACCACATGGCCGACCTCGGCTTCCTGCCCGCCGTACGGCGCCTGCTCGACCAGACGCCCAAGGGCGGCCAGCGGATGCTGTTCTCCGCCACGCTCGACGGCGCGATCAACGTGCTCGTCAAGCGCTTCCTCGACAAGCCCGCCGTCCACGAGGCCGACTCGGCGCAGTCGCCGGTCGCCAAGATGGACCACCACGTGCTCCACGTCGAGCGCGAGCAGCGCCTGCCCGTGCTGCTCGACCTGGTCAGCGCGCCCGGCCGCACGGTCGTCTTCACCCGGACCAAGCACGGCGCCAAGGCGCTGGCCCGCCAGCTCAACAAGAACGGCGTCCCCGCCGTCGACCTGCACGGCAACCTCAGCCAGGGCGCGCGCACCCGCAACATGGAGGCGTTCCACACCGGTGCCGCCACCACGCTGGTCGCCACCGACATCGCCGCCCGCGGCATCCACGTCGACGACGTGGCGCTCGTCGTCCACGCCGACCCGCCGGCCGAGCACAAGGCCTACCTGCACCGCTCCGGTCGTACGGCGCGCGCCGGTGCCGCCGGCACCGTCATCACCCTGATGACCAGCGAGCAGCGTCGCGACGTCAGCGACCTCACCCGCGCGGCCGGCATCAAGCCGACCACCACGCGGGTCCAGGGTCCCGACCACCCGGTGCTGCAGGACCTCGCCCCCGGCGAGCGCTCGCGCCCCGGCGGCATCGACCTGACCCCGGCCACGCCCCAGGGCGGCGGCAACGGGGGCAACGGTGGCGGCGGCGGTCGCAACCGCAACCGGCGCTCCGGTGCCAAGCCCGCAGCCAAGTCCGGTGGCGGCGCCAAGTCCTCCGGCGCCCCCAAGGCGGGCGGCGGCCAGGGCGGCAACCGCAACCGCCGGCGCCGTGGCGCCGGTGCCGGTGGCGGCTCCGGGAGCGGCGGCCACAGCGCCGCCAGCTTCAGCGGCCGACGCTGACCGAACCGCTCGACGAGGTCGCGGTCAGCGCACCCGGCGCGGCTGCCGTGCCGCCCGCGCGACCGCGGCCTCGTAGGCGGTCACCAGACCGCCGACCGAGAGCGGCTTGAGCCGCTCCATGATCTCGCGGAAGTGCTCGGACTTGTCGTTGTCGTACAACGGCGCGAGCTGGTCGTTGATGACCGCGTAGAGCTCCTCGGCCATCTGCTGGCCGTGCTCCTGGTAGACCCGCGCCGCGGCGACCGCGACGTCGCGCGGGAATCCCAGCTCGAGCAGCCGGACGCCGATCGCGAGCTGGTTGCTCGCCACCAGGTACGCCGTTCCGCGCAGCCGGATCACGCCCAGCGCCTGGAGCGTGGCGATGTCGTCGGCGCTGAGCGCCCGGCCGGCCTTCTGCTCCAGCTGGGCCGGGTCCATCTCGACCGGCAGGTCGGACTGCCACGGCGCGAGCATCGTGCGGGCCAGCGCGATGTCCTCGGGGGTGGCGTCGTCGGGGATGCCGGCGACGTACCTCTCGATCGCCGACAGCGTGAAGCCGTGGCTCTGCAGCTCGAGGACCAGCTCGATGCGCGCCACGTGCACCGCGGCGTAGTAGCCGGACCGGCCGCGCCGGATCGGCGGCGGCACCAGCCCCCGCGAGGTGTAGAAGCGCACCGTGCGCACCGACAGCCCGACGCGGGCGGTGAGCTCCTCCAGGGTGAGCAGCGTGTCCGCCGGTGCGTCCTGGGTCACACCGTCGCCTGGGCCCTCGCTCTTGACCATGACAGTAATAGTGTCACAATCGTCCTCAGAGACACCGCCGAGAAACGCAGAGAACAAGGACGGTCATGGCAGAAGCATTCGTGTACGACCACCTCCGCACGCCGCGCGGCCGAGGCAAGGCCAACGGCTCCCTCCACGAGGTGAAGCCGATCGACCTCGCGGTCGGTCTCCTCGACGCCGTCAAGGAGCGCAACCCCGGTCTCGACCCGAACCGGGTCGACGACGTGATCCTCGGCGTCGTCTCGCCGATCGGCGACCAGGGCGGCGACATCGCCAAGTCCGCCGCGATCGCGGCCGGCTACCCCGACACCGTCGCGGGCGTCCAGCTCAACCGCTTCTGCGCGTCCGGCCTCGAGGCCGTCAACCAGGCCGCCGGCCGGGTCCGCGGTGGCTTCGAGGACCTCATCATCGCCGGTGGTGTCGAGTCCATGAGCCGGGTGCCGATGGGCTCCGACGGCGGCGCCTGGGCCTCCGACCCGGCGACGGCGTTCAAGGCGGGCTTCGTGCCGCAGGGCATCGGTGCCGACCTCATCGCCACGATCGAGGGCTGGAGCCGCGAGGACGTCGACGCCTTCGCCGCCGAGTCCCACCACCGCGCCGCCAAGGCGCAGGCCAACGGCTACTTCGACGGCGCGCTCGTGCCGGTCAAGGACATCAGCGGGCTGACCGTGCTCGACCGTGACGAGACCGTCCGTCCCGGCACCTCGGTCGAGGGCCTGGCCGGCCTCAAGCCGTCGTTCGCCCAGCTCGGCGCCGACGCCGGCTTCGACGACGTCGCGCTCGAGAAGTACCACTGGCTCGAGAAGATCAACCACGTCCACCACGCCGGCAACTCGTCGGGCATCGTCGACGGCGCCGCGCTGACCCTGATCGGCAACGAGCAGGTCGGCAAGGACCTCGGCCTGACCCCGCGCGCCCGCGTCCTGGCGACCGCGGTCTCCGGTGCGGACCCGATCATCATGCTCACCGGCCCCGCCCCGGCCGCCCGCAAGGCGCTGGCCAAGGCCGGTCTCGAGGTCGGCGACATCGACCTGTTCGAGATCAACGAGGCGTTCGCCGCCGTCGCCATGAGGTTCATGCGCGACATGGGCATCGGCCCCGACATCACCAACGTCAACGGCGGCGCGATCGCCATGGGTCACCCGCTCGGCGCGACCGGCGCGATGATCCTCGGCACCCTGATCGACGAGCTCGAGCGGCGCGACCTGCGCCGCGGCCTCGCCACGCTCTGCGTGGGCGGCGGTATGGGCATCGCCACGATCGTCGAGCGCGTCTGAGCGCCCCCTCCCTCGTACCTCTCGAACTCAAGGAACGACATTGAGCACCGACACCCAGACCGCAGTGCGCTACGAGCGGGACGCCGACGGCATCGTCACCCTGACCCTCGACGACCCCAACCAGAGCGCCAACACGATGAACGAGCTCTACCGCGCCTCCATGGCGGCCGCGGTCGAGCGCCTCTACGACGAGCAGGACGACATCACCGGTGTCGTCGTCGCCTCCGCCAAGAAGACCTTCTTCGCCGGCGGTGACCTCAAGCTGATGGTGCAGACCACCAAGGACAACGCGGGCGAGGTCTTCGCCCAGTGCGAGAGCATCAAGGCCGCCCTGCGCCGCCTCGAGCTCTTCTCCAAGCCGGTCGTCGCCGCCATCAACGGCGCCGCGCTCGGCGGTGGCTACGAGATCACCCTCGCGACCCAGCGCCGGATCGCCGTCGCCGGCTCCTACAAGGTCGGCCTGCCCGAGGCGAGCCTCGGCCTGCTGCCCGGCGGTGGCGGCGTGACCCGCACCGTGCGCAAGTTCGGCCTGCAGACCGCGCTGATGGACGTCCTGCTCCAGGGCACCCAGTTCGGCATCGACGCCGCGCTCGCCAAGGGCATCGTCGACGAGGTCGTCGCCACCCAGGACGAGCTGATCCCGGCCGCCAAGGCGTGGATCAAGGCCAACCCCGAGGCCGCCCTGTCGCCGTGGGACGCCCCCGGCTACAAGATGCCCGGCGGTACGCCGAAGTCCCCGGCCCTGGCCGGCTTCCTGCCCGCCTTCCCGGCGCTGCTGCGCAAGCAGACCAAGGGCGCCGTCTACCCCGCCGCCCGGGCGATCCTGTCCGCGGCCGTCGAGGGTGCCCAGGTCGACTTCGACACCGCCTCGCGGATCGAGTCGCGCTACCTGACCAACCTGGTCGTCAACCAGGCGTCGAAGAACATGATCCAGGCGTTCTTCTTCGACCTCCAGGCGATCAACTCCGGCTCCCTGCGCCCGCAGGGCATCGAGCCCTACAAGGCCGCCAAGGTCGGCGTCCTGGGCGCCGGCATGATGGGCGCAGGCATCGCCTACGTCTGCGCGCGGGCCGGCATGGAGGTCGTCCTCAAGGACGTCGCCATCGAGAACGCCGAGAAGGGCAAGGCCTACAGCGAGGGCATCAACGCCAAGGCGATCTCGCGCGGCAAGCTGACCGAGGAGAAGTCCCAGGCGCTGCTCGACCGGATCACCCCGACCGCCGACCCGGCCGACCTGGCCGGCTGCGACCTCGTCATCGAGGCCGTCTTCGAGGACCCGGCGCTCAAGGCCAAGGTGTTCGCCGAGATCCTGCCGCACGTCAACCCCGACGCGCTGCTCTGCTCCAACACCTCGACCCTGCCGATCAGCGGCCTGGCCGAGGGCATCGAGGACACCGCGAAGCGGCCGAACTTCATCGGCCTGCACTTCTTCTCGCCGGTCGACAAGATGCCGCTGGTCGAGATCATCGCCGGCAAGGAGACCTCCGACGAGGCGCTCGCCAAGGCGTACGACGTCGTCCTGCAGATCCGCAAGACGCCGATCGTGGTCAACGACAGCCGAGGCTTCTACACCTCGCGCGTCATCGGCTACATGGTCAACGAGGGCATGGCGATGCTCGCCGAGGGCGTGGCGCCGTACACGATCGAGCGGGCGACCACCTCGGCCGGCTACCCGGCCCCGGTGCTCCAGCTCTCCGACGAGCTCAACCTCGAGCTGATGGCCAAGATCGCCAAGGCCACCACCGAGGCCAACCCCGACCTGCCGGTGCACCCGGGCCAGGCCGTGGTCGGCAAGATGCTCGAGGCGGGTCGTGCGGGTCGCCTGCGCGGAGCCGGCTTCTACGACTACGTGGACGGCAAGCGCGGCTCCATCTGGGCCGGTCTCGCCGACCTGTTCCCGGTGGCCGCCGAGCAGCCCGACATCCAGGACGTCCGCGACCGGATGCTCTTCGCCGAGGCCCTCGAGACCGCGAAGTGCTTCGAGGAGAACGTCATCACCTCGGCCGCTGCGGCCAACATCGGCTCGATCATGGGCATCGGCTTCCCGCCGATGACCGGTGGTGCGGCGCAGTTCATGACCGGCTACGAGGACAAGGCCACCGGCGAGGTCGGGCTCAACGCCTTCCTCAAGCGGGCCGACGAGCTGGCCGCGGCCTACGGCGACCGCTTCGCCGCGACGCCGTGGCTGCGCGAGCTGGCGGCCTCGGGCAAGGGCTTCCCCGCCTGAGCCACGGCTGAGCCACCTGCGGGACCACGGGCCGGTCCGAACGAGGCAACTCGTTCGGACCGGCCCGGTACCTTTCCGGACATGGAACGGCCGCGCCGCACGGTGCTCAGCGTGATCGCCGCGAGCCTGCTCGGGCTCGCGCTCCTCACGGGTGTGGGCGTCGTCCTCGTCTACAACGACTGGAACGGCAACCTCGAGCACCCGGACGTGATCGGCAAGAACCGCCCGGTCCAGAAGACCAAGGCGCTCAACATCCTGGTGATGGGCACCGACACCCGGGACTGCGCGGGCTGCAAGATCGACAGCGAGGCCGGGGGCGGTCTGTCCGACACCACGATCCTCTTCCACCTCTCGGCCGACCGGACGTTCGCCTACGGCATCTCGATCCCGCGCGACACCGCGGTGCTGCGGCCGACCTGCTACCGGGCCGACGGCAGCGAGATCCCGGCCGCGACGACGTACGAGAAGTGGAACCAGGCGTACCAGGTCGGTGGCCCCGGCTGCACCCGCCAGCAGCTCGAGCAGCTCACCGGCATCCACGTGGACAAGTTCGTCGTCGTCGACTTCAGCCAGTTCAAGGACATGGTCAACGCGCTCGACGGCGTCGAGATCTGCGTCCCTCGCGAGATCAACGACACCACCGGCAACATCCACCTCGCCGCCGGCACCCGTGAGGTCGATGGCGCGGAGGCGCTCGACTACGCCCGGGTGCGTTACGGCGTCAGCGAGGGCATCGACCCTTACCGGACCCGCCGCCAGCAGGCCCTGATCGGCGCCATGATCGACAAGGCGCTCAGCGGCGGCATGCTCGCCCGGCCCGACCGGATCGTCAGCTTCATCGACGCCGCGACCACCCAGCTCCAGACCGACTTCAAGTCCGTCGCCCAGATGGCCAAGGTGGCCACGAGCGCCAAGAGCATCGACCCCGACGACATCAAGTTCATCACCACGCCGTGGACGCTCGACACCGACAAGGTCAGCGGCGGGGTCGAGTGGCTGCCGTCGGTCAAGCGGCTGTGGCCGCTGGTCATCGACGACAAGCCGCTCACCCGGGAATTCCTGGCCGGATCGCTGAGCGCGGGCGGGTCGCCGTCCGGTGGCGCGGCCTCGTCGTCGGGGACGCCCTCGGAGACGCCGTCGGGCTCGGCCACCGCGTCGCCGTCGGGCAAGCCCGGCGGGCAGGCCACCGGTGGCGGCGGGCTGTCCGCCGAGGAGCGGGACAAGGCGGGCCTCTGCTCCTGACCGGGCCCCACGGGGCCGCACGGACCGCTCAGGTCCGGCCCGGCGGTGCCGATCCCACCGGCGTGGGAGTCGTGACGACGCCCGCGGTCGAGGTGACCGGGCTGCGCGTGCGGTTCGGGACGGTCGAGGCCGTGGCGGGCGTGGACCTGCGGGTCGAGCCAGGCCAGGCGCTGGCGCTGCTCGGCCGCAACGGCGCGGGCAAGTCGACGACGATGCGGGTGCTCGCGGGCGTCGTACCGCCGAGCGGGGGCACCGCCCACGTCGCCGGGTACGACATCCGGGCGGTGCCGCTCGAGGCCAAGCGTGCGGTCGGCTACTGCCCCGACGTGGGCGGCCTGGTGCCGCGGGCGACGCCGTGGGAGCACCTCCAGCTGAGCGCCCGGCTGCGCCGGCTCACCGGCTGGGAGGACCGCGGGCGCCGGCTCCTGGAGACCTTCGACCTCGGCGGCGTGGCGCACCGGGTGACCGCGGGCTTCAGCCACGGCATGTGCCGGCGGCTGAGCGTGGTCCTCGCGGCGCTGCACGAGCCGGCGGTGCTGCTGCTCGACGAGCCCTTCGACGGCGTCGACCCGATCGGGGTCGAGGCGACCTTCGGCGTGATCGAGGACGCGCGCTCGCGGGGTGCGGGCGTCCTGGTCTCGACCCATCTGCGCGATCTCGCGGTCCAGGTGTGCGCGGAGGTCGCGGTGCTGCGTGGCGGGGTCCGGATGGCGACCGTGCCGGCCGGCTTCATGAGCGGCGACGAGGGCGCCCGTGCGTACCGCGCTCTCCTGGCCTGAGCTGCGCCGCTCGGGCGCGGACCTGCGGCACCTGCTGTGGTTCCGCGCCGCCACCGTACGACGCCCGCGCACCGTCGCGGTCGCCCTGGCCGCGCTCGTCGTGGTCACCGTGGCCGCGGCGACGCTGCCGGCCGCGTTCGCGGTGCCCCGCGACCTCGACCGGCTGGTCCGCCCGGCGCTCGCCGCGATCGTCCTGGTCGCGGTCGGCGGTGCGGTGGCCGCGGGCGGAGGTCGCGAGCTGCTGGCCCGGGACCCGGCCGCGGTGCACCCGGTCGGCCCGGTCACCGACCACCTCGGCGCGCTGCTGCTCGCCCCGCTGAGCGCGGGCTGGCTGATCCAGGCGTGGGCGCTGCTCGGCCTGGTGGCCGCGACGGGCGGCGTCGCGGCCCAGCCGGTGACGCTGGCCTGGCTGCTCGCCGTGACCGCGCTGGCCCAGGCCGTCGGCTGGGCCGCGGAGTGGCTGCGCCGGCGCCGGGTCCTCGCCTGGCTCGCGCTGCCGCTGGCCGGTCCCGGCCTCGCCCCGACGCTGCCGGTCGCCGCGGTGGTCGTCGACGGCGGAGCGGGGGCGCGGGCGAGCACCGTGGTCCTGCTGCTCGTCGCGGCCGGTGCCCTGGTCGCCCTCGGCGGGGTCCTCGCGGTGGCGGCCGCACGGCTCGCGCCCCGCGACGAGGTACGCCGCGAGACCCGGCTCCATCCCGCCCGGCCGACGCCCGCCTCGGACCTGGCGATGGTGCGCCGGATCGACCGGGCCTCGGTGTGGCGCAGCGTCCCGCTGCGCCGGGGCACGCTGTTCCTCGGCGTCGCGCCGGGTGCGGTCGCCCTGGCGGGCGGGCTGGAGTGGCCGGTGCTCGTGCTGATGCCGGGCCTGGTGGCGTCGGGCTGCGTGCTGCTCTTCGGGGTGAACCTGTGGTGCCTCGACGGCCGTGGCCTGCTCTGGCGCGAGTCGCTGCCGGTGCCGCCGGGCACGGTCGTGGCCGCCCGGGTGTGGGTGCTGGCCGAGGTGCTCGTCGGGGGCGGCCTGCTCACGCTGGTGCTGGGGGCGGTGCGCGCGGGGCGGCCGTCCGCGGCGGAGGCGCTCGCCGTCGTCCTCGCGCTCGCGGTGGTGGTCGGCCAGGCCGTCTCCGCGGCGCTGCGCTGGTCCGCGGCCCGGCCCCACGCGGTCGACCTCCGCTCGGCACGGGCCACGCCCGCGCCGCCGCTGGCGATGGTCGGCTACTCGATCCGGCTCGCCGTCGCGACGACCCTGACCGGGCTGC
This sequence comes from Pimelobacter sp. 30-1, assembly GCF_018831735.1. NCBI lineage: Bacteria > Bacillati > Actinomycetota > Actinomycetes > Propionibacteriales > Nocardioidaceae > Pimelobacter > Pimelobacter sp. 30-1. Next base: position 180,996 of record NZ_NHTS01000001.1, read on the forward strand.
TCCTCGGCGGGCTGGCCGGTGCGGCCCGGATCGACCTGCTCCTCGCCGCGGCGGCGGTCCTGCTCGCCGTCTCGGCGCTGCGGATCGTGCGAGCCGCGCGTCGCTGGGCCGATCCCGTACGACGCGCGGCCGTGGTCGCCGTGGTGGCGGCCTGACCTCAGGGCGTGACGATCCCCTCGGCCACCCGCGCCGCGCCGCCGAGGTAGCCCGCGAGCAGCGCCCGCGCGACGGCCCGCAGGTCCGCCTCGCTGGGCAGGAAGGTCGCCGTGTGCAGCGAGGTGTCGGTCTCGCTGCCGACGAACATCATCGTCGCCGGCATCCGCTCGGAGAAGAACGAGAAGTCGTCGGCGCCGAGCGAGCGCAGGTCGGTCGAGACCGGCATGCCCTGGGAGCTGAGCTGGGCGGCGACGACCTCGACCAGGCGCGGGTCGTTCTCGAGGACCGGCTCGCCGACGGTGATCCGGACCTCGGCCTCGCAGTCGTGCGCGCGGGCGATGTTCTCGGAGACCGACACGATCCGCTCGTGGAGCAGGGCGCGGGTCTCGGAGGCGAGGGCCCGGATGGTGCCGGTGGCCCGCGCGACGTCCGGTACGACGTTCGCGGCCTGGCCGGCCTGGAACGACGAGACGCCGACGACGGCCGAGCGCATCGGGTCGACCGACCGGCTGACCACGCTCTGGAGCGCGACCACGGTCTCGGCCAGGGCGAGCAGCGGGTCGTCGGCCAGGTGCGGGTACGCCGCGTGCCCGGACTCGCCGCGCACGACGATCTCGAACTCGTCGGACGAGGCGTTGACCCCGCCCGGCACGCAGGCGACGACGCCGGCCGGCAGCGCCGGCTGGATGTGGGCGCCGATCATCACGACGCATTCCTCGGCGTCGAGCACGCCGTGCTCGGCGATGTCCTTGGCGCCGGAGGGATAGGTCTCCTCGCGCGGCTGGAGCACGACGAGCAGCGGCACCGGGGCGCCGACCTCGTGGATCGTCCGGGCCACCGCGACGAGCGCGGCCAGGTGGACGTCGTGCCCGCAGGCGTGCATGACACCGGGGTTCTGGGAGGTCCAGGGGACGCCGGTCGCCTCGGTGACGGGCAGCGCGTCCATCTCGCCGCGGACGCCGACGCAGGGGCCGGGCCCGCCGATCCGGAGCACGGCGCCGGTCTCGGCGACCTTGACCGGCGTCGACGTACCGGGCAGCGCCTGGAGCACGAGGTCGCGGGTGAGGGACTCGTCGCCGGAGAGGTCCGGCTGCTGGTGCAGGGCCTGGCGCAGCACGGCGGCCTCGGCGAGGTGGCTGTCGAGGACGGCCCAGATGTCAGCCACGACGGCCTCCGTAGACGCGTTCGGCGTTGTCGCGGCCGACCAGGGTGGCGACCCGGACCGCGTCCGCGACCGACCACTCGCCGGCGGCGACCCAGCGGGAGAGGACCTCGGTCATCCCGCGCCGCCAGAGCACGGCACCGAGCAGGTGCAGCTCGGAGGGGCCCCAGGCGTCGGAGGAGTAGAGGACCTTGCCGAACGGCGCGAGCTCGAGCGACTCGGCCAGCACCGCGGGCGACGCGGCGCCGGTGTAGTTCACCGCGAGACCGACGTCGAGGTAGACGTGGGGGAACGCCTGGGCCAGGAAGCCCGCCTGGCGCTGGAAGGGGTAGCAGTGCAGCAGCAGGACGTCGCTGCCCGACGGCTCCACGAGGCGCAGCCAGTCGGCGAGCAGCAGCGGGTCGCAGCGGCGCAGGTCGAGGTCGGGGTCGCCGAAGCCGGCGTGGAGCTGGAGCGGCAGGCCGGTGTCGATGCCGTGCCAGAGCAGCATCCGCAGCAGGACCGGGTGGTCGACGCGGGGGACGACGGTCTCGTCCTCGAGCGCGGCGAGCCAGTGCGACGCGGCCTCGCGGACCTCGTCGGACGACGGCCGGGCAGGGTCGAACTCGAAGCCGTGCCGGTAGGCGATGACCGACTTCAGGCCCGCGGCGCCGGCGGTGGCGCGCGCGAGAGCGGCGAGGAAGCGGTCCTCGAGGCCGGCGGCGTCGCCGTCGCGGGCCACCGACTCGAGCACGGTCTCCAGGCGGACGATCTCCTCGACGGACGCGCCGGGGACCCGGGCGCCGAAGTCGTCGAGGCTGACCAGGGCGTCGCCGCGGAAGCCGGTGTCGATCAGCCAGCGCTCGACGCCGGCCGCGCCGAGCAGGCGCCGGTCGACCTCGTCGGTGGGGAGCGCGGCGCGCGCGGCGACGTAGTCCTCGATGGGGGCGTGCGGGTCGAGGCCGAGCAGCGGTGCGCAGTGCCGTCGTACGGCGAACGCGACCTGGGTGTCGAAGGGCGAGGTGCCGGCCGCGGCCGGGCGGTCGGACTCGGTGAGCAGGTCGCCGAGCTCGGCCAGCCCGACGGGGGCCGCGAGCGCGGAGTGCACGTGGTGGTCGACCAGGCGCAGCGCGCCGATCGCCTCGGCGAGCGCGGGGGAGGGCTCAGTAGACATCGGCGAACCTCGCGCAGCGCTCGACGTCGGACAGCTCGGCCACGGCGGCGAGCTCGGCGCGCTTGACGGAGACGTGGGTGTCGAGCAGGTCGGGGTGGAACCAGCCGGTGACGACCGGGTCGGCGGCCAGGTCGTCGAGGGCGGCGGGGAGGTCCTTGGGCAGCAGCGGGACGCCGGCCAGCTCGTCCTCGGTGACCGTCTCGGGCCAGATGGTCGGGTCGGGCAGCTCGCCGGTGATCCCGGCCAGGCCGGCCCGGATGAGCACGCCGAGGGTGAGCCAGGGGTTCGCGGTCGCGTCGGCGGCGCGGAACTCCAGGTTGTACTGGCGGGCGGGGTTGCCGCCGCCGGCGGTGCTGGTCGGGCAGATGCGCAGGAGCGCCTCGCGGTTGCGCTCGGCGAGGAAGACGCCGCCGGCGCTCCAGCGGTGCGGGGTCAGCCGCAGGTACGACACCGGGCTGGGTGCGGTGAAGGCGAGCAGCGCCTGGGCGTGGGCGAGGATGCCCGCGGCGAAGCGCCGGCCGACCTCGCTCAGCGCCGCGGGGGCGGCCGGGTCGTAGAGCGCCGGGGCGCCGTCGGCGGTCTGGAGCGAGAGGTGCACGTGGACACCGTTGCCGCTGCCGTCGGGGTGGGTGAGCGGGGCGAAGGTGACGGTGCGGCCGTGCCGGCGGGCCAGGTCGCGGACGAGCTCCTTGACCAGCACGGCGCGGTCGGCGGCGACCAGGCCGGGCGCCGGCTCGAGGGTCACCTCGAACTGGTCGGCGCCGTACTCGGGGAGCCAGTTCTCGGGCTGGAGGCCGGTCGCGGCCAGCAGCGCGACCAGCTCGGAGCCGAAGGGCTCGATGCTGCGGTGCCGGGCGAACGAGAAGGGCGCGGTCGCGGGCAGCCCGTCGACCATGAACTCGTGCTCGAAGGAGGCGGTCACCTCGAGCCCGGTGGCGGTGCGCAGGTCGTCGAGCGCCTGGCGCGCGAACGTCCGCGGGCAGCACGCCCAGGGGGAGCCGTCGGACTCGGTCTGGTCGGCGAGCACCAGCGACACCGCCGGGTCCTCGCCGCGGGCGGGGATCTCGACCCGGGTCGAGGCGTCGGGCATCAACTTGAGGTCGCCGGTCGAGCCGAAGACGTTGGGCGCGATCGTGCCGAAGGCGGTGATGGCCAGGTCCGCGGGTACCCAGCCGACGCCGCGCTGGAGGACGGAGTCCGCGGCGGCCGCGGGCACCGAGCGTCCGCGCAGCTGGCCGGCGAGGTCGCTGGTCGCGACGAAGAGCGTCTGGTCGGGGGTCATCGTCCACCTTCTCGGTCGGGAGCAGGTACGTCCACGCACCGGCTAGCACGATTGGTACACGCATTACAGGATCAGGTCAAGAGATCAGTTCTGCAATGGACGTTACGAATCTGTGCTGCTCTCGATCATCTCATCCCGGGTGCGCGGGACTGGCACGGCCGTTACAGAAAGTTCTCCGAAGGGTATTGCCGTAAGAAACGTTTCAGCCTACGGTGATCCGGGTCTCACCACTGTCGAAGGAGTTCCCCGATGAGCAAGCGCATCCGGTTCCGCAACCTCGCGGAGGCCGAGCGACTGGCCAAGCGTCGGCTGCCGCGTGCGGTCTGGCTGGCCGTCAAGGCCGGCAACGAGCAGGGCTGGACGCTGGACGAGAACATCCAGGCGTTCAACGAGCTCGGCTTCTCGCCCACGGTCTTCGACCGGCCGACGAGCATCGACCTGAAGACCTCCCTGCTGGGTCTCGACATCGACTTCCCGGTCGTCATCTCCCCGGTCGGTGCCCAGGCGATCCACCCCGACGGTGAGATCGGCGTCGCCCGCGCCGCCGCCCGCGCCGGGACGGCGGTCGGCCTCAGCTCGTGGGCCTCCGACCCGGTCACCGAGGTCGCCCGCGCCAACGACAAGACGATCTTCCAGCTCTACTGGGTCGGCACCAAGGCCGAGATCGAGGCCCGCGTCGAGGCGGCCCGCGCCGCCGGCGCCAAGGCGCTCATCGTCACCCTCGACTGGTCGCACACCCCGCGCCGCGACTGGGGCGTGCCCCCGGCCCCGCCGAGCGACATGAAGCTGCGCACGATGGCCGACCTCGCCCCCGAGGCGCTCTCCCGGCCGCTCTGGTTCGGCAGCTACCTGCGCCGCGGCCGGATCCCCGACCTCAAGGTGCCCAACCTGTTCGAGCTCGACGGCTCGACGCCGTACTTCGGCGCCGCGTGGTCGCGCTTCGAGGAGACGCCCGCCCCCACCTGGGACGACGTCAAGTGGCTCCGTGAGCTGTGGGGCGGCCCGTTCATGGTCAAGGGCATCAACACGGTCAAGGACGCCAAGCTCTGCGTCGACCTGGGTGCCGACGCCATCGGCATCTCCAACCACGGCGGCAACAACATCGACGGCAGCCCCTCGCCGCTGCGCTACCTGCCCAGCATCGTCGACGCGGTCGGCGACCAGGTCGAGGTCACCCTCGACGGCGGCATCCGCCGTGGCTCGGACGTCGTCAAGGCGCTCGCGCTCGGTGCCCGGGCGGTCTTCGTGGGCCGCGCCTTCCTCTACGGCCTCGCGGTCAACGGCGAGGACGGCGTCCACGAGGTCCTGCAGATCCTGCGCAGCGGCATCCGCGAGACCATGTTCGGTATCGGGCGCAGCTCGATCTCGGAGCTGAGCCGCGAGGACCTGATGGTGCTCAACCCGCACTTCTTCGTCCCGCCGGCGAGCTGACCCGCCTGGCGACCCACGGAACGGAGAGAGCAGATGGCACGCATCATCATCGTCGGAGCCGGCAGCGCCGGTTGCGTCGCCGCCGCCCGGCTGAGCGAGGAGCACGAGGTCGTGCTGCTCGAGGCCGGCCCCGACTGGCAAGGCACCGCGACCGGCACCCGGCTCGCCTCGGCGAACTGGATGGACGCGATGGTCTCGCCCGAGGCCTTCGACCCGGGCCTGGTGGCCACCCGCCTCGCCGGTGACGCGCCGCGGCAGTACCACCGGGGCCGCGGTGTCGGCGGCTCGTCGTCGGTCAACGCGATGCTGGCCCTGCCCGGGCTGCCGCGCGACTACGACCGCTGGGCCGAGCACTACGGCCTCGACGACTGGTCCTGGGACGCCGTCGCGCCGACCTTCGAGCGGCTCGCCCGCGACCTGGTCGCCACCCCGGCCGAGGACTACACGCCGATGGACCGGGCGCTCGTCGACGCCGCCGGCGCGCTCGGCCTGACCACGGGCGTCGACACCCTGACCCCCGACGACGGCGGCGGCACGCTGTGGCGCAACGCCGACGCGCTCGGCCGCCGCTCCAGCGCCGAGGTCTACCTGCGGCCCGCGCTCGACCGCGGCACCGTCGAGCTGCGGACCGAGGCCCGCGTCGACCGGCTGCTGCGCGAGGGGGACGCCGTCGTCGGCGTCGTCCTGGTCGACGGCACCCCGCTGCACGCCGACCACGTGGTGCTGGCCGCCGGGGCCGTCGAGACCCCGGCGATCCTGCTCCGCAGCGGCTGCGACCGGCCCGGCGTCGGCAAGGGGCTCCAGGACCACCCGGCCGCCTCGATCCTGCTGGCGTTGCGCCCCGAGGCCCGCGAGGTGCGGGCCGGGCAGCCGTGCATCAACGCGGTCGTGCGGACGTCCTCCAGCATCGAGGACGGCGACATCCACGTGCTGCCCATGCAGGGCGCTCTCTCCGAGACCTCGCCCGCCCACCACGCCGTGGTGATGGCCGCGGTGATGACGGTGACCTCCACCGGCGAGGTCCGGTTGAACCCCGAGGACCCCACCGGCCCGCCGGTCATCGCCGAGCGGATGCTCACCACCGACCGCGACCGCCAGGTCATGCGCGAGGCGGTCGACGTCGCGCGCCGGCTGCTGGCGACGGCGCCCTTCCAGGAGATCGTCGAGGAGGCCTTCATCGACGCCGCCGGCACCCACGTGTCGGCGCTCGACGACCCGGCGACGTACGACGCCTGGCTGACGTCGTCGATCGGCGACTACTTCCACGCCGTCGGCACCGCCCGGATGGGCCGCGCCGACGACCCCGGCGCGGTCGTCGACCAGCGCGGCCGCGTGCACGGCCTCGACAACGTCCGGGTGCTCGACTGCTCGGTCATCCCCGAGGTGCCCGCCGCCAACACCCACCTGCCCGTGGTGATGGTGGCCGAGCGGCTCAGCGCCGCCCTGCTCGCCGACCTCGCCCCGACCCCCTCCGCCTCCGCCTCCGAAGGAGCCCCCGACCGTGTCCACTCTGTCTGAGCCCACCACCACCGACCAGGCGGCCGACCAGGCCGCGACCTGGCGGCGCTCCGAGGCCGTCGTACCGCGGGGCGTCTCGTCGGGCCACCGGGTCGGCTGGAAGCAGGTCTTCGTCCGCACCCAGGGTGCCTACATCTGGGACCAGGAGGGCCGGCAGTACGTCGACTACCTCAACGCCTGGGGCCCGATCGTGCTCGGTCACAGCGACCGGCGCGTCAACGAGGCCGTCCTGACCGCCGCCAACACCTGCGACCTGACCGGCGTCGGCCCCCAGGCCGGCGAGGCCGAGCTGGCCGAGCGGATCTGCGCGGTCATGCCGTCGGCCGACAAGGTCGCCTTCTGCACCTCCGGCACCGACGCGACCATGCACGCCGTGCACGTCGCCCGGGCCGCGACCGGCCGGCTCAAGATCCTCAAGTTCCACGGCTCGTACCACGGCTGGAACGACCACGTCGCCGTCGGCAGCTCGCGCAAGGACCTCACCGAGGGCTCGGCGCTCAACACCCCCAACGGCGGCGGGCTGCACCCGGCCGTGGTCGCCGACGTCGTCGTCGTCGAGTGGAACGACCCGGCCGGCCTCCGCGCCGCCTTCGACCAGTACGGCGACCAGCTGGCCGCCGCGTTCACCGAGGGCTACGTGCACAGCTTCGGCTGCGTCCCGGCCGCGCCCGGCTTCCTCGAGCTGCTCCGCGAGCTCTGCACCGCCCACGGCGTCGTCATGGTCATGGACGAGGTCAAGACCGGCTTCCGCGCGGCGATCGGCGGCTACCAGTCGATCTGCGGCGTGACGCCCGACCTGACCGCCTTCGGCAAGGCCGTCGCCAACGGCTACTCGCTCGCCGGCCTGGCCGGGATCGACGGGCTGATGGGCCACCTCGGTGCCTACAGCAAGACCGAGGCGACGATCGACGGGACGTACAACGCCTCGCCCTACGCGCTCGCCGCGGCCAACAAGACGATGCAGATCATGGAGAGCGACGACATCTTCACCACGCTCTACGCGCGCGGTGAGCAGATGCGCACCGGCATCGCCGACGCCATCGCCGAGACGGGCGCCCCGGCGACCGTGACCGGTCTCGGCTCGGAGTGGTGCGTCTACTTCCGTCCCGAGCTCCCCACCAACTTCCGCGAGGCGATGCAGTCCGACGGCGAGATGTACGGGCGTTACCACGCCTCGCTGCTCGCCCAGGGCGTCCTCGAGCCGGCGTTCCCGACCGGGGACCGCCGCCTCAACGCGGCCACCACCGAGGCCGACGTCGCCACCACCATCGAGTGCGTCCGGGTCGCACTGCGGGCCGCCGTCTCCTAGTTCGTCCCCTCGGCGCTTCGCCCCTTCCACCACCACTCCGACCCCACCTCTTCTCACCCTAGGTAGGACCCATGCTTGGTTTCGCGCGCCCTTTTTCAGGCCGTAAGGCCCTGGTGGCGGCTGCTGTCGCCCCTCTCGTCCTGACCGCCGCCTGCTCCGGCGGCTCCGACTCCGCGAGCGGGAACGACGACCAGCTCGTCATCGGCTTCGCCCTCAGCCAGAGCGGCAACATGGCGCCGTTCGACGTCGAGCCCGGCAACGCCGCGCTGCTCCGGATCAAGGAGCTCAACGACGGCGGCGGCATCGACGGCAAGAAGATCAAGGTGATCAGCAAGGACGTCCGCTCCAACCCCGACACCGTCGGCACCGCGGCCACCGAGCTCATCGCCGAGGGCATCGACCTGCTCGTCACCCCCTGCGACTTCGACCTCAGCGCCCCCGGCGCCTCGGTCGCCCAGGCCTCCGAGATCCCCTCGGTCTCGATCTGCGCGGGCGACCCCAAGATGGCCGACACCAAGACGCTCGGCGACTACGTCTTCTCCGCCAACGCGGGCAGCGACGTCGAGGGCTCCTCGGGCGCGGCCTGGGCCTACGAGAAGGGCTGGCGCACGGCGTACGTGCTGCAGGACGAGAGCATCGAGTACACCAAGTCGGCCGGCCGCTACTTCACCGCGAAGTTCGAGGACCTCGGCGGCAAGATCGTCGGCGACGACGCCTTCCCGGGCGGCGACAACGTCAACATCAGCAGCCAGGCGAGCCGGCTCAAGGGTCTGTCGACCAAGCCCGACTTCGTCTACGTCGCGAGCTGGAACCCCGGTGGCGCCACGGCGATCCGCCAGCTCCGCGAGGCCGGCGTGACCGTTCCGATCGTCGGGCCCGCCGCGCTCGACGGCCAGGTGCTGCTCGACGTCGTCGGTGAGAAGGCCAGCGACATCTACTACACCGGCTTCGCCTGCTACGTGTACTGCACCGGCGCCGACTCGGCCGACCTCGACGCCTTCGTCAAGGACTACCAGGCCGAGTACAAGTCCGAGCCCGCGTCGAGCTACGCGCTGCTCGGCTACAACATGGTCTCCGCCATCGCGGACGCCGCCGGCAAGGCGAAGTCCTTCTCGGGCAGCGACCTCAAGGCCGCGCTCGAGGGCGACGGCTCGGTGAAGACGCCGATCGGCGACGTCGCCTACTTCTCCAAGACCTGCCACAAGATCATCGACATGCCGATGACCGTCGTCCAGGTCGCCAACGGTGCGATGACCTTCGCCGGACAGCAGCGCGTCGACTCCATCCCGGACGTCGGCGACGGCAACTCCTGCGCGTCATGACCACCGTCACCCAGCTCTCCCGTCGGTCATCCGTGCTGCGGATGGCCGACGGGGGGATCCACTTCGACGGCGTCAAGGCCGTCGACGGCGTCTCCATCGAGGTGCGCAGCGGTGAGGTGCTCGGCCTGATCGGGCCCAACGGCTCGGGCAAGACCAGCACCCTCAACCTGCTGAGCGGGATGCTGCGCGCGACGTCCGGGACGATCTGGCTCGACGACGTCAACCTCACCCGGCACTCGATGCGGCAGCGCGCCCGGCGCGGCGTCGTACGGACCTTCCAGAGCGGGCGCGTCTTCGGCCGGCTCACGGTCCGTGAGAACGTCGAGGCCGCGGCGCTCGGCGCCGGGCTGCGGCGCCGCGAGGCGCGGGCGCTCACCGAGGAGATCCTCGAGGAGCTCGCGCTCGACGGCGTCGCCCAGGACCGGGCCGAGCAGCTCACGGCCGGCCGGGTCCGTACGACGGCGATCGCCCGCGCGCTCGCCGCCCGGCCCCGGTTCCTGCTCCTCGACGAGCCGGCCGCGGGCCAGAACGAGACCGAGGCGGTCGAGCTCATCACCGCGATCCGCGGCTTCGCGCAGCGGCGCGAGTGCGGCGTCCTGCTCGTCGAGCACGACATGTCCGTGGTGATGGGCACCTGCGACCGGCTGCACGTCCTCGACAGCGGCCGGACCGTCATCGAGGGCGAGCCGGCGGCCGTCCGCTCCGATCCCCAGGTCATCGAGATCTACTTCGGAAAGCGACACTGACATGGTCCTGCGCATCGAGGACGTCCACCTCCAGTACGGCTCCTCCGTCCGGGCCGTCCAGGGCTGCTCGCTCGAGGTCGGCGAGGGCGAGCTGGTCTCGCTCATCGGCCAGAACGGGGCCGGCAAGAGCACCCTGGTCAAGGCGATCATGGGCGAGGTGCCCGTGGCGTCCGGCTCGATCACCGTCGACGGCACCTCGGTCGCGAGCAAGTCGTGGTCGACCATCCGGGCCGGCGTCTCGCACGTCCCCGAGAGCCGTGGCATCTTCGCCAGCCTCACCGTGGGCGAGAACCTGCGCCTGGGCGCGGTCACCCGCAAGGACAAGGCGCAGGTGGCGGCCGACATCGAGCGCGAGCTCGAGCGGTTCCCGATCCTGCGCACCTACTGGAACCGCGGTGCCAGCCTGCTCTCCGGTGGTGAGCAGCAGCAGCTCGCGATCGCGCGGGCGCTCCTGCTCAACCCCCGCATCCTCCTGCTCGACGAGCCGACGCTGGGCCTGGCGCCCATCGTCGTCGACCTGATCTTCGACGTCGTCGTCGCGCTGCGCGAGCAGGGCATGACGATCCTCCTCGTCGAGCAGAACGCCGTCCGTTCGCTCGAGGTCTCCGACCGCTCCTACGTGCTCCAGGCACCCGGCAAGGTGCTGGGCAGCGGGACCGCGGCCGAGCTCGGCCGGATGCCGGCCGTCGTCGACTACCTCGGCTTCTCTCCTGCTGAAGTGGGTGTCTCCCGATGATCCTGGAGTTCCTGATCAACGCGGTCGGGCTCGGCGCGCTCTACGCCCTGCTGACGATCGGCGTCGCGCTGCTGTTCGGCGTGCTCGGCCTGATGAACTTCGCGTACGGCGAGCTCATCCTCGCCGGCGCGTTCGCGATGTACCTGTTCCGCGACCAGCCCTGGCCGTTCGCGCTCCTGATGGCGATCGTCTTCGCCGTCGTGGTGGCGCTGATCAGCGAGCGGCTCGCCTTCCACCCGCTGCGCAACGCCGACCCGGTGACGCTGATGATCGCGTCCTTCGCGGTCAGCCTCGCGCTCCAGAGCCTGGCCCGGATGACCGTGCTGCCCCGCACCCGCGGCGTACCGCCGGAGCGCTTCCTGTCGCACCGCGTCAACATCCTCGGCGCCGACGTCAGCGTGCTCGACCTCGTCACCCTCGTGCTGTGCGGCGTGATGCTGCTCGTGGTCGCCTGGCTGATGGGCCGGACCAGCCTCGGCATCCAGCTGCGTGCCGCGGCCGAGGACTTCCGGATGGCCGCGAGCCTCGGCGTCAAGGCCAACCTCGTCATCCCCGCCGCCTTCGTCATCGTCGGCGTGCTGTCGGCGATCGGCGGCGCGGTGCTCGTCGCCCGCCAGGGCTCGGTCGGCGCCGACATGGGCCTGCAGCCGATGCTCATCGGCGTCGTGGGCGCCGTCCTCGGTGGGATGAGCAGCCTCAGGGGCGCCGCGCTCGGCGGCTTCCTGCTCGGTGCGGCCACGGCGCTCCTGGAGTCGCTGCTGCCGACCGACCTGATCGCGTTCCGTGACGCCTTCCTGTTCTCGGCGCTCATCGCGGTCCTCGTCGTCCGGCCCCAGGGCCTCCTCTCCGGCGCGAAGGTGCGTGTCTCGTGAAGAACCAGAACCGGGTCCTCGCCGCGGTGCAGACGCCCGTCATCCTCGTCGGACTCGTCCTGCTCGCCGCCCTCGTCGGCGTCACCGGGGACGTCACGACCGCGCGGGTGGCGACGCTCGCGCTCGTCTCGGTCGTCTTCGTGGTCGGCCTGTCGGTCTTCTCCGGCAACTCCGGGGTGATGTCGTTCGGGCACGTCATGTTCATGGCGGCCGGGGCGTACACGACGGCGTACCTGACCATCCCGGTGCCGCTGAAGAAGACGCTCTTCTCCGACCTGCCCGGCTGGCTGTCGTGGCTGGCCGAGGTGCACAGCAGCTTCCCCGTCGCGCTCCTCGCCGGCGGTCTCGTCGCCGCCGTCGTCGGCCTGGTGACAGCGCCCGTCGTGGCCCGGCTCAGCGGCCTGCAGTCGGGCATCGCGACGCTGGCCATGCTGCTCATCACCTACAACGTCCTCAACAGCTGGACCGAGGTCACCCGCGGCTCGTCGAGCATGATCGGCATCCCCCGCGGGACGACGACCTGGTGGGCCTTCGGCGTCGCCGCGGGCGCCGTCGTGGTGGCCTGGCTCTACCGCTGCTCGCGCGGCGGCCTCCAGCTGCGCGCCTCCCGCGAGGACTTCTGGGCCGCGCAGGCCTCCGGCATCGCCGTGGGCCGGCACCGGGCGACCGCCTGGGTGCTCAGCGCGCTCGTGTGCGGCCTGGCCGGCGCGCTCTACGCGGGCTACCTCACGTCGTTCAACGTCAACGGGTTCTTCCTGACCGCGACCTTCTCGTTCGTCGTGATGATCGTGCTCGGCGGCTACCTCTCGCTCAGCGGCGCCGTCGTCGGCGCCCTGGCCGTGAGCGCGTTGCAGGAGGTGCTGCGGCGCTTCCAGGACGGGCAGTTCACCGGCGGCAACGAGCTGCCGGCCGGCGTCGCCGACCTGATCGTCGCGGCCGTGCTGCTGCTCGTGCTGATCAAGCGGCCGTACGGGCTGATGGGGGTGCGCGAGCTGCGGATCCCGCGTCGTCGTACCCGTCGGGCGGCGGGTGACGGCACCGCGCCCGTCGCCACGCGGACCGAGGAGCCGGTGGGCAGCGTCAGCGGCTGAGTCACAATGGGGCGCGTCTGACCACTCACCTCGGGGGAGATCTCATGCGCGTGCCCAGCGTCGGCGACCAGCTCGGCCGGTACCACCTGGACCGGGTCCTCGGCCAGGGCGGCATGGGCGTCGTCTTCGCCGCGACCGATCCGCGGCTCCAGCGGACGGTCGCGGTCAAGGTGATCACCGGGACGCTCGCCCGGTCGCCGGAGTTCCGGCAGCGCTTCCAGGACGAGGCCGCGGTCCTCGCCCGGCTCGACTCGCCGCACGTGATCACGATCCACGACCACGACGAGGTCGACGGGACGCCGTACATCGTCACGCAGTACGTCGACGGCCGCGACCTGTGGAGCTGGCTGCGCGAGCGCGGCCCGATGCCGGCCCGGCAGGCACTCCAGCTCTGCGCCCAGCTGGCGCGCGGACTGGCCGACGCCCACCGGGCCGGCGTCGTCCACCGCGACGTGAAGCCGTCCAACATCCTGATCCGCGACCCCGGGACCCCCGACCAGCACGGCTACCTGTGCGACTTCGGGATCGCCCGCGCCGACGGCATCGACAGCCCCGCCCCCACCGCGGCCGGCACCGTCGCCGGCTCCTGGTCCTACCTCGCGCCGGAGCGCTCCGACGGCGCGCCCGCCTCGCCCGCGAGCGACGTCTACGCCCTCGGCTGCGTGCTGTGGGCCTGCCTGACCGGGCGCGAGCCGTACCAGGGCAGCGAGGTCCAGGTGGCGCTCGCCCACCAGCAGGCCCCGATCCCACGGCTCGCCGGCGACTCGGCGTTCACCACCGAGGTCAACGCCGTCCTCGGCCGGGCGCTGGCCAAGGACCCGGCCCGGCGCTATCCCGACGCCACCGCCTTCCGCGAGGACCTCGAGCGCCTCGCCGCCCTCGCCCCGCCGGACACCCTCGAGGGCGCTCCGGCAGGGCCGCCGCCCCCGCCTCCGCCGCCGCTGTCGGCTCCGTCCTCGTCGTCGCGGCGCTCCCGGGGGCCGCTGGTCGTGGCCGGGATCGTCGCGCTCGCGCTCGTCCTCGTCGCCGGTGGGATCACCGGCTGGCTGCTCACCCGCGACGACGACGAGCCGGCCGCGGAGCCCGACGCGGGCATCGCCGGCGACCTGACCGGCGACGACTACGGCGACGTACTGATCCACCAGACCCGGTTCGAGGCGCTCAGCCCGCTCTCGACCTGGACGGTGCCGTCGACCGGCGTCCAGTTCGGCTCGCCCCTCCGGGCCGGCGCCGAGGTCGGCCGCCCGCTCCTCGCGGACGTCGACGGCGACCGTCGTACCGATGTCGTGTGGCTCGACGAGGACGACGACCGGATGAGCATCGTGGTCGTGCCCGGCAAGGGCGAGCGGTGGACGGCCGAGCTCGACCTCGACCCGGCGTTCGACATCAAGGACTTCAACGCCGCGGCCGGCGATCTCGACGGCGACGGCAAGGACGACCTGATCCTGTTCGGCGACGCCTCCGACGACGCCGACGGCCTGCACGTCGCGCTCGCCGGGGACAAGGCCTTCGCGGCCCCGGAGCAGTGGTACACCGCGCCCCTGTCCCAGAGCCTCCCGGTGGCCGGCGACTTCGACGGCGACGGCAAGGACGAGGTGGTCTACTTCGCCCGCGACGACGCCCAGGAGGCCAACATCATGCGGGTGCTCCGGCCCGAGGACGGCAAGCTCGTCGAGGCCAGCAGCAAGGTCATCGGCGGCGCCGCCGTCAACCCGCTCCTCGTCTCCTGGCTCCCCGGCGACGTCGACGACGACGGTGCCGACGAGCTCGTCGCCGCCAACGCCACCGGCCGGGCGATCTTCGTCTACGACATCGTCGACGACACCGTCGCCCCCCGCACCCGCTGGTTCTCCGCCCAGGTCGCCACCGACGACGCCCGCAAGGCGCTCTACGACAGCGGCATCGCCGGCGAGGGCCTCAGCGACGTCGACGGCGACGGCGACGCCGACTTCGTCACCCTCCGCTACCGCGAGAACAACGGCGCCAAGGACGACGGCCTCGTCCTCTGGGTCCAGCTCTCCGACGGGAGGTCCTTCGGCGAGCCGGAGCAGTGGGGCGAGCTGGGCTGCGCCCCCGAGTGCGACGACGGGTTCGCGATCGTCCGGTGACCCACGAAGTGCGGGGGTCGCCCCCGCACTTCGTGGTGGGGACTACTCCGCGGACTCCTCCAGCAGCTCCAGCCGCTTGACGCCCGCCTCGCCGAGCTCGGCCGCGACCGCCGCGACGATGCTCTCGGTGAGCGCCATCGACGCGACCAGCGAGTCGAACGGCGAGGCCGAGTCGACGCGGGTCGGGAGGACGACGCGGGCGATCTTGGCGATCGGCGAGAGCCAGTTGTCGGTCATCAGGCAGACGGTCGCGCCGCGGGCGGCCATGCGCTCGGCGAAGACGAGGTTCTGCTCGGTGTAGCGGCGGTAGTCGTAGATCACGAACACTGTGCTGGCCGACGCGTCCGCCATCGTCGTACGACGATCGAGGTCGTCGTTGCTGACGTGGTGGACGCCCGAGCGCAGGAGGCGCAGGTGGGCGACGAGGTACTCCGAGACCGAGCTGCTGAACCGGCCGCCGGCGACCCGGACCTCGCGGCCCGGGTCGCACAGGAGCTTGACCAGCTTGGCGAACTCCGACTCCGGCAGCTCGTCGTACGACGCCGAGAGCATCGCCGCGAACGCCTGGTGGGTCTCGGTCAGGACGCCCTCCTCGGAGGGACCGACCTTCTCGGGGTACTGCTTCAGCGGCGAGCCCAGCTCGCCGTTGAGCTCGTGCACCAGGGCCCGCTGGAAGGCGGGGAAGCCGGGGAAGCCCAGGCGGGTCACGAAGCGCACCACCGTCGGGGGGCTGACCGAGGCCGCCGTCGCGAGGTCGACGACCGTGGTCAGGCCGGCGGTCGGGTACTGCGCGAGGAGCGCTCGGCCGACCTTGCGCTCGCTGTTGCTGAGCTCGTCGAGGGTCGCCATGAGCAGCTTGCGCACCGACGCATGCCCACCAGGGATGTCCGTCACTGTCCGAACCTATCAACGCGGGCGTGCCGGCCCGGCCCGATCAGCACCAGATCACCAGACCCGGTCGGTGAGGTCGACCTCGCGGGGGTCCTGCATGTGCGGGTAGGCGTGGTCGACGGCGGGGACGAAGGTCTCCTTGATCGAGCGGGGGCTGGTCCAGCGCAGGAGGTTGGTGGCGGCGCCGGCCTTGTCGTTGGTGCCCGAGGCCCGGCCGCCGCCGAAGGGCTGCTGGCCGACGACGGCGCCGGTGGGCTTGTCGTTGACGTAGAAGTTGCCGGCCGCGAAGCGCAGCCGCTCCGAGAGCCGGTGGACGACGGTGCGGTCGGTCGCGAACACCGCCCCCGTCAGCGCGTACGGCGACGTCGCGTCCACGAGGTCGGCGATCGCGTCGAGGGCGCCGGGCAGGCTGTCGTCGTAGACGTGGACCGCCAGGATGGGCCCGAAGAACTCGGTGCTGAACGCGGGGTGCTCGGGGTCGTCGATGCGCAGCACGGTGGGCCGGACGAACCAGCCCTTGCTGTCGTCGTACGTGCCGCCGGCGACGACCTCGACCTTCGGGTCGGCCTGGGCCTCGTCGAGGACGGCGCGGTGCTTGGCGAACGCGCGCTCGTCGATGACCGCGCCGATGAAGTTGCGGTGGTCGCGCACGTCGCCCATGGGCAGCGCGTCGACGGTCTCGGCGAGGTCGTCGCGGATCTGCTCCCACAGGCTGGAGGGGACGTACGCGCGCGAGGCGGCCGAGCACTTCTGGCCCTGGTACTCGAAGGAGCCGCGGATCAGCGCGGTGCGCAGCGCGACCGGGTCGGCGTCGGGAGCGGCGAGCACGAAGTCCTTGCCGCCGGTCTCGCCCACCAGGCGCGGGTACGACGCGTAGGTGTCCAGCCGCTGCGCCGTCTCGCGCCACAGGTGCCGGAAGGTCGGGGTGGAGCCGGTGAAGTGGATGCCGGCCAGGTCGGGCTGGTCGAGCACGACCTCGCTGACGGCCAGGCCGTCGCCGGTGACCATGTTGATGACGCCCGGCGGGAGGCCGGCCTCGCGCAGCAGGTCCATGGTCAGCGAGGCGGCGCGCTGCTGGGTGGGGCTGGGCTTCCAGACCACGGTGCTGCCCATGAGGGCGGGCGCGGTGGGCAGGTTGGCCGCGATGGCGGTGAAGTTGAACGGCGTGATCGCGTAGACGAAGCCCTCGAGCGGGCGGTGGTCGGTGCGGTTCCAGATGCCGGTGCTGTTGGCGACGGGCTGCTCGGCGAGCACCTCGCGGCCGAAGTGGACGTTGAAACGCCAGAAGTCGATGAGCTCGCAGGCCGCGTCGATCTCGGCCTGGTACGACGTCTTGGACTGCCCGAGCATGGTGGCGGCCACGAGCCGGGCCCGCCACGGACCGGCCAGCAGGTCGGCGGCGCGGAGGAAGACGGCCGCGCGCTCGTCGTACGGCAGGGCGCGCCAGGCGGGTGCCGCGGCGCGGGCGGCGGCGACGGCGGCGTGCGCGTCGTCGGTGGTGGCGTTGCGCAGGGTGCCCAGGAGCAGCTTGTGGTCATGGGGCGAGCGGACCTCGATCGGCGCGCCCGTACCGGTGACCGGCCGGCCGCCGATGACGTGGGGGAGCTCCTCGGAGCGGCTCGCCAGGTCGGCGAGAGCGGCGTTGAGCGCGGCGCGCTCGGGGCTGCCGGGGGCGTAGTCGAGCACCGGCTCGTTGACGGGCGCCGGCACACGGGTGATCGAGTCCACGGGATTCCTTCCTTCGTAACAGAGATTTCAGAATAGCCCCTTGCGAACCAAAGTGGAATGAATCATTCTATCTGCATGACGACGACCACCGCTGTGTCCAGCACGCCCGGGACGACGCCGCCGGAGGGCGCCGGCCAGGGCTCGACCGAGGCCCACCTCGCGCTGACCGAGGCGCACGCCGCGCACAACTACCACCCGCTCCCGGTGGTGCTCGCCTCCGGCGAGGGCGCCTGGGTGACCGACGTCGAGGGCAACCGCTACCTCGACTGCCTCGCGGGCTACTCCGCGCTCAACTTCGGCCACGGCCACCCGCGTCTGGTCGCGCGCGCCGCCGCCCAGCTCCAGCGCCTCACCCTGACCAGCCGGGCGTTCTTCAACGACCAGCTCGGCCCGTTCGCGCAGGCGCTCGCCGGGCTCACCGGCAAGGACATGGTGCTGCCGATGAACTCCGGCGCCGAGGCCGTCGAGACCGCGATCAAGGTCAGCCGCAAGTGGGGCTACCAGGTCAAGGGCGTGACGCCGGGCACGGCGAAGATCATCACGATGCACGGCAACTTCCACGGCCGGACCACGACGATCGTCAGCTTCTCCGACGACGACGAGGCGACCGCGGACTACGGCCCGTTCACGCCCGGCTTCGTCAGCGTCCCCTACGGCGACATCGACGCCGTCGCCGCGGCGATCGACGACTCGACCGTCGCCGTGCTCTTCGAGCCGATCCAGGGCGAGGGGGGCGTCGTCGTCCCGGCGGAGGGCTTCCTGCCGGCGCTGCGCGCGCTGTGCACCGAGCGCAACGTGCTCATGGTCGCCGACGAGATCCAGTCCGGCCTGGCCCGCACGGGACGCACCTTCGCGTGCGACCACGACGACGTCGTCCCGGACATCTACGTGCTCGGCAAGGCGCTCGGCGGCGGGCTCTACCCTGTCTCCGCCATCGCCGCGGACCGTGCCGTGCTGGACGTCGTCCGGCCGGGAACGCACGGCTCGACCTTCGGCGGCAACCCGCTCGCCGCGGCGATCGGGCACGAGGTCGTCCAGCTGCTCGCCACCGGCGAGTTCCAGGAGCGCGCCCAGGTGCTCGGCGCCCGCCTCGAGGCCGGACTGCGCGAGCTGATCGGCAGCGGCCTGGTCGCCGTACGGGTGCGGGGGCTGTGGGCCGGCGTGGACGTCGACCCGAGCCTGCTCACCGGCCGCCAGGTCTGCGAGGGTCTGATGAGGCACGGGATCCTGGCCAAGGACACGCACGGCTCGACGGTGCGCTTCGCGCCGCCGCTGGTCGCCACCGAGTCCGACATCGACCTGCTCGTCACCACGCTGCGCACCGTGCTGGAGGAAGCGCGCCGATGACCGCCACCCTCGCGGCTCCGGTCCAGGACCGGAACCCGCTCGTCGCCGCGCGCAGCCAGCTCGCCGACGCGATCGCGCTGCTCGACCTCGGCCCCGGCATGCTCGACATGCTCGCCACCCCGCGCCGCGAGGTGACCGTGTCGGTCCCGCTGCGCCGCGACGACGGCAGCGTCGAGGTGCTCATCGGGCACCGCGTCCAGCACAACCTGTCCCGCGGCCCCGCCAAGGGCGGCGTCCGGTTCAGCCCCCACGTCTCCCTGGACGAGGTCCGGGCGCTCGCCATGTGGATGACCTGGAAGTGCGCGCTGGTCAACATCCCCTACGGCGGCGCCAAGGGCGGCGTCACCCTCGACCCGCGCCAGTACTCGCGCGGCGAGCTGCAGCGGGTCACCCGGCGCTACACCTCCGAGCTGATGCCGCTGCTGGGCCCGACGACCGACATCCCCGCGCCCGACATCGGCACCGACGAGCAGGTCATGTCCTGGATGATGGACACCTACTCGGTCAACCGCGGCCACACCGTGCTCGGCGTCGTCACCGGCAAGCCCGTCGCCCTCGGCGGCTCCCTCGGCCGCGCCAGCGCCACCTCGCGCGGCGTCGTCCACGTGGCGCTCGCCGCACTGGGCCACCGCGGCATCGCCGTCCGCGGCGCCACGGCCGCGGTGCAGGGCTTCGGCAAGGTCGGCCGCGACGCGGCCCGCCTGCTCGCCGACGCCGGCGTGCGGGTGCTCGCCGTGAGCGACCAGTACGGCGCGGTCCACGACCCCGCCGGGCTCGACGTACCGGCCCTCATGGCGCACGTCGACAGCACCGGCAGCGTCGTCGGCTTCGCCGCCTCCGAGCCGATGGACGCCGGCGACGACCTCCTCTACCTCGACGTCGACCTGCTCGTCCCGGCCGCCGTCGAGGCCGTCATCAACGCCGACAACGCCCACCGGGTCCGGGCCCGCGTGATCGCCGAGGGCGCCAACGGACCGACCACCCCCGCGGCCGACGCCGTGCTCGCGGACGCCGGGGCGCTCGTCGTACCGGACATCCTGGCGAACGCCGGCGGCGTGATCGTGTCCTACTTCGAGTGGGTGCAGGCCAACCAGGCCTACTGGTGGAGCGAGGACGACGTCAACGCCCGCCTCGCCGAGCGCATGCAGGTCGCCTGGGAGGGCGTCGTCGCGTACGCCGAGCGGCGGGACATCTCGCTGCGCCAGGCGGCGACCACGCTCGCGGTCGAGACGGTCGCGAACGCGCACCTGGCGCGGGGGCTCTACCCGTAGCCGGCAGGCGGACGCACTAATGTCGGCCGGGTGACCGACGCACCACTGAGAGTCCTCGTCACCGGCGCCGCCTCCGGGCTCGGCGCGGCCCTCGCGGCCGCCTGGGAGGCAGACGGTGCCCAGGTGCTGCGCACCGATCGGGCCGCGGGGGAGGGCATCCTCGCGCTCGACATCACCAGCGACGCCGACTGGGCGGCCGCGCGCGAGCACGTCGAGGCGACGTGGGGCGGGTTGGACGTGCTCGTCAACAACGCCGGCATCGCGGGCGGGGGGCGGCTCGACGTGGCGCCGATCGAGGAGTGGCAGCGGTTGGTGGAGATCAACCTGCTCGGCGCCGTGCGCGGTACGGCGACGTTCACGCCGCTGTTCAAGCGCCAGGGGAGCGGCCGGATCGTCAACATCGCCTCGCTCGCGGGGCTCGTGCACCCGGCGGGGATGGCGGGCTACAACGCGACCAAGGCCGCGGTCGTGGCGCTGACCGAGACGACCGGCCACGAGCTCGCGTCCTACGGCGTGACGGCGCACGTCGTGTGCCCGTCGTACTTCCGCACCAACCTGATGGCCCACGCCGAGGGCAGCGACACGGCGCTCCAGACGGTGATGACCCGGCTCGTCGAGGACAGCCCGATCAGCGCCGACGACATCGCGGCGGCGGTGCTGGCGGGCGTCGAGGCGGGGGACGAGCTGATCGTTCCCGACGAGGCGGCTCGTGGCGCCTACGCGCTCAAGGTGACCGACCGGGCGTCGTACGACGCCGTGATGCGCGCGCAGGCCCGCAAGCTGGAGGCGATCGCCGATGAGTGACGACTCCCGTCCGGTCCGCGACGAGGACGCCTTCGACGTCGCCGCCGTCGAGGCGTGGCTCGGGCGCGGCCTGATCACCGAGGTGCGGCAGTTCCCCGGCGGCGCCTCGAACCTGACCTACCTGCTGACGATGGCCGAGGGGCCGGCGCTGATCCTGCGCCGTCCGCCGGTGGGCACCAAGGCCAAGGGTGCGCACGACATGGGCCGGGAGTTCCGGATCCAGGACGCGCTCGCGCCCGTGTTCCCCCAGGTGCCGGCGATGGTCGCCTACGCCACCGAGGACGACAGCCCGATCGGCAGCGAGCTCTACGTGATGGAGCGCCTCGACGGGCGCATCCCGCGGCGCGACTTCGGGTTCGAGGTCTCCCCCGAGCAGGCGTCCGCGCTCTGCGCCGCGGCGGTCGACACGCTCGTCGCGCTCCACGACATCGACGTCGCGACGGTCCCCGGGCTCGCCGCGCTCAGCAAGGGCGACGGGTACGTCGCCCGCCAGATCGGCGGCTGGACCACCCGGCTGGCCAACGCCCGCACCGACGACACCGGTGACTGGTCCGACATCACGACGTGGCTCGCCGAGCACCAGCCGGCCGACGCCGGCTCGGCGATGATCCACAACGACTTCCGCTTCGACAACCTGGTCCTCGCCGAGGACGACCCGACGCGCGTCGTCGGCGTCCTCGACTGGGAGCTGGCCACCGTCGGCGACCCGCTGATGGACCTCGGCTGCACGCTGGCCTACTGGGTCCAGGCCGATGACGACGACTTCTTCCTCGCGTTCCGCCGCCAGCCGACGACCACGCCGGGCATGTGGACCCGCCGCCAGCTCGTCGACGCCTACCTGGCCCGCCGCGGCCTGACCCTCACCGACGACGAGCTGCGGTTCTACGAGGTCTACGGCCTGTTCCGGCTCGCCGTGATCGCCCAGCAGATCTGGTACCGCTACGCCACCGGCCAGACCACCAACGAGGCGTACGCCGCGTTCGGTCCGGCCGTCGGCTACCTCGAGGCGCGCTGCCGCCGGATCCTGTTCGGCTAGGGGGAGTCATGGGAGTCCTCCTGCTGGTCCGCCACGGCCAGGCGTCCTTCGGCGCCGACGACTACGACGTCCTGTCCGAGACCGGGTGGGAGCAGGGCCGCACGCTCGGCCGCTGGCTCGCCGCCCAGCAGGGGCCGCTGCCCGGGTCCGCCGTGCACGGCGGGATGCGCCGGCACCGCGAGACCTGGGAGGCCCTCGCCGAGGGCGCCGGGCTGGCGGTCACCGCGAAGGTCGACCCCGACTGGGCGGAGTTCGACCACACCGCCGTGCTGGCGCGCCATGCCGCGCTCACCGGCGGCGTCGTCGACCACGGCATCGACCGCCGCGCCTTCCAGGAGCAGTTCGAGATCGCCACCGCGCACTGGTCCGCGGCCGGTCCCGACGCCGGCTACCCCGAGCCCTACGGCGACTTCGTCGCGCGCGCCCGGGCCGCCCTCGACGCGGCCGCCGCGCACCCCGGGCCCACGCTCGTCGTCACGTCCGGGGGCGTGATCGCCGCGCTGGCCGCGCTGCTCGTCGTACCGGAGGCGGGGGCCGAGACGCTGCTCGGCCCGGTCTGGGCGCGGTTCAACACGGTCATCGCCAACACCTCGGTGAGCCGGGTCATCGTCGGCAAGACGGGCGCGCGGCTGCTGACCTTCAACGAGCACCCCCACGTGGGCACGGACCTCCTGACCTACCGGTGAGCCCATGTCCGACCAGGTGATGAACGGCGTCATCGCCACCGCGCTCGGCAGCGTGGCGGCCGTCGTGCTGCTGCTCCCGGTCGCGGCGGTGGAGTACCGCCGCGACGGCCGGCTGGGTCCGCGCGACCTGCTCACCCTGCTGGCGGTGGCGGTCTACGGACTGGCGCTGTGGACCTACACGCTGCTCCCGATGCCGGTCGACGGCGACTTCACGTGCGTGGGCCGGCAGACGACGCCGTTCGACACCATCGGCGCGATCGCCTGGGGGGACGGCGGCTCGCGGGCCGGGCTGTCGGCGCTGGTGCGCGACCCGGCGTTCCTGCAGGTCGCGCTCAACGTGCTGCTGTTCGTCCCTCTCGGCTACTTCGTACGCCGCATCGCCCGGCGCGGCTTCGTCGTCGCGACGGTGCTCGGCTTCGGGGTCTCGCTGCTCATCGAGACCACCCAGACCACCGGCGTGTGGCACCTCTACGACTGCGCCTACCGGCTCTTCGACGTCGACGACCTGATCCTCAACACCCTCGGTGCGACGGCGGGATCACTGGTCGCCGCGATCTTCATCCGGCGGACCCGGCCCGAGGTGGTGTGGCCGACGTCGATCACGTTCGGCCGCCGGATGATCGGCATGGTGTGCGACGTCCTGTTCGTCGTGCTCACCGGCGCGGCGCTCGTCGTCGCCTACCGCGCGCTCCAGCTCTATGTCGTCGGCGTCGAGTTCGAGGACCTTCGCGCCCAGCCGCAACGCCTGCTCCAGTGGGGAGTTCCGGCCGCGGTCGAGGCGGCGGCGGTGCTGCTCGGCGGCCGGACGGTCGGCGAGTGGGCGGTCTCGGTCCGGGCGGTGGCCCGGCGCGGTCCCACCCTCCTGGGGCGGGTGCTCAAGCTGCTCACCGGGGTGGGCCCGCTCATCGCGCTGATGGCGACGCCGCAGGCGTGGTCGGGCCTGGCGCTGCTGCTGTTCGGGATCATCTCGGTCGCGGCGGCCGCCGGCGGACGCGAGCACCGCGGGCTGTCGCACACGGCGGCCGGGATGGACCTCGAGATCGTGCAGCCGCGGGCCTACGAGCAGGTGTCGCGGCCGGGCTGACCGGCGAACCGCTCCTCGGTCCAGGCCAGCAGGTCGGCCATGGCCGGCGAGTCGGCCGCGACCAGGCTGAGGTGGTCGCGCCCCGGATAGCTGCGGTGGTCGAGCGCCTGCCCGTCCGCGCAGCGCTCGGCGACGTACGCGTCCTGCGCGGCCGGCGTGACGAGCGTGTCGTCGGCGCCCTGCGCGAGCAGCACCGGCGCGGTGATCGGGCCGGCGGGCACGTTCTCCCGCAACCGGGCGGCGAGCGCGCCGCGGTTCGGATCGCCCGACCAGACGGGCTTGTCGAGCGAGAGCACCGTGGCGACGGAGATCAGCGTGCTCGGCTCGCTCAGGCAGCGCGCGGCGATCTCGCGCACGATCGGGCGTGCGATCGGGCGGACGTAGTCGGCGAGCCGTACGTCGTCGTACGCACGGGCGTAGGCGTCGATCACGTACGACCCGAAGATCTCGCCGCCGGTCACCTCGTCGAGGCTCTCGACCAGCGCCGGCAGGTTGGCGGCCGGAGCGAGTGCCGCGACGCCGTCGAGCCGTACGTCCGGCGCGTACGACGGCGCCAGGGCGCCCGCCCACAGCGCCGCGTGCCCGCCCTGGCTGTGCCCCCAGACCACCGTCTGCTCGCCGAGCCCGGCTTCGGCCAGCTCGCGCGCGGCCCGGGTCGCGTCGAGCACCGAGCGTCCCTCGCCCTGCCCGATCAGGTAGGGGTGCGGGCCTGCGGTCCCCAGCCCCACGTAGTCGGTCGCGACGAGGGCCCACCCCTGCGCCAGCACCTCGTCGATGGCGAAGAAGGCGCCGGACGCGAGCGGGTCGAGCAGCGTCGGTGCGCAGCCGCGCGCGATGCCGGTGGTGCCGTGCGCCCAGGCGACCACGGGCAGCGGACCGCGCCGCTCCCGGGGGACGACGACCAGTGCGCTCGCCACCGCGGGCACGCCGTCGTCGCGCGTGGTGGTGTAGAGGATCCGCCACGCCTGCGCGCCGTCCGGGATGTCGCGGGTGAACGGCGCGCTGCGCACCAGCCGGCCCGGCTCGGACGGCACGGTGGCGGGCGCGGTGTAGAAGGCGTCCGGCCGCGGGGCGGCGCGGTCGAGGGTGAGCCCGGCGGCCAGGAGGACCAGGGCGAGCGCCGCGACCAGCGCACTGCCGGCGACGCTGCGGCCGTTCCGCCGGCGGCCGGTCAGCACCCGCGCCCCCAGCAGCACCAGCCGGACGCCGAACAGCACCCCGACCAGCACGACGCTCACGTCGGGCCAGGCCAGCGCGAGCAGGCCGAGCGCGGCCGAGGCGACGCCGCCCAGCGCGGTGTTCCAGCGCTCGGTGCCGCGCAGCCGCCGGGCGGTCCAGAGGTCCAGGACGCCGTGCGCCAGCAGGCCGATGCCGACGACCAGGACGACGGCGACGATCCCGGCGCCGGTCCACAGCACGAGGACCACGGCCGCCAGCAGTGCCAGTCCGGCACGGGCCTGGCCGATCCGGCGGTGCACCGGGTCGTCGGGGAGGTCGATCAGCTCACCGGCCGCGAGCCCCACGAGGCCCACCACGACGAGGAGGAGCAGCACCGCGAGCGAGGCGAACGGCCGCACCGCGAGCACCGCGCCGAGCGCCACGAGCACGAGGGCGACCGAGGTCCGCAGGACGGTGAGCACGGCTGGGGGGATCGCCACGCACCGCAGCGTAGGCCCTTGACGAGCGGCCCCGACCGCCGATTGGGTGTGACGCGTGGCGGACGATCTTCGCCACGGCAGGCTCCTCCAGCCTGCCGCCATCTCGGACCGGAGGACAACTTCATGCACGTCTCGGGAAGACTCGTGGTGGCCGCGGCATCGGTGCTCGGCCTCACCCTCACGCTCGGCTCACCGGCCCTCGCGGACCCGTCCGGACCGGGTGATCCCGGTCCCGGCGCGGACGACGGCGCCGGACTCACCGCGAAGCGCGACGACCTGACCCGCTACCAGGCGGGGCGCTACGTCGTGATGCTCGCGGCGCCGGGGGCGTCGACGTACGGAAAGACCCGGGCGGCGACGGGCAAGCAGTTCGACGCCAAGGGGACCGGCGTCGCGTCGTACACGAAGAAGCTGCGGGGCAGCCACGACCGGCTCGCCGACGACCTCGGCTTCGACGTCGAGGAGCACTACACGATCTCGGCCAACGGCTTCGTCGCCGACCTCACCGCCAAGCAGGCGACCGAGCTGGCCACCGACCGCCGCGTGCTGATGGTCCAGAAGGACACGATCGTCCACGCCGACACCTGGAACACCCCGGACTTCCTGGGCCTGACCGGCAAGCGCGGTGTGTGGAAGCAGGTCGGCGGCCAGGACCGCGCCGGCGACGGCGTCGTCGTGGGTGTCATCGACAGCGGCATCTGGCCCGAGTCGAAGTCGTTCTCCGGCAAGCCGCTCACCACCAAGCCGCAGGGCCGCTGGGGGCTTAAGGTCAACGGCCGGGTCACGTCGATGAAGAAGTCCGACGGCAACCTCTTCCGCGGCGAGTGCGAGGTCGGCGAGGAGTTCGCCGTCACCGACTGCAACAGCAAGCTCATCTCGGCGCGCTCCTTCGTCAAGGGCTACGGCGAGAACCGCACGCTCGAGGAGGACTACCTCTCCGCGCGCGACGGCAACGGCCACGGCTCGCACACGGCGTCCACCGCCGCCGGCAACCCGGTCCGCGGTGTCGCGACCGAGGGGATCAGGTTCGGCGACATCAGCGGCGTCGCGCCGGGCGCCAAGATCGCCGTCTACAAGGCACTCTGGGCCACCGAGGACGGTCGCGCCTCCGGTACGACGTCCGACCTGGTCGCCGCGATCGAGCAGGCGGTCACCGACGGCGTCGACGTGCTCAACTACTCGATCTCCGGGCCGACCGACACCACGCTCGAGGCGGCTGAGATCGCCTTCGAGGGCGCCGCCGAGGCCGGCGTCTTCGTCGCCGCCTCCGCCGGCAACGAGGGCCCGGGCGCCTCGACCGTCGCCCACAACAGCCCGTGGGTGACCACGGTCGCGGCCAGCACCCACCACAGCTTCGAGAACACCGCGGTCCTCGGCAACGGCGACAAGCTCGTCGGTGCCTCCATCAGCGCGACCGCGCTGCCCTCGACCCGCCTCGTCTCCGCGGCCGACGCCGGCGACGGCACAGCCCTCTGCGCGCCCGACAGCCTCGACCCGGCCAAGGTGGCCGGCACCGTCGTCGTCTGCGAGCGCGGTGGGGTCGACCGGGTCGTGAAGAGCGAGGAGGTCGAGCGCGCCGGTGGGGTGGGCATGCTGCTGGTCAACGTCACCGAGGGCAGCCTCGACGCCGACTTCCACGCCGTACCGACGGTGCACGTGTCGCACGTCGACGCCCCCAAGGTCAGCGCCTACCTCGCCGCCGCCGGAGCCGACGCGACGGTGAGCTTCGTGCTCGGCAACCAGACCGGCACCGTGACCCCGGTCCCGCAGATCGCCGGATTCTCCTCGCGCGGCCCCGCCGCCTCCGACGACAGCGACCTGCTCAAGCCGGACGTCGCGGCGCCCGGTGTGTCGGTCCTCGCGGCGGTCGCGCCGCCGTCCAACCACGGGCGCGACTACGACCTCTACTCCGGTACGTCGATGGCCGCGCCCCACGTCGCCGGCCTCGCCGCGCTGGTCCAGGGCGTGCACCCGGCGTGGACGCCGATGCAGATCAAGTCCGCGATGATGACCACCGCCTACGACCTGAAGGACGCCTCCGGCAAGCGCTCCCGCGACCTGTTCGCCCAGGGCGCCGGCCACGTCGACCCGAAGGAGTTCCTCGACCCGGGCCTGTTCGTCCTGTCCGACTGGGAGCAGTGGCGCGGCTACGTCACCGGCCTCGGCCTCGACACCGGCGTCCCCGCCCTCGCCCCCAACGCCGTCAACCTGCCCTCGCTCGCCGAGGGCCACGTGATGACGTCGGCGACGCTGAACCGCACCTTCACGGCCGCGCGCCGCGGCACCTGGCGGGTCAAGGTCGACGTACCGGGCTTCCGGAGCAGCGCCAGCCGCTCGACCGTCTCGGCCCGCCGGGCCGGCCAGGAGACGTCGATCGACTTCCGCTTCGACCGGACGATCGCACCCCTGAGCGAATGGGCCTTCGGCCACATCACCCTCACCGGCCCGACCACCGTGCGCCTCCCCGTCGCCCTGCGCCCGGTCTCGGTCAAGGCACCCACCTCGGTCGCCGGCACCGGCACCGACGGCTCGGTCACGGTCCCCGTCACCGGTGGCTTCACCGGCGACCTCGCCGTCGCCCGCGCCGGTCTGGTCAAGGGTCAGGTGGCCGAGGGCGCCATCGAGGTCGGCGACTACGCCCTCGAGTGCGTCACCATCGGCGCCGGCAACGACCTCGCCCAGTTCGACCTCGTCGCCCCCGACGCCAAGAGCGACCTCGACATGTACGTCTACAAGTCGCGCACCTGCGACCCCGGCTCGGTCACCGCCGTCGCCGGCGAGATCGCCACGCCGTCCTCCGGCGAGACCTTCTCGCTCGAGAACGCCCCCGCCGGCACCTACCTCGTCGAGGTCGACGCCTTCGCCGCCGGCGACCAGGGCACCCCCGTGCCGTACTCGCTCCGGGTCTACGACCTCGGCGGCTCGCCCTCGGTCGGCAACCTCAAGGTCGACCCCGACCCGGTGCCGGTGAGCACGGGCAAGGACACCTCGTTCGACCTGTCGTGGACGGGGCTCGACGCGGACGCGCACTACTTCGGGCTGCTCGGGTACGACGGGGCGCCGAGCTCGACGTACGTGTACGTGGACACGGCGACCGCGCCCTGAGGACGTCGCCGCCCGGGGTGCTCAGATCAGCTTCTTGAGCACCCCGAGCGGCGCGTGCTTCATCACCGGCGCCATCGCCGCCCACGGCAGCGGCGGCACGCACGCGTCGGCGACCTCCTTCTCGATCGCGGCGACCATCGCGCGCACGCCCTTCTCGGTCGACGACATCAGCGGCGTCGACTGCTCGACCTGGTCGTTCATCTCCGAGCGGATGTAGCCCGGGTAGAGCACGGTCACCTTGATCTTCTTCTGCAGCCGGGTGCCGTGCAGCTCGGTCCGCAGCCCCTCGGCCAGGTGGGCGACGCCCGCCTTGGTGGCGGCGTACGTCGTCATGGACGAGGGCATCCCGCGCATCGCCGACATCGACGACACCATCACGAGGTGCCCGGCCTCCTGGGCCCGGAAGATCTCCATCGCCGCCTCGGTCTGCGCGAGCGCGCCGACGAAGTTGGTCATCGCCGTCTCCAGGTTGGCGTCGAAGCGCCCGGTCCCCAGCCTGGCGCCCTTGCCGAGCCCCGCGTTGACGACCACCCGGTCGAGCCGGCCCAGCTCGTCGCGCAGCTCACCGAAGACGCGGAACACCGAGGCGTGGTCGGTCACGTCGAGCGCCCGGTAGGCGACCTTGCGCTCCGGGTGCTTCGCGGTGATCTCGCCGGCCAGCTCCTCCAGCCGCTCGGTACGACGCGCGGCCAGCGCGACGTCGTACCCGAGGTCGGAGAGCTGGCGGGCCATCTCGGCGCCGAGGCCGCTGGACGCGCCGGTGATGAGGATCGTCTTCGCCATGGGGTCAGTGTGGCCCACCGGACGGGCGTCCGGACTTGGTGCGGGATCGGTGAGTGGGCGTTGACGCGGTGCCCCCGGACTCTGACAGTGGTGGATCCGCCGCACCCGAGGAGACCCCATGGCCATCACTCACCGCGTCACCCGGGCCGTGCTGGCCGTGACCGCCGCGACCAGCGCGTTGCTGGCCCTGACCGGGACCTCGGCCCAGGCCTGGACGACCTACAAGCCGAGCGGCGGACCGGCGGTCAGCTTCGTCAACCAGGGCACCATCAAGATCGACTTCCCGCTGGGAGCGTTCTCGCTGAGCTGCACCTCGGCGACCCTGAGCGGAACCGTCACCAGCCCGGGGACCAGCCGCGCCTACGCGGCTCCGACCGGGAGCACCGGCCCGGCGGCCGCCTCGATGGGAACGATGAGCAGTGGCTGCTCGCACCCGGTCTGGCCCTCCACGGTGACTCCGCTGGGCACCTGGAAGTTCGCCATCACCGGTGACCCCGTCGTCGTCCCGAGTGCGGCGGGCGCCTCCAGCCGTCGGGCGGTCGCCGAGTATCCCGCCAAGATCTACGACATCCGGGCGTACGTCGACGTGGCCGGCTGCACGTTCTACATCGGGGGTGCGACCGACACCGCCACCACCACGACCGGCACCGGCTGGCTCAGTGGCACGTTCGACCCCCTGACGCAGGTGTTCAAGGCGAAGGCGTCGTCGACCGGTCTGGTCGTGTCCACGCTCCCCGCCGGGACCATGTGCACCACCCTCGACTACTTCTACGAGGACGACCCGGTCCAGGTCACCGGTGCCACCACGGGTTCGGCGGCGCTGTGGAAGAACATCCCGCCGGCCGGGTCGTCGTCGCTGGTGATCGGTCACCCCTGACGGCGAGGGTCTGCGCCACAGGAGGGAGCGCGCCGGTTCGACCGGCGACCACATACCGGGTATACATATCCCCATACCCAGTATGTACCCCTGGACGGAGACCCCCGCATGTCCGTGAAGCACGCCCTCCTCGCCCTCCTGGAGCAGGAGCCGATGTACGGCTACCAGCTGCGCGTGGAGTTCGAGCAGCGCACCGGCACCACCTGGCCGCTCAACGTCGGGCAGGTCTACACGACCCTGAGCCGGCTGGAGCGGGACGGGCTGGCGCTCGGGGCGGGGGAGGACGCCGAGGGGCACGTGATCTACCGGATCACCGAGGCGGGGCGCGACGAGGTGGCCAGCTGGTTCACCACGCCCGTCGCGCGCACCCAGCCGCCGCGTGACGAGCTGGCGATCAAGCTCGCGCTCGCCGTCACTGTGCCGGGGGTGGACGTCGCGACGGTGATCCAGCAGCAGCGCAGCGCCACGATGACCGCGCTGCAGGACTACACCCGGCTCAAGCGCCAGGCCACCGGTACGGCGCCGGCCGAGCTGGCGTGGAGCCTGGTGCTCGACTCGCTGGTGTTCGGGGCCGAGGCCGAGGTGCGCTGGCTCGACCACTGCGAGGCCCGGCTGCGGCGCGCGGCTGCCGAGCGGGTCGACCCGGCGCCGGCCGCGGTGGTCGCCCCCGAGGCCGAGCGGAGCACCCGATGATCCCGGCGACGTACGACGAGCACGCGGCTCGCCGCCTCGAGCGCGCCGAGCGCCGCTGGCTCGCCGATGCCCGCGCCCGGCTGAGCTCCCGCGCCGCCCACCCCGCCCGACCCACCACCCCGAACCGTCCGGAGGCCGACCGATGACCGCCGTCCTGCAGCTCACCGATGTCGTCCGCGTGCACGGCGAGGCGCCCCACCAGGTCCAGGCGCTGCGCGGCGTCTCCTTCGCCGCGTACGCCGGCGAGCTGGTCGCCGTGATGGGCCCCTCGGGCTCGGGCAAGTCCACCCTGCTCACCATCGCCGGCGGGCTCGACCAGCCCACGAGCGGCGCGGTCACCGTCGAGGGCACCGACCTGGCCCGGCTCGGCCAGGCGGACCGGGCGCGGATGCGCCGCACGTCGATCGGCTACGTCTTCCAGGGGTTCAACCTGATCCCCGCGCTGACCGCCACCGAGAACGTCGCGCTCCCGCGCGAGCTCGACGGAGTCCCCGCGCGCCAGGCGCGGGCCGAGGCGCTCCAGGCGCTCGAGGAGGTCGGCATCCCCCACCTCGCCGACCGCTTCCCCGACGACATGTCCGGTGGTCAGCAGCAGCGGGTCGCGATCGCGCGTGCGGTCGTCGCCGAGCGGCGGCTGATCCTCGCCGACGAGCCCACGGGGGCGCTCGACACCGAGACCGGCGAGGAGATCCTGCGCCTGCTCCGGGCGCGCTGCGACGCCGGTGCGGCCGGTGTTCTGGTCACCCACGAGGCGCGCCACGCGGCGTGGGCCGACCGGGTGGTGTTCCTGCGCGACGGCGTGGTGGTCGACGAGACCGGTACCGACCGGGCCGAGACCCTGACCGAGCCCGCGGCCCGATGAGCGCCACGGGAAGCAGCCTCGGCGGCTGGCGGGTCGCGCTGCGCCTGGCCCGCCGCGAGGCCTGGCGGCGCAAGGGACAGACCCTGCTCATGCTGGTCCTCATCTGCGGGCCGGTCATGGCGGTGTCCGCCGCGACGGTCGTGTGGCGTACGTCGGACGTCAGCTCCGCCGAGAGCGTCACCCGGGTGATGGGCGGCGCGGAGGCGTTGCTGACCCCGCAGCAGACCCGCGACGTGGCGCAGGAGTTCGACCCCGCCGACGGCACGTCCTGGGGCGCTGACAACGAGGCCCCGGCGACCGAGTCCGAGATCCGCACGGTGCTCGGGGAGCGGCCGCTGCTGCCGGTGCGCCACGAGTCCTCCGACTACCGCACCGACCACGGCATCGCCGGCACGAACCTGCTCGTGGTGGACCTGCGGCACCCGCTCGCCGACGGGCTGTTCCGGCTCGCCGAGGGGCGCTTCCCCCGCGCCAAGGACGAGGTCGTGGTCAACGCGGCCCTCGCCGACCGCGGCCCGGGGCTGGGCGAGAAGCTCGTTCTCGAGCAGCGTGCCCCCGACGGCACCAAGGTCCCGCGCGAGCTGCGCATCGTCGGCGTCGGCGACTACGCCGACAGCCGGACCCGTGCCTGGGCGGGCGTGCTGCCCGGAGCGGTCGGCGAGCCGACGGCCGACGACGGTCCGCCCGACCTGCTCGTCGGCGGTGCTCCGGTGACCTGGTCCGACGTGCTCAGGCTCAACGAGCTCGGTGTCCTCGTCGCCTCGCGCCAGGTCCTCACCGACCCGCCGCCGGAGTCCGCGCTGGTCCCCGACATGCGCGGCGGCGACGAGGGCGACAACACCGCGCTCACCGTGCTCGGGCTGGTCGTCGCGATGGTGCTGCTCGAGGTCGTGCTGCTGGCCGGACCGGCGTTCGCGGTCCGGGCGCGCGCCCAGGCCCACACGCTCGCCCTCGTCGCGGCCAGCGGCGGTACGCCGGCCCAGGCGCGGCGTACCGTCCTCGCCTCCGGCGTCGTCGTCGGCCTGATCGGCGGGGTGCTCGGCGTGGTCCTCGGGATCGCCGGCTCGACGCTCGCGATACCGGTCGCGCAGCGGCTCGACGCCGCCTGGTTCGGTCCCTTCGAGGTGCCGTGGGCACTGCTCGCGCTGGTCGCCGGGTTCGGGTTCGTGTCCGCGGTGCTCGCGGCCGTCGTCCCCGCGTTCGCGGCCTCGCGCCAGGACGTCGTCGCCGTGCTCGCCGGTCGTCGTGGCGAGGGCCGGCCCTCGCGCCGCTCGCCGGTGGTCGGCCTGGTCCTGATCGGGCTCGGTGTGGCTGGCTCCGTGGTGGGCTCGCGGCCCGGCGGCGGCAGCTCCGCGCTGCTCGTCGGTGCCTCCGCGATCATCTCCGTGGTCGGCATGATCTTCCTGGTCCCGGTCGTCGTGGCGGGCCTCGCCCGGCTCGCCGCCCGGCTCCCGCTGCCCCTGCGCTTCGCCGCCCGCGACGCGGCCCGGCACCGGATGCGTACCGTCCCGGCGATCGCCGCCGTCGGCGCCACCGTCGCCGGCGTGATCGCGCTCGGCATCGCGGTCTCCAGCCAGGCGGCCTCCGACGAGCAGGGCTATGCGCCGATGCTGCCGATCGGCTACGGCGCCGTGCCGCTGCCGACCGACGCCACCCCCGCGAACGTGGACGAGGTCGAGGAGATCCTGCGCAAGGGCCTGCCCGACGCCCCGCGCGAGCGGGTCACCGGTGTCGTGATGGACAGCGAGGATCACTCGCTCGACATCGGCCTCGCGCACGGCGACCAGCGGGTGAACACCAGCTACCTGGGGATGCTCGGGACGTCGTACGTCGTCGCGGACGGGCTGCCCGACTACCTCGGCACCCGCAGCGGCGACCGCGCCGCGGCCGACCGGGTGCTCGCCGACGGTGGGATCGTCGTGCTGCGCAACCGCAACGAGAACGCGCTGCCCGCCGACCGGCTGACGGTCGAGGTCGGCGAGGTGCCGTTCGGGGGCGGCGAGATCACGAACCTGCGCAAGGCCGACCTCCCGGCCGTCGCCGCGCGGGTCCCCGAGCGCTCGTCACCCGTGGCTGCGGTGCTCTCGCCTGCGGCTGCCGAGAAGCTGCGGCTGCCGACCGCGACGACCGCGTTCGCCGTACGGCCGACGATCGAGCGGGCCGCCCTCAAGAACGTCAACGAGCAGCTGGCCGCCAGCCCCGCCAACGTCGAGCTGCAGGTCGAGCGCGGCTACCAGCCCGACGCCGCGACCCAGATCATCAAGCTGGTCCTCGCGGTGCTCGGCGGGATCCTCATGCTCGGCGGCACCCTGACGGCGACCTTCCTCGCCCTCTCCGACGCCCGGCCTGACTTCGCCACCATGGCGGCCGTCGGTGCCCGGCCCCGGACGCGGCGCGGCGTGGCGGCGTCGTACGCGCTGGTGGTGGGGCTCGTCGGTGCGCTCCTGGGCGCCCCGATCGGCTTCATCCCGGGGGTCGCGATCAGCCGTCCACTGACCTACGACGACGCCACCAGCAGCACCCTCCTCGAGATCCCGTGGCCCCTCCTGGGTGCCGTGGTCCTCGGGCTGCCGCTGCTGACCGCGCTGATCGTGGGGGCCGCGGCCCGGAGCCGGCTGCCGCTCGCCGCCCGCGTCGACTGATGACGGTGGCCCGGGTCAGCCCATCTTGCGGACGGCGACCCGGGCCAGGCGGGCGAACGGCGCCGCCCGCACCTTCGTGGGCTGGTCGATGCCCAGGAGGAGCAGCCGCTTGCCGTCGCGGACCAGCACCACGCGGCTGTAGATGGTCGGCTCGTGGAGCTCGGGCCGGAAGGTCGCGGTGAGCCGGTAGCCGAGCCGCTGGTCGCCGAACCGCGGGACCTTGACCGGGCGCAGCGCGGTGTCGACCCCGGCCCAGTACTGGCGGCAGCCGCGGACGAAGCGCTGGAAGCCCGCGAAGACCGACTTGGCCTGCGCCTTCGTCGCGAACTTCACGAGCAGGGCGGTGACCGAGCGCCGGTCGCCGTACCCGGTGACCACGCGGCCGGAGGTGCCGGTGACCTCCGGTCCCGTCGTGCACTCCTCGGTCCTGGCCGGGAAGGTGCGCCCGGGGAAGCGCGAGATCGGGACCTTCTTGAAGGCCGGGAAGGCCCGCACGACGTCGTCCCGGGTGATGACGTCGGGCGCGCGCACCGGAGCCGCCTGGGCGGTGGGCGTCGAGGGGAGGAGCAGGGCGGTGAGGATCACGCCGACGACGGCGCCGAGACGGGTGCGGTGCAGGGGACGCCGCTTGCCCGTCCGGCCCGCCGCCAAACCCTCAGCCCTGGGCCGCGGCCCGGGCCCGGGCCAGGGCGGCCGGTGAGCCCGGCGTCGGGAACCACCGCAGCACGACGGCGCTCTGACCCAGCGTCCACATGGCGTTGAAGACCCAGTAGGCGAGCAGCGCGACCGGGACCACCCCGCCGGCGACGAGCATCCCGCCGGCCGACAGCACCGGCGCGAGCTGCTGGGCCCGGGCCATCGCGTCGGGCAGGTCCGCGGCGAGGGTGGTGGGCGCGACCAGGTAGCGCTGGGTCACGAAGCTCAGCACGGCCGCCGTACCGGCCAGGGCGGCGACGACCGCCAGGTGCGCCGCCCCGCCGCCGAGGTACCCGTGCGCCGTCAGCGGTACGCCGGCCAGCGTCGCCGCGCCGAACGAGGCCACGAGCGCCGGCGTGAGCGCGCCCACCGCGGCGCCGTCCGCGACCCGGGAGAGCAGGTGGTAGAGCGCCATCCAGACCGGGACCTGCAGGAGCAGGGGCAGGCACCCCAGCCGGGAGATCCCGTGCTCGGCGTTGACCTCGCGCCGGGCGGCGAGGAAGGCGCGCATGCTGTCGGGATCGGTCTTGCCGCGGTAGCGGTCGGTGAGCTCCTTGAGGTGCGGCCGGGCGCGCGCTCCGGCGTGCGCCTGGCGGACACCACGCACCACGAGCGGCAGCAGCGCCAGCCGTACGACGACCACCACCCCCGCGATGCTCAGCAGCCAGGCGGCGCCACCCGCGGGGTCGAGGCCGAGGGCGGCGGCGAGGGAGTGGGTGCCCGCGACGATGCTCGCGAGGGCAGGGGACAGCGGGGCGAGAAGGGGCATGCGAGGACTCCTGGGGACGTGCGGGAAGGGTGGGGTCGTGGCTCGCGGACGCGAGCGTCAGACAGCCCCAGGAGCGCGCGGACGGACCGGGTGGTGCACCGGGTCGGTGATGCGCGAGGTCAGTGCCGGCGCGGGACGTCGGGCACGCAGGTGGGCCGGGACCGGGCTCGGGGCGAGCGCGCCGGCGACGGCCAGGTGGATCAGCGCGGCGAGCGCCAGCGCGAGGGCGAGCACGGTCAGACCCACGGACGCCGGCGAGTCGGCGACCAGGACGGGCGTCGCGAGCAGCGCGAGGAGCCCGGCGAGCAGCCCGGCGACCAGCACGGAGGTCCGTGCGGTCAGCGGGTCGGCGTCGCGGCGCATGCGGCGAGCGTAGCCGGGCCAGCGATCCCGGTCAGTCCTGCGCAGGCTCGTCGACCGGCTACAGCTCGATGATCTCGGGCTCGGGACCGTGCAGCGGCCTGGGTGATCCCACTTAAAGTCAGGCTTGACTGTTTGTTTCTCCCGAGACATGCTGACCCCGTGAGCGCCACCACCCGCGTCCCCCAGGAGGAGCGGACCCGCGTCATGCGGCAGCGGCTGATGGACGCGACGGTCGAGCTGCTCGTGGAGAAGGGCTTCGGCGGTACGACGACCACCCTCGTCTCCGAGCGCGCCGGCGTGAGCCGCGGCGCCCAGCTGCACCACTTCCCGACCAAGAACGACCTCGTGGTCGCGGCGGTCGCCCACCTGACCGCGATCCGGGGTTCCGACCTGGAGGCCGCGGTCGCCCGGCTGCCTCAGGGGGAGGGGCGGACCGAGGCGGTCGTGCAGATGCTGGGCGACCACTTCGCCTCCAACGTGTTCACCGCGGCGCTCGAGCTCTGGGTCGCGGCCCGGACCGATGTGACGCTGCACGAGGCGGTCGCGCCGCTGGAGCAGCACCTCGGGCGCGAGACCCACCGGCTCACGGTCGAGCTGCTCGGGATCGACGAGACGCGGTCCGGGGCGCGGGAGCTGGTGCAGGCGACGCTCGACCTGGTCCGCGGTCTGGGGCTGGCCAACACGCTCGGTGACGACGCCCGCCGTCGCCGCCGGATCCTCACCGAGTGGGCGCGCACGCTCGATGCCGCGCTCCGCAACCCGCAAGGAGACGACGCATGAGTGTCCTCGACGACGTGATCGCCGACCTGAGTGCCGAGGGCGACCAGCTCCGTACGACGGTCGCCGCCCTCGACGCCGACGCCTGGCGCACGACCACGCCGGCCGAGGGGTGGGACGTCGCGACGACGGTCGCGCACCTGCTCTGGACCGACGAGGTCGCCGTCCTCGCCGCCGGTGCGCTCGCCGACGACGCCGGCAAGCAGGCCTGGGACGCCGTCGTCCTGCTGGCGATCGAGGACCCGACCGGCTTCGTCGACACCGAGGCGCTGCGCATCGGCGCGGCGGCTCCCGACGAGCTCCTGGCCCGCTGGGACGCCGCCCGTCCGGCGCTCGTCCAGGCCCTGCGCGACTATCCGGACGGCGCGAAGATGCCGTGGTTCGGGCCGCCGATGGCGCCGACCTCGATGGCGACCGCGCGGTTCATGGAGACCTGGGCCCACGCGCTCGACGTGTACGACGCGCTCGGCGTACGGCCCGAGGTGACCGACCGGATCAAGCACGTCGCCCACATCGGCGTCCGCACCCGCAACTTCGCCTACGCCAACAACGGGCTCGACGCCCCCGCCGAGGAGTTCCGGGTCGAGCTCACCGCCCCCAGCGGCGCGGTCTGGACCTGGGGGCCCGAGGACGCCGCGCAGCGCGTCACCGGCGACGCCTACCAGTTCTGCCAGCTCGTCACCCAGCGCATCCACCGCGACGACACCGGCCTCAAGGCGGTCGGCGACGACGCCGAGAAGTGGCTGACCATCGCCCAGGCCTTCGCGGGCCCGGCCGGCGGCGGGAGGGACCCCCGATGACCCAGCCGATCAGGATCGCCAACTGCAGCGGCTTCTACGGCGACCGGCTCTCCGCCCTGCGCGATCAGCTCGAGGGCGGTGACGTCGACGTCATCACCGGCGACTACCTCGCCGAGCTGACCATGCTCATCCTCGGCATGGACACCCTGCGCGACGCCGACCTCGGCTACGCGCGGACGTTCCTCAAGCAGCTCGAGGACACCCTCGGCCTCGCGCTCGACAAGGGCGTCAAGATCGTCAGCAACGCCGGCGGGCTCAACCCCGCCGCGCTCGCCGCCAAGATCCAGGCGCTCGGCACCGGCGCCAAGGTGGCGTACGTCGAGGGCGACGACCTGCGCTCCGCGAACCTCTTCGAGGGCGCGCTCACCGCCAACGCCTACCTGGGCGCCTTCGGCATCGCGTCCGCGCTGAGCAACGGCGCCGACGTCGTCGTCACCGGCCGCGTCACCGACGCCAGCGTCGTGGTCGGCCCCGCGATCGCCCACCACGGCTGGACCCCCACCGACTACGACGCGCTGGCCGGCGCGGTCGTCGCGGGCCACGTCATCGAGTGCGGCACGCAGGCCACGGGCGGCAACTTCTCCGGGTTCACCGACCTGTTCCGCGCGGGTGCGCCGATGACGACGCCGCTCGGCTTCCCGATCGCCGAGGTCGCGGCCGACGGCAGCAGCGTGATCACCAAGCACGACGGCACCGGCGGCGCGGTCACGGTCGACACGGTCACCGCGCAGCTGCTCTACGAGATCCAGACGACGCGCTACCTCAACCCGGACGTCACCACGCACCTCGACTCGATCCGGCTCCACCAGCAGGGACCCGACCGGGTCGAGGTCACCGGGGTCACCGGCGCCGCGCCGGCCGAGCAGCTCAAGGTCGCGGTCAACACGCTCGGCGGCTACCGGAACCAGGTCGAGTTCGTGCTCACCGGGCTCGACATCGACGCGAAGGCCGCGTGGCTGCGCAGCCAGCTCGACCCGCAGCTCACCGCGGCCGACGTCACCTGGACCCAGACCCCCGCCCGGACGGGCGATGCCGACACCGAGGAGGGCGCCTCGGTCATCCTGCGCTGCATCGGCAAGGACCCCGAGGCGGGCCCGCTCGGCAAGCCCTTCACCGGCCCCGCGGTCGAGCTCGCGCTCGCCAGCTACCCGGGCTTCACGATGACGACGCCGCCCCAGAAGCCCAGCCCGTTCGGCATCTACCGCCCCGAGTACGTCGACCGCGGCGCCGTCGAGCACACGGTCGTCCACCACGACGGGACCCGCGAGGTCATCGCCGACCCGACCACGTTCGCCGACCCGGCCGAGCTCGACCCGGCGCTCGGCAAGCGCCCGTCGCCGTACCCGGCGCCGGCGGACACGATCACCCGCCGGATGCCGCTGGGCACGTTCGTGCACGCGCGCTCGGGCGACAAGGGCGGCAACGCCAACCTCGGCCTCTGGGTCAAGAACGACGGCTCGGAGCGCTACGAGGCGCGCGTGCAGTGGCTCGCCAAGATCGTCAAGGACCGCAAGGTTCGCGAGCTCGTGCCCGAGGCCAAGGACCTCGACATCGACGTCTACGTGCTTCCCAACCTGGGCGCGGTCAACGTCGTGATCCACGGCCTGCTCGGCGACGGCGTCGCCGCGTCCACCCGGTTCGACCCCCAGGCCAAGGGCCTCGGCGAGTGGGTCCGCAGCCGGATCGTCCACATCCAGGAGGACTTGGTATGACGACCTTCGACCACGGCTGGACCGAGGAGCAGCGCGCCCTCAAGCAGTCCGCCATCGCGTTCACCCAGCGCGAGGTGACGCCCCACCTCGACCAGTGGGAGAAGGACGGCGAGCTGCCCCGCGAGCTGCAGAAGAAGCTCGCCCACGCGGGCCTGCTCGGCGTCGGG
Source organism: Pimelobacter sp. 30-1 (assembly GCF_018831735.1). Taxonomy (NCBI): domain Bacteria; kingdom Bacillati; phylum Actinomycetota; class Actinomycetes; order Propionibacteriales; family Nocardioidaceae; genus Pimelobacter; species Pimelobacter sp. 30-1. The sequence continues at coordinate 220,633 of NZ_NHTS01000001.1, forward strand.
GTGAGCGAGGAGGTCGGCGGCGACGGCGGCGACCTGATGGACATCTGCGCCGCCCAGGAAGGCTTCATGGAGGCCGGATGGTCCGGCGGTGCGATGGCCTCGGCGTTCACCCACGGCATCGCGATCCCCCACATCATCCAGAACGGCAGCCCCGAGCTGGTCGACGCGTGGGTCCGCCCGACGCTCGCCGGCGACCTGATCGGCTCGATGGCGGTCACCGAGCCGGGCACCGGCTCCGACGTCGCCGGCATCACCACCCGCGCCGTCCGCGACGGCGACCACTGGGTGATCAACGGCGCCAAGACGTTCATCACCTCCAGCGTCCGCGGCGACTTCGTCACCACGGCGGTCCGTACGGGCGAGGCCGGCGCCCACGGGATCTCGATGATCGTCGTGCCCAAGGGGACGCCGGGCTTCACCGTCTCGCGCAAGCTCGACAAGATGGGCTGGCTCGCCTCCGACACCGGCGAGCTGTCGTACGTCGACGTGCGCGTCCCGGTCGGCAACCTGGTCGGCCAGGAGAACCACGGCTTCTACTACATCGCCGAGAACTTCGTCACCGAGCGGATCTTCCTCGCGCTGATGGGCTACGGCCACGCGCTGCGCTGCCTCAACCTGAGCGTCCAGTACTGCAAGGACCGCGAGACCTTCGGCAAGCCGCTGGTCAAGAACCAGGTGGTGCGGGCCAAGCTCGTCGAGATGCACCGCCAGGTCGCGATCGCGCGGGGCTACACGCTCGAGGTCGCCCAGCGCTACGTCGCCGGGGAGAACGTCATCGCCGAGGCCTGCCTGGCCAAGCAGACCGCCGTCGACACCGCGGTGTGGGTGGCCGACCAGGCGGTCCAACTGCACGGAGGAATGGGCTACATGCGCGAGTCCGAGGTCGAGCGGCACTACCGCGACGTCCGGCTGCTCCCGATCGGCGGCGGTGCGACCGAGGTCCTCACCGACCTCGCGGCCAAGCTGCTGGGCTACGCCTGATGAGCCTCCTCAAGCCGCTCGGCGGCGAGGTGACGGTGCACATGAAGGCGCCCGTCGAGGACGTCTGGGCGCTGGTCAGCGATGTCACCCGGATCGGCGAGTTCTCGCCCGAGACGTTCGAGGCCGAGTGGACCCACGGCGCCACCGGGCCCGTGGCGGGCGCGCGCTTCCGCGGGCACGTCAAGCGCAACGGCGTCGGGCCGACGTACTGGACGCCGTGCACGGTCACCAAGGCCGACCAGAACGAGGTGTTCGAGTTCGCCGTCGGTCTCGACGGCAACGCCCTCAACACGTGGGGCTACCGGATGCAGGCCGAGAACGGCGGCACCAGCGTCACCGAGTACTTCCGGCTCACGCCGGCCTGGTTCATGCGCGGCTACTGGCTCGTCCTGGGGCGGCTGCGCGGCAAGACCAACGAGCGCGGGATGCGCACGACCTTGGAGAGGATGAAGGCGGTGGTGGAGTCATGACGACGACGGAGACCGAGGCGCCGGAGCAGGCGCCCGAGCAGGACCGGCGTACGGCCATGGAGGCCAAGCTCGCCGACCTGCACGCCGAGCAGGCCAAGGCGGTCGAGGCCGGCGGCAAGTACATCGCCCGCCACAAGGACCGCGGCAAGCTCACCGCCCGCGAGCGGATCGACCTGCTCGTCGACGAGGGCTCGGCCTTCCTCGAGCTGATGCCCCTGGCCGGTTGGGGCAGCGACTTCGCCGTCGGCGCCTCGCTGGTGACCGGCATCGGCGTGGTCGAGGGTGTCGAGTGCCTGATCGTCGCCAACGACCCGACGGTCAAGGGCGGCGCGCTCAACCCCTGGTCGCTGAAGAAGTCCTTCCGGGCGGCCGAGATCGCCGAGAAGAACTTCCTCCCCACGATCAACCTCACCGAGTCGGGCGGCGCGGATCTCCCCACCCAGAAGGAGATCTTCATCCCCGGCGGCCGCGGCTTCCGCGACCTCACCCGGTCCAGCGCCCGCAAGCAGCCCACCATCTCGGTGGTCTTCGGCAATTCCACCGCGGGCGGCGCCTACGTCCCCGGCATGAGCGACTACGTGATCATGGTCAAGGAGCAGGCCAAGGTGTTCCTGGCCGGCCCGCCGCTGGTCAAGATGGCGACCGGCGAGGAGTCCGATGACGAGACCCTCGGCGGCGCCGAGATGCACTCGCGGGTCTCCGGCCTGTCCGACGCCCTGGCGGTCGACGAGCACGACGCGATCCGGCTCGCGCGGCGGGCCGTGGCCCGGCTCAACTGGCGCAAGCAGGGCGACGTACCCACCGAGGTGTTCGCCGAGCCCGACCTCGACCCCGAGGACCTCCTCGACCTGATCCCCACCGATCTCAAGGAGCCGTTCGACCCGCGCGAGGCGATCCTCCGGATCGTCGACGGGACGGGGCCGGCCAACGAGGTCGCCTTCGACGAGTTCAAGCCGCTCTACGGCTCGGCGCTCTGCGTCGGCTGGGCCAAGCTCCACGGCCACCCGATCGGCATCCTCGCCAACGCGCGCGGCGTCCTGATGAGCGAGGAGGCCCAGAAGGCCGCCCAGTTCATCCAGCTCGCCAACCAGAAGGACACGCCGCTGCTCTTCCTGCACAACACCACCGGCTACATGGTCGGCGCGGAGTACGAGCAGGGCGGCATCATCAAGCACGGCGCGATGATGATCAACGCGGTCTCCAACTCCAAGGTCCCGCACCTGACGGTGATCATGGGTGCGTCCTACGGTGCCGGCAACTACGGCATGAACGGGCGCGCCTACGACCCGCGCTTCCTCTTCACCTGGCCCTCGGCCAAGTCGTCGGTGATGGGCCCCGCTCAGCTCGCCGGAGTGCTCGAGATCGTCGCGCGCGAGTCGGCGGAGAAGAAGGGCCAGCCCTTCGACGCCGAGGGCTTCGTCGCCATCAAGCAGATGGTCGAGGAGCAGATCGAGGAGCAGTCGCTGCCGTACGTGCTCTCCGGGATGGTCTACGACGACGGCGTGATCGACCCGCGCGACACCCGGACGGTGCTGGGCATCTGCCTGTCCGTCATCGACAACCAGCCGATCGAGGGCGCCATGAACTTCGGCGTCTTCCGGATGTGAGGGCCTTCCCGTGACCATCACCAGACTGCTCGTCGCCAACCGCGGCGAGATCGCCCGCCGGGTCTTCCGCACCTGTCGCGACCTCGGCATCGAGACCGTGGCCGTGCACTCGGACGCCGACGCGGGGATGCCGTTCGTGCGTGACGCGGACGCCGCCGTACGGCTGCCGGGGAACACGCCCGCCGAGACCTACCTGCGCGGGGACCTCGTCATCGCCGCCGCGCTCAAGGCCGGCGCCGACGCGATCCACCCCGGCTACGGCTTCCTGTCCGAGAACGCCGCCTTCGCCCGTCAGGTCGCCGAGGCCGGACTGACCTGGGTCGGCCCGGACCCGTCGTCGATCGAGCGGATGGGCTCGAAGATCGAGTCCAAGAAGCTCATGGAGGCGGCCGGCGTCCCGGTGCTCGGCAACTTCACCGCCGATAGCGCGACGGCCGACGACCTGCCGCTCCTGGTCAAGGCCAGCGCGGGCGGCGGTGGCCGTGGCATGCGGATCGTCCGCGCGCTCGACGCCCTCGCCGGCGAGATCGAGACGGCCCAGTCGGAGGCGGAGTCGGCGTTCGGCGACGGCACCGTCTTCGTCGAGCCGTACGTCGAGAACGGGCGCCACATCGAGGTCCAGGTGCTCGGCACCGCCGACGGCACGATCGTCTTCGGTGAGCGCGACTGCTCGGTGCAGCGCCGCCACCAGAAGGTCATCGAGGAGGCGCCCGCCCCCGGCCTGCCGTCCGCGACCCGTACCGCTCTGCACGCGGCGGCCCAGGCGGCCGCCGAGGCGATCGACTACCGCGGCGCCGGGACGGTCGAGTTCCTCTACGACCCGGCCAAGGACCGCTTCTACTTCCTGGAGATGAACACCCGCCTCCAGGTGGAGCACCCCGTCACCGAGGCGATCTACGGCGTCGACCTGGTCGCGCTCCAGATCGCGGTCGCCGAGGGGCACTCGCCCGCTGTCACCGTGGGGGAGCCCCACGGGCACGCCGTCGAGGTCCGGCTGTACGCCGAGGACCCGGCGCACGACTACCAGCCCCAGAGCGGCCGGATCCTGCGGTTCGAGATCCCCGGCGTGGTCAGCACCTTCGCGGGGCCGGCCGCCCACGGCCTGCGGCTCGACTCGGGCGTCGGCTCGGGCGACGAGATCGGCACCTTCTACGACGCGATGATCGCCAAGGTGATCGTGCACGCGCCGACCCGCGAGCAGGCCCTGCGCCAGCTCGCCGGCGTCCTGGCCAAGGCGGAGCTGCACGGCCTGGTCACCAACCGCGACCTGCTCGTCAACCTGCTCCGCGACCCGGTCTTCACCAGCGGCGCGATGCACACGACGTGGCTCGACACCGCCGACCTGGCCGCGCTCGCGGCATCCCCGGGCGGTGAGGGGACCGCGCAGCTCTCGGCGTTCGCCGCGACGGTCGCGCTGGCCGAGGCCGCCCGCCTCGCCCGGCCCGTCCAGAGCCGGATCCCGTCCGGGTGGCGCAATGTCCTCGCCGGTCCGCAGGTCACCACGTTCCTGCACGGCGAGGACGAGCTCCCCGTCCACTGGTACGGCGGCCGCTCGTTCCGCTCCGCCGACCTCGAGTGCGTGGCGGTCACGGCGGCGGGGCCGGACGTCGTCGAGATCGAGGTCGACGGGGTCGCCCGCACCTTCCGGGTGTTCACCAACGGCGACCGGGTCGACGTCGAGTCCTCGCTCGGCCACGTCGCGCTGCGCCGCAAGCCCCGCTTCGTCGACCCGTCCACCCAGGTCGCGGCCGGATCGATGCTCGCGCCGATGCCGGGCAGCGTGATCGCCGTACGGGCGGCGGTCGGGGACGTCGTCGCCGAGGGCCAGCCCATCCTCGTGATGGAGGCCATGAAGATGCAGCACACCATCGCGGCGCCCTACGCGGGCACCGTCACCGAGCTGTCGGCGTCCGCCGGACAGCAGGTCGAGGCGGGCGCCGTGCTCGCCGTCGTCGAAGCCACCGAGACCGACTCCGAAGGACAGGACGCATGACCCAGACGATGTTCACCGAGCCCGAGGAGCGCGTGGCGCTGCGCGAGTCGGTCAAGAAGCTCGCCAGCAAGTACGGCCGCGAGTACGTCGAGAAGCAGGCCCGCGAGGGCGGCAAGATGACCGAGATGTGGCTCGAGATGGGCCGCAACGGCTTCCTCGGCGTCAACATCCCCGAGGAGTACGGCGGCGGTGGCGGCGGCATGGCCGACCTGGCCGCCGTCCTGGAGGAGTCGGCCGCGGCCGGCGCCCCCCTGCTGATGATGGTCGTCTCGCCCGCCATCTGCGGCTCGATCATCACCCGCTGCGGCACCGAGGAGCAGAAGCAGCGCTGGCTCCCCGCGATCGCCGACGGCACGCACCTGATGGCCTTCGGCATCACCGAGGCCGACGCCGGCTCCAACTCCCACCAGATCACCACGACCGCCACGCGCGACGGCGACCAGTGGGTGCTCAACGGGCAGAAGACGTTCATCTCCGGCGTCGACGAGGCGCAGTCGGTGCTCATCGTGTCCCGCACCGAGGACGCCAAGACGGGCAAGCTCAAGCCCGCGCTGTTCGTCGTACCGACGGACGCGGAGGGGTTCACCAAGCAGCCCATCCCCATGTCCTGGCAGGCCCCGGAGAAGCAGTTCACGCTGTTCCTCGACAACGTCCGAGTCCCCGCCGACGCCCTCGTCGGCGACGGGGACGGCGGCCTCTGGCAGCTCTTCGCCGGCCTCAACCCCGAGCGCATCATGGGCGGCGCCTTCTCGTGCGGCATCGCGCGCTACGCGCTGGAGAAGGCCGTCACCTACGCCAAGGAGCGCTCGGTCTGGAAGGACCAGCCCATCGGCGCCCACCAGGGCATCGCGCACCCCCTGGCCAAGGTCAAGATCGAGCTCGAGCAGGCCCGCCTGCTCTGGCAGAAGGCCGCCGCGCTCTACGACGCCGGCGACGACTTCACGGCCGGCGAGTACGCCAACATGGCCAAGTACGCCGGCGGCGAGGTCGCCTGCAACGCCACCGACGTCGCCGTCCACACCCACGGCGGCAACGGCCTGACCCAGGAGTACGGCCTCGGCAACATGCTCGTCGCCGCCCGCCTGGGCCGGATCGCGCCGGTGAGCCGGGAGATGATCCTCAACTTCGTCGCCATGCACTCCCTGGGCCTCCCCAAGTCCTACTGAGCCGGCGTTCCGGCGCGCGAAGGGGCGCGTTCCGGCGGGCGAAGTGACACGTTCCGGCGGTCGAGGGATCGCCGCCGTGCACCTTCGGGCGCCGGAACTTGCTCCTTCGCCCGCCGGACCGTGCCCCTTCGCGGGCTTGGGGCTCAACCCCGGAGGTCGTCGCGGCGGATCTTCCCCGTGGCGGTCTTCGGGAGCTCGGCGACCACGTGCACCTCGCGCGGCGCCTTGTACGCCGCCAGCCGGCTGCGCGTGTGCGCGATCAGCTCGCGAGGGGTGGCGCTGCGCCCGGCGGCGAGGACCACGTGGGCGACGACGGCCTCGCCGCGGTAGTCGTCGGGGCGGCCGACGACGGCGGCCTCGTGGACGGCGGGGTGCTCGTAGAGGACGTCCTCGACCTCGCGGGGCCAGACCTTGTAGCCGGAGACGTTGATCTGGTCCTTGAGCCGGTCGACGAGGTAGATCCAGCCGTGGATGTCGACCACGACGACGTCGCCGGTGTGCAGCCGGCCCGCGGGGAGGGTGCGGGCGGTGGCGTCGGGGTTCTGCCAGTAGCCGGGGACGACCTGGGGGCCGGTGACGACGAGCTCGCCGGGTTCGCCGGGGGCGGCGGGGTCGTCCTCGTCGGTGACCACCTCGATGCCGACGCCGGGCAGGGCGCGGCCGATGGCGACGGCGCCGGAGAGCGGGTCGACCGGGGCGGTGACGCCGAGCGGTACGGCGACGACGGCCGAGGTCGTCTCGGTCATGCCGTAGACGTTGTGGATGGCGATCCCGAAGCGGTCCCGGAACCGGTCGAGCGAGGCCTGGGGGACGGGCGCGCCTCCGGTGTAGACGGCGCGCAGCGACGCGAAGTGGCTGCGGCGGGCCCACTCCACCTGCTCGATGGCGTGGAAGGCGGTGATCGAGGCGATGGTGAACGTCGCGCCCTCGGCCTCGATGGTGGTCACCGCGTCGGCCGGGTCGAACCGGCCGGACAGGGCGAGGGTGGCGCCGCCGACCAGGGCGAGGGCACCCGAGGCGACCGCGCCGGTGATGTGGAAGAGCGGGGCGGCGGCGTACACGACGTCGTCCTCGGTGAGGTCGATCCAGGCGCCGAAGGCCTCGACGGTGGCGAGCACGTTGGCGTGCGTGTTCATCGCGCCCTTGGGCGGCCCGGTCGTGCCCGAGGTGTAGGTCAGCATCGCGATGTCGCCGGGTCCCACCTCCGCCTCCGGTACGACGACGCCCGCCCCGGCGTGCGCCACGACGACATCGGCGAGCGTCGGGTCGTCGTCCGCGACGCCGAGCCACCAGCCGACGGCGGTGCCCTCGGCGGCGGGACGCAGCACCTCGACGTCCGCCGCGGAGGTGATCACGCCGACCGCGCCGGAGTCGTCGAGCAGGTGGTGCAGCTCGCGGTCGCGGTACATCGGGTTGGCCAGGACGCCGACCGCGCCGAGTCGCCACAGCGCGAGCAGCGCGAGGGGGAAGGCCGGGACGTTCTGCAGGTGCAGCGCGACCCGGTCGCCGGCGCCGACCCCGCGCGCGGCGAGGTCAGCGGCGAGCGCGGTGGCGTCGGCGTCCAGCTCGGCGGCGCTCCAGCGCCGGCCGCGGTGGCTGAGCGCCACGCGGTCCGGTTCCGCGAGCACCCGCGCACGCCAGGCGGCGGTCAGCGAGGTGGTCGGCGAGGTGGTCACCGCACCGTCCCGGGCAGGGTCACGTGGCGCGGCGAGAGCTCGGCGACCGAGCGCGCGCCGAGCAGGCGCATGGTGCGGGCGAGCTGGGTCTCCAGGATCTCGATGCTGCGCTCGACGCCGGGCAGCCCGCCGGCCATCAGGCCGTAGAGGTAGGCCCGTCCGATGAGCACGAAGTCGGCGCCGAGGGCGAGCGCGGCGGCGATGTCCTGGCCGTGCATGACGCCGGTGTCGAGGATGATCTCGGCGTCGGTGCCCAGCGCGGCGCGGGTCGCGGGCAGCAGGGTCAGGGGGACGGGCGCCCGGTCGAGCTGGCGGCCGCCGTGGTTGGACAGCACGACGGCGTCGGCGCCGGCATCGACGGCGCGCCGGGCGTCCTCGGCGGTCTGGATGCCCTTGACCACGAGCTTGCCGGGCCAGCGCTCCCGCAGCCAGGCGAGGTCGTCGAAGGACACCGACGGGTCGAACATCGCGTCCAGCAGCTCGGCGATGGTGCCCGACCAGCTGTTGAGCGAGGCGAACGTCAGCGGCGGCGTGGTGAGCAGGTCGACCCACCAGCGCGGCCGCGGGATCGCGTCGAGCACCGTGCGCGGGGTCAGGGTGGGCGGGATCGTCATGCCGTTGCGGACGTCGCGCAGCCGCGCCCCCGCCACCGGTACGTCGACCGTGACGACGAGCGTGTCGTAGCCGGCCGCCGCGGCCCGGTCGACCAGCCCGAGCGAGCGCTCCCGGTCGGTCCACATGTAGAGCTGGAACCAGCGGCGCGCACCGGGCGCCGCGGCGGCGACGTCCTCGAGCGAGGTCGTCGCCATCGTCGAGAGCGTGTAGGGGATCCCGGCGCGCTGGGCGGCGACCGCACCGGCGATCTCGCCCTCGGTGTGCATGAGCCGGGTGAAGCCGGTGGGCGCGATGCCGAAGGGCAGCCGGCTGCTCGCCCCGAGGATGTCGACCGCGGTGTCGACGGTGCTGACGTCGCGCAGGATCTCGGGGTGGAAGGTCAGCTCGCGGAACGTCGCGCGGGCGCGCTCGAGCGAGATCTCGGCGTCGGCCGCGCCGTCGGCGTAGTCGAACGCCGCGCGCGGCGTACGCCGCCGGGCCATCGCGCGCAGCTCCTCGATGGTGTGCGCCTGGGCGAGCCGGTGGCGGCGCCCGAAGGCCGGACGGCGGAACCGGATGAGCGGCGCGAGGTCGCCCCAGCGGGGGAACCGGCGCGGCGTACGCGGCATCTCCACGAGTTCATATCCTTGAACTTTGGTTCGCATACTTGACATGTGATGGACGATACACGAGGGTGATGTCATCCGCCGAGCACGTCCGTTGCCGGACGACGGTGGACATCGCGAGGGATCCGAGGCCCTGTGCCACCGCCTGCCGGCGGGCACTGCGGCCTGCCCTCACGTGTCCTGCGCGTGCCCGTCGGGAGCAAGCCCGAGAGGAAGTGAGAGTGTCGTGAAGCAGGTCCCCGTCGAGGAGCCGACCGCCCTCGTCCCGCTGGCCGTCCCGGCCGAGAGCGTGGCCGCCGGGCTCCCCGCACGCGACGACCACCGCCTGCGCGCCGGGTTCCGCCGGCACGCACTCGGGCTGCCCGTGCGCGCCACCACGCTGACCTGGGAGCCCGGCGCCGAGCACGCGCCCGGCACCGGCTTCGTGGTCGAGGCGACGCTCGCCGGTGAGCAGGTCTGGAGGACCGTGACCGACCGTCCGGTCGCGGTCCTCCCGGCCGAGGTCGCTGCGACCGCCCGCCGCCTGGAGTGGCAGGTGCGCAGCGCCGACGGTGCGTGGACCAGCGAGACCGCGACCGTCGAGTTCGGGCTCGCCGACGCCGCGGCCTGGCCGGCGCCCTGGATCGCCGCCCCGGCGAACCCGTTCGCGCGCGAGACCGACGACCCCGCGCCGTACCTGCGCCGGGAGGTCGATCTCGCCGAGGTCCCGGAGGCCGCGCGCCTCTACGTCACCGCGCTCGGCATCTACCGGATCTGGGTCAACGGCACCGAGATCACCGCCGACGACCTGCTCCGCCCCGGCTGGACCGAGTACGGCGTCCGCGTGCACCACCAGACCTTCGCCGTCGAGTCGCTCCTGCGCCCGGGCCGCAACGTCATCGCGGCCGCCCTCGCCAAGGGCTGGTACGCCGGCCGGGTCGGCCTGCTGCGCTACCCCGGCCTCTACGGCGAGCGCCCCGCGCTGCGCCTCCAGCTCGAGGCGACCACCGCCACCGGTGAGCGCACCCCGCTGCTCGGCACGTCCGGGGAGTGGCGGGCCGGCACCGGTGCCGTCCGGGCCACCGACATGCTGCGCGGCGAGATCCTCGACCTGCGCCGCGAGCCGCACGGCTGGACCGAGCCCGGCTACGACGACAGCGCCTGGGCGTCCGCCGAGGAGGTCACGCCCGACCCGCTCCCCGAGATCACCCCCCAGCCGCACGACACGGTCAGCGTCCTCGAGGTCCGCACCGGCGAGCTGGTGCGCGAGCACGGCCGCGGCCCGGTCGTCTTCGACTTCGGCCAGAACCTGGTCGGCTGGACGCGGATCACCTCCGCCCTGCTGCCGCGCACCGAGGTCGTCGTCCGGCACGGCGAGATGCTCACGCCCGAGGACCTCGTCTACCGCGACAACCTGCGCGGTGCCTTCCAGGAGGACCGCATCGCCGGCGACGGCGAGGGCCGCCAGGTGCTGGAGACCCGGTTCACCGTGCACGGCTTCCGCTACGCCGAGATCTGGGGCCTGCCGAGCGACAACCCCTACGGCAACTACGAGCTGCCCGCCGACGTCGAGGTCGAGGCGCTCGCGCTGACCGCGCTGCCCGAGGAGGTCGGCCGGTTCGCGAGCAGCAACGCGCTGCTCAACTCCTTCGCGTCGGCCGTCGAGTGGACGGTGCGCGACAACTTCATCGAGGTGCCGACCGACTGCCCGCAGCGCGACGAGCGCCTCGGCTGGCTCGGCGACGCGGGCGTGATCTCCCCGACCGCGCGCTACTTCCTCGACGTGGCGGCCTTCCTGGGCAAGTTCGTCCAGGACATCGCCGACACCCAGGGCCCCGACGGCGAGGTCTGGTCGTACGTCCCGCCGGTGCCGCCGGGCAACCAGCGGCCGGGCGCCCCGGGCTGGGCCGACGGCTTCGTGCGGATGTCCCACGTCCTCGCCGACACGTACGGCGACCTGACCACCGTCGACCGGATCTTCCCCGCGCTGGAGCGCTTCTGCGCCCACGTCGACCGCGAGAACCCCGACGGGCTGCGGGTCAACGCGGTCGGCGCGGACTTCGCCGACTGGCTCTCGCTGCCGGAGAAGGACGGCGAGCCGACGCACCCCGGCTTCGCCTGGACCGGCGCGCGCTCGACCGCGCCGCGCCCCGTCGTCGGCACCGCGCACACCTACCGCTCGCTGCGCCAGCTCGCCGACATCGCGCGCTGGACCGGCCGCGACGCCGAGGCCCGCCGCCTCGACGAGCGGGCCGAGGAGGTGCGGGCGGCGTACCGCACGGCGTTCGTGGGCGACGGCCTCGAGATCGCCGGCGCCACCCAGACCGTCTACGCCCAGGCGATCGGCTTCGGCCTGTTCGAGGGCGACGACGCGACCGTGGCCGCCGAGCGGCTCGCCGCGATGGTCCGCAGCCGCGGCTACGTCACCACCGGTATCCACGGCGTCCAGCACGTCATGCCCGCCCTCATGCGGCACGGCCACGCCGACCTGGCGTACGACGTCCTGCTGCGCGAGGAGATGCCCGGCTGGCTCTACATGGCCGCCCGCGGCGCGACCACCGTGTGGGAGAAGTGGGACGGGCTGCGCCCCGACGCCACCCTCTCGACCGCCCAGATGAACTCGTTCAACCACTGCGCGCTCGGCGCGGTCGGTGCCTCGCTCTTCGAGGAGATCGCCGGCATCGGTGTCGGCGGCGCCCTCGCCGCGGGCCGGATCGACGTCCGCCCGGTCTACTCCGAGCGCCTCGGCTGGGCCGGCGCCGTGCACGACAGCGCGCTCGGCCGGGTCGGCAGCCGCTGGGTGCACCAGGGCGAGAGCGTCGCCCAGGAGATCGTCGTCCCCGCCGGCGCGACGGTCGCGTTCGCCGCGCCCGACGGCTGGCAGCTCGACGGTGCCGCGACCAGCGCCGACCTCGCGCCCGGCACGCACCGGCTCTCCCTCGTCCGGGGGCGTCCGTGAACCGCGCGCGCCTGTTCCGCGTCGGCCTCAAGGTCCTGCGGCTCCTCGCGGTGCTGCTGGTCGTCTCGACGCTCTGCTTCTTCAGCCTCGCGCTGCTGCCGGGTGACCCCGCCCGGCTGATGCTCGGCGACTCGGCGACGCCCGAGGCGGTCGCCACGCTGCGCTCGCAGCTCGGCCTCGACCTGCCCACGCTGGAGCGCTTCGGGCACTGGATCGGCGGCGTGCTCCAGGGCGACCTGGGTGAGTCCTACCGGACCGGCCAGTCCGTCACCGAGATCCTCGGCGAGCGGGCCCCGGTCACCGTCGAGCTCATCGTCCTCAGCCAGATCATCGCGCTGGGCCTGGCGGTTCCCGCCGCCATCGTCGCCGCGCACCGCCGCCGTACGGGCACCGACCGGGCGCTGAGCCTGTGGGTGTTCACCGCGCTCTCGACGCCGGACTTCGTCGTCGGCGTGGTGCTCATCTGGATCCTCTCGGTGCACCTGGGCTGGTTCCCGGCCAACGGCTACGCGCCGTGGTCGGACGGCGTCGGGCCGCACCTGTCGTCGCTGATCATGCCCGCGATCGCCCTCGCCGGTACGTCGTTCGCGCTCTACCAGCGCGTGCTGCGCGCCGACCTCGTCGAGACGCTGCGCCAGGACTACATCGAGGTCGCCCGCGCCAAGGGCCTCTCGCTGACCCGGATCACCTTCCGGCACGCGCTGCGCCCCAGCCTGCTCGGCCTCAGCACCCAGATCGGCGTCACGGTGGGCATGCTCATCGGCTCGACCGTCGTCGTGGAGTCGCTGTTCGGCCTGCCCGGCATCGGCGACGAGCTCGCCGGCGCCGTGACCGCCCGTGACTACGTCGAGGTGCAGGGCCTGGTGCTCGTCATCGCGACCTGCTTCGTGCTCGTCAACGCGCTGGTCGACGTCCTCTACCCCGTGATCGATCCGCGACTGGCCTCGTCGCGCCGAGGAGGTGCCCGATGACCGCCACCGCACCCGTGCCCGCTCCCGTCCCGACGCCCGAGCCGGCACCGGCGAAGCGCCGTCGTCGCCGCGGCGGCCGCTGGACGATCGCCGAGCGGCTCTCCGCCGGCTGGCTGGTCCTGCTCGTCGGCGGGATGCTCGTCCTGCCGGCCCTGCGCGGCATCGACCCCCTCGACATCGGGGCCGAGAGCCGGTTCGCCAAGTTCAGCCCCGAGCACTGGCTCGGCGCGGACAACCTCGGCCGCGACCTGCTGGCCCGGGCGCTCGACGGCGCCCAGGTCTCGGTGCTCATCGGCGTCGGCTCGGTGCTCATCGCCGCGCTGATCGGCGTACCGCTGGGCATGCTGTCGGCCTACTACGGCGGCGCGATCGCCGCGGTGATCTCGTTCGTGGTCGACGTCATCCTGGCCTTCCCCGGCCTGGTGCTGGCCCTCGGCCTGGCGTCCTTCCTCGGCGCGAGCGTCACCAACGTGATGATCGCGATCACCGTGCCGATGTTCCCGGTGTTCGTCCGGCTCGCCCGCGCCCAGACGCTCGCCCTGCTGGAGACGGAGTACCTCGAGGCGAGCGACGTGATCGGCACGCCGGTCCTGTCGATCATGCGCCGCGACGTGCTGCCCAACATCTCCGAGGCGATCCTCGCGTTCGGCTTCGTCAGCATCGGCCGCGCGATCCTCATCGAGGGCAGCCTGAGCTTCCTGGGCATCGGCGTGCCCCGCACCCAGCCCACCTGGGGCGGGATGATCAACGAGGGCCGGATCTACATGACCACCGACCCGCTGCTGATCCTCGTCCCGGGCGCCTTCCTGCTGCTGACGATCCTCAGCCTCAACCTCATCTCCGACCGCTTCCTGGTCGACGGAGACCCCGCGACGGGAGCCCGCGCATGAGCGCCGCCGAGCCGCTGCTCCAGGTCCGCGACCTGGTCGTCGAGTTCCGCACCGCCAACGGCCCGCTGCGCGCCGTCGACGGCGTCAGCCTGGACGTCGCCCGCGGCGAGCGGGTCGGCATCGTCGGTGAGTCCGGCTCGGGCAAGTCCGTCCTGTCCCGTACGGCGATGGGCCTGCTCGGCCGCAAGGACGCCCGTATCTCCGGCGAGATCACCTTCCGCGGCCGCGACCTGCTCGCCATGAGCGACAAGGAGCGCCGCGAGCTGTGGGGCCGCGAGATCGCCATGGTCTTCCAGGACCCGCTGAGCTCGCTGCACCCGATCACCCCCGTGGGCCAGCAGATCGTCGAGACCCTGCGTCGCGACCCGGCGATGGACAAGGCCAAGGCGCGCGCCCGGGCGATCGAGCTGCTCGACATGGTCGGCATCCCGCAGGCCGAGCGGCGCTTCAAGTCCCGTGCGCACGAGCTCTCCGGCGGCATGCGGCAGCGCGTGATGATCGCGATCGCCGTCGCCAACAGCCCGTCGCTGCTCTTCGCCGACGAGCCGACCACCGCCCTCGACGTGACGGTGCAGGCGCGCATCCTCGAGCTGTTCGACGACCTGTGCCGCGAGCTCTCGATCGGCCTCGTGATGGTCAGCCACGACCTCGGTGTCGTCGCCCGGCACACCGACGCCGTCTCGGTCATGTACGCCGGCCGGATCTCCGAGCAGGGCAAGGTCGACGACGTCCTCCGCTCGCCGCGGATGCGCTACACCAGCGCGCTGCTCGCCGCGATCCCGCGGATCGACCACGGTCACCGCGCCCTGCCCAAGCCGATCGGCGGCCTGCCGCCGGACCTGGTGAACCCGCCGGCCGGCTGCCGGTTCGCGCCGCGCTGCGTGCATGCGGTCGCCGCGTGCGCGGACCAGGTGCCCGCGCTGGAGGCGTCCGGCGCCGTACCGGACCACGCGTTCGCCTGCTGGAACCCCACGACGGAGGTCGCGCGATGACCACGACCACCTCTCCCGTGCTGGAGGTCCGCGGTGGCGGCGTCACCTTCCGCGACGCCGACCGCAACGAGTTCCGCGCCATCGACGGCGTCGACCTGCAGCTGCGCCGCGGCGAGATCCTCGGCCTGGTGGGCGAGTCCGGCTGCGGCAAGTCCACCACCGCCCGGGTCCTGATGGGCCTGCAGCGGCTGACGTCCGGCCAGGTGCTGCTCGACGGAGCGCCGGTCACGCCGGGCCGCCGTCGTTCGCTCGCGCCCCGGGTGCAGGCGATCTTCCAGAACCCCGCCGGCTCGTTCAACCCGCGCCGCTCGCTGCTCGACTCCGTCGCCGAGCCGCTGCGCGTGTGGAAGCAGGGCAACGCCACCGAGCGCCGCGAGCGCGCGCTCGAGGAGCTCGCCCGGGTGGGCATCTCGCCGCAGATGGCGCAGCGGCGTCCCTCCGAGGTCTCCGGCGGTCAGTGCCAGCGCGCCGCGATCGCCCGCGCCACGGTGCTGCGGCCCGAGGTGCTCATCTGCGACGAGCCGGTCTCGGCGCTGGACGTGTCGATCCAGGCCCAGATCCTCGAGCTGCTCGCCGAGCTGCGCGAGGAGCAGGGACTGGCCATGCTCTTCATCTCCCACGACCTCTCGGTGGTCGCGACGCTCTGCGACCGCACCGCCGTGATGTACGCCGGCACGGTGGTCGAGCAGGGCGACACCTCCGCGGTCACCGACCACGCGCGGCACCCGTACACCGCGATCCTCCACGACTCGGTCCCGACGCTCGCCCCGTCCGCCACCACGGCGACGGGCCTGCGGATGCGGCCCGCGACCGGCACGGTCGACGGCCGTGCCGAACCCGGCTGCCGGTTCGCCGGCCTGTGCCCCCTGGTGCAGGACGACTGCCGTGCCGCCCGTCCCGAACTGCAGCCAGGTGCCCACACCGCCGCCTGCCTGCACCCGCTGGGTGCCTGACACCCCCGATCAGCACCTGCATCCCAACGCACGCCGACGTGCGTCGATCACAAGGAGAAGAGATGACCACATTCGGATCTGGCGGGCTCGGACGCCTCCGGACCGCGATGGCTGCCTCGGTAGCGGGCGTCCTGCTGTTCGCCGGCTGCTCGGGCGGCGGCTCGAGCTCCGACTCCGGTGACCCGCAGTCCGGCGGCACCCTCAAGGTCGGCATGAGCTCGGAGGTGACCACGCTCGACCCCGCCAAGGGCTCGGCCAACGCGATGGCCCTCACCGGCTACGCCATCTACGACACCCTGATGAAGGTGGAGAAGCTCGGCGACGAGCCGAAGCCCAACATCGCGCAGTCGATGGAGCCCAACGCCGACTTCACCGAGTGGACGATGAAGCTCCCCACCGGCCTGAAGTTCAGTGACGGCTCGCCGTTCGACGCGGCCGCCGTGAAGTTCAACATCGACCGTCACCTCGACCCGGCCACCGCGTCGACCGCGGCCTCGCTGCTCTCGTCGGTCGAGTCCGTCGAGGCCCCCGACGAGACCACCGTCGTCTTCCACCTCAAGAAGGCCTACGCGGGTCTGCCCTACGCCCTGTCGTACGACGGCAGCGGCACCGCCGGCTACATCGCCTCGCCGAAGGCGCTCAAGGAGTTCGGCGACGACTACACCAGCCACGCCGCCGGCGTCGGCCCGTACAAGCTCGAGTCGTGGGGCCCGGGCAAGGACACCGTGCTCGTGCGCAACCCGGAGTACTGGGGCAAGGACGAGCCCTACCTCGACAAGGTGCAGATCCGCCTGATCGAGGACGAGCAGGCCCGCTTCCAGGCCCTCCAGGCCGGTGACATCGACTACGCCCCGACCATCAACCCGACGATCATGCTGCAGGCCAAGAACGACGCCTCGGTCAACTTCGTCCAGGGTGTCGGCAGCGACCAGGACTCGATCGTCTTCAACACCACCAAGGCGCCGTTCGACGACATCCGCGTCCGCAAGGCCGTCTCGATGGCGCTCGACCGCGACGAGATCGTCGACCTGACCAAGGAGGGCATGGCCGAGCCGGCCGTCAACCTGTTCCCCAAGGCCGACCCGTTCAACGACGACCACGAGGTCCCCGGCTTCGACCTGGACGAGGCCAAGAAGCTCGTCGCCGAGTACAAGGCCGACACCGGCAAGGACGTCTCGTTCACGTACATGTGCCGTCCCACGGTCAACACCACCGACGTGATCGAGCGCCAGCTGGCCAAGGCCGGCATGGACGTCAAGGTCGACGTGCAGGAGAGCACCACCGCCGTCTCCAACTTCATCGCGGGCAAGTACGACGCCGCCTGCTGGACGATGGCCGGCTTCCTGACCCCCGACCTGCTGCCGTACCGGTTCTTCTACTCGACCGGTGACCTCAACAGCACCGGCTTCGCGAACAAGGAGTTCGACCAGCTGGTCGACGACGCGCGGCTGACCGCCGACACCGCGAAGCGCAAGGAGCTGTGGGGCCAGGCCGACGGCATCCTCACCGAGGAGCTGCCGTGGGCGTGGACGACGAGCCAGCCGATCGGCTTCGTCTCGTCGAAGAAGGTCCACAGCGCCGACCTCGACGACCCGAGCCGGCTGCGCTACTCGGTGCCCACCATCAACAACGTGTGGCTGTCGAAGTAAGCACCTGACGGAATCGACCCGGAGGAAGGAAAAACACATGGAGAACGCAGCATCGCGGCCGAAGGTCGCCCTCGTGACCGGCGCCGCTTCCGGCATCGGCCGCGCCACCGCCGAGCTGTTCGCGGCGCGGGGCTACACCGTGGCTGCGCTCGACATCGCCGAGACTCCTTCCTCCGGGTCGGCACGGATCCACCCGTTCCTGGTCGATGTTGCCGACCGGGACCGGGTGGGCGCGGCTGTCGACGAGGTGGCCGGCACCCACGGAGGCATCGACGTCGTCGTCAACTGCGCCGCGAGCTTCCTGGCCCGTGGGCTCGACGTCACGCCGGCCGAGTGGGACGCCGTCCTGCGGGTCAACGTCGGCGGCATCAGCAATGTCGTCCAAGCCGCGCACCCCCACCTGGCCCGCGCCGAGGGCGCGGCGGTCGTCAACACCGCCAGCATCTCCGCGCACATCGCGCAGCCGCAGCGCTGGACCTACAACACCACCAAGAGCGCCATCGTCGGCCTCACCCGCTGCATGGCGATGGACCTCGCCGCCGACGGGATCCGGGTCAACTCGGTCTCGCCCGGCTGGATCTGGACCCCCGAGGTCGCCGCCGCGGCCGCCGACGGCGGGCGTGAGCGCTGGGAGCCGGTCTGGGGCCGCTTCCACCTGCTCCGCCGGCTCGGCGAGGCCGCCGAGGTCGCCGCCGCCATCGGCTTCCTGTGCTCGCCCGACGCCAGCTTCATCGCCGGCGTCGACCTCCCGGTCGACGGCGGCTACCTCGCCATGGGCCCGGAGGGGCTCGGCGACACCTCCAGCTTCGCCGGCTCGGCCTGAGCCCCGGCGTCTATCGACACGACAAGAGAGTTCCCATGCGAAGAATCGTCATCACCGACACCAATCTGGGCGACGGGTCCCACGAGCGCGCCGAGCTCGGCGACGGGTACGACGTGACGCTCGCCGGCGTGCTCACCGAGGACGAGGTGATCGCGGCCGCCCAGGACGCCGAGGGGCTCCTCGTGCAGTGGGCGCCGATGACCGAGCGGGTCTTCGCCGCACTGCCGGGCGTCCGCGCGGTCGTGCGCTACGGCATCGGCCTCGACAACATCGACCTCGACGCCGCGGCCCGCCACGGTGTCGCCGTCAGCAATGTCGACGACTACTGCATCGCCGAGGTGGCCGACCACGCCGCCGCGTCGATCTACGCCCACAGCCGCCGCCTCACCGCCGCCGCCCGCCGCGTCGCCGACGCCGGCTGGAGCACCGCCGGCATCGCCGCGCCGCTGCCGCCCGCCCAGGACCCCGTCGGCATCGCCGGCTTCGGCCGGATCGGCCGCGCCGTCGCCGACCGCGTCTCCGCGCTGGGCTTCCCCGTCCACGTGTGGGACCCGTTCGCGACCGACATCCCGGCGTCCGTCACCCGGCACGAGACCCTCGGTGAGCTCGCCGCCGCGGTGAACCACCTGACCCTGCACATGCCGTCCACCGCCGAGACCGCCGGCGCCGTCGACGCGTCCGTGCTCGCCGGGCTCGGCGAGGGCGGGCACCTCGTCAACACCGCCCGCGGTGCCCTCGTCGACGAGGACGCCCTCCTCGCGGCGCTCGACGCCGGCACGCTCGGCTTCGCCTCGCTCGACGTCCTCTCCAGCGAGCCGCCGACCGGCATCGCCGAGCGGATCGCCGCGCACCCGCGGGTACTGGTCAACCCGCACATCGCCTACCTGTCGACCGAGTCCCTGCCCCAGCTGCGCATCCGCGCCGCGGTCAAGCTCGCCGCCCTGCTCGAGGACGCCGCGCGATGAAGGCCCTCGTGTTCACCGGTCCGGGCGTCGTCGAGCTCCAGGACGTCGCCGAGCCCGTCGCGGGCGAGGGCGAGGTGGAGATCCAGGTCGTCGCGTCCGGCATCTGCGGCAGCGAGCTGCACGGCATCACCCACACCGAGTTCCGCAAGCCGCCGCTGGTCATGGGCCACGAGTTCTCCGGCACGACGGCCGACGGCCGCCGGGTCACCGTCAACCCGCTGCTCAGCTGCGGCACCTGCGCGGCCTGCGCCCGCGGCGACGAGCAGCTCTGCGAGACCCGCGCGATCATCGGCATCGACGCCCCCGGCGCCTTCGCCGAGCGGGTCGTCGTCCCCGAGCGCGCGGTCCGCGAGCTGCCCGAGGGGCTGTCCTTCGCCGAGGCGGCGCTGGTGGAGCCGCTCGCCAACGCCGTGCACGCCGTACGCCTCGCGGGGCTCGTCCCCGACAGCCGGGTCGCCGTGCTCGGCGCCGGCACGATCGGCCTGACCTGCCTCCTCGTCGCGCTCCAGCACACCGCCGACGTCACCGTCACCGACCTCGCCCCGGGCCGCCTCGAGCTCGCCGCGAGCCTCGGCGCCGCCCGGACGAGCACCGCGCTGGAGGGCCGCTACGACGCGATCATCGACGCTGTCGGGGCCGAGGCGACGCACCAGGCGTCGGTCGACTTCCTGCGCCCGGGGGGCACCGCGGTGTGGATCGGGCTGCTCAGCGCGTCGGCCGGATTCGACGGCCAGGAGATCGTCCGCGCCGAGAAGCGGGTGGTCGGTTCCTACTGCTACACGCCGCGCGACTTCGACGAAGCACTCGACCTGGCGACCCGAGTTCGGCTGGACTGGGCCACCACGTTCCCCCTCAGCGAGGGGGCCGATGTGTTCACGAGCCTCATGTCGGGCGTCACCGAGACGACCAAAGCACTGTTGATGCCGTGATCGACGAGGGCAGGGGAGAAGGAGGAGCGATGACGTTCGGAGTGCGGATCCTTCCGCTCGGGACCGGTGAGGTCCCCGGACCGGAGGTCTACTGGATGTCCGACTGGGACCAGTGGTACGAGCTGGCCTTCCAGGCCTTCCTCATCGAGGGGGACGGCGTCCGGGCGCTCGTGGGCACCGGGCCGGCGCAGGACCTGACCGCCATGAACGAGGGCTGGGCGTCCTTCCTCGGCGAGCGCGCGGCCTTCCGCCGCGAGCCCGGGCAGTGGCTGCCGGCCCAGCTCGACGCGCTCGGCGTACCGCTCGACAGCATCACGCACGTGCTCCTCACGCCGCTCCAGCTCTACACGACCGCCAACGTGCTGGCGTTCGACAACGCGCAGATCTGCATCACCCGCCGCGGCTGGACGCACTTCCACACCAGCCACCGGCACCCGCACGACGACCGGGACACCTCCCTCACGCCCGACGTCGTCGCGCACCTCACCGGCCCCGCCTGGGACCGGGTGCGGCTGCTCGAGGACGAGGACGAGATCGCCCCCGGCCTGCGCACCTGGTGGACCGGCTCGCACCACCGGGCGTCCATGGCGGTCGAGGTCGACACCGCCGCCGGCGTGGTCACCATGACCGACGCCTACTTCACCGAGCGCAACCTCCGCGAGGACCACCCCATCGGCATCTGCGAGAACATCTACGAGGCGCTCGCCGCCCACGACCGGGTACGCCGTACGGCCGACGTCGCGCTGACCCTCTACGACGCCGGGCAGCTCGCCCGCTTCCCCGACCACGTCGTCGCCCCGGTGCCGCGATGAGCGCCCCGGTCAAGTCCGCCGACCGGGTGCTGCTCATCTTCGAGCTGCTCACCGAGCACCCCGACGGGCTCACCCTCGTCGAGGTGCAGCAGAAGATGGGGCTGCCCAAGAGCAGCACCCACGGGCTGCTGCACACGATGGTGATGCGCGGCTTCCTCGACCTCGACCAGACGACCAAGCGGTTCCGGATCGGTATCCGGCTCTGGCAGGCGGGGCGCAGCTACCTCAGCGCCGCGTCGATCGAGAACCTCGCCCTGCCCTACATGGCCGCGGTCCGCGACGAGCTCAACGAGACCGTGCAGCTCGCGGTGCTCGACGGTGCCGACAACGTCTACGTCGCCAAGGTCGACCCCGACCACCAGCTGCGGCTGGCCTCGCACGTCGGCGCCCGGCTGCCGGCGTACGCGACGGGGATAGGGAAGGCCCTGCTGAGCACGCTCGACGACGACGAGGTGCTGAGCCGCGTCGGCGAGGAGCCGTTCATCCGCTACACGAGCACCACGCTGCCCGGGCCCGAGGCGCTCCTCGCCGAGATCCAGGACATCCGTGCGCAGGGCTATGCCGAGGACCACGCCGAGTACACGCCCGGTGTCTTCTGCGTCGCCGTCCCCCTGGCGCGCACCGCCGAGCACCAGCCGGCGATCAGCGTCTCGATCCCGGACGTCCGCAAGACCGACGAGCTGATCGTCCAGGCGATCCGCTCGCTCCAGGACGCCGCCGCGGCGATCGCCGCGCGGATCGCCTGACCCCTCCCACCCACCACCAGCACGACAAGGAGCAGTTCCCCCATGGAGTTCTTCAGGTACGGCGCGCCCGGTACCGAGCAGCCGGCGGTCCGCGACGACGCCGGGACGACGTACGACCTGCGCGGCCTGACCGCCGACATCGACGGCGCCTTCCTCGCCGCCGACGGCATCGCCCGGACCCGTGCGGCGCTCGCCGCCGGTGAGCTCCCCGCGCTCGCACTGGCCGACGACGTGCGCATCGGCGCCCCGATCGCCCGCCCCCAGGCGGTCAGCTGCATCGGCATGAACTACGCCGCCCACGCTGCCGAGTCCGGCGCCGAGCCGCCCGCCGTCCCGGTGCTCTTCTACAAGCACCCCGGCACCGTCATCGGCCCCGAGGACGACGTGCTGCTGCCCGTTGGCTCGACCCGCAGCGACTGGGAGGTGGAGCTCGGTGTCGTCATCAAGGACACCCCGCGGCACCTCGCCGACGACGCCGACCCGCTGGCGTACGTCGCCGGGTACGTCATCGCCAACGACCTCTCCGAGCGCGCCAGCCAGCTCGAGCACTCCGGCGGCCAGTGGTCCAAGGGCAAGTCGGCCGAGACGTTCTGCCCCGTCGGCCCGGTGCTGCGTCCCGCCGACGAGATCGACCCCCAGGCGCTGCGCCTGCGCTCGTGGGTCAACGACGAGCCGCGCCAGGACTCCTCGACTGCCGACATGGTCTTCACCGTCGCCGAGATCATCCGGCACCTGAGCCGTCACGTGTACCTCGCGCCGGGCGACCTCGTGCTGACCGGCACCCCCGAGGGCGTCGCGCTGTCGGGCCGCTTCCCCTACCTCGCCGAGGGCGACGTGATGGACCTGGAGATCGAGGGCCTGGGCCACCAGCGCCAGCGGGTCCGCCAGGCCACCGCCACCTCCTAGGACCGGGCGCGTCGTGACGCCGCGGCGCACGCTCGCCGTGGCCGGCCGGGAGGTCCTCCGGGTCGGCCTCGGCGGCGCCCGCTGGTCGATCACCGACCCGGCGGACGACGGCCCGGCCGAGCGTCTGCTCGCCCAGGCGATCGAGGCTGGCGTGACCTACGTCGACACCGCCCGGGCCTACACCACCCGCGGGGTGGAGGGGCACAACGAGCGGCTGGTGCGCCGGGTGCTCGATCGGCTCGGTGCCGGCGCCGGCGCTCGGGACGAGGTGCTCGTCGCGACCAAGGGCGGACACTTCCGCGACGGCGACCGCTACCTGGTCGACGCCTCCCCGGCCGCGCTGCGGGCGGACTGCCGGCGCAGCCTCGGCCTGCTGGGCCGGGAGCGGATCGACCTCTACTACCTGCACTTCCCCGACCCGCGGGTGCCGCTGACCGACAGCGCCGGCGCCCTCGCGGACCTGCGCCGCGAGGGTCTCGTCGGTGCGGTCGGGCTGTGCAACGTGACGGCGGACCAGCTGCGCGAGGCGCTGGACGTCGTCCCCGTGGCGGCGGTGCAGAACCCCTTCTCGGCCGCCGCTCCGCCCGCGCCCGAGCTGGTCGCGCTCACCGCGGCCCACGGGATCGCGCTGCTCGCGGCCTCGCCGCTCGGCGGCGTGCGGCCACCGGGCGCGGTGGAGCGGCTCAGCCCGGCGGCCGGGCGGGCGGCGCGGGCGCACGGCGTACCGGTGCCGACGGTGCTGCTCGCCTGGCTGCTCGGCCTCGGCGACCACGTCGGCGTCGTCACGGGCGCCCGGCGTCCGGCCACGCTCGCCGCCTCGGTCCTCGCGGCCGACCTCCCCCTCACCCGCGCGGAGCACCGCGCGATCACCGACGACCTCCAGGAGCACCCATGATCAGCACCACGATGGGCCACGGCGACCTCACCATCGCCCGGTTGCTGGAGCACGGCGCCCGCTGGCACGCCGACCGCGAGGTGGTCGTCGCCGGCGGCGCGGGTGAACCCGACATCACCCTCACCTTCGCGGAGGTCGCCGCCGGTGCCGCCCGGCTCGCCCACGCCCTCGCCGGGCTCGGCGTCAC
Organism: Pimelobacter sp. 30-1; assembly: GCF_018831735.1. Lineage (NCBI taxonomy): Bacteria > Bacillati > Actinomycetota > Actinomycetes > Propionibacteriales > Nocardioidaceae > Pimelobacter > Pimelobacter sp. 30-1. The sequence continues at coordinate 244,402 of NZ_NHTS01000001.1, forward strand.
CCCCGGGACCGCGGTCGGCACGCTGCTCTGGAACGACCGCGCCCACCTGGAGGCGTACCTCGCCGTCCCCGCCATGGGTGCGGTCCTGCACACCGCCAACCCGCGGCTCTCCGCGGCCCAGCTGCGCCACACCCTGGCCGCCGCGCACGACCGGGTGCTGCTGGTCGCCGCGGACCTCGTCGACCAGGTCCGGCCGCTGCTGGCCGACCTGCCGGAGGTCGAGCACGTCGTGGTCGTCGGCGGTCCCGACGACGCGTACGACGCCCTCGTGTCCGGCCGCCCCGCGACCTACCCCTGGCCCGAGGTCGCGGAGGACACGGCGGCCAGCATCTGCTTCACCACGGGCACGACCGGCGACCCCAAGGGAGTCGTCTACAGCCACCGCTCGATCCTGCTGCAGTGCCTGTCGGCTGCCTCGACCAACGCCCTGCGGCTGGGGAGCGAGGACCGGCTGCTGGTCGTCGTACCGATGTTCCACGCGACGGCCTGGTGCTACCCGTACGCCGCCTGGTGGTTCGGCGCCGACCTCGTCCTGCCCGGCCGGGTGCCGCCGCCCGAGGAGATGGTCGCGCTGCTGCGCCGCCAGCGGGTGACCTTCGCCAACGGCGTCCCCGCGGTGTGGTCCGAGGTGGCCCGTGCACTCGACGTCGACCCCGAGCCGCTGCCGCACCTGCGCCAGGTCGTCATCGGCGGCGCCGCTGTCTCGGCCGCGCTGCTCGACGCCTTCGACCGGCACGGGATCACCGTGCTCCAGGGCTGGGGCATGACCGAGACCTCGCCCCTCGTCACCGTCGGCCGCCCCCTCCCCGGCACGACCCCCGCGGAGGAGCGCTCCGCCCGCCTCAGCCAGGGCCGCCTCCTCGCCGGTGTCGACCTCCGCCTCGTCGACCCGGACACCGGCACCGAGCTGCCCTGCGACGGCACCACCGTCGGCGAGATCGAGGTCCGCGGCCCGTGGGTCACCGCGTCGTACCTGGACGGCGCGGGCGCCGACCGCTTCCACGACGGCTGGCTGCGCACCGGCGACGTCGGCACCGTCGACCCCCGCGGCTACCTCCGCCTCACCGACCGGGCCAAGGACGTGATCAAGTCCGGCGGCGAGTGGATCTCGTCGGTCGAGCTCGAGAACCTCATCAGCGGCCTCCCCGGCGTCGCGGAGGCCGCCGTGATCGGCGTACCGGACGAGCGCTGGGACGAGCGCCCCCTCGCCGTCGTCACCGGCGCCGGCGCCGGCCTGGACCTCGACCTGCCGGCCCTGCGCGCCGCCGTCGCCGAGCAGGTGCCGCGCTGGTGGGTCCCCGAGCGCTGGGCCGTGGTCGACGTACTGCCGCACACGAGCGTGGGCAAGCTCGACAAGGTCGCCCTCCGCCGCGCCCACGCCGCCGGCGAGCTCGCCGTCCGGACGCCCTGAGATTCGCGGGACGCCGGTGGGCAGATCCGGGCACAATGCCGCCATGCTGCGGTTGCTGCCCCCGGTCCTGGTCCTCATCCTCTGGCTCTTCTGCGTCGTGGACGTGATCACCTCGCGCGAGGACGGCATCCGCCACCTCGCCAAGACCTGGTGGCTCCTCATCGTGCTCTTCTTCCCCCTCGCCGGCTCCATCGCCTGGCTCGTCGCCGGCCGCCCCGTCGCCGAGCGCCCGATGACCCGCCTGGAGGGCGCGGCGCCGGGGTTCCCGGAGTACGAGCGGCGGGGGCGGTTCGCGTCGGAGGACCCGGCCAAGGACGAGGAGTTCCTGCGCAAGGTGCGCGAGCGGGCCGAGGAGCAGCGCAAGCGGCACGAGCAGCAGCGGCGGCAGGAGGAGTCGGGGGAGCCGGGCGGCGCCGGCTAGCCCCGGCCCGGACGCGCGTACGGATTTCGCGGCGATCTCGTCGCCATCTGCCTCGAGCCGTTGACCCGGCCCGCCAGCCGGCGGACATTGTGATGGTGGACCGATCCGCCCGACCTGCTGCCCTCGCCCTGGTCCGTACCTACCTCGCCACCGCCGTGGCGGCCGCGGCCCTGCTGGTCGCCGGGACGGCGCCCGCGCAGGCGTACACGACCTACACTCCGAGGGGCGGGCCGGTCACGTTCGTCGGTACCAGCATCAGCTTCACCGACATCGATGCCGCCCAGACCTTCACCTGCCCCACATTCAACATGTCCGGTTCAGTGATCAACTCCGGGACCAGCCGGTCCTACGGCGCCGACGCGGTCACTCTCGGAACACTGACGTCCGGCGGCTGCAGCAACCCGCTCAGCGGTCCGAGCACACTGAACCCGAGCGGCACCTGGACGTTCGCGATCACGGGGGACGCGACCGGTGGGGCGTGGCCGGCCCGGCTCAAGAACGTCCGGCTCCGGATGCAGGCCGCGACCTGCGTCTTCTGGATCACCGGCGTCGTCAACGGCCAGTTCAACCAGAGCAGCGGCGGGTTCACGCCCAACACCGGGCCCTCGGGGCTCAAGGTCGCGGGCGGGCCGGACGCTCCGACAGGATCGATGTGCCTGACCTTGGACATCGTCGCGGACGACAACATCGGGGTCGGCGGGTACTGGCAGGTCTCGGGGCTCACGATCACCAACCCCTGACGACGGAGACCTGTGATGCACACCCCCTGGACCCACCTGTCCCGGTCCGCCGCGGCCGCCCTGACCACGTTCATCGTCAGCGTCCTGCTCCTTCTCGCCACCACAACGTCCGCCCACGCCGGCCCGACGTACACCCCCTGGGGCGGTCCGAGCACGAAGTTCGTCGGTACCGGCATCGGCTTCGAGGACATCGAGGTGGCCCAGAGCGTCGACTGCTCGACCTTCGACCTGTCCGGTCCGGTGATCAACCCCGGGGTGCAGCGCAGCATCCTGGCGGACTTCGTCACGCTGAGCGCGGTGGCGTCCAGCGGGTGCGCCAACCCGGTCCTCGGCGCGTGCGTCGTCTCCCAGGTCGGTACGTGGTACCTCGCGTTCGACGGCAATGCGGCCGGGGGGACCTGGCCGGTGAAGGTCCGCGGCATGAAGGTGTCGGTCAGTTGCGCCCAGTGCGCCTTCACGGCCGAGGGAACGCTGAAGGCGACGTTCACGCCGGGGACGGCGCGGCTCACGCCGGTGGTGGGCACGTCGGGGTCGGGCCTGGTCATCTCGAGCGGTGCGGGTGCGCCGACGGGCCTCGGCTGCGTCCTGCTCGACCTGGTCGCGGGGGACCGGATCGCGGTCAAGGGCCACTGGACGAACGTCCCGCCGAGCGGCTCCGTGGCGCTGACGATCACCGAGCCCTGAGCGTCCGGATCCGTCCCGCCGCAGGCCGTCGGCTCGCGGGGTGATGGGATCACCCCGTGGGAGGTGTCCTCGAAGGCTTCGCGACGATCGCGATCGTGATCGCCCTCGGCGCCCTCCTCGCCGACCGCGGCATCGTCGATGCCCACGGCCAGCGCAGCCTGTCGCTCGCCTCGTTCTACCTCGCCAGCCCGGCGCTGCTGGTCACCGTCCTGGCCGACTCCGATCCCTCCCGCGTGCTGTCCGGTCCGCTGGTCGCGACGGCGGCGGGCGTGATCGTCAGCGCGGGGTTGATGGTGGTCGTCGCGCGGGCCCGCCGCCTCGACTCCGGTACGACGGTCGTGGCGAGCCTGTGCTCGGCGTACGTCAACGCGGGCAACCTCGGCCTGCCGATCGCGGCCTACGCGCTGGGGGACGCCGCGCTGGTCGTGCCGGCGCTGCTGATGCAGCTGCTGGTGCTCCAGCCGCTGGCGCTCACGGTGCTCGACGTGGTCACCAGTCCCGAGCGGCCGAGCATCGCCAAGATCCTGTCTCGACCGGTCACCAACCCGCTGACGATCGCGTCGTTCGCCGGGCTCCTGCTGGCGACCACGGACACCTCGCTGCCGCCCCCGGTGCAGGCGCCGCTCGAGCTGGTGGGTGGGATGGCGGTGCCCGCCATGCTCATCGCGTACGGCGTCGCGCTCCGCCTCGGCCCCCTGCCGGGGCGCGGGGTGACGCCGCGGGTACTGGCGACGGTGACGACGCTCAAGATGGTGGTCCAGCCCGTGGCGGCGTACGTCGTGGGGCGGTTCGTGGTGGGTCTGGACGGGCACGACCTGTTCGCGGTGACGCTGCTGTCGGCGCTGCCGACGGCGCAGAACGTGTTCGTCGTGGCGATGCGCTACGACCGGGCGATCCTGCTCGCGCGGGACGCCATCTTCGTCTCGACGCTGGCCTCGGCGCCGGTCGCGATCGGGATCGCCGCGCTGCTGGCATGAGGACCCTCCCGAGCGTGAGCGGTGCGATGCCGTAGGTTCTGGCCGTGGGTGTCGTCGGCAACATCGATCGCGGGCAACGGAAGAATTCCGTTGTCGGCTTTCCGCTTGCCGTCATCTACAAGTTCTTCGACGACCAGGGCAACTACCTGGCCGCGATCCTGACGTTCTACGCGTTCCTCTCGATCTTCCCGCTGCTGCTGCTCGCTACGTCGATCCTCGGCTTCTTCCTCGACGGCAACCCACGCCTCCAGGAGCAGGTCCTCGACTCGGCGCTCGGCCAGTTCCCGATCATCGGTGACGCGCTCGGCCGGCCCAACGGGATCAAGGGGTCGACCGGCGGCATCATCGTCGGCTCCCTGACCGCGCTGTACGGCGCGCTCGGGCTCGGCCTCGCGCTCCAGAACGTCCAGTCGGCCGCCTGGGCGGTGCCGCGCAACAGCCGCCCGCACCCGGTGATGACCCGGGTCAACAGCCTCTTCCTCCTGGTCGTCGCGGGCACCTTCATCTTCGCGATCTCGGTCGGCTCAGCGGTGCTCACCGAGACCAACCTGGTCGGTGCGCTCTCCCGGCACACCTGGTTCCACTGGCTGGTACGGCTCCTCACCGTGGCGATCCTCGGGTCCGTGATGACCGTGCTGCTCCGCATGGCGGCGGCCCGGGCCATCCGGGATCGCGGCATCCGAGCCGCACCGGGCGGGTTCACGGTCGCCGTGATGTGGCAGTTCCTGCAGTGGATCGGTACGGCCTACGTCACCAACGTCGTCGCCAGCGCCGACCGCAACAGCATGGCTGGGATCTTCGGCGTCGTCCTCGGCCTGATGGGCTTGCTCTACATCGGCGCGGTGATGGGTGTCCTCGGTATCGAGGTCAATGTCGTCCTCGCCCGCAAGCTGTGGCCGCGCGCCCTGCTGACGCCGTTCACCGACTCCGTCGACCTCACCGAGGCCGACCGCCGTGCGTACGCGATGTACGCCCAGATGCAGCGGCACAAGGGCTTCGAGACGGTCGCGGTGCGCTTCGACGGGCGCGACGGCGACTCCCACGAGATCGTGCTCGACCCGCGCACCGAGAAGGTGCACAAGCAACACATCCCCGGCCGGCCCCCGCGCCCGGAGGCTGCCGAGGAGCCCACCCAGCCGTTCCGGTTGCCCCCGCCGCCCTCGATCTGAGCCGGCAGCACGGTCATGGCGCAGAACTCCTTCACCCGCGGACTCGACGTCCTCATCGCGATCGCCCGCAACGGTCAGGTGACCGTCGCGGAGGTCGCCGAGGAGCTGGGGCTGGCGACGAGCACGGCGTACCGGTACGTCCGCTCGTTACGCGACTACGGACTGATCGAGGAGTCCCAGGGGGTCTACGTGCCCGGGTGGCGGCTGATGGAGATCTCCGGCGAGCACCTGACCCACACCCGGCTGGCGGAGATCTGCGGTGAGTACCTGCGCACGCTGACCTACCAGACCGGTGAGACCGCCGTGCTCGCCGTACGCGCGGGCTCCCACGCGATCTGCCTGCGCCAGTCGGTCTCGACCGCGCCCGACCACTACGCCTTCCGGATCAACGAGCTGCTCCCGCTCTACGCCGGCGCCGGCCAGCGCCTGCTCCTCGCCTACGCGCCCCGGCCGATCGTCGAGGTCGCGCTCGCCAACCTCGTCGCCTACTCCGAGGCGACCGTCCGGGCGGCCGACCTGCCCGCCGTCCTCGCCCAGGTACGACGCGACCAGTTCGCCGTCTCCCGCGGCGAGTTCAAGGAGGGCGCGATCGCGGTCGCGGTCCCCGTCTTCAGCAACGGCGAGGTGGCCGCGTCGCTGACCCTCGCCGGGCCCTCGGACCGCTGCGACAACCCCGACTGGGTACGCCGGGCGACCCGCCTCCTGCGCTCGGCCGCGGCGGACATGTCCGCCGAGCTCGAGAAGTAGTCCGAGCTTTAACAGGGCCGAAACCGCCGTTTCCCACGCCATGGGAACGGCGATTGTTGCCGACCTCCCCGGGGCCGGATCCTCCTGTGATCCACGACACCTCAAGGAGCGCACGCATCATGACGCGACCCCGCCACCTCACCCTCTCGGCCGCCGCCCTCGCCCTGGCCCTGCCGGCGCTGCTCTCCGCCTGCGGCGGCAGCAGCGAAGCGAACGACGACCCGTCCTTCGACAAGTCCGCCCCGCTCCACAGCGCGCTCCCGAAGGACCTGCAGGACAAGAAGTCGATCACCATCGCGAGCAACGTCGAGTACCCGCCGTTCGAGTTCTACGACACCGACAACAAGACCGTCCTCGGCATCGACCGGGAGATCGCGGACGGCCTGGAGAAGCAGCTCGGCATCGACATCGAGTTCGAGAACATCGCCTTCGACGCGATCATCCCCGGCCTCGTCTCGGGTCGCTACGAGATGGCGATGTCGGCGATGACCGACAACAAGGAGCGCCAGAAGGAGGTCGACTTCGTCGACTACTTCGCCGCCGGTGCGGGCGTGCTCGCCCACGAGGACGACGCCGAGAAGTACGCGACCCTCGAGGCCATGTGCGGCACCACGGTCGGCATCGTCAAGGGCACCACCGAGGTCGCCCAGGCCGAGGAGCAGTCGAAGAAGTGCGAGGCCGCGGGCGACGACAAGATCGAGTCGATCGTCTTCCCGGGCCAGAACCAGGTCATCCTCGCGCTGCAGAACGACCGCGTCGACGCCGTCCTCATGGACAGCGCCCCCGGCGCGTACGCCGCGTCGCAGACCGAGGGTCTCGTGATGAGCAAGCCGTACGAGTCGCAGCCGTTCGGCATCGTGTTCGCCAAGGGCAGCACCGAGCTCCAGCAGGCCGTGCAGAAGGCGCTCGAGGCGCTGCTGAAGGACGGCGACTACCTCAAGGCGCTCGAGAAGTACGGCCTGGAGAGCGGTGCCGTCGACGCCTTCCCGGTCAACGGCGGCACCCAGTGACGGCGTCCCCCGTGACCGACACGCCCGCTCGTCCCGCGTTCGCGCGGGACGCGCGGGTCGTCGTCCCCACGCGGCACCCGGGGCGCTGGGCGATGGCCGCGGTGATCCTGGTCCTGCTGGCCGGTGCGATCACCCAGGTCGTCGGCAACGAGCGGTTCCAGTGGGACGTCGTGGGCGACTACCTGTTCGCCGAGCCGATCCTCCAGGGTGTCGGGCGCACCCTGATGCTGACCGTGGCCGCGATGACGATCGGTGTCGTGCTCGGCGTCGTCGTCGCGGTGCTGCGCCTGTCGCCCAACCCGATCCTGTCGTCGGCGGCGTGGGCCTACTCCTGGTTCTTCCGCGGTACTCCGCTGCTGGTGCAGCTGCTCTTCTGGTACTTCCTCGGCGCCCTCTACCCGACCATCGGCGCCGGCAGCTTCTCGTGGAGCGCCAACGACCTCATCTCGCCGCTCACCGCGGCGCTCCTGGGCCTCGGGCTCAACGAGGCGGCGTACATGAGCGAGATCGTGCGCGGCGGCATCCTGTCGGTGCCGCCGGGCCAGGCCGAGGCGGCGAGCGCGGTCGGCATGCGGCGCTCGCAGGTGATGCGGCGGGTCGTGCTGCCGCAGGCGATGCGGGTGATCATCCCGCCGACCGGCAACGAGACCATCGGCATGCTCAAGCACACCGCGCTCGTCCTCGTCATCGGCTACAGCGAGCTGATGACGTCGGCCTCGCTCATCTACTCGCGGACCTACCAGACGATCCCGCTGCTCATCGTGGCCGCGCTCTGGTACCTCGCGATCTCGGCGGTGCTCTCCGTCGGGCAGTTCTTCATCGAGCGGCACTTCGGGCGCGGCTTCTCCCACCACCGGGTGAGCCGCAAGGGGAGCCGCATGGCACGCAAGGGGGAGGCGGTCGCATGAGCGCCCAGGCAGAGGTCGCGGACGAGCCGATGTTCCAGGCGTGGGACGTGCACAAGTCGTTCGGCCACGTCGAGGTGCTCAAGGGCATCGACATGTCGGTCGAGCGGGGCGAGGTGGTCTGCCTGCTCGGGCCCTCAGGCTCGGGCAAGAGCACCTTCCTGCGGTGCATCAACCACCTGGAGAAGTTCGACCGGGGCGAGATGTGGGTGGGCGGCCAGCGGGTCGGCTACCGGCCGCACGGCGACAAGCTCAAGGAGCTCAACGAGCGCGAGGTCGCCGCCCGCCGCTCCGGCATCGGCATGGTGTTCCAGGGGTTCAACCTCTTCGGCCACCGGACCGCGCTGGAGAACGTGATGGAGGGCCCGATGGTCGTCCGTCGCGAGAAGCGCTCGGTCGCCGAGCAGCGCGCCCGCGACCTGCTTGGCCGGGTCGGCCTGGCCGACCGCGTCGACAACTACCCCTCGCAGCTCTCCGGCGGCCAGCAGCAGCGGGTCGCGATCGCCCGCGCGCTGGCGATGCAGCCCGACCTGATGCTCTTCGACGAGCCGACCTCGGCGCTCGACCCCGAGCTCGTCGGCGACGTGCTGGCGGTGATGCGCCAGCTCGCCGAGGACGGGATGACGATGATCGTGGTGACCCACGAGCTCGGCTTCGCCCGCGAGGTCGCCGACCGCGTCTACTTCATGGACGGCGGCGTGGTCGTCGAGTCCGGACCGCCGTCCGAGGTCCTGGAGCGCCCGCGCGAGGCGCGCACCCAGGCGTTCCTCTCGAAGGTGCTCGCGTGACGGTCACGACCGGACCGGTGCCCCGGCCCGAGCTGGCCGGCCTGGCGGCGTACTCGTCGGTCGCACCCGGACCGGTCCCGGTCCGGGTGCGGGCGTCCTCCAACGAGGCGCCCGGTGGCCTGGCCGGACCGGTCCGGGCCGCCGCACTGGCCGCCGTCGGCGGCTCGTCGCGCTACCCGCTGATCGGCGGCTCCGACCTCGCCACCGCCCTGGCCGGCTCCCTCGGCGTCGCGGCGGCGGAGGTCGCCGTCGGCGACGGCGCGCTGCCGCTGCTCGACCGGCTCCTGATGGCCTACCTACGGCCGGGCGACGAGGTCGTCATGGCCTGGCGCTCCTACGAGGCCTACCCCCTCAGCGTCCAGGTCGCCGGCGGCCGCTCGGTGTGCGTCCCGCTGACCCCGGACGGCGCGCACGACCTGCCCGCGATGGCGGCCGCCGTCGGCCCCGCGACCCGGATCGTGCTCGTCTGCAACCCCAACAACCCGACCGGGACCGTGGTGCCGTGGGACGCGCTGGTGTCCTTCGTCGACGCCCTCCCGCCGGACGTCCTCGTCGTCCTCGACGAGGCCTACACCGAGTACGACGAGCGCCCGCGCCCCGAGACCGCCGTCCTGCCCGCGCTGGTCGCCCGCGGCAATGTCGTCGTGCTGCGCACCTTCTCCAAGGCGCACGGACTGGCCGGCCTCCGCGCCGGCTACCTCGTCGCCGCGCCCGCCGTCGCGAGCGCCGTGCGCTCGGTCCTGCCGCCCTTCCCGGTCTCCACGGTCGCCGTCGCGGCCGCCTTGGCCTCGCTCGCCCACCCCGAGGTCCTCGAGGAGCGGATCCTCGACACGCGGGTCGAGCGGGAGCGGGTGCGCGCGCTGCTGGCGGCGCGGGGGACGACCGTCCCGGCGTCGTACGCGAACTTCGTGTGGCTGCCGCTGGGTGACCGGGCGGCGCCGTTCGCCGAGCTCTGCCGCGAGCACGGGCTGCTGGTGCGGCCGTTCGCGGGCGAGGGCGTCCGGATCACCGTGGGCGAGCCGGACCTGCGGGCCGTGCTCGCCGAGGTGCTCGCCGCCTGGTCCTGAGGACCTCAGGCGAGCACCTTGCCCGGGTTCATCAGCCCCAGCGGGTCGAACGCCGCCTTGACCGCGCGCTGGAGCGCCATCGCGTCGGGGCCGACCTGGCGCTCCAGCCAGTCCCGCTTGAGGACACCGACACCGTGCTCGCCGGTGATGGTCCCGCCGAGCTCGAGGGCGGCCGCGAACACCTCGTCGGCCGCCGCGGCCACGGGCGCGGGGATCCCCGCCTCGCCGTGGTCGAAGACGAACGTGGGGTGCAGGTTGCCGTCGCCGGCGTGGGCGACGGTGAGCACCGTGACGCCGTGGCGGGCCGCGGCGGCCTCGACCCGGCGGATCATCTCGGGCAGCCGCGAGACCGGGACGCCGACGTCCTCGACCAGGCACTGGCCCAGGCGCTCGGCGGCGGGATAGGCGAGGCGGCGGATGGCGAGCAGCTCGTCGGCCTCGGCCGGGTCGGTCGAGACGGCGGGCTCGTCGACCGCGCCCGCGCCGGTGCAGAGCTCGGCGACGAGCTCGGCGTCCGCGGGGATCCGGCCGTCGACCTGCACGACGAGCATCGCCTCGATCCCGGACAGGCCCATCCGCTTCCAGGTGTCGATCGAGCGCAGCGTCGTCCCGTCGAGGAGCTCCATGAGCAGCACCTCGGGGCCCGTCGCCACGATCCGGGCGACGGCCGCTCCAGCGGCGTCGAGGGCGTCGAAGGCGGCGACGATCGTCGTCGGCGGTACGACGGGCCGCCGGTGCAGGCGCACCGTGGCGGCGGTGATGACGGCGAGCGTCCCCTCGGAGCCGACCAGCAGGCCGGTGAGGTCGTACCCGGCGACGTTCTTGGTGGTCGCCGCGCCGGTCTCGACGATGCGGCCGTCGGGCAGGACGACCTCGAGGCCGAGCACCGACTGGCGGGTGACGCCGTACTTCACGCAGCGCAGGCCACCGGCGTTGGTGGCGACATTGCCGCCGATCGTGGAGATCTCGAAGCTCGACGGGTCGGGCGCGTACATCAGCCCGTGCTCGGCGGCGGCGCGGTCGAGGTGCGCGTTGACGACGCCGGCCTCGACCACGGCGGTGCGGTCGAGGGGGTCGAGCGCGCGGATGGTCGTCATCGCCTCGGTCGACAGCACGAGGCAGCCGTCGACGGCGCTGGCGCCGCCGGCCAGGCTGGTCCCGGCGCCCCGCGGTACGACGGGCACCCGGTGCTCCGACGCCAGGCGCAGGGCCGCCGACACGTCGGCGGTCGTCCGCGGCAGCACGGCGGCCGCGGGCATCCCGCCCGGGACGACCGTCGCCATGTCCTGCCGGTACGACGTCAGCAGGTCGCCGTCCGTGATGACCCGGCAGCGTCCCCCGAGCTCGTCGGTCAGGGCGGTGACGAAGGCTGAGGAGCTCACCAGGGTGGTCATGCGGGCACGATACGCACGGGCAGCGAGCTGAGCCCGCGCAGCGTGTTGTGCAGGAACGGGACGGGCTCGCCGGCCGGCTCGATCGAGCGCACCCGCCGCGCGAGCTCGCCGAAGAGGACCTCCATCTCCAGCCGCGAGACGGGCTGCCCGACGCACTGGTGGATGCCCATGCCGAAGGTCAGGTGACCGCCGGCCTCGCGCTCGATGCGGTACTGGTCGGCGTCCGGCCCGAAGCGGTCGACGTCGCGGTTGGCGGCGCCGGGGAAGACGATGAGCTTGCTGTCCTCGGGCAGCGTGACGCCGCCGATCTCGACGTCGCGCGCGGTGGTCCGGAAGAACGACTGGAAGGGCGAGTCGAAGCGCAGCGCCTCGTCGATGGCGAACTTGGTCAGCCGCGGGGTGGCGTGCACGAGGTCCCACTGGTCGGGGTTCGCGACCAGGCAGCCGAGGGTGTTGCCGATGGCGATCACGGTCGTGTCGAGCCCCGCGGAGAGCAGCGCCCGCACCAGGACGGCAGCCTCCTCGGGCTCGATCGCGCCGGCGTCGGCGTGCGCCCAGATCTTGGCGCCGAGGCCGTCGGGGGAGAGGTTCTCGCGGGCGCAGTTCTGCATCGTCCACTCGATGGTGTGCTCCCCGGCCTTCATGTACTGCTCGTAGCGCGCGTCCTCGGGCCCGAACTGGGCGAAGTTCATCGCGCCGTGGGCGAGCAGGTTCTCGGCGCGGCCCTCGCGCGGGATGCCGACCGCGTCGCCGAAGACCCGGATCGGGAACAGCTCGGCGAGGTCGGTGATCGCGTCGAACTCGCGCAGGTCGAGCAGCTGGTCCACCAGCGGCGTCGCGAACTCCTGGAAGCCCGCGCGCAGCGGCCGCATGTTGCGGGGGCTGATCACGTCGGCCATGGCGGCCCGCAGCGGCGTGTGCATCGGCGGGTCGGAGTCGAGGATGCCGGGCTTCCGCCACGGCGGCTGGTGGTGGTAGTTGCGCGGGCCCACGCCCGCGCCGGAGATGAACGTCTCGTGGTCGACGAGGATCTCGCGGACCTCGGCGAACCGGGTGAACGCGGCGACGTCGTACTTGTCGAGCCAGACGGCCGGGCCGGCCTCGCGCATCCGCTGGAAGAGCGGGTACGGGTCGGTGAGGTTCGCGTCGTCGTACGGGTCGTCGGCAAGGTGCATGGCGGGACGCTAGGAGCGCCCGGAGGGCTGGAACAACGGAGGTTCCCGCCCCATGAGAATGAATATTGCCGGGGCCTTGCGCGCTTCCCGACGATGGGCCCATGACGCAGACCTCCACCGCCGGCGACCGCGTCGTCGTCCTCGGCAGCGCCCGGCTCTCCCTGACCGACCTCGTCGCGGTCGCCCGCCACGGCGCGCGCGTCGAGCTGGACGACGCCGTCGCCGACCGGCTGCGGGCGAGCCAGGAGTGGGTCGAGTCGGCGGGCCTGGAGCGCCCGATCTACTCGATCAACACCGGCTTCGGCTCGCTGGCCGGACGCCAGGCGTTCGCGGACCCGGCCGACGCCGCCGAGCTCTCCCGCCGCCTGGTGCTGAGCAACGCCTCCGGCATCGGCCGGTACGTCGACACCGAGCTCGTCCGCGCGACCATGCTCATCCGCGCGGTCAGCCTGCTCTCCGGGCACTCCGGCGTCCGCCCCGAGGTGGCGCGGCTCGTCGTCGACATGCTCAACGCGGGCGTGCACCCGGCGATCCCGGAGTACGGCTCGCTCGGCGCCTCCGGCGACCTGATCCCGCTCGCCCACCTCGCCCTCGTCATGACGCGCGGCGTCGAGGGGCGCGAGAGCGCCGAGGAGGACGTGCGGAACTCCGGTGAGGTGCTCGCCGACGGGCGCGTCGTACCAGGGGCGGAGGCGATGGCCGCCGCCGGCCTGGACCGGATCGCGCTCGCCGCCAAGGAGGGCCTCGCGCTGCTCAACGGGACGTCGTTCTCGTGCGCCCAGGTGGCGCTCGCCCTGCACGACGCGCAGACCCTGCTCGACACCAACATCATCACCGCAGCGATGTCGATCGAGGCGCTCAAGGGCTTCGGCGACGCGTTCATCGCCGAGCTGCACGAGGCCCGCGGCCAGGCCGGCCAGATCGAGGTCGCCGCCCGGATCCGCGGCCTGCTGGAGGGCGCCACGCTGACCGACGGCGACCGCGACCACGACCCGGTCCGCCAGCCCCCGCAGGACGCCTACTCGCTGCGCTGCGTCCCCCAGGTGCTCGGCCCGATCATCGACACGCTGCGCTTCGTCTCGGGCCTCGTCGAGAACGAGATGAACGCCGCCACCGACAACCCGCTGATCTTCCCCGCGCTGCCGCGCCCCCTCAAGGCGGTCTCCGGCGGCAACTTCCACGCGGAGTACATGGCGTTCGCCGCGGACTTCCTCAGCATCGCCGTCACCGAGATCGGCAACATCACCGAGCGGCGGCTGTTCCGGATGGACGACGGCACGCTCAACCGCGGCCTGCCGGACATGCTCGTCAACAGCGAGCAGGTCGGCATGGACTGCGGCTACATGCTCCCGCAGTACCTCGCCGCGGCGCTGGTCTCCGACTGCAAGACGCTCGCGCACCCCGACTCCGTCGACTCGATCCCCACCTGTGCCAACCAGGAGGACCACGTCTCGATGGCCAACAACGCCGGTCGGCACGCCCGCCAGGTCGTCGCCAACATCGAGGCCGTCGTCGCGATCGAGCTGCTCATGGCGGCCCAGGCGCTCGACCTGCGGATCCTCCAGGACGAGGTCACCGAGGACGGCCTGGCGCCGTCCAGCCGCGCGGTGCGCGCGCTCGTGCGGTCGTCGTCCGACGAGCAGGGCCAGCCGGTCACCCACCTCACCCAGGACCGCGTGCTCTACCCGTGGCTGCGCCGCGCGGTCGAGCTCGTCCGCTCCGGCACCGTCGTCGCGACCGTCGGGGGACTCTCGTGACCGGCGATGTCCGGGTGCGCGTCACCGCGGCCCGCCAGGTCGCCGAGCGCGTCCGCGAGCTCGTCCTCGCCCCGGTCAACGGCACGCCGCTGCCGGGCTGGACGCCGGGCGCCCACGTCGACCTCGTCCTGGCGCCCGACCTGGTCCGCTCCTACTCGCTGTGCTCGGCCCCCGGCGACGCCACCTGGCGGATCGCCGTGCTGGAGGAGGCGGCCGGCCGCGGCGGCTCGCGCCACGTGCACCACGCCCTCGCCGTCGGGGACGAGCTGGTGACCTCGGCGCCGCGCAACAACTTCGAGCTCGTCGTCGGCACCCGCCCGATCGTGCTCGTCTCCGGCGGCATCGGCGTCACCCCGATCCTCCCGATGGCCGCGGCAGCCGCGGCAGCGGGCGCCGACTGGCGGCTGCTGCACCTCGCGCGCAGCGAGGCCGCGGCGGCGTACGTCGACGAGCTGTCGTCGTACGGCGACCGCGTGGTCCGCCACGTCGACACCAACGGCGGCCCGATCGACCTCGCCGCCACCCTCGACGGCCTCGGCGCCGCGGCCGCGGACATCTACGCCTGCGGCCCGACGCCCCTGCTCACCGCCCTGGAGGAGTACGCCGAGGCGCGGCCCGGCGCCCGCCTGGTCCTGGAGCGGTTCACCGGCGCGGGCGACGCCGTACGGGAGGGGGACCACGCGTTCGTCGTCGAGATCGCCGACGGCACCGAGATCCCCGTGGCCGCCGACCAGACCATGCTGGAGGCGCTCACCGACGCCGGCATCCGGGTGCTCAGCTCGTGCCAGGAAGGCGTGTGCGGCACCTGTGAGACCGTCGTCCTGGAGGGCGAGCCGGACCACCGCGACCACGTCCTCAGTGACGACGAACGGGCGAGTGGTGAGATGGTCATGCCGTGCGTGTCGCGCTGCCGCGGGACACGGATCGTTCTGGATCTCTGAGAGAGGGAGCAACCACAGATGAGTCAGCAGGTGAAGGCCGTCATCGCTCGCGCGAAGGGCGCGCCGGTCGAGGTCGTGACGATCAACGTTCCGGACCCGGGTCCGGGTGAGGCGGTGGTCAAGGTCTTGTCCTGCGGGGTGTGCCACACCGACCTGCACTACCGCGAGGGTGGGATCAACGACGAGTTCCCGTTCCTGCTCGGGCACGAGGCCTCGGGTGTGGTCGAGGCCGTCGGCCCCGACGTCACCGGCGTGGCCGTCGGTGACTTCGTGGTGCTGAACTGGCGTGCGGTGTGCGGTCAGTGCCGGGCGTGCAAGCGGGGTGAGGCGCAGTACTGCTTCGCGACCCACAACGCCAAGCAGAAGATGACGCTCGCCGATGGACCCGATGCCGGCACCGAGCTGTCCCCGGCCCTGGGGATCGGTGCGTTCGCCGAGAAGACCCTGGTCGCGGCCGGTCAGTGCACCAAGGTCGACGCCTCCGCCCGCCCCGCCGCCGTCGGCCTCCTGGGTTGTGGCGTCATGGCTGGTATCGGTGCCGCGATCAACACCGGTGCGATCACCCGCGGCAAGTCCATCGCGGTGATCGGGTGCGGTGGTGTCGGGGTGGCCGCGATCGCCGGTGCCGCGCTCGCGGGTGCCTCGCCGATCATCGCGGTCGACATCGACGCCAAGAAGCTGGAGAAGGCCAAGGAGATGGGGGCGACCCACACGGTCGACTCCAGCAAGGTCGACCCGGTCGAGGAGATCAAGCGGATCTGCGCGGAGACCTACGAGGGTGCCGACGGTGCCGACGTGGTGGTCGAGGCGGTCGGTCGTCCCGAGACGTGGAAGCAGGCGTTCTACGCCCGTGACCTGGCCGGCACCGTGGTCCTGGTCGGCGTACCGACCCCCGACATGAAGATCCCGGAGATCCCGCTGATCGACGTGTTCGGTCGTGGTGGCGCGCTCAAGTCCTCTTGGTACGGCGACTGCCTGCCGAGCCGGGACTTCCCGATGCTGGTCGACCTGTACCAGCAGGGCCGGCTCGACCTGGACGCGTTCGTGACCGAGGAGATCGGGATCGACGACATCGAGGCCGCGTTCGCCAAGATGCACCACGGTGACGTCCTGCGCTCGGTCGTGATCATCTGATGGCTGCCCGAGTGGACCACGCTGTCACCAGCGGCACGTTCAGCCTGGACGGCGAGACCTTCGAGGTCGACAACAACGTGTGGGTGATCGGGGACGACGCCGAGTGCGTGGTCATCGACGCCCCCCACGACGTCGAGGACATCTTGAAGGTGGTCGGCGGCCGCAAGGTCAAGGCGATCATCTGCACCCACGCCCACGACGACCACGTCCGGGTGGCTCCGGCGTTGCGGGAGGCCACGGTCGCGCCGATCCTGCTGCACCCCGACGACAAGCCGTTGTGGGAGCTGACCCACACCGACCACCTGTGGGACGTCGACCTGTCCGACGGTCAGACGCTGGAGGTGGCCGGGACGACGTTGCAGGTGATCCACACGCCCGGCCACGCTCCGGGCGCGGTGTGCCTCTACGCCCCCGACCTCGGCTGCGTGTTCACCGGCGACACCCTGTTCCACGGTGGCCCCGGCGCGACCGGTCGCTCCTACAGCGACCGGCCCACGCTGGAGTCGTCGATCCGGGTGAAGCTGTTCTCGCTGCCCGGCGAGACGGTCGTCCACACCGGGCACGGCGACGACACCACCATCGCCGCGGAGCAGGTCCTGCTCGACGCTACGGAGTGACCCGCAGCATCGCCCGCAGCTCACCGAGCACGTCGTTGTCGAGCCCCAGCCCGTCCCGCAGGTACGACGTCCGGTCGCCGAAGTGCCGGTCGACCGCCGTCCAGGCGGCGTCGAGGTACTCGGTGGCGACGACGAGCGTCGGCTCGTAGACGGCGACCGAGTCCGGGCCCAGGTGGGTGGCGATCTCCGCCTCCACCCGGGCCCGGCTCGCGGCGCTGCGGGCATTGGTGAGCAGGTAGTCGGACTCGATCGTCGGGTCGTCGACGCCGGCGATGTGGAGCAGCAGGGCCGAGACCCAGCCGGTGCGGTCCTTGCCGGCCGAGCAGTGGAAGAGCTGGGGGCCGCCGACGGCGAGCTGGCGCAGGACGCCGCCGAACGCCGTACGGGAGCGGTCCTCGGTGACGAAGGTGCGGTAGACGTCGTCCATCAGCGCGACCGCGTCCTCGCGGCGCTGGAGGCCCGACATGCGCTCCATCGGGATGCCGATGGCGTCGAAGTGCAGGGCCTCGGCGCCGGGGACGTCCGGGTCGGGGTGGAGGTCGACCTCGGTGGGCGAGCGGAGGTCGATCACGGCGCGCAGCCCGATCGCGCCGAGCCGGCCGTGGTCGTCGTCGGTCAGGCGCAGGTCGTTGGAGCGGTAGAACACGCCGGTGCGCAGCCGGCTCCCGTCGGTGGTGGCGTAGCCGGAGCCCGCGACGTCGCGGAAGTTGTCGGCCGATGCCAGGCGCAGGTACTCCTCGTCCGTGTTCACGAGCAAACCCTAGGACCTGGCCCGGTGCCCCCCACGCGGCGGCCGGGGGAAGAACCGCGCCGTGCGCCGCGCGTACGCCGGGTAGCCGGGCCGTTCCATCATCGTCCGCTCCAGCAGCCGGGCCCCGGTCGCCTCGCTGAGGAAGTAGGTCATGGCCACCGGGGCGAGGAGCGTCGCCAGTCCCACGACCCATCCCGAGGCGAGCCCGCCGGCCAGCCACAGGCCCCACCACACGCAGGCGTCCCCGAAGTAGTTCGGGTGCCGGGTCCACGCCCACAGCCCGGTGTCGAGCACCTGGGGGCGCTGGTCGCGCGGCTGCGCACGGTACGCCGCGAGCTGGGCGTCGCCGACCGCCTCGAAGACCAGGCCGACCGCCCACACGACGCCACCGGCGACCACGACCGGCCACCAGCGGACGTCGAGGACGACGCCGACGGCGACCGGGGCCGCGACCACGGCGAGGGCGAGGCCCTGGACGGCGAACACCTTGCGGACGGCGACCGCGAGGCCGACGTCGGGGAGGCGGCCGCCGAGGACCTTCTCGTAACGGGGATCCTCGTCGGTGTGGCCCGTGCTCCGGCGACGGACGTGCTCCGCCAGCCGCAGCCCCCACACGGTCACGAGAACGACGAGGATCCCCGAGCGGAGGGCGTCGCCGGACCCGGAGGCCACGGCGACGACGGCACAGGCGAGGGCGATGAGCACGAAGCCCAGTCCCCAGGCGATGTCGACGACCACGACGCGGCCCTGGCGGCGGGCGACCAGGGCGGTCGCGGTCATGAGCAGGGCGGCGGTCGCGACCGCGGTCGCGAGCGAGGTGAGGACGGCGGCGCTGGTCGACATCAGCGCACCGGCGGGAGGGAGTGGGGTGCGCCGGGGCGGACCATGAGGATCTGGTCGACGCCCATCCGCCCGTCGCGGAAGGCCATCGAGCCGCCGACGAGGTAGAGCCGCCAGACGCGGACCAGCTCGTCGCCGACGAGCGCGGTGATGGCGTCGATATTGTCCTCGAAGCGGCGCAGCCAGCCGGCGACGGTGAGCACGTAGTGCTCGCGCAGGGCGTGCACGTCGCGGACCTCCAGGCCGCCGCGCTCCAGCAGCGCGGCGGTCTCGCCGACCGGCCGCATGTACATGTCCGGGGCGATGAACGACTCGATGAACGGCCCGCCGCCGGGCCAGCGCCCGGTCCGCGACATCTGCTGGACGAGCACCCGGCCGCCGGGGCGGACGGCGTCGTGCAGCACCCGCGCGTACGACGGGTAGTTGCGCTCGCCGACGTGCTCGCCCATCTCGAGCGAGGCGACCGCGTCGTACTCCGCGCCCCGGAGGGGCACGGCGTCGCGGTAGTCGCAGAGCCGGATGTCGACCCGGTCCGCCACGCCGCGGCGCTCGGCCGCGGCGACCGCGAACCGCTGCTGCTCCGCGGAGATCGTCACGCCCTCGACCTGCACGCCGTAGTGCTCGGCCGCGTGCAGCGACAGCGAGCCCCAGCCGCAGCCGACGTCGAGCAGCCGCATCCCCGGCTCCAGGCCGAGCTTGCGGCAGACCAGGTCGAGCTTGGCCTCCTGGGCGTCGGCGAGCGGCTGGTCGGGCGACGCGTGGTAGCCGCACGAGTACGCCATCGTCCGCTCGTCGAGGATCAGCGAGTAGAAGTCCGCGGTCGTGTCGTAGTGGTGGCTGATCGCGCGCCGGTCGCGGTCCTTGCTGTGCAGCCGGCCGCGCACGCGGGCCTGGGTGGCCGGGGGCGCGGGCGCACGGCCGATCAGGTCGAGGCCGATCGCGGCGCGCAGGGCGCCGGCCATCGCCCGGACGGACGGACGGCGTCCCGACAGCCCGCGCGAACGGGCCACCGCGAACGCGTGGGTGAGCGCCGCGTCGAGGTCGCCCGGCACGTCGAGCTCGCCGGTGACGTAGGCCTGGGCGGCGCCGAGCTCGCCGGGGTGGCGGATCAGCCGGCGGAGCGCGTCGGGGGAGCGCAGCTCGACGACGGGGGCGTCGTCGGGACCGGCGGTGGTGCCGTCCCAGGCGACGAGGCGGACGGGCAGCTCTCCGCCGACGAACGGGCGGAGCGCGTCGGCGAGCACGGCGGCGGTCATCGGGACTCCTCGTCCGGTCGGGTGAAGGTGAGCTGGTGGTCGTCGATGTAGCCGGCCGCGAAGCCCGCACGGCAGTACTCCAGGTAGAAGTGCCACATCCGCTCGAAGGTCGTGTCGAAGCCGAGCGCGCGGACCCGGTCCCGGGAGGCCACGAAGGCCGTGTCCCAGCGCCGCAGGGTCGTCGCGTAGTGCGGGCCGATCGCCAGGTCGTCGGTGATCCGCAGCGTGGTGTGCGCCCGGGTCACCTCGTCGATCGCGCGCACCGACGGCAGCGCGCCGCCGGGGAAGACGTACTTGGTGATGAAGGTGTGCGTGGAGCGGGTCGCGAGCATCCGGTCGTGCGGCATCGTGATCGCCTGGATCGCGACGCGCCCCCCGGGCGCCAGGACGTGGTCGAGCGTGCGGAAGTACGCCGGCCAGAACTCCTGGCCCACCGCCTCGATCATCTCCACCGAGACCACCGCGTCGTACGCCGCGCCGGGCTCGTCGAGCAGCGCGCGGTAGTCGCACAGGTCGACGCGCACCCGGTCGGCCTGCCCGGCGGCGGCGATCCGCTCCCGGGCGAGCTCCTGCTGCTCGACCGACAGCGTGATCGAGCGGACGTCGGCGCCGCGGGCCGCGGCCCGGATCGCGAGCTCGCCCCAGCCGGTGCCGATCTCCAGGAGCCGGGTGCCGGCACCCACGCCGGCCTGGTCGAGCAGCCGGTCGATCTTGCGGTGCTGGGCCGCGACCAGGTCCTCCGTGGCGGCCACGGCGGGGTCCGGGTCGGTGAAGAGCGCGCTGGAGTAGGACAGCGTGGGGTCGAGGAAGGCCGCGAACAGGTCGTTCGACAGGTCGTAGTGGTGGGCGACGTTGGCCTGGGTGTTGTCCCGGGTGCCGCGCTGGCTCTGCGGCAGGCGGGTGACGACGACCCCGCGCAGCCGCTGGAGCGGCCGCGGCACGAGCGTGGTCAGCTCGGCGGCGAGGACCGTGAGGAATGCGCCGAGCACGCCGTCGCCGGGGACGCCGTCCTCGGCCCAGGCGCCGGTCAGGTAGGCCTCGCCGAAGCCGATCAGCTGGTCGCGTCCGATCCGGGCGAACATCTCGTCCGGGCGGTGCACGACGATCGCCGGGCCGCCGCGGCCGAGCTCCTCGGTACGGCCGTCGGCGTGCTCCAGGCGGACCGTGACGTCGAGCCGCCCGATCGCGGCCCGGAAGAGCCGTTCGGCGACCCGCGCCGCGAAGCCGCCGGTGCGGATCGGGGCGAGCGCGGTCTGCGGCGTCTGCGCGGTCTGCACCGTCGCGCGGCGCGGCTGGACGGGTACCCGCCGGGCCCACAGCGCGATGCCGTGGGCGCGGATGAGGGCCGCTCCGCGCAGTCCCGCGAGCGGCAGCCGCGGCGGCGCGGCCGGCGTCCCGTCGAGGGCGGCGTCGAACCGGGCGCCGTCCTCGGTGACGAGCCGGACCGCGATCCGCAGCCGGTGGTCCTCGGGGTCGGGCGGAGGGGCGAGCACCTCGTAGTGACCGTCGGTGCCGTGGAAGGGCGAGACGTACATCGCCTTGTCGACCACGACCCGCCCGTCGGCGGTGGCGGGACCGTCGAGCAGGTAGGCGTGCCGGTCGCCGTAGGTGTTGTGCACCTCGACGACGGTCGCCGCGGGATCGCCGTCCGGGCATCCGGGCGGCCAGCACCAGTGCACCGAGATCGGGTTGAAGCAGTGTCCGAGCGCCCGCGGCTGCGCGGCCATCAGCGCCCGGCCGCCCCGCAGGCCGGCGTCCAGGCCGTGCTCGGCGAGGAAGCGGTCGAGGCCCTCGCGCACGCTCGCGGTGTCGCCGGCGAAGTGGTCGCGTCCCTCGAAGCGGCCGGGGACGCCGTCCACGGTGCCGTCGGGAGCGACCCGGTCGAGGTCGACCACGCTCAGGTGCGAGCGCAGCGTGAACGCATTGCGGACCGGCTCGCGCCGCCGGTGCACCAGGGTCGTCGCGTACGACGTCGCCGCCGGTGCACCGGCGTCCTCCCACGCGAGCCCGAGACGCTCCGCGGCGTGCAGGCCCGAGCGCGCGCCGTCCTCGTGGAAGCCCCAGCCGTGGTACGCGCCGGCGAACACGAGGCGGTCGGTGTCGATCTCGGGCAGCCGGGCCTGGGCGGCGACGGAGGCCGGCGTGTAGCGCGGGTGCGCGTAGTCGCGCCGGACCAGCACGGTCGCCGGGTCGACCACGTCCTCGCCGCCGAGGGTGACCAGGTACGGGGTGTCGGTGGGCAGCCGCTGCAGGCGGGTCAGGTCGTAGGTGACCTGGACCTGCTCCTGAGTGATCCGCGGGCGCCGGAAGTTCCACGACGCCCAGGCGTCCCGGGCGCGCGGCATCAGCCGGGCGTCGGTGTGGAGCAGCGCGGTGTTGGTCGAGTAGGGGATCGCGTCGAGCACCTCCTTCTGCAGGAGGGTCGGCGCGGAGAGCATCCCGAGCGCCTGGTCGGGATGGGTGGCGACCACGACGGCGTCGTACGTCTCGCGGCCGGCGGCCGTGCTGACCTCGACGCCGTCGCCGGTCTCCTCGATCGAGAGCACGGGGGTCCCGGTGCGGATCGTCCCGCCGGAGGCCCGGATCGCGTCGGCGACCCGGGCGACGTACGCCCCGGAGCCGCCGGTCACCGTGCGCCACGTCGGCGAGCCGAAGACGGCGAGCATGCCGTGGTGCTGGAGGAACGCGAACAGGTACGCCGCGGGGTAGTCCAGCGCCGTGTCCGGGTCGCACGACCACACCGCCGCCACGAGCGGCTCGGCGAAGTGCCGCCGGAAGTACGGCGAGAACCCGCCGTGGTCGAGGAAGGCGGCGAGCGTCGTCAGGTCCCCGGGGCCGTTCGCCAGCAGCCGGCGTGCGGCGCGGTGGAAGCGCGGCACCTCGGCGAGCATCCGCAGGTACGCCGGGTTGCGGTGGTTGCCGGCGCCCGACGGGAACAGCCCGCGCCGGCCGAGCGCGCCGGCCCACTCCAGGCCGGTGCGCTCGTCGCTGATCGACATCGACATCTCGGAGTCCTGCGTCGGCACGCCGAGCTCGTCGAACAGCCGGCCGAGCACCGGGTAGGTGCGCCGGTTGTGCACGATGAAGCCGCTGTCGATCCGCAGTGCGCGGCCGGCGGCGTCGGTGACGTCATGGGTGTCGGCGTGCCCGCCGAGCCGGTCGTCGGCCTCGAGCACGGTGACGTGGACGTCATTGCCGGGACGGGAGGCGACGTAGGCGGCGGTGAGTCCGGCGACGCCGGAGCCCACCACGGCGAGGCGCCGCGGGGTCGGGGTGGACATCACGACTCCAGGGGGAAGACCGCGATCGGCTGCGTGGTCGGCTGCTCCGAGCCGCCGTCGGGCTCGACGGTGATCCCGACCCCGGTGGCCTCCGCGGCGTCGCCGTCGAGGATGTACGTCGTGTCCGGCTCGTCCGGCATCAGCCCGGCCCGGACCATCTTGCCGGCGGGCGTCTGGAGCCACAGCTCGTAGACCTTGCCGTCCGGGGCGGGCGCCATGTCCTTGGTCCGGATGAGCGCCTTGCCCTGGCTGCGGGAGAGCACGATCGTGGCCTGCGAGCCGTCGGGGAAGCTCTTCTCGACGTGGGTCGCGTCGGCGGCGGCGAGGATCCGGTCGGCCGCGGTCGGCGGCTGCGTGCCCGGGTCGTCGGACCAGGGCCGCAGCACCGCCAGGCCCACCCCGAGGAGCAGGACGATGGCCGCGGCGGCCGTGAGCAGCGTCGGCAGCCGGCGGAACAGCGGCGTGACCGTGGCCGGCTCGCGGGTCAGCGGCGGCAGCGGACGGATCCGGTCGATGCCCGCGAGGACGTCGTCGCGCAGCGCCGGCGGCGGGGCGACCTCGTCGCCCAGGCCGAGCAGCGCAGCGGCCTCGCGGAGGCTGTCCACCTCGGCGCGGCAGTCCGGGCAGTGGCTCAGGTGCGCCTCGAACCGGGCCCGCTCGTCCGCGTCGAGCGCGTCGACGGCGTAGGCGCCGGACAGGGTGTGGTCGTGATCGGTTGTCATCGGCCTACTCCGATCGTGTCGCGCAGCCGGATCAGGCCGTCGCGGATCCTCGTCTTCGCTGTCCCGACCGGGAGGTCGAGAAGGGCGGCCACCTCGGTGTGGGTGTAGCCGCCGAAGTACGCCAGCTCGATCGCCTCGCGCTGGACGTCGGTGAGCTGGGTCAGGGCCGCCCGCACCCGGTGCGCCTCGAGCGAGGCGTGCGCGGTGTCGGCGGTGACGTCGTGCTCGACGCTCTGGTTCGTCTGGTGGTACGTCAGGTCGCGCCGGGTCGCGGCCTCGGCACTGCGGACCCGGTCCACGGCCTTGCGGTGGGTGATCGTCATCATCCAGGCGAGGGCCGAGCCGCGCGCGGCGTCGTACCGGCTCGCCTGGCGCCAGATCTCGAGGAACACCTCCTGGGTGACCTCCTCGGCCTGCGCCGGGTCGCGCACCACGCGGACGGCGAGGCCGTGCACGCGGGGGGCGGTGGCGTCGTACAGCTCGGCGAAGGCCGTCTTGTCCCCGCGCGCCGCTCGTTTGAGCAGGGCGCCGAGGTCGGCGCTGCGACCGCCGGCCGGCGCCCCCGCGTGGGGGGCGCCGGCCGGGTCGCCGGGGACCGGGTCCATGCCGTGATCCTTCCGGTTCTCAGGTCTGCTGGCGAGGGGTCACTTGATCCCGGTCAGCACCTTGTCGATGACGTAGACGGTCGCGTTGGCGGTCGGGATGTTGCCGCAGAGGACCTTCGCGGTCACCGTGCCGTCCGAGACGGTCATGCCGCTCTCGGCGTCACCGGAGACGGTCAGCTCGTCGCCGAGCAGGGTCTTCTGCTTGCCGACGACGGCCATCGGGTCGTCGTTCGCGCCGAGCACGTGGTGCGCGAGGACCTTGTAGAGCGCGCTCTCCTGGCCCTTGGCCTTGCCCTCGGCGACCATGCCGTTGAGGTCCTTGGCCGGGATGGCGGCGAACGCGTCGTTGTACGGCGCGAACACGGTCAGCGCGGGCGCTCCGTTGAGCGTGTCGGCGAGGCCGTCGATGCTCGTCACCGCGGTGACCAGGGTGCTGAGCAGCGGGTTGTTGCTGGCAGCGGTCGCGACCGGGTCCTTGACCATGCCGTCGAACGAGCCGGCGCCGGAGGTCGGGATCTTCGCGCAGCCGGGGCCGAACGTCTGCGAGCCGGCGTCGGCCTGCTCGGTCGGGCTGTCGGAGGTCATCGGGGTGGAGCTGTTGTCGTCGGTGCTCTTGGTGTCGCCGCCGTCGTCACCGCACGCAGCCAGCGAGACGGAGAGAGCGAGTGCGGCGGCGGTGACGCCGGCGGTGCGGGTGAGGCGGTGGAGCTTCATGGTGGGACCTTCCGTAGGAGCGTGGTGTGCAGGTGATTCGGTGCCGCGGGGCGACCGGATGGGTGTTTTTCTCGGTGGTTTTCAGCCGACCTGGACGATGAGCTCGTGGAGCCCGCTCGCACCGTCGGGGAAGGGCTCGGCGCGGACCGCGGTCTGCGGCTCGCCGTCGCCGGAGCGGGCGCGGGCGGCGATCCGGTGCGAGCCGGAGTCCGCCTTCCAGCGGTAGAACCACTGGCGCCAGTAGTCGTCCCCGCCGCTCGGCCCGAGCTGGGCGTCGACCCAGCCCCCGCCGTCGATCCGGACCTGGACGCCGGCCACGCCGCCGCGCTCCTGGGCCCACGCGACGCCGCCGATGACGACGTCGCCGGGGTCCAGCGCGGCGAGGGCGCGCGGGGTGTCGATCCGGGCGGAGATCTTGATGGGGGCGTCGGTCGCCCAGCCGCGCTCGGTCCAGTAGGCGTCGCGCTCGGCGTACGTCGTCAGGGTCAGCCGGGTGATCCACTTGGTGGCGCTGATGAAGCCGTAGAGGCCGGGGATCACCATCCGCACGGGGAACCCGTGCTCGCGGGGCAGCGCCTTGCCGTTCATGCCGACCGCCAAGATCGCGTCCCGGCCGTCGAGGGCGAGGTCGAGCGGGGTGCTGATCGTCATCCCGTCGACGTCGGTGGACAGGATCTGGTCGGCCTTCGTGCTGCCGATGCCGGCCCGGTCGAGCACGTCGCGCAGTGGTACGCCGAGCCAGCGCGCCGCGCCGACGTACGGGCCGCCGACGCTGTTGGAGACGCAGGTCAGCGTGATGTCGCGCTCGATCATCGGCATCGCCAGCAGCTCGTCGAAGCGCATCGTCACCTTCCGGTCGACATCACCGTCGATGGTGAGCGTCCAGTCGTCGGTGCCCACGACGGGCACGTCCAGCCGGGTGTCGACGCGGTAGAAGTCGCCGGTCGGCGTACGGAACGGGGTGATGCCGGGGACCTGGTCGTCCAGCCCGCGCGGCAGCGGCGGCGCCGGATCAGCCGGCCGGGGGAGCGTCACGTCCTCGGGCCGCAGCCGCAGCGAGGACACGAACCGCCCCGCCACACCCCCGGCCAGCGCGAGCACGCCCAGCACCCCGGCGGTCAGCAGCAGCGCCCGCCGTCCCTCCGCACCCCGTCCCGCCCGCCGCCCCTCCCGCGCGGCCCGGTCGGCCCGGGCGAGCAGCGCGAGCGCCACCGGCCCGGTCACCGCCGCCACCAGGGAGGGCAGCAGGTCGATCGCCCCCGCCTCCGGCCGCGACAGCACCGCCACGACCGCCACGCCGACCAGCGCGACCAGCACCCCCGCCCCGACCGCGAGCCGGCGCCGGGCCAGCACCCCCGCAATGGCCGCCAGCACCAGCACCCCCACCAGCACCGACCCGACCAGCACCACCTTGTCGGCGGTCCCGAACTGCCGGATCGCCCACTCCTTGAGCGGCGTCGGCGTCAGGTCGATCACCGCCGAGCCGACCGCCAGGACCGGCGACGACGCGGGGTGGGTGAGTGCAGCGACGAGGTGAGCCAGGCCGATGCCGACGAGGGTCGCCAGGACGCCGTACCCGGGCCACTGGGGGTGCTTCGGGAGCCTCGGGCGGCGGGGACGGGGGAGGGGCATGGCAGGGGTTCGGTGCGGACCGTGCGTTCGGATGGTCCTGCCGCCGAAGTCGCACGTTCCGGCGGGCGAAGTAGCAGGGTTGGCCCCCTGAGGTTGCAGGTTTCCTGGTGCGAGGTTGCAGGGTGGCGGGTGAGCGTGGTTGCGGTGGCGGCCGCGCTTAGCCGGCCGTCCCCCGCTGTCAAGGACCCTCGCTTCGCTCGGTCCGCTTCGCGGCGGGCTTCGCCCGTCCTTGACTGCGGGGCCCTGACGGCCGGCTTGGGGCGCGACAACGGCACGGGCTCCGCCCGCGCCGCCGCTGTGCGGCCGCCACCTCCGCCTCGCCGCCTCGCCGCCGCAGCGCGGCGGGCTTGGGCGGGCCGGGCTACTCGACCGGGGAGGCGATGTGGACGAGGGCGTCGCCCGCGTTGACGATCGGTGCCCGGGTCAGGCCGATGATGATGCCGGAGCGGTCGGCGTGCACGAGCCGGACCCGGCGGCCGAAGGTGTCGGAGAGGCCGCCGAGGCGCTGGCCCTCCTCGACGCGTTCGCCGAGGTGGACCTCGAGGTGCAGGATGCCGGTGCCGCGGGCGCGGACCCAGGCGCTCGAGCGGGACTCGACGGGGGCGGTACGGCCGTCCTCCTCGCCGGGGGAGAGGTCGATCATGTCGAGGGCCGCCAGCACCCGGCGTACGCCGGCCACGCCGACCGCGATCGGCTCCTCCTCGAAGCGCAGGGCCTCGCCGGCCTCGTACAGCAGGACGGTGGCGCCGCGGTCGCGAGCGGCCTGGCGCAGGGAGCCGTCGCGGAGGCGGGCGTGGAGCATGACGGGGGCGCCGAAGGCCTCGGCGAGCTGGCGGGTGCGGGGGTCGTCGAGGTCGGCGCGGATCTGGGGGAGGTTGCTGCGGCGGTCGGCGGCGGTGTGGAGGTCGATGCCGACGTCGCTCTTGGCGACGACCTCGGTCATGAACAGGTGGGCGATGCGGCTGGCCAGGGAGCCGCGGGCCGAGCCGGGGAAGGAGCGGTTGAGGTCGCGGCGGTCGGGGAGGTTGCGCTCGCCGGTCATGAAGCCGAGCACGTTCACCACCGGTACGGCGACCAGCGTGCCGCGGAAGGTGCGCGCCGCGAGGGTGGCGAGCGCCTGGCGGATCACCTCGACACCGAGCACCTCGTCGCCGTGGATGGCGGCGTTGACCCAGACGGTCGGGCCGGGCTCGCGGCCGTGGACGACGCGGACGGGGAGGCTGACGTCGCCGCCGGTGACCAGGCGGGTGATGGGGAGCTCGACCTCCTTGGTCGAGCCGGCGCGGACGCGGACGTTGCCGATCGCGAACGACTCACGCAGTGCCATCACGGCCTCGGTTCTTGCGGCGTACCTTGCGGGGCGGGCGGCCGCCGAGGTACGAGCGGCGGGCGTCGACGAGGAAGCCCTGGCGCAGGGCCTCGCGGCCGACGAGCATCCGGAAGCCCATCGCGTCGCGGCGGGTGAGGGTCATCTCCGTGGTGATGGTGTGGCCGAGCAGCTCGATGTCGGTCAGGACGACGATCCGCTCCTGGGTGTGCCCGGTGGAGCTGCGCACCAGCCGGCGGTCGTGGACCGGGCACTCGACGAGGACGGCGTCCTCGGCCGAGCGCTGCCAGGGGTGGACGGAGAACCGCACCCAGTCGGCGCCGTCGCGGGTCAGCTCCTCGAGGTCGAAGGCGTGCAGGGCCGACGTACGGGCGCCGGTGTCGAGCTTGGCCTTGACCGGTCCCACGCCGAGCCCGGGCAGGCGCACCCACTCGCGCCACCCGGCCGTGACCGGGGAACTGATTAGATGGGGCCTGACCACACCGCAATCCAATCAGGTCGGGAATGAAGCTCGCGATCCTCTCCCGCGCTCCGCGGTCCTACAGCACCCAGCGCCTTCGCACGGCCGCCCTCGACCGGGGGCACCAGGTGAAGGTGCTCAACACGCTCCGGTTCTCCATCGACCTGTCCGGTGACGAGCCCGACCTGCAGTTCCGGGGCAAGCAGCTCTCGGACTACGACGCGGTGCTGCCGCGCATCGGCAACTCGATCACCTACTTCGGTACGGCGGTCGTGCGGCAGTTCGAGCAGATGGACGTCTACACGCCCAACACCGCCAACGGCATCGCGAACTCGCGCGACAAGCTGCGCGCGACGCAGATCCTGTCCCGGCACGGCATCGGCATGCCGGCGACGACGTTCGTGCGCGACCGCGCCGACGTGATCCCGGCGATCGAGCGGGTGGGCGGGGCACCGGTGGTGATCAAGCTGCTCGAGGGCACCCAGGGCATCGGCGTCATCCTGGCGCCGAGCATCAAGGTCGCCGAGGCGATCATCGAGACCCTCCAGAGCACCAAGCAGCAGGTGCTCATCCAGCGCTTCGTCAAGGAGTCCAAGGGCCGCGACGTCCGGGCGCTCGTCGTGGGCGACCGCGTGGTCGCGGCGATGCGGCGGGTCGCCCAGGGCGACGAGTTCCGCTCCAACGTCCACCGCGGCGGCAGCGTCGAGCGGGTCGACCTCGACCCGGAGTACGAGCAGATCGCCGTCCGCGCCGCCCAGATCATGGGTCTCAAGGTCGCCGGTGTCGACATGCTCGAGGCCAACGACGGTCCGCTGGTGATGGAGGTCAACTCCTCCCCGGGCCTCGAGGGCATCGAGACGGCCACCAAGCTCGACGTGGCGGGCGCGATCATCGACTACATCGACAACCAGGTCGCCTTCCCTCAGATCGACGTGCGCGAGCGGCTCAGCGTCTCGACCGGGTACGGCGTCGCCGAGATCGTCGTGCACGGCGATGCGGACCTCGTCGGCAAGACCCTCGGTGAGTCCGGGATCCGCGAGCGCGACATGACGGTGCTGACCCTGCACCGCGGCACCACCGTGATCCCGAACCCGTTCGACCGGCACGTGCTCCAGGCCGAGGACCGGCTGCTCTGCTTCGGCAAGCTCGAGGAGATGCGCTCGATGATCCCGGCCCGGCCGCGACGTCGGGCGCGGGTCAAGAAGCTGCCGAAGCAGCCGATCCCCGAGGCCTAGGCCGACGGCGCGACCGTACGGCACCCGTCGGCGTAGACACCGTCGAGCAGGGCGCCGATCGGCCCGGTGCCGAACGAGCACTCGCCGTCGATGATCGACAGCGCGAGCTCGTCCCCCACCTGCACGTCGTACGACGCCGTGCCCGGCCCGCCGAGGATGCCGAGGTGCCGCTCGGCGACGGCCGCGGTGGCGTCGGGCGACGTACCGGCGGGGAGGGCGACGCTGGCCCAGTCGTCGTCGCCGAGCCAGATCGAGGCGCCCGGCGGGAGACCCGCGCGCAGCCGGTGGAACAGGGTCAGCTGGTCGGCGCCGGGCAGGCCGCCGGAGGAGTGCAGCGTCCAGGAGCCCTCGGGATCGGCCTGGACGGTCCAGTCGGTCTGCGGCAGGTCGCCGTAGCGCTTCTCCAGGCCGGGCAGCGCGGCCAGCAGCGCGTCGACCCCGGGCGCGGTCGTCACGGTCATCAGGGTGCGCACGTGGGGCGCGGCGTCGACGTCCTGGGTCTCGAGGTCGACCCGGGCGGACTCGCGCTCCAGGACGGGGACCGCCCGCTGCGCCGCGGCTCGGACGTCGTCCAGGTCGGCCTCCGGCTCGAAGCTGCGCAGGTGCACCACGTCGTCGCGCCAGGTGATGTCGAGGTCGCCCTCCTCGGCGTGGTGGGTGCCCGCGAAAGCGGCGTACGTCGTGGCGACCACCTCGACGACCGCCGACGCCTCGGCCTCGGGCTCCAGCGCGACGGTGAGCGCGAGCTTGCCGGAGTCGAGCGTGATCGGCTCGGTGTAGTCGAGGTCGGCCGACGCCACGCTGGGCAGGTCGGCCAGCCGCTCGCGGAGGCTGTCGGCCTCGCTCGCGTGGCTCGGGTTGGCGCACGCCGCGACGAGGGGCAGCAGGGCGCAGGTCAGCAGGGACAGCACGAGGGGCGGCTTCACCGTCTCACCGTGCTCCTCGGGAGCGGCGAGCGCATGAGTACGGATCTCTAGGGCGCGGCTCGCACGTCGGCGTCTGCTGCGCGGGCTTTGCGACTCGATCTGGCGGCGTTGTCGCAGACTCGACGGGCCTCCGGCCCGCCTTCGCTGCTCCGCCTTGCCCGATCGGCCGCAAACCCCGCTCGCGACGACGCCGACGTGCGAGCCGCCCCCTAGCGCCAGTCACCGGTGAGCGTCTCGTCGAGCGCGGCGTCGATGAGGGCGACGAGCGACTGCTCCCCGGCGGAGGGGTCGATCCAGCGGCTGTAGGCGTACTCCGCGGCGGCGAGGACCAGGTGCACGACCAGGCCCGAGCCGTGGCGGTCGGCGGCCAGGCGGACCAGCTCGCCGCGGTCGGCGTCGGCGATCAGGGTCACCCGGGAGCCGAGCTCGGGGGCGGTGAGCATCGCCGCGCGCCAGCGGCGCAGGTCGGTGTCGGCGGCCTCGGCGGTCCGGCCGCGGATCGCCGCGGCGAGGCCCCGGGCGACGGGCTCGTCGGCCGGCCGGGCGGCGTACGCCGCGAGGATGTCGGCGCTGCTGGCGAGCAGCGGCTGCAGGAGCAGGTCCTCCTTGCTGGCGACGTGGCGGAAGTAGGTGCTCGTCGAGACGCCCGCGGCGGTCGCGATCTGCTGCGTGGTCACCGCGGCGAAGCCGTGCTCGGCGAACAGCCGCCAGGCCGCGTCCTGGATCTCGTGGCGCACCCGGGCGCGGTTGCGGGCGCGCAGCGAAGGCATGCGGGCAGGCTCGCAGGTTGCGGAGCGGCTCGCAAGTTGATAGAAACTCCCAACTTGCAATCAACTCCCAACAAGGAGAGGTGCCGTGGACGAGACCTTCGACGTCGTGGTGGTGGGCTCCGGTGCGGCCGGGCTGGCCGCCGCGATCACCGCCGCCGGGCACGGCCTGCGTGTGGTCGTGCTGGAGAAGTCCGAGCGCTGGGGCGGGACGACGGCCCGCTCGGGCGGCGGGGTCTGGGTGCCGGGCAACCCGGCGGTCCGCGCGCACGTCCCGGCCGGTGACCTCGACGAGGCCCGGCGCTACCTGCACGCGATCGTCGACGAGGTCGACCCGGACCGCATCGACACCTTCGTCGACCGCGGTGCCGAGGCGATGGGCTACCTGGCCGAGCACTCCGCGCTCGACCTGGCCTGGGTGCGCGGGTACGCCGACTACTTCCCCGAGGCGCCGGGCGGTCGCGCCGCCGGACGCTCGGCCGAGCCGCGGCCCTTCGACGCGCGCCGGATCGGCGACGACCTGGCCACGATGGAGCCGTTCTACACGAAGACGCCGCTCAACGTCGTCGTCCTCCAGTCCGACTACCGCTGGCTCAGCACCGGGCGCCGGCACTGGCGCGGCCCGCTCCACATGGCCCGGATCGGGCTGCGCTTCGCGTGGGCCCGGCTGCGCCGGCGCCGGCTCGTCGGCCTGGGCAGCGCGCTCGTCGCCTCGCTCATGGTGGGCGTGCGTGAGCGCGGTATCCCGGTCCGGCTCGGGACGCCGATGACCGGGCTCGTCGAGGAGGACGGCCGGGTCGTCGGCGTCCGGACCGGAGACGGGTCCGTGGTGCGGGCGCGGCGCGGAGTGGTCCTCGCGTGCGGCGGCTTCGACCACGACGCCGAGCTGCGTCGTACCCATCAGCGGGAGCCGGCCGGGCCGGAGCTCTCGCTCGGCGTCGCGACCAACACCGGCGACGGGATCCGGGCGGCCCAGGTCGCGGGCGCCGCCACCGACCTGATGGACGACGCCTGGTGGGCGCCGTCGATCCCGCTGCCCAAGGGGCCGTGGTTCGCGCTGTCCGAGCGCTCGCTGCCGGGCGGGATCATCGTCAACCGGCACGGCGAGCGGTTCATGAACGAGTCGCTGCCGTACGTCGAGGCGACCCACCGCATGTTCGGCGGGACCTACGGCCGCGGCGCCGGGCCGGCCGATGCCGCCGAGAACCTGCCGTGCTGGCTGGTCTTCGACCAGACCTACCGCGACCGCTACCTGTTCGCCGGCGTCCAGCCGGGGCGGCCGCTGCCGAAGTCGTGGCTGGCCGGCGGCGCCATCACGAAGGCGGCGTCCCTGGACGAGCTCGCCGCCGAGATCGGGGTCCCCGCCGCGGGGCTGGCCGCGACCGTCGCGCGGTTCAACGCCTTCGCGCGCGACGGGGTCGACGCGGACCACCACCGCGGGGAATCGGCGTACGACCACTACTACGGCGACCTGACGAACAAGCCCAACCCGAGCCTCGGCGCCCTCGTGGAGGCGCCGTTCTACGCCGCCCGGATGGTGCCCGCGGACCTCGGCACCAAGGGCGGCATCCGGACCGATCCGCGGGCCCGCGCGCTGCGCGCCGACGGGACGCCGGTCCCCGGGCTGTACGCCGCCGGCAACACCAGCGCCGCCGTCATGGGCCACACGTACGCCGGCCCCGGCGCGACCATCGGCCCGGCCCTCGTGTTCGGCTACCTGGCCGCGCTCGACTGCGTCGAGACGCCCGATCGGGCCTGAACGGCGTGGGGCAGGATGAGCCGCATGACTGACGCACCCGCGGAGCTGGTCCACCTCGAGGTCGCCGACGGCGTCGCGACCATCACCCTGGACTCGCCCCACAACCGCAACGCGCTCTCCCGCCAGCTCGTCACCGAGCTGATCGCCCACCTCGGTACCGCCGACGCGGCGGACGACGTACGCGTCGTCGTGCTGCGCTCCTCGGGCCGGGTGTTCTGCTCGGGCGCGGACCTCTCCGAGGCCGCGACCGTCCCGATGCACGAGGGCGCCCGCGCGATCGTCGGCCTGCAGCGCCAGATCGTCGCGCTCTCGAAGCCCGTCGTCACCGTGGTCGAGGGCGCGGCCCGCGCCGGCGGCATCGGCATCGTGGCCGCCTCCGACATCGTGGTCGTCGCCGACGACGCCACCTTCGCGCTCACCGAGGTCAAGCTCGGCCTGACCCCGGCGGTCATCTCGCTCACCGTCTTCCCGCGGATGACCCCGCGCGGCGCGGCCCTCACCGCGCTCGGCGGCGAGGTGTTCACCGGTGCCGAGGCGCGCGACTACGGCCTCGCGACGTACGCCGTCCCGGCCGCGACGCTCCAGGCCCAGGTCGACGAGGTCGTCGGCCAGATCGCGACCGGCGCCGCCCAGGGCCTGCGCGAGACCAAGAAGCTGCTCGGTGCCGAGCTGCTCGAGCGTATCGACGCCAAGGGCGAGGAGCTCGTCGAGCTGAGCGCCCGGCTGTTCGGCTCCGACGAGGCGCGCGAGGCGATGACCGCGTTCCTCTCGCGCAAGAAGGGCTAGGCCGGGGCTAGAAGTCGAGGAACCCGGCGACGACCTCGTCGACCAGGCCGTCGTCGCCGGGCGTCCCGTAGAAGTAGACCGAGCCGTAGCCCCAGAGGTACTCCTCGACGACGTCCTCGAGCGGCCCGTCGACCGGCCAGCCGTCCTCGTCGACCTGGAACAGGAAGCGGTGCCCGTCGGCCTCGACCGCCGCGGCGTACGACGGCTCGTCCTGGATGAGCACGGGCGCGTCGGCGATCCGGACCAGGGCGGGCGCGTGGCCGGACGCCGGGACGAGGGCCGTCGAGCGCAGCCCCGGCCAGCCGAGCCCGGTCCGGTCGCCGCGGGGCGAGGGCGGGTGGACGAGCGCCCGCATCGCCATCGCCGGGTAGGTCAGGTCGTCGTCGCCGATGTCGAAGCCCGCGCGCAGGAGCACCGAGACCTCGCGGCCGGCCGCCCACGGGGCGCACCCGGCCGGCAGCGTCAGCACGTAGCGGTGCGTGCTGAGCCAGGGGTGGTCCTCGACGGCCCGCGGGGGTGCGCCGCCGAGCCGGCCGCCGTCCGCGATGTCGGGGAGGGCGGGGGTGAGGTCGAGATTCATCGGCCGGCTCCGCTCCGCCAGGCGCGGGGCCCGGTCCCGTGCTCGCGGGAGAACGCGCGGGAGAACGCCGCCTCGGAGGCGTACCCGACCGCGCGCCCGATCGCGCCGACCGGGTCGGTGGTCGTGGTGAGCAGCTCGGCGGCGCGGGCCAGGCGGATCCGCTGGAGGTAGCGGCCCGGCGGCTCGCCCACGAGCCGGCCGAAGCGGGCCGCGAACGCCGCCCGGGAGAGCATCGCCAGGTCGGCGAGCTGGTCGACGGTCCACGGGTGCTCGGGCCGGAGGTGGATCGCGGTCAGGGCGGGCCCGAGCTGGCGGTCCAGGGCGGCGACCAGCCAACCGCTGCCGCCGGCGCCCGCACTCTGCTGGGCCGACCAGGCGCGCAGGGCCTGGATGAAGAGCAGGTCGAGGATCCGCGACACCATCACGTGCGAGCCCGGCCGCGGGTCGCCGACCTCGACGGCGAGCAGGCGGGCGCACAGCGGGAGCCAGTCGGGGCCCTCGGCGGAGCGGATGAGAACGGCGGGCGGCAGCACCGCGAGCACCGGCGCGGCCAGGCCCTCGTCGACCAGGAACCGGCCGCTGAGCCACTGCGCGCCTGGCCCCGGGTGGAGCCGGTGGGCGCCGCCGCGGGCCATCAGTGCGAGGTCGCCGGCGGCGACC
The DNA here is from genome assembly GCF_018831735.1 of Pimelobacter sp. 30-1. Taxonomy (NCBI): domain Bacteria; kingdom Bacillati; phylum Actinomycetota; class Actinomycetes; order Propionibacteriales; family Nocardioidaceae; genus Pimelobacter; species Pimelobacter sp. 30-1. The sequence continues at coordinate 279,640 of NZ_NHTS01000001.1, forward strand.
TCGACGCTCGTGGCGCCGTCGCCGGTGCGCAGCTCGACGGTGCCGGTCACGACCAGGTGCAGCACCCGGTCGCCGCGCGGGTGGCGTACGACGCGCCGGCCCTCCTCGCGGACCGAGGTCACGTCGGCGCCGCGCAGGTGGATCATCTCGAGCACCGCGGACAGCGCGTCGGCCGGCGTGTCGCCCGGCGTGTCGGTCAACGCGTCGACGCCGTCAAGCGGAACGGCAATGTTTTCAGGCGCCACGGGCATGGTTCCTTGCTCGGTCATCTCGTTAGCGTGGCAGCACCCTACTTCAGCGCCGACCGGCGCACCACGACCGAGGAGCCACCATGTCCACTCCCACCATCGTCCTCGTCCACGGCTTCTGGGGCGGCGCCGCGCACTGGGCCAAGGTGATCGTCGAGCTCGACCGCCGGGGCCACCGCGGCCTGCGCGCCGTCGAGCTCCCGCTGACCTCGCTGGCCGACGACGCGACCCGCACCCAGGAGCTGGTCCGCCAGGTCGACGGACCCGTCGTCCTGGTCGGGCACTCCTACGGCGGCGCGGTGATCTCCGAGGCCGGCAACCTGCCCAACGTGGCCGGCCTGGTCTACGTCGCGGCGTTCGCGCCGGACGCCGGCGAGAGCGCCGGCCAGATCAGCGAGGAGCACCCGCCGGCGGCGTTCGCCAACATCGAGCCCGACTCCGACGGGCGGCTGTGGATCAAGCCGGACCTCTTCGGCGAGAGCTTCGCCCAGGACCTGCCGGCCGAGGAGACCCTGGTCATGGGGGTCACCCAGAAGGCGCCGCTGGGCAGCACGTTCGGCGACACCGTCACCGACCCGGCCTGGCGGCACAAGCCGTCCTGGTACCAGGTCTCGGCCGACGACCGGATGATCCACCCCGACAACCAGCGCCGGATGGCGGCGCGGATGGAGCCCCGCGGCACCGTCGAGCTCGCCGCCAGCCACGCCTCGCTCGCCTCGCAGCCCGCGGCGATCGCGGACCTGGTCGAGGAGGCGGTTCGCAGCGTCACCCTCTAGAACCTGTTCTAGTTCTGGCCTAGGCTGCGCGCGTGGACTTCGCGATGGTGACCGCCTACCACCCGATCGACCAGCTGGTCCCGCTCGCGCGGGCCGCCGAGGAAGCGGGGATCAGCGCGCTCAGCCTGGCCGACCACGTGGTAGACCTGGAGACGATCCAGACGCCGTACCCCTACACCTCGGACGGGCGGCGGCGCTGGGAGACCGACGTCGACTGGCCCGACCCGTGGGTGACGATCGGGGCGCTGTCGCAGGTGACCACGCGGATGCAGTTCTTCACCTCGATCTACGTGGCCGCCATGCGCAACCCGTTCATCGTCGCCAAGGCCGTCGGTACGGCGGCCGCGCTGTCCGGCGGCCGGGTCGCGCTCGGTATCGGCGTCGGCTGGTGCCGTGACGAGTTCGAGCTCCTCGAGGAGGACTTCGCGACCCGCGGGCGGCGTACCGACGAGGGGCTCGACCTCATGCGCGAGCTCTGGGAGCCCGGCTGGACCGAGTTCGCCGGCGAGTTCTACCGCTGCGAGCGCCTCGTCATGAAGCCCGAGCCGCCGGGCCCGATCCCGGTCTGGGTCGGCGGCATGTCCGACGTCGCGCTGCGCCGCGCGGCCCGCAACGACGGCTGGATCGGCGACATGGCGACCGTCGACGAGGCGATCGCGATCGGCGAGCGCCTGCGCGAGATGCGCCGGGCCGCCGGCCGCGACCCCGAGGAGCCGTTCGCGGTCGCCCCGGCGCTGACCGACGCCCTGCTCCCCGAGGACTTCGCCCGCGCCTCGCGCGGCGGCGTCACGATGTGCCTGACGATGCCGTGGATGTACTACTACCCGCAGCACGCGCCGCTGGAGCAGAAGCTCGACGGCATCGCCCGGTTCGGCGCGGACGTCATCGCGCCGACGCGCGCGCTGCTGGCCGGTTGATCCTGCCGGGGTCCGCCCGGCTCATCCCTCCAGGTAGGTCGTCAGCGCGGTGACCAGCGTCCGGTGCGCGCGGTCGGTGTCGACCGTCGTACCGAACTGCTCGTCGGCACGCAGTCCGCGCAGGGCACTGGGCAGCAGCGCGGCCACGTCCGAGGCGCGGTCGGCGTCGACCGGTGGACCGTCGAGCGTGGCGAAGAAGTGCAGGAAGGCCTCGGCCCACAGCTCGTCGAGCCTCGCCAGCGAGGCGGACGTGCGCGGGTGCGACTCGGCGAGGACGTCGAGCGGCCGGGGAAGCCCGGCCCGGACGGTCTCGATCGCGACGCCGTACGGCGAGGCGAGCACCGAGCGGTAGAGCTGGGCCACCTCGGCGACCCGGCCCTGCACGGTGGCGCTCTCCGGCGCGGCCCACAGCTGGGGTCCGGCGTCGATGATCAGCTCGACCACCGAGGACCAGAACCCGTCGGAATCGCCGAAGAGGTTCTGGACCGAGCCCCAGCTGAGCCCCGCCTCTTTGGCGACCATGTTGATGGAGACGGTCTCCGGTCTCCCGGTTCCGAGCATCTCCAGCGCGGTGGAGAGCAGCTTCTCGCGAGCTGCCACCCCTCTTTTGTTCGGTTTGCGCGGCGGAGCCGCAGGCGTCGTTCTCATCGTGTTCCCCCCTAGGACGCAGCGATGCCTTGCTGATATTCAACCAACAACCTGGCAGCGCGCTACGGCTCTGTCCCGGCCTGTAGAGTTGGTGGCTTGCCGCATCGGGGATGTGGTGGTCAGAACACGAGTGCGGACGGTAGGGGTCACGTCGGTGGCAGACGAGCTGGTGGAGCGCGAGGTCGCGGAAGAACAGGCCTTCGTCGACCGGGTCTATCGGCAGCTGGAGCAGGCCGGCAAGGCCGCCCAGTCGCTCGCCCGTGAGGGGCACTCGCGTGCCCACCTCGGGCACGAAGGTGGTCTGGTCGAGCGGGACGCGATGGTCTTCCAGGCCGCGAAGCGGATCGCCCAGCTCGACGCCGCCCACGAGGGCCTGGTGTTCGGCCGGCTCGACCTCGACGCCGCCGTCGACGTCCAGCCCCGCTACGTCGGCCGGATCGGCCTGCGCGACGACCAGCACGACTCGCTGCTGATCGACTGGCGCGCGCCCGCCGCCGCGGTGTTCTACCAGGCGACCGCGGCCGAGCCCCAGCACGTGTTGCGCCGCCGGGTGCTGCGCAGCGCCGGCCGCTCCGTCGTCGGGGTCGAGGACGAGCTGCTCGACGCCGACGGCATGGCCGTCGCCGAGGAGGCCGGCCGCGCGCTCCCGATCATCGGCGAGGGCGCGCTCATGGCCCAGCTCTCCCGCGCCCGCGACCGCTCGATGCACTCGATCGTCGCGACCATCCAGGCCGAGCAGGACAAGGCGATCCGGGCGCCCTCCAAGGGCGTCGTCAGCATCTCCGGCGGCCCGGGCACCGGCAAGACCGTCGTCGCCCTGCACCGCGCGGCCTTCCTGCTCTACACCGACCGGCAGCGCTACGAGCGCGGCGGCGTCCTCGTCGTCGGCCCCTCGGGCGTCTTCATGCGCTACATCGAGCGCGTGCTGCCCTCCCTCGGCGAGACCGCCGTGGCCCTGCGCAGCCTCGGCGAGGTCGTCGACGAGGTGCGCGCCACCCGCCACGACGAGCCCGCCGTCGCCGACGTCAAGGGCTCGGCGCGCATGGCCGAGGTGATGCGGCGTACCGCCCGGCAGCAGGCGCCCGGCAGTCCCCGCGAGTACCGCGTCTTCTGGCGCGACGACCGGCTCGTGCTCGACCGCGGCCGGCTCGGCCAGGTCCGCCGCCAGCTCATGTCCCAGGGCCTGCGCAACAAGCAGCTCCCGCGCGTGTCCAACGCCCTGCTCGACGCGCTCTGGCGCCAGGTCCGTGGCGAGCGCGGCCGCGACCAGGGCCGCGAGAAGTTCAACGACGACATGCTCTCGCGCCAGGACTTCCTCGACTTCGCGCTGTCCTGGTGGCCGCCGCTCGACGCCGCCACCGTGCTCTGCTGGCTGCGCGACCCCGAGCTCCTCGCCCGGGTCTCCGAGGGCATCCTGAGCGCCGAGGAGCAGCGCCTCCTCGCCAAGTCCTGGGCGGGCCTCGACCCCACCCGCGCGATCAGCGGCCAGATCTCCATCGAGGACGTGCCCCTGCTCGACGAGCTCCGCTACGCCCTCGGCGACGTCCCCCAGAAGGCCGACGACGAGCGCGACGACCCGCTCGCCCTCATCGAGGGCGCCGTCGACATCCAGGAGCTGATGACCGCCTCGGAGCGCGAGTACGCCCCCGCCGGCCGCGCCTGGCGCCCCCCGGTGAGCAGCATCGAGGACGACGGCTACGCCCACGTCCTCATCGACGAGGCCCAGGACCTCACGCCCATGCAGTGGCGCATGGTCGGCCGCCGCGGCCGCACCGCCTCCTGGACCATCGTCGGCGACCCCGCCCAGTCCTCCTGGCCCGTCCCCGCCGAGTCCGACGCCGCCCGCGCCGAAGCCCTCGAGCGCAAGCAGATCCACCGCTTCCACCTCTCGACCAACTACCGCAACTCGGCCGAGATCTACGCCCACGCCGCCGCCTACGCCGAACGCGTCGGCCTCGACGCCGACCTGCCCGACGCGGTCCGCCGTACGGGCGTGCCTCCGCGCGAGGTGGTCCTCGCCGACGGCGCCGACCTCGAGTCCGCCACCCGCGCAGCCGTCCTCGAGCTCGCCGAGGCCGTCTCGGGGACCGTGGGCATCGTCGTACCGGTGGCCCGGCGCTCCGAGGTCAACGCCTGGCTCGCCTCCTGGCCCGAGCTCGCCGACGACGCCGCCGGCGCCCGCGCCGCGGTGGACTCGTCGGTGACGCCCTCGGGGGACGACCGGGTCGTCGTACTGACGGGGTTGGACACCAAGGGGCTGGAGTTCGACGGCATCGTGGTGGTGCGTCCTCAGGAGATCGAGGACGAGTCGCAGACGGGGCGGGCGACGTTGTACGTCGTACTGACTCGGGCGACGCAGCTGCTCACGACGATCAGCTGAGAAAAGTCCGAGTGCCCCGGCTGGCTTGCCGGGGCACTCGGGCTCAGGATCTCGTGGCTGTCACTGATCGCTTCTCGTGGTGATCGAGAAGACGTGGAGCCGCGGCTGGTCACAACCGGACGCCGTCGTCGTGAGCGTGGCGCCCGTGCTGGGCAGGGTGATGCTCTTGAGCGGACGACCCTTGAGGCCTGCCAGGACGTCGATCTCGATCACGTACAGGCCGGCCGGAGCGTTGACGACCGTTGCGGTGGCGCCACTGACGAACCGGTTGACACTGATCGCCGGCGCAGGGTCGTTGGTGGCGGTCAAGGGGTCGCGCCACTCGGGAACCGTGTACGGGACCATGTAGTTCCGAACCGATGGTTCCCCACCGCCCTCGGCCAGCTGCCGCAGGTCGAACTGGCGCAAGAGCTCCGGGCTGACGTTGCCGCACGACGCCGCGACCAACAGGTCGACGTGGTCCGCGACGACATTGGGAAGGGAGATCTCCTGGCCGGCCGCGATGACGTTGTCGAGCCCATCGGCGCCCTGTGCCGGGATCGCGAAGGTCGCCGTCGCGGGCGCGCCCGCATTGTCACTGAACGTGGCCGTGAGGTTCTGGCCCGGCACGACCCCGGCGGCGGCGAGAGCCTGCTGGGAGAGAGCTCGGTTGGGCTGGGCCGGCTGGCTGCCCACCGCAGGTCGAGCCGGCTCTAGCCCCATCGGGTTGAACCAGCTCTCACTCACGATGCCGTCGTTGTTGAACGCCGCCTGCAGCGAGGAGTACTCGCCGGACCGGATCTGTGTCAGGCGAAGATAGTCGAGCTTCACCGTCGCCGGAGTGGAAGCAGAGGCGTCAGGGAACCTGATCTTGACCTTGTTGGGCCCGGCTTGGAGCTGGTAGCCGCCCAGCCCCACGTACTTCCGACCGTTGAGCTCGGCATCGGTGCTGATGGGAGCTTCATCGAACTCCTGGGCATTCTCGATGGTGAAGGTCGCCTTGCCACAAGACGGGCAGGTGCCGAGCTCGGCCCCGAGGGCGTAGTAGCCAGGCGCGGTCGGGTTGATCTCGACCTCGGCGTATGCCTCGGGGCTCGACGCGTTCATCGTCAGGTACTGGCCCGTTCCCGGGGCCGGGGTCGTGCTGCCGTCCGGCAGGACACCGGTGAGCGTGACCGGTGCCGACGCGTTGCCGGACGTCGCGGCTCCGGACGCCTCGCCTTGGACCCGGTTGTTGGCTACGTTGCCCGGAAGGTCGCCGCGGCTCGGGTAGAAGGTGTAGGTGACAGTGCTCGTGCGGTTGTGGGCGAGGTCGAAGCCGTAGACGGTGAGCGTGTTGGGCACGCCGGGCTTCAGGTTGGTTGCCGGGAGAGTGATGGTCCCGTGGTTGGCCTGTCGTGCCTGGTAGCCGGGCCCCGTAGGAATGCACGTGCTGTCGGGAACGTTGGGCGGTGCACCGTTGAAGGCGTAGGCGATCGCGCTCGCTTCCGCATTGGGGATGGTGATCGTGAAGTTGCCGCCGGTCGTCGACGAGTTGCCCCAGTAGTCCTCGGGGAAGTCGTCGCTGGAGATGACGACGTCCTTCGGCGGGGTCCTGTCGACGGTGAACCGCCGATTTGCGGTGACCGACGCTCGTTCGGTCCGCCTGACCGTGGAGCCCACGGTTGTGGGCTGGCTGACGCGGGCCCGCCAGGTGTAGGTGCCTTCGGCGATGCTGGGCCACGTGTATGAGTCCGCGCTGCTCCAGTCGACGGGGCGTCGAGCGATGATGGTCGTGGCGTCGCTCTGGAAGAGCTCGAACATGTACTGCAGTCCGGCCTTCTGGGTGCCGACCTCGGTGGCATCGACGGATGTGGTGATCGAGCCTCGCGAGTAGACCGTGGTGCCGCAGGTGACGACGCCACTTGCGGTGTAGGAGTTGATCGTGGGTACGAAGCCGTAGAGGACGGTCAGCTTGGTGTCATTGGCGAACTTCTTCCACAGGAGGGCGTCGCCCTCGGACGGCGCCGAGAGGGAGAACTGCACCCAGTCGTCCTCGGCCTTCGCTCGGTCCTCGAGGTACTGGCGCACGTTCTCGTTGCCGAAGGTGATCCACCCCTCGTTGTTGCCATTTCGTCCCGCCGAGCTGGCGATCTGCTGCAAGCGTGCGCCGAAAGGACCGGGGTAGTTCGTGCCGGCCGTGAACGGCTGTGCCTTGGTCAGATTGACCGGCTGCGCTGCGGAATCAGCGCTCCAGACCTGCTTGGCCTGCACCGATGCGTCAAAGACGACGGGGTCGGCGCCGGCGACCTTGAGCGGGTCGATCTGGAACGAGAAGAACGATCGCGCGTTGCCCTGGGTGCTGTTGTTGCACTCGGCCCAGCCGCAATAGCCGACGCGCATCACCTGGTTGGCGGCGTCGTAGTAGTCCCAACCCTTGGAGTGAACCGTGAGGTAGTGCGAGTTGCCCTTGCCTGTGATGGCCGGGTCGAGGTAGAGCGGGTAGACTGTCGCGGGGTCGGCGAGCGCGGTCGCCGGGGGCGCCAGCTCGATGCTGACAGTGGACTCGACGCCGGCCTTCTTGTCGGCCTCGGGCTCGTTGATCACTGCCGGCTCGAGCTCATGGACGACGCCGGTGCCGGACGAGCTGGCGTTGGGACGGTCGTTTCCCACGCCGCCGCCCGAGGAGTCCCAGGCGATCGGAGGCGGGCTGACCAGAGCGATGTCGGTACTCGAGCTCTCCGCGACGACGGCGCCCTCGGCGGTCATCGACAGGTCGAGACCGGCCGACGATCCGGTGAACTCGGCGGGGTCGGCCTGGAGCGCCGCGGCGGCGGCGGGAGTCTTGACAACGAGCGCGTCGGTGTAGCCGTCTGGGTGCGCTGTGAAGACCAGGTCGACACCGGGACGTACGTCGGGGTAGGTGACCTCGCTACCGCTGATGACGGGCGCGGGCAGCGGCCCGTCGTTCCAGGTGAAGGTGATCGAATGGTCGCCCTCGCCAGTGGTCACCGCCTCGTTGCTGCCGCCAGGGGCGAATTCGACGGGGATGGTGATGGCCTTGGGACGGATCGATCCGTCAGAGGCAACCTCGAGGGTGGTGTCGATCGGTTCCCATTCGCCGTTGATGTCCGTGCGTACCGGCTCGCGGTGCGCCTCGAGCTTGAAGGCTCCCCCAGGCTGCGCCACCACCTGGTTGGTCTGCGTCGTCAGGGACGGGACCTCGACCTCCTCGCCCGTTGCGGCTGCCTGCGATGCTGCCTGCGCCATGTCCTGGGCCTGATCTGCGCTCGCCGGGTCTGCGGGACCTGACAGGTCGGCATTGGCGGGCGCCGCGATGGCGGCACTGGGCGACATCGGCAGCATCGCCAGCCCTGATGCGGCAACGGCGAAGGTCAAGCCCACGCTCATGGACCGCAGCCGATGCGGCCGCTGGAACACGGTTCTGGTGGTCACGGACTACTCCCTCTCTCTGCGACTGGTCAGTGGTGGTTATGCCAAGCCGCGACCACAAGATAAGCGCCAGGGGTGACACGGGTACGCCAAAGTAAAAACGAGTGAAAAAAAAGGCACACTGAGCGGTGGCCTCTTGGTACTGTGCCGCCACCGCATTCCCATGGTGCGGGCGAACCGAGGCGGAGTCTCGGCTCGGTCGTCGTCGTCCGGGTGGAGAACATGCGCTCACGCATCAGCCTGCTTGTCCTCATCGCGCTGGTGATCACCGCGCTCCAAGTCGCGCCGGGCGCGCCGTCGGCGGCAGGCAAGGACAAGCCGTATGTTCCGGCTGCCCAGCGTTACAAGCCGGTCCCGCACAGCCAGGCGGGCAGGTCCTGGGGCCGTCCCCCCGCCTCGGGTACGCCGAAGTCGGTGAGCAAGCGCGGCAGGCTGCCGAGCGCCTGGACAGTCATTCAGACCGCAGAACCCGGCAAGGCCGCCGGCATCGATCAGGTCGACCAAGCTGGCGCGTGGGACGGAGCGCCGCTGGCGGGGGTGCGCGGGGCTGGCCGGGCGGGTTCGGACCTTGATGGTCGGTACCGGGTAGGACTCGTCGACCCGAAGGTCGCCGCGAAGCTCGGAACTCCTGGTCTGGTGTTTGCCGTGACGGCCGAGGAGGGTTCGGACACCCGAGCGGAGTTCGCTCTCGACTACGACGAGCTCGCCCGGGTGGGCGGCAACGACTGGGCATCCCGTCTGCAGCTCGTGACGCTACCGGGGTGCGCCCTGACCACCCCGGAGCGTCCCGCATGCCAGACGCAGACTCCGCTGGCCGACAGCGTCAACGATGGAACTGATCGTGAAGTGTCGGCGACCCTGGACGACGTTCTCGTGGGCGAGGTCGAGACGCCGGGTGCCCCGGCGGATCCCGCCGACCCGACTCCGAGCGCTGACCCCAGCGCACGCGCGGCTGTGCCCAGCAGCTCAGCCAATGCCACCGTGGTCGCCGCCGTGGCCGGCCCGGGCGGTTCTCAGGGCGACTACACGGCGAGCAACCTCGAGCCGTCGGGTTCGTGGAGTCATGGTGGCTCGTCCGGCAGCTTCAACTGGAGCTACCCGGTGACCGTCACGCAGCCCGCGGCGGGCGGAGTCGCTCCCGGAGTCGCCCTCGCCTACAACTCGGCGGCCGTCGACGGACTCAGCTCCAACAGCAACCCGCAGTCGTCTTGGACCGGACTGGGCTTCGACTACCAACCCGGCTACATCGAGCGGACCTTCCGCAATTGCAAGGAGGTCACGCCTTCGTCGACCGACAAGGGCCTGTGCTGGGCCGGTGGCGACATCCTCACGCTGCGGTTGCCCGGAGGTGGCACGCAGGCGCTCGTCGTCGACAGCACGACCGGCAAGATCCGGCCCGAGGGCGACGGCGGTGAGCGCATTGAGCGCCTCACCGGTGCCCAGAACGGCGGTCAGGGCGGGGAGTACTGGAGGGTGACCACCACCGACGGCACCCGCTACACCTTCGGCGCCAACGTCCTGCCCGGTGGGACGACGGCGAAGGCGACGAAGTCGGCGTGGAACGTGCCGGTCTACGGTGGCACCGCGGCCGACGGATGTGCCGCCAAGCGATGCACCCGTACGTGGCGGTGGAACCTCGACATGGTCGAGGACACCCATCGCAATGTCGCCGCCTACTACTACGCGAACGAGGTCGGCTACTTCGTCCCGTCTGGCACGACGACGCGCACGGCGTACGACCGCGGTGGCTACCTCACCCGGATCGACTACGGCATCACCAACGCCAGCAACTCCATCTACGGGGTCGCCAACCCGCCGAACCGGGTCTCCTTCACGGTCCAGGAGCGGTGCAACCCGACGGGCGCGATCACCTGCACCGATGCTCAGTTCGTGGTGGCGAACAGCAAGAACTGGCCGGACGTCCCCGTCGACCAGAGCTGCACTGCGACCGGCGGTACGTGCACCATCAACTGGCCCACGTTCTGGACCCGCAAGAAGCTGTCGAACATCACCGCTAGCTACTACAGCGGCACCGCCTACGTGAACGTCGACTCCTACGCTCTCGCCTACACGTGGAGCCAGAGCTCCTCGACGCAGACCCTGAACCTGGACCGGATCACCCGGACCGCGACGACCGCCGGGCAGACCCTCGCCCTGCCGCCCGTTACGTTCGGGTACCTGACTCTCGACAGCCGGGTCAAGGGCTACAAGGCGCTGCCCGACATGGGCTACGACAGGCTCACCCAGATCGTCGCCGAGACCGGGGCGCGGACGCAGGTCGTCTACAGCGACGGTGCGAACCTTCCCTCCCTGTGGTGCTCGGTGGGCAACATGCCCGCGGCGCCGGACGACAACGACCGTGCGTGCTACCCGGTCAACTGGGTGCCTCCCTTCCAGACGTCGCCCACGCTCGACTACTTCCACAAGTACGCCGTGATGTCGGTCGTCGAGATCGATCCCAACAATCTGACGCCGATGCAGCAGACGAAGTACACCTACAGCAGCCCCGGGTGGCACTTCGACGACAACGAGGTCGTCAAGGCGGCCCGTCGTACGTGGTCGCAGTGGCGTGGCTATCGCACGGTCGAGACGGTTACCGGTGATACCAACAACAACTCGCCCAACGGCACCAGCGACCAGACCACGCGCTCGAGGACCACCTACTACCTGGGCATGAACGGAGACCGGCTCTCGGGCGGCGGCAACCGCAACGTCGAGTTCACCAACTCGCGGGGACAGCAGATCACCGACACCGACGCCTTCGCCGGCATGCCCGCCGAGATCCAGGGCTTCGATGGCGCGACGGAGGTCTCCAACACGCGCAACACCCCCGACGTGCTCGTGACCACTGCCACTCGCAACCGCAGTGGACTGCCGGACCTCAAGGCTCGCGTCGTCCAGACCGTCAAGACGGTGGACACCGCGGTCGGCACCGGTGCTGGCGCTACCGACCTGGTCAAGACCACAGCAACGACGTTCGTGCCTGCGTCGGCGTCTGAGACCTTCATCCAACGGCCGGACAAGGTGACCGTCAGCGCCACGGGCGGTACCGGCGCTGCGACCACGACCTGCACCAAGACCACCTACGCAGACAACGCCACGACGTGGGTTCGCAATGCGCCCGCTGAGCTGTCGGTCTACGCGCAGAACTGTGACTCTGGCGCAGAGCTGGTCTCTCGCAGTCGTTCGTACTACGACGGAGGTTCCGCGCTGGGGGGCGCCAATGTCAGCGCCGGTGACGTGACGAAGACGGAGACCGCCACGCGCAACGACAGCGGGAGCATCCGCTACGCCACCGCGACAGCGACCTTTGACACGGCTGGCCGGGTCAAGACACAGACGGTCTACCCGGATGGGGCCACCGTGCTGACGACGGCTCGGACGACTTCGTACGCCTACGGCACGAGCGCCGGCGGCATGCTCACCGATGTCACGACGACCCTGCCGCCCATGCCCGGAATCACCGGAGCGGTCACGACCACGCGGACACTCGACCCTGCGCGAGGCGTCCCGCTCAAGTCGACCGATGCCGCCGGGCGCATCACCACGGCGACGATCGACGCGCTCGGCCGGTACACGGCCGTCTGGAATCCCGGACGAGCACAGGCAACGCAGACCGCCTCTGCCACGTACGCCTACCAGTTCGGCACCGGTGCGCCGCTTGCTGTGACGAGCAAGGTTCTCGTCGCTCCCGGCAACGGCGACACTCCTGGATACGACACGACCGTCGTCATCCTCGACTCACGAGGAATCCCGCGGCAGACCCAGACCGACGCCCCAGGAGGGGGGCGAGTGATCACCGACTCCTTCGTCGACTCTCATGGCTGGGTGGTTCGCACCAACGACGGCTGGTACACGTCGGGCGCTCCGTCTTCCACCGTTCTCACGACGGCTGACGCGAACATCGACTCCCGCACGACCACGCTCTACGACCGGGCGGGCCGGACGACGAAGACTCAGCGGTGGAAGGGATCTGCGGCCCAACCGGAGACCACCACCAGCATCATCCATGGCGGGGACCGCACCACTGTGCTGCCTCCCAGCGGCGCGGTCGCGACGACCACCCTGGTCAACGGCTTCGGCCAGACGACGGAGCTGCGCCGGTACACCGAGCCGGTGACGGCCTCGTCCTTCGCCAGCGCGGACAGCAACCGGACGACGTACTCCTACGCTCCGACAGGCGGCGTGGCATCGATGTCGACGGCCGCGGGGACGGCGAAGAGCGCGACCTGGACGAACACCTACGATCTCCTCGGCCGCCAGGTCACCGCCGACGATCCCGACAGTGGCGTGTCCACGACCAGCTATGACGATGCCGGTTCACCGACATCGACGACGGACGCTGCGGGGCGCATCGTCTCCTCGACCTACGACTCGTGGGGGCGTCCGACCGCCCGATATGCGGGTTCCCCCGCCTCGGGACGCAAGACCGCGTCCTGGACGTACGACACCTTGGTCAAGGGCGAGCTCACCTCCACCAGCTCCTACGTGGTGGACCAAGCCAGCAGCCAGAGTCGGACTTACACCAACACGGTCCTCGGCTACACGCCGGCGGGACAACCGACGGGCACGGAGCTGGCGCTCGACGTCCCCGGGTTGCTCCCGAAGTACGCGACCCGTCGTACCTACAACCCCACTGGCCTGCCCGCGACCACCACGCTGGCGCCCACGCGTGACTCGGCGATCAACCAGGGGATGTACTTCGAGAAGCTCACTCACTGGTACACCCCCCTCGGCCTCGAGGAAGGCCTGACGGGAGACAACGCCTATCTCACCGGCGCCACCTACACGCCGCTCCGCGAGGCGAGCCAGTACGTCCTCGGCGTCAACGACGCCACCAGTGCGCTCACCTACACCCGTGATCCGCACAACCGGTGGATCACCAACACCTTGATGACGGGCCAGTTCGCCCAGCCGCAGATCCAGAACGTCGCCGCGACGTTCGACAAGGTCGGCAACACCACCCGTGTCGTCGACACCCAGGGTCCGGCCGGCGCGCCCACGCAGACCACCTGCTACCGCTACGACAGCCTGCAACAGCTCACCGACGCCTGGAGCGCGACCGACAGCTGCGCCGCGAACCCTTCGGACTCCGTGATCGGGGGAGTGACCCCGTTCTGGGAGTCGTGGACCCACGACGCCGCCGGCTCACGTACAACGCAGACGATCCACGCGTTGCCGGGGAGCACTGCCGACGACGCCGTCACGACGTACGACAACGGCGTCAGCGGACATCCGCATGCGCTGAGTTCGGCAACCACCTCAGGCAGTACGGCAAGCAGCGATACCGGGGTCGTCGCCAGCATCCCGTCGACGCAGAGCGCGACGTACACGGCGACGGGTGCCACCGACACCATCACCTCGCCTGCAGGAGACATGAAGTTCGGCTATCGAGACGATGGCAGTCTGGGCACCGTCACCGCGCCCAACGGTGACACGACTGAGTACGTCAATGACGTCGATGGTGCGCACCTGCTGCGGATCGATCGCCGGGGCAGCACGACGGAGACGACGCTCTATCTTCCGGGCCAACAGCTCACGCTGAGTGAGACGGGTGGGAGCAAGACTCTCGCTACGACCAGGTACTACACCCTTGCGTCTGGCCAGCAGGTCGCCATGCGCAAGAACGAGAACAACCCGGTCTTCACGCTCTCCGACCCGCACGGCACCACACAGCTGACCTATGCCGCGTTCAGCTCCTCGACCACACCCGTGGTCGAACGCCGCGCCTTCGACCCGTACGGCAACCCGCTCGGTGCCGACGAGCCGGAGCCGTGGATCGACGACCGGACCTTCCTCAACAAGCCCGAGAACCCGGTCACCGACCTGGTGGACATGGGTGCTCGCTCGTACGACCCGGCCACCGGCCGATTCACCAGCGTCGACCCACTGCTCAACCCCGCGGACCCGACGCAGGCCAACGGCTACAACTACGCGAACAACAACCCCGTCACGTACTCCGATCCGACTGGCCTGTATCCCCTGTGCAACGGGGAGCCGTGCGTCAACTCAAATCGCGACCCCAAGACCGGTGCCTGGTCGGTTGGCAAGCAGCCGCCACCGTCCTCGTCCGGAGGCAGGCCGCCGACGACGTCCGGGGCCGTCTACTACGTCCCGGGATTCGGATACGTCGGGCCCGGTGCGAAGGACGTTCCTGTTCGTGACCGACAGGGCGACGACGAGAGCGGTCTCACCCTCAGCTTCTCCGGTTCCAATCCGATTTCTCGCGCTCTCAACAGCCTGAACTTCGGACCATCCATCCAGAAGGGGATGCGTGACCTTCTCATCGGCATCATCACTTCGCCCGTGCAGGACGCGAAGGGCTGCGTCATCGACAAGAGCAAGTCCGACTGCGCGTGGCTCGCTGCCGACATCGCGCTCGCAGCGGTCAGTGGAGGCATGGCAGCGACGGCAGCGAGGGCGGCACGCACCGCGCCCGCAGCAGGAAAGGGTGGACTGAGCCTCTTCCACTACACTGACGAAGCCGGCATGCGAGGAATTCTTGACAGCGGAAAACTAAACCCGTCCTTGAAAAAGGTCAGTCCTAAGGACGCACGGTACGGCGATGGTCAGTATCTCACCGATATTCTTCCCGGGACGAAGACTTGTGCTCAGCTTTCGGCCTGTTTCCTGGGCATTCCGTTTCAGGGTCGGAAGTTCACCAACTTCTTGGAGATCGACGTTTCAGGTCTGAGCATTGTCAAGGGGCGGGAAGGGGTGTACGTGAATCAGTCTGGGGAGCCGCTGGACATCACCAAGCGCCTTGTTAGTGCAGGGTGGAACTAGTGAGGTACCAACGCGTCCATTGGCGACACGGCCTCGCGGAGTTTCCCGTTGTGCTGTTCAGCGAGATTGACGGTGACGGCTGGGAGACTCGAAAAGTCGACGAGTACGCAGACGGTCATCTCGACCTCGCTGGCAACGGTATTGAAACCGGAAGGACGTTCCTAGGGCTGGATCGAGTGCCGTCCCTTGACGAAATCAACGATGACCGTCAGTTCTTGGCAGAGGAGATCACTGCGGAAGAGTTCGACACAGTTTGGAGCAAAGCCATGGAATGGTTCGAGCTGACCTAGGCCTGTTGACCGCGGGTCCCACGGAGGTACCCAGAACTGAAACGCGCCCGCCATGTGGTGATTCGGTCGGTGAGGCGACCCCAGTCGGTGTCGCCGAGAGCGCGCTCTCGGCGACATGTGATGAGGGACTCTCTGCAGAGGTCATGCTGGTCTCGCACCGTGGAGGTCGACCATGCCACGCAGACGGGAGTGACGTGCGGCTTCGAGGGTCCGCCGGCCCCGATGCTGCCGACACTGACTGGGCACTCTGTCGGTCCCGTCCGATAGGACGTACGATCCGCGCCATGGAGCGCCGCGACGACGACGGCCCCGACGACCCGGGAGCCGTCGCCTGGACCCAGGCCGATCACATCCCCGACGACGCGCGCCGGATGGGCCTGAGCCGGTCGGTCCCCGACGGCGCGATGCTCGAGCTGGCGGGGGCGCTGGACAGCCGCAAGCGCTCGCACCGGGTGGTGGCGTGGGTGCTGCTGTTCGCGTTCGCGGTGCCGGTGCTGCTGAGCCTGCTCAGCCTGCTGCGCTGACGGCTGCCTCCAGGGCGGGCAGGCCGCCCTCGTTGACCTCGTGCCAGAGGCTCTTGGCCAGGTAGACGGCCTCGTGGCGCTCGGGGCGGCGCAGGCGCACGCGCCAGCCGGAGTCCGCCTCCACGTCCACCACCCAGGTACGACGGGCGGCGAACGGCCCGAGGACGTGCGGGCGCAGCCACCGCATCCAGCGGGGGACGCGCACGCGCACGCCGAGGCGGTCGCCGTTGCGCTCCAAGCGGGCCCCGCCGGGCTCGATCGCGATCGTCACCCGTACGCCGTCGGGTCCGTGCGCGTCGTCGAGGTACTGGCGAGCCATGGCGGGAGCCTAGGGGGCGCCCCCGCGGGCCGTTGTGCAACCTGCCAACGGCCCCGCGCAAGGTTGTGCAGGCGGCCCGAGAGCGGTGGGGTGCCCCGCTGCGACCGTTGACGGTACGACGACGAAGCCGTCGCCCGATCCGAGGAGGCACCCGATGGCGAAGTACGCAACGTGTGGAACGGACGGCACGACCGTTCCCTGGCGCGACAAGAAGCGCTACCTGTGGATCCTGGGACTGGTCGTCCCGGCCACGCCGCTCGTGGGGATCGCGCTCTTCGAGGCGACCGACCGCTCGTTGTGGTTCTGGTTGACGCCGGTGGTGTTCTTCGCGCTGATCCCGCTCATCGACCTCGTCGCCGGGTACGACAGCACCAACCCGCCCGACGACGTGATCGAGGCGCTGGAGAACGACCGCTTCTACCGGTGGGTGACCTACCTCTACCTCCCTGTCCAGTACGTCGGCTTCGTCATCGCGATGTGGTTCCTCGCGACCGCGGACCTGACCGTGGCGGCCAAGGTGGGCCTGGCGATCTCGATCGGCGTGGTCGGTGGCGTCGCCATCAACACCGCGCACGAGCTCGGGCACAAGCGGGAGTCGGTGGAGCGCTGGGCGTCGAAGATCGCGCTGGCGCAGACGTTCTACGGCCACTTCTACATCGAGCACAACCGTGGGCACCACGTCCGGGTCGCGACGCCCGAGGACCCGGCGTCGAGCCGGATGGGGGAGAGCGTCTACCGGTTCTGGCCGCGCACCGTCGCCGGCTCGCTGAAGAGCTCGTGGGAGCTCGAGGCCAAGCGCTACCAGCGCAAGAGCACGCACCCGTTCCACCTCGGCAACGACGTGCTCAACGCGTGGCTGATGACCGTGGCGCTCTGGGGCGGACTCCTGCTCTGGCTCGGCCTGGCGTACGACGTGAACCCGCTCGGGCTGCTGCCGTACCTCGTGCTGCAGGCGGTCGTCGGCTTCTCGCTGCTCGAGGTCGTCAACTACATGGAGCACTACGGGATGCTGCGCCAGAAGGTCGGTGCGGAGGGCAAGCAGCGCTTCGAGCGGGTCACGCCGGCGCACTCGTGGAACTCCAACAACATCGCGACCAACGTGCTGCTCTACCACCTGCAGCGGCACAGCGACCACCACGCGAACCCGACCCGTCGCTACCAGACGCTGCGCGACTTCAAGGACGCTCCCGTGCTGCCGACCGGCTACACCGGCATGATCGTCGTGGCGCTGTTCCCGCCGGCGTTCCGGGCGCTCATGGACAAGCGCGTCGTCGCCCACTACGACGGCGACATCCGCCAGGCCAACGTGCTGGCGAGCAAGCGCGAGAAGCTGCTGCGCAAGTACCCCGTGCCGGCCGAGGTCGTCGCCGCGGAGGCCGCCGTCCAGGCCGACACCAGTGCCCATGAGTTCGAGGGCGAGGTGCTCGCCGCGCAGTGCCCCGGCTGCCAGTACACCTACGAGGTCGCGGAGGGCAACGAGCTCGAGGGCTTCGCCGCCGGCACGGCCTGGAAGGACATCCCGGACGACTGGTGCTGCCCCGACTGCGGGGTGCGCGAGAAGGTCGACTTCAAGGCCGTCGAGCCGCGGCACAAGGTCGGTGCGTGATGCGGATCGTCGCGGACAAGGCCAAGTGCGAGGGCCTCGGGATGTGTGAGTCCATGGCCAACGACTACTTCGAGGTGGACGAGGACGACGAGCTGGTCCAGGTCCTCGACGAGGCGCCGCCCGAGGCCGACCGGGCGCACGTGTTCGCCGCCGTCCAGGCCTGCCCGGTGCTGGCCCTGACTCTGGAGGGCTAGGGCGGCTAGGCCCGGTGGAACAGCTCGTGGTGGCGCAGCGCCACCGCGAGCTGGGGGCTGATCCGGGCGATCGGGTGGCCGAGCATCTCCTCGGCCTGCCCGAGCCGGTACCGGATCGTGTTGCGGTGGACGACGAGCGCGCGGGCCGCCTCCTCGGCGCTCCCGCCGCTGTCGAGGTACGCCGTGAGGGTCTCCCGGATCCGCTGGGTGCTCTCGTCCTCGCCGACGAGCGGCCCGAGCTCGCGGGCGACGAAGCGGTCGACCTCGGGGGAGCAGCCGAGCAGGACGGGGAGCTCGACGTCCGTGTAGAGCGCGAGCCAGCCGGACGTGTCGGGCGTGGTCACCCGGAGGGCGCCCTGGGCCTCGCGGTGCGAGGCGACGAAGCCGGCGATGCCGGGGGTGGCCGAGCCGACGCCGACGACCACGCTCTCGTGGGCCAGCGAGCCGGGAGTGGCGGCGAGGGCGGCGAGCGCGGTCAGGTCGGGGGCGTCGCGGGTGCCGAGCCACATCCAGAGCTGGCGGCCGCCGGGCTTGACGACGAGGGGACTGGCGGCGCCGATGCGGCGGGCGAGCTCGGTGGCGAGCTGCTCCAGGGTCCCGGCGCGCTCGGCGTCCCCCACGGAGAGGACGACGGCCGTGTGGTGCACCGAGATCGGGTAGCCGCCGAGGGCGGACGAGGCCTCGCGAGCGTCGCCGAGCTCACCGGCCAGGATCGAGCGGACCGACTCGTAGCGCTGGGCCGCTGCTCCGGCCAGGACCCGCGAGCGCGCGGCCTGGTAGGCCGCGATCGACTCCGTGATCGACTGGTCGAGCCAGACGCCGGCCCGGTTCCAGAAGTACATGAGCAGGTCGGCCCGGTCGAAGTCGCCCGGCGGCAGCGCCTTGATCAGCTCGCTGACGTAGTCCCAGACCTCCTGCTGGGCCACCCGGTAGAACCGGATGAGCATCTCCAGCGGCAGCTGCCGGTCGGCCAGCTCGACCGAGAGCCGGCGCGCGGCCTCGACGAGGTGGAAGTGCTGCTCGGGCTGCGCGAAGTCGCCGAGGAACGCGAGCCAGTGCTCGCGCACGGTGATCCGGACCTGCTCGGGCAGCCCCTCGACCGCCCCGACCTCGGGCATCTCGGTGAGGATCGCGTTGGTCACCCGGTCGACCCAGATCTCGACCTCGTCGGGCTGGGCCTGCTCGGCGACGTACGCCAGCAGCCAGGGTGCCAGGTCCGACGGCATCGACTCGCTGCTCACCCGGTCACCCTAGGGGGTGACCTGCGGATCCGCGCCTGCTGCGCGCCACCGGCGACTCGATCCGGCGGCGTTGTCGGAGACTCGACGGGCCTCCGGCCCGCCTTCGCTCCTCCGCCTTGCCGGATCGGCCGCCGGAGACGCTCGCGACGACGCGGACCCGCAGGTCACCCCCTAGGGCGTGACCTGCGTCTTTGTGCACCGGGACAAAGGCCTAGTCCATCTTTGGACCGCCGCCACGAGAGCGTGACCCCCGTCACCGAGTGAGATGGGCGCTCACAGGTCAGCCCGGCACAGGGGCTCGGCCGTTCTCATGGGGGTGCTTCGCCATGCACGCAGACGACCGCGCCGCAGACTTCGCGTACGACGTGGTGGTCGTCGGCTCCGGCTTCGGCGGCTCGGTGACGGCGCTGCGCCTTGCGGAGAAGGGCTACCGGGTCTGCGTGCTCGAGGCCGGCCGGCGCTTCGAGGACGACGAGTTCGCGAAGACGTCGTGGGACGTGCGCAAGTTCCTGTTCGCGCCGCGCCTGGGCTGCTTCGGCATCCAGCGGATCCGGCTGCTGCGCGATGTCGTCGTGCTCGCCGGCGCGGGTGTGGGCGGCGGCTCGCTCGTCTACGCCAACACGCTCTACCAGCCCAAGTCCGACGCCTTCTACAACGACCCGCAGTGGGCGCACATCACGGACTGGAAGGCCGAGCTGGCGCCGTACTACGACCAGGCCAGCCGGATGCTCGGCGTCGTCCAGAACCCGACCGTCACGCCGAGCGACGAGGTGATGAAGCAGGTCGCCGACGAGATGGGCGTGGGGGACACCTACCGCCCGACGCCGGTCGGCGTCTGCTTCGGTACGCCGGGCGCGGCGATCCCGGACCCGTACTTCGGTGGCGCCGGGCCCGAGCGCCGCGGCTGCCTGGAGTGCGGCGAGTGCATGACCGGGTGCCGGCACAACGCGAAGAACACGCTCCTCAAGAACTACCTCTACCTCGCCGAGAAGCTCGGTGCCGAGGTCCGTGAGCGCACCACGGTCGCCGCGATCAAGCCCCGCCCCGGCGGCGGGTACGACGTCGTGACCCACCGCTCCGGCGGCTCCGCCCGGCGTACGACGAGCATCGCGGCCGCCCAGGTCGTGGTCGCGGCCGGCACCTGGGGCACCCAGGAGCTGCTGCACGGGATGCGGCGCTCCGGCGACCTGCCCCGGCTCTCGGAGCGGCTCGGCTACCTGACCCGGACCAACTCCGAGGCGCTGTGCGCGTCGAGCACCAAGCTGCGCAGCAAGGACCAGCACGACTTCCACCACGGCGTCGCGATCACCTCGTCGATCCACCCCGACGAGGTCACCCACGTCGAGCCGGTCCGCTACGGCAAGGGCTCGGGCCTGATGGGCCTGCTGCTCACGCTGATGACCGACGGCGGCGGCCGGGTGCCGCGCTGGCTGCGCTGGCTGGGCCAGGCCGTGCGCCACCCGGGCCTGCTGCTCTCGACGTACGCCGGTCTCGGCAGCTGGCCCGAGCGCACGATCATCGCGCTCGTCATGCAGACCAGCGACAACTCGATCACCGTCTTCCCGAAGCGGCGCGGCCGCAAGGTGCGGCTGACCTCGAAGCAGGGTCACGGCGAGCCCAACCCCACGTGGGTCCCGGTCGGCAACGAGGTCGTGCGCCGGATCAGCGACAAGATCGACGGCGGCTCCTACAGCAGCGCCGGCGAGATCTTCAATATCCCCATGACCGCGCACTTCCTGGGCGGCTGCCCGATCGGCGACTCGGCCGAGAACGGCGTGATCGACGCCTACCACCGGGTCTACGGCCACCCCGGCCTCCACGTCGTCGACGGTGCCGCGATCTCCGCGAACCTCGGCGTCAACCCCAGCCTCACCATCACCGCGCAGGCCGAGCGCGCGATGGCGGTGTGGCCCAACCAGGGCGAGGCCGACCAGCGGCCCGCGCTCGGAGCCGGCTACGAGCGGCTCTCCCCGATCGCGCCGGTGCGGCCGGCTGTGCCCCCGACCGCACCGGCTGCGCTGCGTCTCCCGCTCTACGTCGTCACGAGCGACCAGGGCGAGCCGAGCGAGGCGACCGCGTGACCGCCGCTCCCGCCGGCCTGACCGAGGAGTCCCGCCAGGTCGCCCGGGACGCACTCCGCTCGACCTTCCTGATGAAGACGCTCGGCACGTTCGGCGACTTCTACAGCTTCGTCGGCAAGGTCTTCGCGCAGATGTTCACCCGGCGCTTCCAGTTCCGCGAGTTCATCTCCCAGGCCTGGTTCATCACCACGGTCTCGTTCGGCCCGGCGCTGCTGGTGTCGATCCCGTTCTGCGTCGTCATCATCTTCCAGGTCAACCAGCTGCTCATCCAGATCGGCGCGGTCGACCTCGCCGGTGCCGGCGCCGCCGTCGCGGTGGTCCGCGAGATCGGGCCCATCGTGAGCGTCCTTGTCGTCGCGGGCGCCGGAGCGACGGCGATCTGCGCCGACCTCGGCTCCCGCAAGATCCGCGAGGAGATCGACGCGATGGTCACCTTGGGCATCGACCCGATCGAGCGGCTCGTCGTACCGCGGGTGATCGCGTCGACGCTCGTCGGTGTCGCGCTCAACGGCATGGTGACCGTGGTCGGCCTGGTCGGCGGGTACTTCTTCTCCGTCGTCCTGCAGGGCGCGACCCCCGGGCTCTACCTGTCCGACCTGACGCTGCTGGTCGGGCTGCCGGACTTCCTCGCCTCCGAGGCCAAGGCCGCCGTCTTCGGCATGCTCGCCGGCCTCACCGCCTGCTACCTCGGGCTCAACGCCAAGGGCGGGCCGAAGGGTGTCGGTGAAGCCGTGAACCAGACGGTCGTCTTTGCCTTCATGCTGCTCTTCGCCGCCAACAGCGTGATCAGTGCCCTGTTCCTGCAGATCAAGCTCGGAGCCTGAGATGTCCCAGCTCTCCCGCCACCTGGCGAAGCCCACGACGTCGCTGCGCAACCTCGGCGACCAGCTGAGCTTCCACGGCAACGCGTACGCCCACATGCCGCGCGCGCTCAAGCACTACCCCAAGGAGGTCGTCCGGCTGCTGGCCGAGGTCTCCCTCGGGTCCGGCGCGCTCGCGCTCATCGGCGGCACCGTGCTGGTGATCGGCTTCCTCACCGCTGCCTCGGGCATCGAGGTCGGCCTGCAGGCGTACACGTCGTTCGACAACATCGGCGTCTCGACGCTGTCGGGCTTCTTCTCGGCGTACTTCAACACCCGCGAGGTCGCGCCGATCATCGCGGGCATCGCGCTCACCGCCACGGTCGGCGCCGGCTTCACCGCGCAGATCGGCGCCATGCGGGTGAGCGAGGAGATCGACGCGCTCGAGGTGATGGCGGTCCCGCCGGTGCCCTACCTGGTCACCACGCGGATCATCGCCGGCCTCATCGCCGTCGTGCCGCTCTTCGCGATCGCGCTGATGATGTGCTGGCTCGCGACGTACCTGGTCGTGACGGTCGGGTACGACCAGGCGCCGGGCACCTACCAGCACTACTTCGACACCTTCCTCATCTCCAGCGACCTGTTCCTGGCGATGGTCAAGGTCGCGCTGATGGCGCTCGTCATCGTCTCGATCTGCTGCTACCACGGCTTCCGCGCGTCGGGAGGGCCCGCGGGCGTGGGCAAGGCGGTCGGCAAGGCCGTGCGCTCGGCGCTCATCTGCACCATGTTCATCGACCTGATCTTCGCGATCGCCGTCTGGGGCGGTCCGTCGGTCCACATCGCGGGGTGAGGGACGCATGAGCAGCTCTGCCCACCGGATCGACCGCCAGGTCGTCTACGGGTTCATCTTCCTGGCGCTCGTCGCCGCGCTCGTCGCGGGCACGATCGCCAAGTACCGCGGGGCTTTCGACGACAACGTCCTGGTGACGGTCGAGGCGGACCGGGCCGGCCTGACGCTCGCCTCGGGAGCGCCGATCAAGCTGCGCGGCGTCGAGATCGGTCGCGTCGGCAAGGTCGAGTCGGACGGCGAGAAGGTCCGGATCGAGCTCAAGATCGACGCCGACAAGGTCGACCGGGTCTCCGCGGACGTCACCGCGCAGATCGTCCCGCCGACCGCGTTCGGTGCCAAGTACGTCCAGCTCACGCCGCCGGCCGACAGCGGCGGTGGCGCCAAGATCCGCGCCGGTGCGGTGATCCCGGCCGACCGGGTGACCGTCGAGGTCGACGAGGCGTTCGAGAACCTCACCAAGGTCCTGGACGTCGCCCGCCCGGCCGAGGTCAACTCCGCCCTCACCGCGGTGGCCGGCGCGGTCGAGCAGCGCGGTGAGCTGATCGGCGCGCTCATCACCCAGACCGACGCCTACCTGCGCTCGTTCAACCCGTCGCTGCGCACGCTCAGTGCCGACCTCCGGGTGGCCGACGACGTCGCCGACGTCTACGCGATCGCCCGGCCGGACCTGGTCGACGCGCTCGCCCAGGCCGGCACGGTCTCGCAGACGCTGGTCAAGCAGCAGGCCTCCCTGCGGGCCCTGGAGCGCAGCCTCACCGGCTTCAGCGACAGCGCCGGCACGCTCCTGCGCGACTCCGAGCAGGGCCTGGTCACCTCGCTGCGCCTGCTGCAGCCGGTCTCGGCCGTGGCCGAGCGGTACTCGCCCGAGCTGCCCTGCCTCCTGATGGGTCTGGCGTCGGCGAACAAGCTCGCCGAGGCCGCCGTCGGCGGCACCCACCCGGGCGTCACGACGTACACCCGCGTGGTGCCGGGCCGCGACCCGTACACCTACGAGGAGAACCTGCCGCAGCTCGGTGCCGACAACGGCCCGGCCTGCTACGGGCTCCCCTACGTCACCCCCGAGGAGGGCATGGTGCCGCCGCCGTCGTTCCGCTCCGGAGCCAACCCGTACGTCGGTCCGCAGCCCACGCCGAGCCAGGCGGTCGTCGACACGCTGCTCGGCCTGCTCAAGGGAGGGACGAACCTCCCGTGACGAACCGTGCCACGAACCGGGCCCACCGGCTGAGCCCGGAGAAGCGCCGCCAGCGCTCCGACCTCATCAAGTTCACCTCGTTCCTCGTCGTTGCCGCCGTGTTCACGGTCTGGGTCGCCGCGGTCACCGGCGAGTACCGCCCGGGCGGCCGGGACGACTACCGCGCGGTCTTCGACGACGTGTCCGGCCTCGCCGTCGGCGACGAGGTCCGCGTGGCCGGCGTCGACGTCGGCAAGGTGACCGGCATCGACGTACGCCGCGACAGCACCGTGCTCGTCACCTTCGACGTCCGCGAGGGCCAGCGGCTGACCAAGGGGACCCGCGCGACGATCCAGTACCGCAACCTCATCGGCGACCGGGTCGTCCAGCTCACCCCGGGTGACAACGAGGGCGAGGCCGCGGAGCCGCTCGCGGCCGGCGGCACGCTGCCCGCCGTCCAGACCGCGTCCGCGCTCGACCTCGACACGCTGCTCAACGGCTTCAAGCCGCTCTTCGCGGGGCTGAGCCCGACGCAGGTCAACGAGCTGTCCGGCCAGCTGGTGCAGGTGCTCCAGGGTCAGCAGGCGGCGGTCGCGACCCTCGTCCAGCACGTCGCGTCGTTCACCACGACGATCGGCGGCCGCGAGGAAGTGATCGGCCAGGTGATCCGCAACCTCAACAGCGTCCTCGGCACGATCGACGACCGCGGCGAGACCGTGGGCCGGATGCTCGACCGCCTCGACACCTTGCTCGAGGGACTCGACAAGCAGGACACCCAGGTGCTCGACGCGGCGACCCGGATCGACCGCTTCGCGACGGACGCCGCCTCGCTCGCCAGCCGGGCGCGGGGTGACCTGCGCACCGACCTGCAGGGCCTGGCCCTCTCGGCGCGCGGCATCAACCGCAAGGCCGACGTGCTCCAGACCGTCCTGAAGAACCTGCCGAGCCACTACCGCGCGATCCAGAACACCGCGTCGTACGGCAACTTCTTCAACTTCTTCCTCTGCGGCGTGCGGATCGAGACGGGTCTCGGCAAGGCCCAGGTCATCACCCCGTGGATCTACTCCGACGCTCCGAGGTGCAAGTCATGACGCGGGTCATCAGCCCCGACCGGCTCGCCGTGCGCGGCCTCGTCGGGACGGTCGTCCTGGTGCTGGCGGTGCTCGCCGCGCTCAACATCAACCGGCTGCCGCTCATC
Source organism: Pimelobacter sp. 30-1 (assembly GCF_018831735.1). Lineage (NCBI taxonomy): Bacteria > Bacillati > Actinomycetota > Actinomycetes > Propionibacteriales > Nocardioidaceae > Pimelobacter > Pimelobacter sp. 30-1. The sequence goes on from NZ_NHTS01000001.1 coordinate 305,080, forward strand.
GGCAACAGCGACGTCCTGCACGTGCAGTTCGCCGAGGCCGGTGGGCTCAAGGGCGGGGATGCCGTGATGATCTCCGGGGCCCAGGTCGGCAAGGTCCGTGCGGTGCAGCTCGACGGGCAGCACGTCGTCGCCGACATCGTGCTCACCGACGGGGACATCGTGCTCGGCGAGGAGACCGAGGCGCGGATCATCACGATCACGCTGCTCGGCCGGGCCGCCGTCGAGCTGGAGCCGCGTGGGGGCGGGGAGCTGCGCGCCGGCGACGCCATCCCGCTGGAGCGGACCTCGTCGCCGTACAACCTGACGAGCACGCTCAACGAGCTGACCGAGACCACCGCGGACATCGACAAGGCACAGCTCGCCGCCGCGCTCGACCAGGCCTCGACGACGCTCAACGCGTCGAGCCCCGACCTCGGTCCCGCGCTCGACGGCATCACCGCGCTGTCCCGGGCGGTCTCGTCCAACGACGACGAGCTGCGCTCGCTCGTCGCGCACGCCGACAACGTGACCGGCGTGCTGGCCAGCCGGGACCAGCAGATCGCCTCGCTGCTCGGCTCGGGCCGCTCGCTGCTGAGCGAGCTCGACGCCCGGCAGGAGGTCGTGGTCAGCCTGCTCAAGAGCGCGCAGGCGCTGTCGACCGAGCTCCGCGCGCTGCTCAAGGACACCGACGACGTGCTCGGCCCGGCGCTCGACGAGCTCGACGGGGTCGTCGATGTGCTCAACCGCAACAAGAAGGACCTGCAGGACAGCATCTACGGCCTGCGCGGCTATGCGACCGCCTTCGGTGAGGCGATCTCGAGCGGCCCGTGGTTCGACGCGTACATCCAGAACCTCACCGCCCCCGGCACCCTCGCCCCGATCCTGTCCGGAGTGATCCCGTGACCGTGAAGAAGATCCTCCTCGCGCTCGTGGTCGCCGCCCTCGTGGCCGGTGTGCTCCTGTGGCAGCGCGACAGCGGCAGCACGACGGTCCGCGCGTACTTCGCCAGCGCCGAGGGCCTCAACGTCGGCGACGACGTCAAGGTGCTCGGCGTCAAGGTCGGCAGGATCGACAAGATCGAGAACGAGCCGAAGGGCGTCCTGGTGACCCTGAAGGTCGACTCGGGGCAGCCGATCCCGGCCGACGCGCACGCCGCGATCGTCTCGCCGAGCCTGGTCAGCGGCCGGTTCGTCCAGCTCGAGCCCGTGTACGACGGCGGCGACCGGATGGCCGACGGCGCCACCATCGCGCTGGAGAAGACCGCGGTCCCGGTCACCTTCGACGACGTCAAGCAGCAGCTCACGGACCTCGCCACCACGCTCGGCCCCGACGCCGGCAAGAAGGCGGGCCCGCTCGCGGTCGCGATCACCGCGCTCGAGAAGAGCCTCAAGGACGGCAACTCCACCCAGCTGCGCACCTCGATCGCCGAGCTGCGCGGCGCCGCGACGGCACTCTCGGACGGTCGCTCGGACCTGTTCGCGACGATCAAGAACCTCGACACCTTCACCCGCAACCTCGCGCTCAACGACGCCGCGGTGCGGGGCTTCACGACCGAGCTGGACGACGTGAGCGCGGTCCTCGCGACGAACCGGACCCACCTCAGCGGTGCGCTGGAGGACCTGGCCAAGGTGCTCGCGGCGACCGACACCTACCTCGAGAAGCACCGCAAGCGGCTGCGCAGCACCACCAAGGACGTCAACCTGCTCGCCGCCGCCCTGGCCGACCGGTCCAACGAGATGGCCGGTGTCCTGCACGTCGCGCCGCACGCGCTCATCGACCTGAGCAACACCATCCAGGGCCAGGCGATCACCGGACGCGCCACGCTCTCGGCGCTCGACAACGTGCCGCAGCTGCTGTGCGGCGCGGTTCTCGGGGTCGGCGGTACGGCGGAGCAGTGCGCCAAGGTCCTGCAGCCGCTCGCCGACCTGCTGGGCCTCGACCTGACGGGAGGCCGGCGATGACCCGGACCCGCACCTGGACGCGCCGGCTGGTGCCCACGCTGCTCGCCGCCGCGCTGCTGACCACCGGCTGCGACATCCAGCCCAACGACAACACGCTGCCCGGCCAGGTCGCCGTCGGGGACGACGGCTACACGGTCGAGGTCCACTTCGACCAGATCGAGAACCTCGTCCCGAACTCGACGGTCCAGAAGGACAACGTCGTGATCGGCACCGTCGGCGAGATCACCACCGACGGCTGGGAGGCCGTGGTCACCCTGCACCTCCTGGACGACGTCGCGCTGCCGGCCGACGCGGTGTTCTCGATCGGGCAGAAGACCCTCCTCGGCGCCCAGTACGTCGAGGTGGCCGCGCCGCAGGAGTCCGCGGGCGGCCGGCTGGCCGACGGGGCCGTCGTACCGGTGGCGCAGACGGGGACCTATCCCGCGACGGAGCAGGTCCTCGGCGCGGTCGCGCTGCTGCTCAACAACGGCGGTCTCTCGCAGATCAGCACGATCACCGGCGAGCTCTCGACCGCGCTGCGCAACCGGGTCCCCGACACGCGCGGCCTGATCCGGCGGGCGAACGACCTGCTCGCCGTCCTCGACGCCAACCGCACCGAGATCGTCACCGCGCTCGACTCGCTCAACAGCCTCAGCGCCGGCCTGCGCAAGGACCAGGACCGGATCGCCACCGCGATCGACCGGATCACCCCCGGTCTGCAGGTCCTGGAGCGCGAGCGCAACCGCCTGGTCAAGGCGGTCACCACGACCGGCCAGGCCGGCGACCGCGCGGTGCGGGTCATCCGGGCGAGCGAGGAGGCGCTGCTCGCCAACCTCGACGCGCTCGGCCCGATCCTCGCCCAGCTCGGCAAGGCCAGCGAGTCGCTGCCCGAGGCGCTCAAGATCGGCCTGACGATCCCGTTCCCGGTGATGACCGCGCGCAACGCGCTCAAGGGCGACTACGCGAACCTCTTCGCCACCCTCGACCTGCGCGGCCAGAGCCTGCTCGGCAGCTGGCTCGGGCTCATCGGCACCCCGCCGGCGCTCCAGGCCGGTGATCCCGTCGAGGGTCCGCTGGCTCCGCCCACGGGCGGTACGCCGACCGCCCCCGCGACGCCCGCGCCCACCGACGGCCCGACGCAGGCGCCCGCGCCCACCCCCACGCCCACCCCGACCGAGGAGCCGAAGAGCTGCGGTCTGCTGGGCAAGATCCTGGGAGCCTGCTGATGCTGCTCACCCCTCTGATCAAGCGCCAGCTCCGCATCTTCGCGGTGCTCGCGGCGGTCGCGCTCGGGCTCGCGTTCTTCCAGTACGCACGGGTGCCGGCGATGCTCGGCATCGGCGTGTACGACGTCCGGGTGGACTTCGCCGACGCCAGCGGGCTCTACCCCAAGGCGGCCGTGACCTACCGCGGCGTCGAGGTCGGCGAGGTGTCCAAGCTCGAGGTCACCGAGCACGGCGCCATCGCCACGCTGCGGCTGGAGAACGACGCGAAGGTCCCGGCCGGGGCCTCGGCCGAGCTGCACAGCACCTCGGCGATCGGCGAGCAGTACATCGACCTCGTCGACCCGCGCGGTGGTGCGCCGAAGGACGGCGACGTCCTCGCCGAGGGTGCTGAGATCCCGCGTGAGCGGGCCGTCGAGATGCCCCAGATCACGCCGGTCCTCGACTCGGTCAACCGGCTGCTGGAGTCGGTCCCCAAGGAGGCGACGAAGCGGGTGCTCGACCAGGTCGACGACGGCCTCGGCGGCACCGGGCCGCAGCTCAACGAGCTCGTCGACGCCTCCGGCAAGCTGCTCACCGAGGCGCAGTCCCAGATCGACGCGACCACGTCGCTGATCTCCGCGCTGCAGCCGGTGCTGGAGACCCAGCGCGACCTCGGCCCGGCGACCAAGGACTACGCCCGGCAGCTCGACCAGGTGACCGGCGTCCTCGCCGCCGACAACAGCGCCGCCCTGCGGGGGCTGCTCGAGACCGGACCGGGCGGTCTCGACGCGGCGACCGCGACGATCGGCGACCTCCAGCCGGTGCTGCCGATGATGCTCGCCAACCTGACGACCAATGCGCAGGTGCTCAACACCTACCTGCCGCAGGTGCGCCAGACGCTCGTCGTCTACCCGTCGCTGGTCGCCCGCCTGCAGTCGGCGATCAACCCGCGTGCCGCGGAGGGTGACGTCAAGCTCGACCTGAGGGCCGCGCTCAACAACCCGCCGACCTGCCGCAGCGGCTACCTCGACGCGCGGGAGCGCCGCAACCCGCGCGCGACCGAGGTCCGCGACGTCGACACGCTCGCCCACTGCGAGCTGCCGCCGGAGCACCCGACCGCCATCCGCGGTGCCCGCAACCTGCCGTGCCCGCAGGGCACCGACCGCGGCCCGACGCCGGCCGCGTGCGGGATCCGGTTCCGCAACGGCATCTGGCCCGAGTCCGGTGGCACGGTCGCCTACGACCTCGCGGTCGGCCGCGGGGGCGAGAAGACGGCGACGGCTCCGACCGACGAGACCGAGGGAGACGACCTGTGGAAGATCCTGGTGCTGGCACCCCTGGGGCTCCGATGAGCGCCCGCCGCCGGTACGCCGTCGGCGCCGCCGGTCTGCTGGCCGTCGCCCTGCTCGTCTTCGCCGGCCAGCGGGCGCTGGCCTGGCAGGACGAGCGCGGCCGGGTCGACGACATCGCCGCGGCCTCCGCGGCGGCCACCAGCGAGGTCGAGGGACTCATCGACATCAGCGGCTCGACGTCCGACGCGGACATGAAGAAGCTGCTCGCCGGAGCGACCGCCGAGTTCCGCAAGGAGCTGGAGGCCCAGGCTGACCGGCTCACGAAGGCGCTCGCCGACAACCAGGTCCAGGCCAGCGGCGACGCGGTCTCGACCGGCGTCGTCAAGCTCGCCGGCGACCGGGCGACCGTGATCGTCGCGGCGGCCGGAACCGTGCAGAACAAGCAGACCAAGGCCGCCGAGCCGCGCAACTACCGGCTCAGTGTGGACCTGCAGAAGCACGACGGGGACTGGCTCGTCGCCGGACTGGAGTTTGTCGCATGAGCGCCCTCAAGCAGCGCGCCGGACTCGTCGCCGGAGCGGTCCTGGTCCTGGCCCTCGTCGCCGCGGTCGTCGCCGGCGTGGGCGCGCACCGGGCCACGGCGACCGCCGATGCCCGCGCCGGGGCCCTGGCGGCCGCCGAGAAGCGCGTCCCCGAGCTGCTCAGCTACGACGCCGCGACGCTCGACGACGACCTGGCCCGGGCCCGCGCCCAGACCACCGGCTCGTTCGCCGACGACTATGGCAAGATCCTCGACGAGGTCGTCAAGCCGAACGCCTCGAAGCGCACGATCAGCACCGCCGCCACCGTGAGCGCCGCGGGTGTCGTCTCGGGCGGTCGCGACCGGGTCGTCGTCCTGCTCTTCCTCACCCAGACCACGACGACCGGTGCCAAGGACTCGTCGGTCTCGGGCAGCCGGGTCGAGGTGACGATGGAACCGGCGGGCGGGGGCTGGAAGATCGCCGGCCTGAAGCCGCTCTGATGCTGGTGTCCTTCGACCGCGACCTGCGCCGCTGGGTCGGCGAGTTCGTCGGCGTCGAGTCCGAGGGCGCGGCCGTCGACGCATGGGTGGCGCACGTGCTCGGCCGGATCGTCGACCAGGTGCCCGAGGTCCGCGAGGACGCCGCGCTCCAGGGCGTCGTGCGCGATGCCTGCGACGCGCACTGGCGCTCGTTCCTGGCCAACCTCGGCCAGCCGGAGCAGACCTTCCACCTGGTCCACGAGGCGCGCCACGTGCCGCTGGTCGTGGCCCAGCACGGCTACCCGCTGCCGGTGATCTTCCAGATCTACACGGCCGGCGAGCAGGCGGTCTGGGAGTTCATCACCGCCGCCGTCAAGGAGGCGACCGCCTCCGGCGTGGCCGAGGCCGACGCCCTCGTGCACTTCTGGACCCGGTCGAGCATGTGGTTCGACCGCTCCGTCGAGCAGTCGGTCAGCCTCTACCAGGAGGAGGTCGAGCGGATCCGCCAGGGAGACGCGGCCCGCCGGCTCGAGGTCGTGCGCGCCGTCCTGGCCGGTACGGCGGTCGACCCGCGCGAGATCTCCGCCGGGCTGGGCGGGCACCCGGTGTCGGCGTACCAGACGGCGGTGCTGCTGCACACCGACGACGACACCCGGATCGCCGACCTGCCGCAGGCCGCGCAGTCGCTGACCGCCGCGCTCGGGCTGCGCCAACCGCTCGTCGTCCACCCCGGCGGGCGGGACCTGTGGGCCTGGATCACCTCGTCGGACGCTCCGGACCTCACGCCCCTCGCCGACTGCGCCGGCTGGCTGAGCGAGCGCCGGATCCTCGCCACCATCGGTGCTCCGGCGCCCGGTGTCGACGGGTTCTGCTCCTCGCACGGCGAGGCGCTGGCGACCCAGCGGCTCGTGCTCGCCGCCGAGCGGCCCGCGCCGATCACGTTCTTCACCGACGTCGAGCTGATGACGCTGATCGGCGACGGGGAGGCGATGCGGCGCTACGTGCACCGCACCCTGGGCCGGCTCGCCGCGCCCGACGACCAGGCCGAGCGGCTGCGCGCGACCCTGCGCGCGCTGCTCTCGACCGGCAGCGTCGACGGCGCGGCCCGGCACCTGCTCGTGCACAAGAACACCGTGCGCTACCGGGTCGAGCGCGCCGAGGAGCTCATGGGCCGGCGCCTGGGGGAGTACGCCACCGCCGTCGACGTCGCGCTGCGCTGCCACGCGGCGTTCATGACCGTCCCGGCCGCCCGCGGTTCAGCAGACCCAGCAGCGACTTGATCGCGCGGGTGCGCCCGCCCCGGTAGGGATAGGTGTGCACGTCGCGGCGCAGGTGCAGGCGCGAGACCAGCAGCGACTGCTGCCGGCAGTACTTCGTGATGCCGTCCTTGCCGTGGCGGCGCCCGATGCCCGACGCGGGCTTGGCGCCGCCCATCGGCAGCTCCAGCGCGGTGTAGTTGACCACGGCGTCGTTGACGGTGACCGCTCCCGCCTCCAGCCGGCGGGCGACGTCCTCGGCGCGGGCCAGGTCGCGGCCGAAGACCGACGCGCACAGCCCGTACTCCGAGTCGTTGGCCAGCCGCACGGCCTCGTCGGCGTCGCGCACCGCCATGATCGGCAGGGTCGGGCCGAACGTCTCCTCGCGCATGATCGCCATCGAGTGGTCGACGTCGACCAGCACGGTCGGCGGGTACCAGTGGCCCTCGCGCTCCGGGCGTACGCCGCCCGTCAGCGCCCGTGCCCCCGCCGCGAGCGCCTCGCTCACGTGCCGGTCGACGACGTCGACCTGCGGGGGGAACGTCAGCGAGCCGACGTCGACGCTGCCCGGTCCGCCGGGGACGCCCTGGCGCAGCGCCTCGACCTTGGCGGTCACCAGCTCGACGAACGCGGTGTAGACGGGCTCCTCGACGTAGCAGCGCTCGATCGAGATGCAGGTCTGGCCGCAGTTGAACATCGCGTAGTACGCCGCGTGCGTGGCCGCCCGCTCGAGGTCGGCGTCGGCGAGCACGATCATCGGGTCCTTGCCGCCGAGCTCCAGGGACGCCGGGATCAGCCGCTCGGCGGCCCGCGCCGCGACCCGCCGTCCGGTCGCGGTGGAGCCGGTGAACATGACCATGTCGACCTCGTCGACCAGCGCCGCGCCGGTCTCGCCACGGCCCGTGACGACGCCGAAGACGCCGTCCGGCAGGCCGCACGCGGCCAGGCCCTCGGCGAGCAGCAGCGAGGTCATCGGCGTCACCTCCGACGGCTTGAGCAGCACCGCGTTGCCCGCGGCCAGCGCGGGGATGCAGTCGCCGAACGAGTTGGTCAGGGGGTAGTTCCACGGCCCGATCACGCCGACCAGGCCCAGCGGCTTGTAGCGCTGGACCAGCCGCTTGCCCGCCACGAGCGGCTGGCTGGAGCGGATCCTGGTCTCGGCCAGGTAGCGCGGCGCCTCCTTGGCCCAGAAGCCGAACGCCGCGGCGCCGTAGTTGACCTCGGCCAGCAGCGCGTCCTCGTAGGCCTTGCCGGTCTCGGCGCAGATCGTCGCGACCACCTCGTCGGTGTGGTCGACGATCCAGCGCTGCATCCGGCGCAGGACGGCCGCGCGGCCGTCGTATCCGAGGGCGGCCCAGGCGGGCTGCGCGGCGCGGGCCCGGCGGGCCGCGGCCGCGACGTCGTCCGCGCTCAGGTCGGGGACGGTGCCGATGACCTGTCCGGTGGCAGGGTTCTCGACCGCGATCGTCGTCATGGCGCCCAGTCTCGGGACCGCGCATCCCCGCAGGTACGGGCCTGCGGACAAATGCAGGGTGCAATTTGGGACTGGTGTCCAAGGCCCTGAGGGGGTCCGGGCTCCTACGTTCACGTCCCATGCAGAGCCTTCCGACCACGACCGCCCCGGCGGCGCCGCGTGCTCAGCTCCCCCAGTCCGTCTCGGGACTGCCGGACCCCGGTGAGCGGGTTCCGGCGATGGCCTGGCCCACCGTCGCCCTGTACGTCGGCACGCTGGCGCTGTTCGCCGTCGAGATGGCGGGCGTGCTGGTGTGGGACCTCACGCCCTGGCTGACGGTGCCCATGGGCGCCGCGGTCACGTTCCTGATGTTCAGCGTGCTGCACGAGTCGACCCATCACGCGATCAGCACCCACACCCGCGCCAACAACGCGCTCGGGCACCTCTCGGTGCTGCTCGTGGTGCCGTGGGCGACGTACCCACTGGTGAAGTTCATCCACATCGAGCACCACCGCAACACCAACGAGCCCAAGTCGATCGACCCCGACGCCTGGTGCGAGGAGGGGCCGGCCTGGCAGCTGCCGCTGCGCTGGGCGACCATCGACATCTGGTACGTCGTGTTCTACCTGAGCCGGCTGCGGGACCGCCCGCGGCGCGAGGTGGCCGCGACCTTCACGCTCTTCACCGCGGTGATCGGCGGCTTCGTCGCCATCGCGGCGGCGGGCTACGGGAGCGAGCTGTTCTGGGCGTTCCTGCTGCCCCAGCGCATCGGGATGCTCATCCTGGCCTGGTGGTTCGACTACCTGCCGCACCACGGGCTCACCGTGACCCAGCGCGAGGACAAGTACCGCGCGACCCGGGTGCGGGTCGGCGGCGAGGGCCTGCTGACGCCGCTGTTCGTCTACCAGAACTACCACCTGGTGCACCACCTGCACCCGAGCATCCCGTTCTACCGCTACATCCGTGCGTGGCGGCGCAACGAGCAGGCCTACCTCGACCGCAACGCCGCCATCTCCACGTGGTTCGGCCGCTCGCTGACACCCAGCGAGTACCGCACCTGGCGCCGGCTCACCGACGAGATCACCCGCCGGCCCACCTTCCACCCGCTGCGGGTGCGCGCGGTCGAGCCGGTGAGCAGCGACGCCGTCGCGATCACCTTCGACGTGCCGGACGACCTCGTGGCGTCGTACCGGTACGTGCAGGGGCAGCACCTCACGCTGCGTGCGGTGATCGACGGCGAGGAGGTGCGGCGCAGCTACTCCCTCGTCGCGCCGGTGGCCTCGGACGGACCCGGCACCCTGCGGGTCGCGGTCAAGCACGTGCCGGGCGGGCAGTTCTCGACGTACGTCAACGAGCGGCTGGTCGCCGGGGACCTGCTCGACGTGATGACGCCGGCCGGTGCCTTCCACGTGCGCCTCGACCCGGCCGCCGTACGGCACCACGTGGGGGTGGTCGCCGGCTCGGGCGTCACCCCCCTGATGTCCACCATCGCGACCACCCTCGACGCCGAGCCGGACAGCCGGTTCACGCTCGTCTACGGCAACCGGACGGCCGCGTCGACCATGTTCGCCGGCGAGCTCGCCGCCTGGCAGGACCGGTACGGCGAGCGCCTGGTCGTGCACCACGTGCGCTCCCGCGAGACCGCACCCGGCGTCGTCCCCGGCCGGATCACGCCCGCCCTGGTCGCCGAGCTCGTGCCGGACGCGGCCGGCGTCGCCGCCTGGTTCCTGTGCGGCCCGCAGGAGATGGTCGACGACGTCCGCGACGCGCTCGGCCGGGTGCCCGGCACCGGGCAGGTGCTGACCGAGGTCTTCCACGTGGTCGCCGGCCCTGCGCTCGCGCTGCCCGACGTCACCAGCCAGGTCACGGTCGCCCTCGACGGCACCGAGACGACCTTCCCGCTCACCTCGACGGGCGACTCGGTGCTCGACGCCGCCCTGCAGCGGGGGATCGATCCGCCGTACTCATGCGCGGGCGGGGCGTGCGGCACCTGCCGGGCCAAGGTCGTGCTCGGCCAGGCCGTGATGGACCAGAACCACGTGCTCGACGAGGACGAGGTCGCCGACGGTTACGTCCTCACCTGCCAGGCGCACCCCGTCACCGAGGAGCTGCGGGTCGACTACGACGCGTGAGCACCTCTTCGACCTGCGCCAGGTGCGGGTCGCGCAGGCCGGTCGCGTCGTGCTCCCACCACACCTCGCGGTAGACGACGCGGCCGGTCATCCACTCCTCGTGCCCGTCCAGCAGCACCACCTGGAACGCCGGCCCCGGGATCCGCGCCGACGGCGCCTCGATCCCGTGCTCCGCGCCCGGCACCCACCCGCGCCGCGAGTAGTAGCCCGGATCGCCCTCCAGCACCACCACCGGCGCCCCCAGCCGCTCGGCCTCGGCGACCGCGGCGGCCAGCAACGCCGTACCGATCCCGGCGGCCTGGCGGTCGGGCGCGACGCTCAGCGGGCTCAGCACCAGCACGTCGACCAGCGCCTGCCGAGCATCCAGCCACCCGTGGCTGAGACCCACGTGACCGACCACGCGGCCCTCGTCGTCGTCCTCGACGGCCACGAGCTGAGCGCAGTCGAGCCCGCGCGCCACCACGTCGGCCCAGACGTCGACGACCGCCGTACCCTCGTCGCCGAAGGCCTGGGCGATCAGGCGGGCGACCGCGTCGTCGTCCTGGGGGGTCTGGGGGCGGATCACCGGCGTCGTCTCCATGGACGCGATCGTGCCACGGCGCCGGCGCTCGCTCGGCGCGCCGGGTTGCCGCTGCGCCGGGGGTCGTGGGGGCGCATGCCCCTTGTCAGGCGGCGAGCGTCCCGGTCACGCCGCTCCCCGCGGCCTCCGGTCGCGCCACCTCGACCAGTGCTCGGTCCACACCAACCCGACGAGCACCCCCAGCCCGAACACCACGCCGTGGTCCGTCATCTCGAACGTCGCGTTCGGGAGCAGCGCCATGACGCCCGACACCGTCACCAAGGCCACCGGGAACGTCAGCCGCTCGACCAGGTCGCGCCGGTAGGCGAGCTGCCACAGCACGCCGCCGATCACCCCGGCCAGCCCCCAGGCGGCCCGTGGCGAGCCGATCATGGGCGCGACCAGGTTCGCGATGCCGCCGGCGATGCCGGGGATCAGCCAGGCGTTGCGCTGGCGCCACGGAAGCCGGCTGAGCGCCCGGCCCTCGACGCCCGGGGTGGTTCTGGTGATGCCCGCCATGTGCCGATCGTGCCACCTCGGGGCCTAGGCCGTGAGCGCCTCGACCGAGGCGAGGTCGTAGGTCCCGGCGTCGCTGCCGAGCCCCTGCGCCACCTGGGCGGCGGTGGCGCAGCCGAGGGCCGCGGCCGAGACCGGGTCCCGGCCGAGGGAGAGGCCGCGCAGGAAGCCGGCCGAGAAGGCGTCGCCGCAGCCGGTGGTGTCCACCACCGCCACCGGGTACGCCGGCACCTCGGTCACGTCCGAGCCCTGGGCGACGAGCGCTCCGCGGGCGCCCTGGGTGACCGCGACGCAGCCGACGCCCTGGGCGAGCAGGGCCCGGGCGCCGTCGGCGAGCGAGGTGGCGCCGGTGAAGCCGAGCACCTGCTCGTCGTTGGGCAGGAGGTAGTCGGTGTGGGGGAGGGCGGCGGCGATCCAGGCGAGCATGTCCGGATCGCCCGGCGCGAGGACGTCGACCGACGTGGTGATCCCCGCAGCCCGCGCCCGGGCGAGCAGCTCGCCGGCCGCGTCGCCGCCGAGGAACTCCGGCCCGCCGAGGTGCAGGTGGGTCACCCCGTCGAGGACGTCGCCCGGCAGGTCGGCGAGCGTGAAGGCACCGTTCGCTCCGATGCAGTGCCAGGCCGGGCGGGCGCCGTCGGGGCGGACGGGCAGCACCGATGCCGACGTCTGGGCCTCGGGCTTGCGGACCAGGCCGCCGACGTCGACGCCCGAGCGCGACAGCAGGGCCAGCAGCGTGTCGCCGACCGGGTCGTCGCCGACGGCGCCGTACGAGCGGACGGTGGCTCCGAGTCGGGCGAGCACGAGCGCCGTCCCGCCGGCGGTGCCCGCGGCGGACATCCGGATCGTGTCGACGAGCTGGCCGTCCGAGCCCTCGGGGATCGAGGAGATCCCCAGCACGTGGGTGTCGAGGACGTGCACGCCCACGGCGGCGACGGTCATGGTCATTCAGATCTCCTGGGGCGTGCCGTAGCCGCGTGCGAGCGCGGCCTGGATGACGTCGAGCTGCTGCTGCTCGGTGAGCACGCGCGGGGCGCCGAGCGCGCTGGCGCGGTGGTGGAGCTGGCACAGCCACTCGAGGAGCAGGGCGTTCTCGACGGCCGCGTCGAGCGAGGCACCGACGGTGACCGAGCCGTGGTTGGCCAGCAGGGTGGCGGAGCGTCCCTCCAGGCCCGCGCGGACGTGGTCGGCGAGCTCGTCCGTCCCGAAGGTCGCGTACGGCGCCACGCGGATCTCGCCGCCCAGCGCGAGCTGCTGGTAGTGCAGCACCGGCAGCGCGTCGAGCACGCAGGCCACGGCCGTCGCGAAGGGGGCGTGGGTGTGGACGACCGCGGCGGCGGGCCCGTCGGCGTACACGCCGAGGTGGAGGGCGAGCTCGCTGGTCGGGGCCAGCGTCCCCTCGACGACCGCGCCGGTCAGCGACACGACGGTGACCTCGGACGGCGTGCACGAGCCGAGCGCCACCCCGGTCGCGGTGATGGCGACCAGGTCGCCGCTACGGGCGCTGACGTTGCCGGCGGTGCCGACGAGCAGGCCGGCCTCGGCCAGGCGTCGCGCTGCCGCGGCGACGTCCGCCCGGAGGGCGTCGGTCACTGCTCGCTCGCGATCCGGTCGAGGTAGCCGGTGACGAGCTCGATGGCCTGGTCGACGAGGAAGGAGTCGCCGCGGGGGTCGCCCTCGAAGGCGAGCTGGAAGGCGCGGTCGCCCACCTCGACGGCGAGCTCGGCGACGGCGACGAGCTGCTCGGTGGCGAACCGGGTGGTCGCGATGAGGCCGGTGTCGACGCCGAAGGCGAGGAGGTTCTCGGCGATCCGCTTGTTGTGGTGGCGGCCGTAGTCGTAGATGGCGGCGTTGGTCCGCCCGCGCATCCAGATCTGCATGAACGCCGGACGCCGGTGGTAGACGGTGACGAACGCGCGCATCGCGGTGTCGATCATCGCGCCCAGCGAGAGCTCGCCGCTCTCGGCGAGCCGGGCGAGGTCGGTGGCGACCTGGTCGTCCATCTCGGCCATGTCCCGCTCGCAGAGGGCGAGGAGGACCGACTCCTTGTCGGCGAAGTACTGGTACAGCGAGGCCACGGGCAGCCCGGCGGCCTCGGCGATGGAGCGCGTGGTGAGTCCCTCGACGCCCTCGGCGACGACGAGCTGGGCGGCGGCGTCGAGGATCCGCTCGACCCGTTCGCGGGACCGCGCCTGGGTGGGGAGCCGGCGCCGGGTCGGACCGGCGGCACCGCGCGGCGGCTCGTTCGTTGGGCCGTCGACGGTGGCGGAGGACATGCGCGCAGTGTAGCCTCCGAAGCCGAACCTGACACAGATTCATCTTTCGGAGGTGCCGGTGAGCACGCTGAGCTCGAGTCCGCTGGGTCGTCGTGGAGTCCTGGCCGGAGGTGCGGCCGCGATCGGCCTGCTCGCCACGGACGCCCTCGAGCAGGAGGTCACCGCGGCCACGCTCCAGGGCCGGCTGCCCCGCAAGGTGGACGTCGTCGTGGTCGGCGCCGGCATCGCCGGGCTGGTCGCGGCGCGCCAGGTCGCCCGCTCCGGCAAGTCGGTGCTCGTCGTCGAGGCGCGCAAGCGGGTCGGTGGCCGGGTGCTCAACCACGAGCTCCGCACCGGCGGCACGATCGAGGCCGGCGGCGCGTTCGTCGGCCCGACCCAGGACCACATCAAGCGGCTGGCCCGCCAGCTCGGCGTCGCGACCTTCGACGAGTACGTCACCGGCAAGAACGTCTACATCTCCACGCTGCTCGGCCGCCAGGAGTTCACCGGCACCATCCCGCCGGACCCGACGATCCTGCTCGATGCCGCCCTCGCCCTCAAGCGGCTCAACGCCTTCGCCGCCCAGGTCCCCGTCGACGCGCCGTGGGCCCACCCGCGCGCCGCCGAGTGGGACCGTACGACGCTCGGCGACTGGCTGCGCCGCAACACGATCAACAGCCGCGGGGTCGAGCACCTCATCCGCGCCTGGACCCAGCCCGGCTTCGGCTCCGACCCTGACGAGCTCTCGCTGCTCTTCGTCCTGCACTACATCGCGTGCTCGGGCAACGAGGCCACGATCGGCACGTTCGAGCGCAACTCCGACACCGTCGACGGCGCCCAGGAGAGCCGCTTCGTCGGCGGCTCCCAGCGGGTGCCGCTGCTGCTGGCCAAGAAGCTCGGCAAGCGCGTCGCGCTCGGCGCGGCCGTGACCCGGATCGAGCACGTCGGGCACGGCGTCCGCGTGCACACCCGTCGCGGGCGGGTGCAGGCCCGCCGGGTGATCGTCGCCGCGCCGCCCAAGCAGGTCCTCGGCATCGACTTCGCTCCCGGCCTGCCGGCCGGTCGCCGCGCACTCCTCCAGCACCTCCAGATGGGCAAGCTGATGAAGTGCGACGCCGTCTACGACAAGCCGTTCTGGCGCGAGGACGGCCTGACCGGCTTCGGCATCGCCGACTCCGGCGCGGTCCGCGCGGCCTTCGACAACGGCGTCAAGGACACCGGCCACGGCATCCTGCTCGCCTTCGTCGGCGGCTCGACCTGGCGCCAGTACGGCACCCGCTCGGTCGCCGAGCGCCGGACCGCCGTCCTCGAGGGCTTCGCCCGGATGTTCGGCGACAAGGCGCTGCGCCCGATCGAGTACACCGAGCACGACTGGACCAAGGAGCGCTGGACCGGCGGTGGCCCGACCGCGATCTACGCCCCCGGCCTGATGACCCAGCACGGCCGGCACATCCGGACGCCGTTCCGCCGCATCCACTGGGCCGGGACCGAGACCTCGACCTACTGGAACGGCTACATGGACGGCGCCGTCCGCTCCGGCGAGCGCGCCGCGATCGAGGTGCTGGACAAGCTGTGATCGCCCGCCTCCTCGCGCTCGCCGTCGTCGCCGCGCTCGCCCTCGTCGCGCCCGCATCGGCCGCGGAAGCCCCGCCGTGGCAGACCCGCGTCTTCGCGCGCGTCGGCGCGCCGGGTTTCCCGGCCTACGTCCACGTGGCGCCCAACGGCCGCGTCTACGCCGCGACCTACACGAACCCGATGGGCGACAAGATCGCCTCGCGGGTCTTCGAGTGGACGGCGAGCGGCACCCTGCTGCGCTCGTGGACCGTGCCCGGCCAGGACCTCGGCAAGCCGCACGGCGTCCAGGTCGCCACGTCCGACGCGCGGGGACGCCTCGTCCTGCTGGAGAAGTCGCGGTCCCGGGTGCTCACGCTCAACACCCGCACCGGACGGTTCAAGGTGCAGGCGACGCTGCCCGCCCTGGCCCGGGGCGGCAAGCCGATCCCCAACTACGCGACGTGGGGACCCGGCGGGGCCCTGTTCGTCAGCGACTACGGCCAGGACGTCATCTGGCGCATCCCCGCCGCCGGCGGTACGCCGCGCCCGTGGTTCCGCTCGAAGAAGCTGGCCGGTGCGGCCGGCTTCGGCACCACCGGCCTGGTCTACGACGCCGCCCGGCGCTCGTTCCTGGTCACGCAGCAGACGACCACCGACCCGCTCGACCTGCTCCGTGGCCACCTCTACCGGGTTCCGGTGCGGGCCGACGGCAGCGCCGGCAAGCTCGCCACGGTCTGGACGTCGGGCCCGCTCGACCTCCCCGACGGCTTCGGGATCGCCCGCTCCGGCAACGTCTATGTCGCCCTGCTCGGCACCAACCAGATCGTCAAGCTCGGCCCCGACGGGCGCGTGCTCAGCCGCTTCCCCCGGGCTCCCCTCGCGGGCAGCAACGGCTCCCCGGTGCCGTTCGACAGCCCGTCGAACGCGACCTTCCTCGGCACCCGGCTGCTCGTCGCCAACCAGTCCGCGATCCTCGGGACGACCTCGCACCACGCGATCCTCGCGGTCGAGACGGGCGAGCGCGGCGCCCCGCTCGTGGTCCCGCGCACCGCCCGGCTGCGCTGAGCGGTACCGTGCCGCGGGTGACCCCCGAGCTCCTCGTCGACACCACCGACCCGGCCCGGGCCGAGGCGTTGGAGCAGCGCCTGGCCGACGTCGTCGCGGCGCTGCACGTCCACGCCCGGACCGCGACGGACGCCGTCGTCCGGCAGTTCAGCGAGGACGAGCCGCCGGTCGCCGAGCTCGACGACGCCGCCCAGGACCTGGTGGTGAGCGCTCTCGTCGCGCACGAGGACGGCTCCGTCACGATCCACCTCGACGACACCTGCGGCGAGCACTTCCTCGACGGCTACTGGCCGGCGGTCCGGTTCGGGCCCGACGACGCGGTCGTCGCCGTCACTGTGGAGGCGTGAGCGGCCCGACCGTCGTACGACGGGTCAGGCCGCGCACCGACGGCGCGCTGAGCGCGGCCAGCGAGCTGAGCCCGATCACCGCCGCGATGACGACCAGCCACAGGTCGACGCCGACCAGGGCGGCGACCGGCCCGGTCAGCGCGTAGCCGAGCGGACGGCAGACGAACGAGCCGACCAGGTCGAAGGAGTAGACCCGGGAGAGCATCTCGGGCGCGATGTTCTCCTGGATCGCCAGGTCCCACGCGACGCTGAACAGCTGGAGCCCGACGCCGTGCACGAAGGCGCCGAGCAGCACCAGCCAGACCTGCCCGGCCAGGGCCATCGCCAGGGGGAAGGCCGCAGTCAGCGACAGCATCAGCACGCCCCAGCGGAGCAGGTGCCGCGGGCGCCAGCGCAGCGCGACCAGGCCGCCGGCGACGAAGCCCGCCATGAGCGCCGAGAGCGCCCAGCCCCAGGCCTCGGCGCCCCAGGTGTCGCCGACGACGATCGGTCCGAGCACGCCCTGCGCGCCGCCGTAGAACAGGTGGTAGAGCAGCGCCTGGCCGATGAGCAGCCACAGCCAGGTGTGCCGCAGCACCTCGCGGGCGCCGTCGGCGAGCTCGCTGAGGATCCGCTCGTGAGAGCCCGAGGGCGTGTGCGCCACCCTGATCAGCGAGAAGAGGATCGCCGCGACCGCGTAGGTGCCGGCGTCGACGGCGATCGCCCAGCCCGGCCCGGCGAAGGCGACGATCACGCCGCCGAGCGCGAAGCCCACCGCGGACGCCGTCTGGCTGGCCAGGCTGCGCAGGACGACGGCGCGCGGGAGCTGCTCCTCGGTGACCGTCGCGCGCGTCATCGCGCTGGAGGCCGGCTGGGCGAGGGCACCGAGGCAGCCGTTGACCATGCCGATCAGGCTGAGGAACAGGATCGAGCCGTGCCCGGTGATGAGGACCGCGGCGCAGACGGCCTGGCTGAGCGCGGTCGCTGCGGACGAGCCCTGCATGAGGAGCTGGCGGGGCAGCCGGTCGCCGAGCACGCCGCCGTACAGGATGGTGACGACCTCGGCCGCCGAGAACGCCGCCACGACCAGGCCGAGCTGGGTCGCCGAGCCGCCGAGGTGGAGCACCGCGAACGCCAGCGCCACCGGCGTCATCGCCGAGCCCAGCGCGCCCACCGCCACGCCGCCGACGAGCGCGCGGAAGTCGCGCGAGGCCAGCGGCGACGGGACGACGGGGGTCGTCTCGGTCGCGGTCTCGGTCGCGCTGTCGGGCGGGGTCACCGATCGAAGATACTTCGCCGCCTAAGTATTCGCAAGCGAAGTATTCGGTCGCCGAAGGAGTCCGGCGCTACGCTCCAGCCATGGTGGAGGACTGGACCGACCGGCACGTCGCCCGGTGGCGCGACCACTGGCTCGACCTCGACTTCGACGAGGACGTCGAGGGCGTCTTCACCCGGGTCGGCCGGCTCGCGCGCCACCTGCGCGACGCCAAGGCCGCGGCGCTGGCCGAGGTCGGCCTGACCGACTTCGAGTACGACACCCTGCACGCGCTGATGATCCGGGACACCCCCGGCTCCGCCTCGCCCACCGAGCTGGCCGCCGAGGTGGGCGTCTCCGGCGCCGGGATGACCGGGCGCCTCGACGGGCTCGAGAAGGCCGGCTGGATCCGGCGGATCCCGTCGGTCGACGACCGGCGCCGGGTGATCGTCGACGTCACCAAGCAGGGCCTGGCGGTGTGGCGCCGGGCGATGGACATCCGCGGGGACGCCGAGCACGCGCTGGCCGACGCGCTCACCGCGCGCGAGCTGGCCACGGTCAACCGGCTGCTGCGCAAGATGACCCTGCGCGCCGAGGAGAGCGGCGGTCCGGCGTCCTCCTGAGCGGTGCGACGGGGGAGCAATCGACCATTTGCGCACAGTCCGGCCGCTGGCGTGGCCCTCGGTGCGGGCGTCTGTCTAGCGTGAGCACCGAGTCCCGGGCCCGTCTCCCTTCATCACGTGCCCGGGGCCTGCCGGCGTCGTCCCTCTCCAAGGTTCCGACGTGGGCGTGCTCCGTTTCTCGTGTCCGGGGGGTGCGAGAAACGGAGCATCCGCCGGCCTCGTCCAGCGCCGCAGGTCGCTGAGCATCGCCGGCGTCCGGGACGGCAGCCGCGTCGCGCGGGCGTTGCCGCTCGGGGTCATCGGCTGGTGCCGGCGCCACTCGGCGGGGGTCTGGCCGTGGTGGCGGCGGAAGGCGCGGATGAAGGTGTCGACGTCGGCGAAGCCCGCCGACCGGGCCACTCGGGCGACGGTGGTGGAGCGGTCGGCCAGCAGGAGGTGGGCGGCGCGCTCGCGGCGTACGTTGCGCAGGTAGGTCGCCGGGCCGGAGCCGTGGCGCACGAACTGCTGCTCGAGGTGGCGGCGCGAGACCATGAACCGGGCGGCGACGTCGTCGAGGTTGAGCCGCGGGTCGGTGTGGTGGCGCTCGAGGTACCAGCGCGCGCTCGCCCACAGCGCCGGGCCGCTGAGGTAGGGCCGGGAGCGCTCGCCGTAGCGGGTGCGGTGGGTGACGGCGCGGAGCAGGTCGAGCAGGAGCTCGGGGCCGGCCGCGGCCGGGGTGGACTCGTCGGCGAGCAGCGCGGTGGCGAGCTCACGGGCGAGCACCTCGATCTCGGCGGTGCCCGGCGGCAGCACCCGCCCGGCGATCGTGGGCAGCGCGTCGGGGTCGAGCCCGGTGAGTTCGGCCGGGACCCGGAGGATGAGCAGCTCGTTGTCGCTGGTGAGCCGCAGGCCGTAGGGCTGGTCGGTCTGGAGGACGTAGCCGCCGCCGGCCCGCACCGGCTCCGCGTGCCCGTGCTGGGAGATCACCCCGCGGCCGCGCAGGAAGACCGCGAACAGCAGCGCCTCGCGCGGGTCGGTCGTGACCAGCCGGCTGGTGCGCTGGACCGTCGAGGGGGTCGCGCCGACCTGGCTGAGGCTGAGCGGGCCGCGCTCGCGCGAGCGCAGGGCGCCGCGGAAGTCGGGGGTGGCGCTGACCTCGAGCGGCACGTAGGCGGTGCTGCACAGCTGTGACCACTCCTCGAGACCGGTCACGGCCAGGCGCTCGCTGGGCGGGGTGTCGTTCACGCAATGCCTAACCACGCGCGGCCGCGTTCTGTTCGCAGAATGCGGGGGACTGTGCGCAAATCGTCGATTTTCAGCCCGGGGACGTGGCTCAGGTCACGCGTCGAAGCCCGGATCGGTCCAGTCGAAGCCGCTGAGGTCGCTGAGCAGACCGGTCCGCCGGCGTCCCGCGGCGCCGGGGCCGGGTCCGCGCTGCTCGCTGCGGCGCCACTCGTCGGGCGTGGCGCCGTACTCGCGGCGGAAGGCCCGGACGAACGTGTTGACGTCGCTGAACCCGGACGCCGCCGCGATCGCCGCCACCTGGCCGCGCCGCCCGGTGCGGAGCAGCCGCGCGGCGTGGCGCAGCCGCACCCGGCGCAGGTACGCCGCCGGCCCGGGCCCGAGGCGCGCGAACTGCGTCTCCAGGTGCCGGCGCGAGACCATGAACTCGCGGGCGACGTCCTCGACGGTCAGCCGGGGATCGGCGTGGTGCACCTCGATGAACCAGCGGGCGCTGGCCAAGATGGCGGCGCCGCTCATCAGCGCCCGGGAGCGCTCGGAGTAGACCATCGGGTGCAGCGCGGCGTGGAGCAGCTCGAGCGCGAGCTCGTGCTGCTGCTCGAGCTGCTCCTGCGGCAGGGGGCCGCGCCTCGCCACCAGGCCGGAGAGGTAGCGGCGCAGCACGTTGAGCCCGGCGGCGCTCTTGGGGACCTCGCGGCTGGTGAGCCGGCCCAGCGTGTGGTTGCTGATCTCCAGGTACTGCCGGGGCAGGCGCAGGGCGAGCACCTCGTTGCCGTCGGAGAAGCGCAGGCTGTAGGGCTGGTCGCCGTCGAGGAGGAAGCCGCCGCCCCCGGTGAACTGGGCGATCCGGCCGTCCTGGACCGTCGTACCGCTCCCGCGCAGGAACAGGCACAGCATCACCACCTCGCGCGGATCGGTCAGCGTCGACCGGGCCGTGCGCGAGACGGTCACCCGGGTCGAGGCGACCTGGCTGATCGCGAGGTCGCCGACCAGCTGCTCGCGCATCGCGCCGCGGAAGCCGGGCTCGTCGGTGTCGACGCGCAGCGGCACGAAGGCGCCGGCGACCAGCTCCGACCACGCGTCGCGCCCGGCGACGTCGAGCCGGGCGTGGTCCTCCGGCGGGTGCTCCTCCCTCACACTCGCGCCCAACGCAGCGCGGGTGGTGGGGATCGCAGAACGTCGACGACTGTTCGCAAATCGGCGATCAGGAGCGCATCTCAGACCGCCGCCGTCGCCGAACGCCCCGTGGGATCGGCGTTTTGCGCACGCCCGCCGGAGATCGCTGGTGAGGCCCGCCCCGGCGTCCCTAGGTTGCTAGCGACACCGGCGCCACGAGGAGAGCACCAGCATGCAGATGAAGACCAGCCCGGTCCGGCGACGGCACCGCCGCTCGCGGCGCGCCCGGGTGCAGGTGGTGCTCGGTGCGGCGCTCGTCGTGCTCGCCTTCGCCGCTCCCGCCGTCCTGGCCGTCGTGCGCTAGCCGCACGCCCCCGAACCACGGCCGTCGCTCGCCCTGTCCCCATCATCGAGTCGGCCGTGAAGGGCCGGCGACCTGGCCCCACCCGGTCGCCGGCCCCGCCGGCCCCGTGTCCACCGCACCTCTCATCCGGGTGCGCGGGCACGGGGTCTGGTCGCGTCCCGCCCCGCGCCCGGCCCCCCACAGGCCGGGGCGCGGAGGCGGTCCGCGTCGCCGTCGGGTCTAGGGAGCGGACTGGCCCAGCGTGAGCACCGCCAGCATCCGCCGGTCCAGGTGCGGTGTCGGCGTCAGCTCGAGGGTGGCGAAGATCCGCGTGCAGAGCTCCTCGACGGCGACCGGATCCAGGTAGAGCTGGGCCGCGATCTGGTCGCGGCTCCTGCCGAGCGCGACGAGCTGGAGCACCTGGCGCTCGCGCCGGTCGAGCAGCGGCAGCCGGGTGGTCGCGGCGACGTACGTCGCGCCGAGGCTCATGCCGCGCCCCCACGTCGGGGAGAGGTGTGGCGGGCCCGCTCCGGGAGGAGGGTGGAAGAGCGGCGCGGGCCCGCCAGCCTGAGGACGTCGAGGTCGGCGCCGTCGCGCGCCTCGACGTTGCGGAGGATCTCGAGCACCCCGGACTCCGTACGACGCAGCCGGCGGTGCGCGTCGTGGAGCTGGTCCTCGCCCTGCGCGGCGTCGAGCTGGGCCTCGCACATGCGCAGCCAGCGGGCCCGGAGCGCGGCGACGAGACCGTCGGGTCCGTCGAAGTACCGCTGCCACTCCACGCGCCAGGGCACCGCGCCGCTCATGTCGGCGGCGGCGACCGCCTCGACCTCGCGGATGATGCGGAGGCGCTCGTGCGTCTCGGTCCAGCTCATAGGGGGTCCTTCCGGGACTGCGGACGGGGAAACCGCAGGTGGAAGGAGGAGCGGGGGCATGCGGCTCCTGATACCCGGAGATGCGATGTATCACGCCTGCTGGCCCGGGGGTCTGTTGTGCGGGACGATGCCCCCGTGACCGGTCCGCTCTCGATGCTCGTCCCCGCCGCGCGGGAAGGAGACCAGCATGCGTGGGACACGATCGTCGACCGCTTCCTGCCGCTCGTCGAGGCGATCGTCCGGCGCCACCGGCTCACCGAGGCCGACGGCGACGACGTCAGCCAGACGGTGTGGCTGCGGCTGGTCGAGCACCTCGGCGACCTGCGGGAGCCGGACGCGCTGCCGGGCTGGATCCGGACCACCACCCGCAACGAGTGCCTGCGCCTGCTCGCCGCCCGCGGCCGGGTCCGTCCGGTCGACCCCCAGGACGACGCGGGGCTCGACGCGGTCACCGAGGACACCACCGATGCCGGCCTGCTCGACGCCGAGCGCGTGCACGTGCTGGCCGAGGCGCTGGCCGAGCTGCCCGCGGCGCGGCGCGAGCTGCTCCTGCTGCTGCTCGCCGACCCGCCGGTCGCCTACGAGGAGATCAGCCGCCTGCTCGGCATGCCGATCGGCAGCATCGGGCCCACCCGGGCCCGCGCCCTGGACCAGCTGCGCCGGACCCGCGCCCTGCGCGGGCTCGGCCCCGACCTCGTGGGGAGGCTCGGATGAGTGAGCACGAGAACCTGAGCGACGACCAGCTGCTCGCGCTGCTGGGCCGGGCGCTGGCCGACGGGGCCGCCGTCCCCCAGCGCCGCCGGGACGCCGCCCGCGCGGCCTTCACCTGGCGTGCGGTCGACGCCGAGCTGGCGGCGCTGCTGCACGACTCGGCGCTCGACGCGGGGGCCGCGGTCCGCTCGTCGGACGCGGGTGCCGCAGGGCCGCGCACGCTGTCGTTCGAGCAGGCCGGGCTGACCCTCGAGCTGGAGCACGACCTCGCCGGCGGCGAGCTGCTCGGCGAGGTCGTCGGTGAGCCGGGCGCCGTGGTCCGCCTGGAGCGGACGGACGCCGCGCCGGTGGCGGTGCGGGCCGACGTGTCCGGCTTCTTCCGGGTCGAGGGCGTCGCGCCGGGACCGCTGCGGGTGGTGGTCGAGCGCGACGACCGCGTGCTCACCACGCCCTGGGTGACCCTCTGAGCCAGGCTCAGGTCAGCGGCCCCACGGTCGTGATGTGCCCGCCGCGCGGGTCGACCGACGGGGTGCCGGCCGCGTGCACGGCGGCCCAGGCGGTCCGCGCGGGCTCGCCGGTCGCGCTCATCCGGGCCGCGACGAGCCCGGTGACGACGGGGGTCGCGAACGACGTACCGCTCCAGCGGGCGAGGCCGTCGAACTCCCGGACCTCGCCCAGGTGCGGCGGTTCGTAGCAGGTGTAGGTGCCCTGCGGGAACGCGTTGACCAGGTCGCGCCCGCGCGCGTAGACGTCGACCCAGGAGGTCCCGACGTTGGAGTAGTCCGAGACCGCGCCGTCGGGATCGACCGAGCCGACCGAGACCACCCACGGGAACGCCGCGGGCCAGAACCGGTCACTGCTGGCGTCGTTGCCGGCCGCGGCGATGACGAGCGTCTCCTCGCCGTCGTCGAGCCCGTGCGCCGCGGCCAGGATCTCGAAGGCGAGCAACGCGAAGTCGCGCCGGGTGTGGGTACCCGCGGAGATGCTGATCAGCTGGGGGTGGTCGTCGTCGCGCAGGGCCTCGTCGAGCTGGGCGACGATGTCGGACTCGAACACCGCGCCGCCGTGGGTGAGCACGCCCTCGACCTCGATCCGGGTCCCGGGCGCCAGGCAGCGGACCACGCCCGCCACGAAGGTGCCGTGGCCGGCGTAGGGATGGATGTCGGCAGGGTCGACGAGCTCCTGGTCGGCCGGGTCGGCGACGACCCCGTCGAGCCAGGGCGTGACCGGGCTGGTCACGGCCGGCATCCACATCCCGGTGTCGACCACCCCGACCCGGACGCCCTTGCCGATCGAGGGATCGCACGCGGGCGGGGGAAAGACGGCGTCCGGCAGGTCCTTGCCGGCGATCGGCTCGGTGGCCGGGCACAGGGTGCCCGTCGGGGTCACGTAGACGACGTGGTCCGGCGTCACCAGGCCCGGGCCGAGGTCGCGGTCGAGCTCGTCGAGCGTGGCCAGGACGTCGTCGCGCCCGTCGAGCCGCTGGGGCAGCGCGACCAGGGTGAGCCCGGGCATCCGGGTCTCCTTGCGGACCAGGCCGCCGCGGAACTCCTTGCCCCGGGCGGCGAAGAACCGGTCGATGCGGGTGGCGTCCTTCTCGCGGACCAGCGCGTGGCCGGCCCGGAAGAGGTAGTGCGCCTCGTCGTCACGGGGCGGGACCGAGCCCTTGACCGGGCCGGTGCCGATCTTGTGCTTCAACGCCTTGCGGATGACGCCGACCTGGATGCGCAGCCGCTCGGCGTCCCGAGGGCTCAGGCGCGCTCCCGGCGCGGGGGGACGGACGGAATCGTTCATGGCCGCTCCTGTGGTCCGAGCCGGTGGTGCGGACTCCCGGCGGCGCTACCGTAGTGCCCGCTCCGCGGGCCGGACAAGGATGCGAGGTCGTCGATGGAGTCGGTGGAAGAGCTGCTCGGGCTCGCGAACGAGGACCCCGACGCGACGGTGCTCCGGGCCACGGCCCTGCTCGCCGGTACGACGGACCCGAGGGCCCGGTCCTTCGCGCACCACGCCCAGGGCATCGTGCACCGCGACCGGGGCCGGATCCCCGAGGCGCTGGCGGCGCTGCGCGCGGGGATCGCGGACGCCCGGCGGAGCGGAGATGCCGATCGGGAGCGGGACGTGCGGGCGACGTACGGCACCACCCTGGTGTTCGCGGGCCGGACCACCGCGGGTCTCGCCGAGCTGACGCGCGCCTGCGCGGGGGCTCAGGGGGCGGTGGGCGCCCAGGTCTTGCTCCGGTACGGCGGCACGCTGGCCGTGGTCGGCCGGTTCGCCGACGCGCTGCCGGTGCTGACCGCCGCCCGCGACGGCGCCGCCGAGGCCGGACTGCCGCTGTGGGAGGCGCGGGCCCGGATCTGGCTCGGGCACGTCCATCTCGCGCTCGGCCAGGTCGATCCCGCCGAGCGCGAGGTCGTCGCGGGGGAGCGGGTCCTGGCGGCCGAGGGGGCGGCCGTCGAGCGGCTCAAGGCCGTCGAGAACCTCGCCGAGATCGCCGGTGCGCGGGGCGACCTGGCGGCCTGCCTGCGGATCTACGGCGAGGTGCTGGCCGCCCACCGTGCGGCCGGGCGGCCCTCGCGCTTCGAGGCGGTCGCGCTCCACGCGGCGGCGTACCGCCGGGCGGGGCTGGCTCCCGAGGCGGCGCGGCTGCTGCGCGACTACGGGGCGAGCACCACGCTGGCGCCGCACGAGGACGCGCAGTTCCGGCTCGCGCTGGCCGAGGCGCTGCTCGCCGCCGGTGCGCCGGAGGAGGCGCTGGTCGAGGCGCGGGCGGCGCGGGACCGCTTCGTGCGGCAGGGCCGGACCTGGTTCGCGCTGCGAGCGCGGCTGGTCGCCCTCCAGGTCCGGGGTGGCCCGGCCGAGGCGCGCGCGGTCGCCGACGCGCTCGACGCGGAGCGGGCCGACGAGGCACCGCTCGCGCTCACCCTGGCCGGACGGCTGGGGCCTGCCGACGCGCGGCACGGCGCGTGGGAGCGCGCCGCGGCGTACCGCCGGAACCCGAACGCGCTGGTGCGGGCGGGCGCCTGGCAGGCCCGGGCGCTGGACCGCGAGGCGTACGGCGACCGGGGCGGCGTGCTCCGCGCGGCCGCGGCGGGCCTCGACGCGCTCGACGAGCACCGGCGCCTGATCGGC
The DNA here is from genome assembly GCF_018831735.1 of Pimelobacter sp. 30-1. Classification (NCBI taxonomy): domain Bacteria; kingdom Bacillati; phylum Actinomycetota; class Actinomycetes; order Propionibacteriales; family Nocardioidaceae; genus Pimelobacter; species Pimelobacter sp. 30-1. The sequence goes on from NZ_NHTS01000001.1 coordinate 330,879, forward strand.
TCGTCCGAGCTGCGCGCCCTGGCGACCGCCCACGGCCGCGAGCTGACCGCGCTCGCACTGCGGCACGCGGCCCAGGACCCCCGCAGCCTGCTGCGCTGGAGCGAGCGGACCCGCGCCACGGCGCTGGCCCAGCCGCCCGCGACCTCCGACGCCGGGAGCACCTCCGCGGCGCTGGCCGCGCTGCGCGACAACGGCCGCCGGCTCACCGAGACGCGGCGCGACGGCGCCCCCGTCGAGGACCTGGAGCGTGAGCGGCGCCGCCTGGAGCGCGCGGTCCGGGCCGAGAGCCACCAGCAGACGGCCGCGGCCGCGCGGCACCGGGGCGTGAGCGTCGACGAGGTCCTCGCCGCGACCGCCGCGGACGACACCTGCCTGGTCGAGCTCGTCGACGTCGACGGGGTGCTGCACGTCCTCGTCGCCCACCGCGGGACCGTACGGCGTCGCGTGGCCGGCGCGACCGCCGACGTCATCGCCCTCCTGGGTCCGGCCGGCATGCTGCTGCGCCGGGCCGCCCGCGGCCGCCCCGCCGACCCGGCCGCGATCGGCCGGCGGCTCGAGGAGGCGGTGCTCGGCGACGCGGTCCGGCTGCTGCCCGACGGTCCCGTCGTGCTCGCCCCGACCGCCCGCCTGCACGGGTTGGCGTGGTCGCTGCTGCCCGCGCTGGACGCCCGCCCGTTCGCGGTCGTCCCGTCCGCCGGTCAGTGGCTGCGGGCCCGGGCCGCGCGCCCCGGCGCGGGCGCGGGCGTCGGCACCGTGCTCGTCGCCGGGCCCGACCTGGCCTCGGGCGGGGCCGAGGTGCCGGTCCTCGCCGCCCGGCACCCCGAGGCCGTGCTGCTCGACGGCGACCGGGCCACCGTGGAGGCCGTGCTGGCTCACCTCGACGGCGCCCGGCTGGCCCACCTCGCCACCCACGGACGGTTCCGCGCGGACAGCCCGCTGTTCTCCGCGCTCGACCTGGCGGACGGGCCGCTCACCGTGCACGACCTGGAGCGGCTCGCGCGGGCGCCGTACCGGGTTGTGCTGTCGGCGTGCGAGTCCGGCGTCCTGGCCCCGGTCGGCGCCGACGAGCTGCTCGGGCTCGCCGCGGCCCTGTTCGCGCTCGGCACCGCGGGCCTGGTCAGCAGCGTCGGCGAGGTCAACGACGCGGCCACGGCCGCGCTCATGGTCGACCTGCACGCGGCCCTGGCCGCCGGGAGCGACCCCGCGGCGGCGCTGCTCGCCGTGCGCCGTCGTACGGCGGGGGATGCGGTGGCGGCCGGTACGGCGGCGGCGTTCGTCGCGCTCGGGGTCTAGGGGGCTCCCGTTCCGGACGCGGGCGCGCCCGAATCCTCGCCACTCCTAGAATCGGTGCCATGTCTGATCAGCCCAGCACCCCCCTCACCGCCCGGGAAGCCATCACGGCCGTCCAGGGGCACGAGGCCTGGGCGATCATCCGGCGCTCCACCCGGGCGGGCGACCGCGACACCGTCGGCGTCCTCGGCGGCAGCCGCAGCATCGTCGAGTCGATCATGGACATCCCGCTCGAGACGGGGGTTCCGGAGCCGGGGCACATCTGCGACCGGCTGGTCGCCGTACCTTTCCGGCAGGTGTCCGAGCGCGGCTTCGACGCTCACGACGACGGTACGCCGCTCGTCGTCGTCGACGTCCAGGAGGAGCACGAGTTCTCCGTGGCCGACGTGGTCGCGGCGATCGACGAGGTCCCGGTCGAGTTCACCGAGCGTGGCGGCTTCGAGACCTCCGACGAGGAGTACGCCAAGATCGTCGCCTCGATCATCGACGAGGAGATCGGCCAGGGCGAGGGGGCGAACCTCGTCGTCGGCCGCAACTACCGCGCGGTGGTCGCCGACTGGAGCGCCGAGGTCGCGCTCACCGTCTACCGCCGGCTGCTCGAGCGCGAACGCGGGGCGTACTGGACGTTCGTCTTCTTCACCGGCGACCGCTTCCTCATCGGCGCCTCGCCCGAGCGGCACGTCTCGGTGCACGGCGGCGACGTGCGGATGAACCCGATCTCCGGCACCTTCCACCTGCGCCCGCCCGCCGGCGACACCCGCAGCACCGAGGCGCGGATGCGCGAGTTCCTGCGCGACGAGAAGGAGATCTACGAGCTCTTCATGGTCGTCGACGAAGAGCTCAAGATGATGTGCGACATCTGCACCGAGGGCGGCCAGGTGCTCGGGCCGTTCCTCAAGCCGATGACCCACCTCATCCACACCGAGTACCTCCTCGCCGGCCGCACCACCCGCGACGTGCGCGAGGTCCTGCGCGACACCATGTACGCCGCCACGGTCACCGGCTCGCCCGTCGAGAACGCCTGCCGGCTGATCAAGCAGTACGAGCCCGAGGGCCGCGGCTACTACGCCTCCGCGCTCGCCCTCTTCGGCCGCGACGCCGACGGCGCCCCCGTCGTCGACAGCCCGATCGTCATCCGTACCGCCGACGTCGCGCTCGACGGCAGCCTCAAGGTCACCGCGGGCGCCACCCTGGTGCGCGACTCGGACCCGGCGTACGAGGTGGCGGAGACGCACGCCAAGGCCGGCGGCATCCTCTCCGCCTTCGGCCTGGTGCCGCCCGCGCCGATCCCGACCACCGACGTCGCGACCCTCGTCGCCGACGAAGAGGTCCTCATCGCCCTCAACAGCCGCAACAACCGGCTCTCCGGCTTCTGGCTCGCCGACCAGGCGGGCACGCCGTCCGACCCGCGGCTGGCGGGCAAGAGCGCGGTCATCCTCGACGGCGAGGACGACTTCGTGAACATGCTGCGCCACATGCTCGCGCGGATGGGCATGACCAGCGCCGTCGTACGGCACGAGGACTATGCCGACGGCGTCCTCGACGGCTACGACCTCGTCATCGTCGGTCCCGGCCCGGGTGACCCGCGCGACGACGCGGACCCCAAGATGGCCCAGCTGCGCGCCGCCGTCGCCTGGCTGCTCGCCCACGAGAAGCCGTTCGTCGCGGTCTGCCTCGGCCACCAGGCGCTGTGCCACCAGCTCGGCATCCCGCTCGCCTACAAGGACATCGTCTTCCAGGGCACGCAGGCCTCGGTGCTGCTCGGTGGCCGCCCCGAGAAGGTCGGCTTCTACAACACCTTCGTCGGCCGGGTCGCGCCCGGCGACGACCTGCCGCCCGGCGTGAGCGTCGACGCCGACGCGACCACCGGTGACGTGGACGCCCTCGCGGGCCCGCACTACCGGGGCGTGCAGTTCCACGCCGAGTCGATCCTCACCGAGCGGGGCTTCGACATCGTGCACGACCTGGTGTCCGCCGTCCTGCTGTGAGCCCCGGGTGAGCGCGCCTGACGTGGTGGTCGTCGACCACCACGACTCCTACACCTGGAACCTGGTGCACCTGGTCGCGGGCGTCACCGGCGTGCTGCCGACCGTGGTCCAGCACGACGAGGTCGCCGCGGACGACGTCCTGAGCCACGCGTACGTCATCCTCTCGCCCGGCCCCGGTCACCCCGACGACGAGCGCGACTTCGCCGTCGGCCGGGCGGTGCTGGCCGCCGGGACCCGGCCGGTGCTGGGGGTCTGCCTGGGCATGCAGGGCATCGTCACCACGTACGGCGGCCGGGTCGCCCGCGTCGCGCCCGGGCACGGCGTCAGCGCCCGGGTCCGGCACGACGGGGCGGGGCTGTTCGCGGGAGTGCCGACGCCGTTCGAGGCGATCCGCTACCACTCGCTGGCGGCGGTCGAGCTGCCCGCGAGCCTGCGGGCGACGGCGGTCGACGAGCGCAGTGGGTTGACCATGGGCGTGGAACACGTGACGCTGCCGATCATGGGCGTGCAGTTCCACCCCGAGTCGGTGCTCACCGAGCACGGCGCTCGCCTCGTCGAGAACTTCCTCGGCCGATGGTGACCCAGGGCGACCCCGCCGAGGCGTTCGCCCGGATCCAGGCTCGGCACGACCGCTGCGTGTGGCTCGACGGTGGGGGTGCGCGGGACTGGTCGCGGCGCCGGTCGATCCTCGGCTGGCTCGACGACGACGACGTCTCGCTGACCTACGACGCCGCGCGGCGCGAGGTCAGCCGGCACGCCGGGGGGCGGGCGGAGGTCGTCGGCGACGACCCGTTCGCCGTGCTGGAGGCCGAGCTCGCGGCCGGGAGCCCGACCGACCAGTGGTTCGGCTACTTCGGGTACGCCGCCCGCGCCGACCTCCCCGCCACGCCCGACCCGGACCTGCCCGACGCCGTGTGGCTGCGGCCCTCGCACCTGCGCGAGTACGAGCACCCGATCACCCCGCCCGCGACCAGTCTGGGTGCGGGCGGTGCGCCGCCGCCGGTGGCCACGCCCGCGGCCTACGCCGCGGCGTTCGCGACGGTCCAGGAGCACCTGCACGCCGGTAACTCCTACGAGGTCAACCTGACCTACCGGACCCGGGCGAGCAGCCCGCTCAGCCCCGCGGCGGCGTACCTGCGGCTGCGGGCGCTCAACCCGGCGCCCTATGCGGGCTTCCTCCAGCACGACGTCGCGGGCGCCCGGGCCTGGCTGCTCAGCTCGTCGCCGGAGCGCTACGCCCTCGTCACCGACGACCGCACGCTGGAGACCAAGCCGATCAAGGGCACCACCGCGCGCGGCGCCACGCCGGCCGAGGACGCCGAGGCGCGCGAGCGGCTCGCGAGCGACCCGAAGTTCCGGGCCGAGAACCTGATGATCGTCGACCTGCTCCGCAACGACCTCGCGACGGTGTGCGACGTCGGGACGGTCGCCGTACCGGCGCTGATGGAGGTGGAGTCCTACGCCTCGGTCCACCAGCTCGTCTCGACGGTGCGCGGCCGGCTGCGCGACGACGTCACGACTGTCGGGGCGCTGCGCGCGCTCTTCCCGGCCGGATCGATGACGGGAGCGCCCAAGCTGCGCACGATGGAGATCATCGAGGAGGTCGAGGCGAGCCCGCGCGGGGCCTACTCCGGCGCGTTCGGCTGGATCTCCGGCGACGGCCGGGCCGACCTCGGCGTCATCATCCGGTCGCTGGTGACGGCGGGCGGCTGCGACGAGTACGTGCTCGGCACCGGCGGCGGGATCACCGTCGCCAGCGACCTCGACGAGGAGCACGCCGAGACCGAGTGGAAGGCCGCCCGGCTGCTCCAGGCGATCAACCCCTAGGGTGTGTCTCCCAAGTCCGCGCCTGCTGCGCGGTGTTTGCGACTCGATCTGGCGGCTCGCGAGTGACGGGGTCGCAGACTCGACGGGCTCTGTTGTCGATGTGGCCCGCCTTCGCTGCTCCGCCTTGCCAGATCGGCCGCAAACGCCGCTCGCGACGGCGCGGACTTGAGAGACACGCCCTAGAACCGCCAGCGCGTCGCGCCGTGCGGCTCCACCGTCTGCACGGCGTGCGCCGACGACGCGACGAGCCGGAACACGTGCCAGGGCGGTCCGCCCGCCGACTGTGCGCTGAAGGGCGCGGTGAGCGCCGGGCCGGGCTCGGCGGCGGGGTCGAGCTCGCACGGCCAGCCCTCGGCGTTCCAGAGCGCGGCCAGCTCGGTCAGGTCGGCAGGGTCGGTGACCAGCGCGGCGCGACCCTCGACGACGAGGTCGAGCTCGCGCAGGCTCAGGGCCAGGGTGCAGCGCGGGTCACGCGCGAGGTTGCGTCCGCGGCGCGTGCTCAGCCCGGTGACGAACCAGAAGGACGCCTCGCGCCACAGGCCGCCCACCGCGTTGGTGTGCGGGCTCCCGTCGGCGTTGAGGCTGGTCAGCCAGCAGGTGTGCCGGCCGGGGCCGGCGTCCACCGTGGCCTGGGCGTAGCCCGCGTCCACCAGGCCGGTGACCTCGGACCAGGCGATCGGCGGCGCGGCGTAGCGCTCCGCGAGGTTGAGGGTGTCCATGCCGGTACCGACCGCCGCCGGCCGGCCGACTCATCGCCGGGCTAGCCCGCGGACGGGCTCGGCTCCGGCGTCTTGCCGACCTCCTTGGCGTCGGCCTGGCGCGAGAGCAGGGTGAGCGTCTCCTCGACCGCGCGCACGATCCGGGCCTCGTCGTACGGCTTCGGGTCGACGACGTCGACCTGCTGGATGAGGACGCCGTTCTGGACGAACCCGGTGACGTAGAGCTGCTTCTTGGTGGCGTTGACGACGATCCGGGCGTCGTCGGCGGCATCGATCTTGGGCCGGCGCACGTCGGCGTCGTCGCGCTGGCCCATCGTCTTCCAGGCGTCGTCGAGCGTGCCCGGGAAGAGGATGTAGTTGGCGGTGACGACCGGGTCGCCGGACTTCTCGTCCTCGGGCGTGAACCGGCACTCGGGCTTGGTCGGCGAGCCGGCGTGCTTGGTGGTGGCGACGCCGTACTGCCGCTGGACGAACGTCGTGTCGAGCGAGTCGCAGGGGTTCCACAACGCGGGGGTCGTGGTCGGCAGGTCCGGCTTGGGGCCGACCTTGTCGCCGCCGCAGGCCGCGAGGAGCAGGCCGAGCACGGCGACTCCCGCGAGCTGGAAGGGGACGGCGCTACGTCGTGACATGGGGGTTCTTCTCCCGTCCGGGGATGCGGAGCACGAGGCGTGCTCCGCCACTGGCGTTGGCGGTGGCGTGGACCGAGCCGGAGTGGCGCTCGGCGACCTGGCGCACGATGGCCAGGCCGAGGCCCGAGCCGGGCATCGTCCGGGCGTCCGGCGAGCGCCAGAACCGGTCGAAGATGCTCGCCCGGTCGTTCTCGGCGATGCCGGGGCCCTGGTCGTCGACGGTGAGCACCCCGTCGCTGAGGCGTACGTCGACTTGCCCGCCCTCGGGGCTCCACTTGGCGGCGTTGTCGAGCAGGTTGGTCACCGCCCGCTCCAGCTCGGCGTCCTCGCCGATCACCCACCAGGAGCGGGTGAAGACCTCGAAGGTGATGCCGGGCGCGCGCCGGCGTACGCGCTGGACGGCGTGGTCGACGACGTCGGCGAGGTCGACCGGCTCGACCTGGATCGGGATCGGCTCGTCGCGGGCGAGCTCGGTGAGGTCGCCGATGAGCGTGGTGAGCTCCTCGATCTGGGCACGGACGTCGTCCAGGAGCTCGTCGCGCGCCTCGGGCGGCAGGCCCTCGAGCCCGCCGTCCCCGCGCGCGGTCATGGTGAGCAGATCGATGTTGGTGCGCAGCGCCGTCAGCGGCGTCCGGAGCTCGTGGCTGGCGTCGGCCACGAGCTGGCGTTGTCGGACCCGGCTGGCGTCGAGCGCGATGAGGAGGTGGTTGAAGGCGGTCGAGAGGCGGGCGACCTCGTCGTCGCCCTCGACGGGCAGGGGGGTGAAGTCCTCGGTGCGGGCGATCTCCTCGACCGAGGCGCTGAGCCGGCGGACCGGGCGCAGGCCGTTGCTCGCGACCGCCCAACCGCCGAGGCCGGCCGCGAGGACGCCGAAGATGCCGAACGCGAGCGTCACCCAGCCGAGCCGGGCGAGCGTGCGGTCCTGGTCGGCCAAGGGCTGGGCGATGATCAGCGCGAGGCCGGCCTTGCTCCGGACCGGGACGGCGACCATCCGGTAGCGCGCGCCCGCGATGAGGATGGTGCGCAGGCTCTCGGACCGCTCGCCCTGCGCGACCGCCAGCTCCGCCTCGCCGAACTCGATGTCCGGGCCGCGGTCGAGGATCACCCGCGTGCCCTCGAAGTAGAGGAACGCGATCCGGACGTCGCCGGCGCCCAGCGCCCACGGCGGGACCCCGGCGGCGCCGGCCTTGAGCAGCGTGTCGGACTTGGCCGCGCTCTGGGCCCGCGAGACCAGCGCGTCGTCCAGCGCCTGCTGCATCTGGACCCGCGCGGTGATGTAGGCGCCGACCGCGACCAGCGCCACCGACATCGCGACCGCGATGGTGGTCAGCCAGATGACCCGGCTCGCGAGGGAGCGGCGGTAGTGCCAGCGGCCGTCGACGCCGGGGCCGACCGCGAGACCCCAGCCGGTCATGACTCGGTCGCGCGCAGGACGTACCCGATGCCGCGGACGGTGTGGATCAGGCGCGTCTCGCCCTCGGCCTCGGTCTTGCGGCGCAGGTAGCCGACGTAGACCTCGAGGGAGTTGGCGGTGGTGGGGAAGTCGTAGCCCCACACCTCCTCGAGGATGAAGCTGCGGTCGAGCACCCGCCGGGGCCGGCGCAGGAACATCTCGAGCAGGGTGAACTCGGTCCGGGTCAGCTCGATGAGGCGGGTGCCGCGGCGGACCTCGCGGGTGGTGACGTTCATGGTGAGGTCGGCGAAGGAGAGGACCTCCTCCTCGGCGCCGTCCTCGATGGGCGTCACCCGGCGCAGCAGCGCGCGCAGCCGGGCCAGCAGCTCCTCGAGCGCGAAGGGCTTGGTCAGGTAGTCGTCGGCGCCGGCGTCGAGGCCCTCGACCCGGTCACCGACGGCGTCGCGCGCGGTCAGCACCAGGATCGGGATGTCGTTGCCCGCGGCCCGCAGCGCGCGGGTCGCCTCGAGCCCGTCGAGCTTGGGCATCATCACGTCCATCACGACCACGTCGGGGGCCACGGCCCCGATGCCGGCCAGCGCCTCCGCGCCGTCGCCGGCCAGGTGCACGTCGTACCCGTTGAAGGCGAGGGAGCGCCGCAGCGACTCGCGCACGGCACGGTCGTCGTCGACGACGAGGACGCGGTGGGGCACGGGGGAGCGGCTGGACACGCCCCCATCATGGCCCAACCCCCTGAGTGCGGGCTGAGAGGTGCGGCAGGCGCGCCTCAGAGGTAGCGCTGGGCGACCTTGGCCGCGCGGGCGCCGTACTGGCCCCCGAACAGGCAGGCGTGCACGAGCAGCGGGAACAGCTGGTGGAACCCGAGCCGCTCCTCCCAGCCGTCGGCGAGCGGGGCGGCCTCGTCGTAGGCCGCCATCACCTGGGGCAGCTGGGGGAGTCCGAAGAGCGCCAGCATCGCCAGGTCGACCTCGCGGTGCCCGCCGTAGGCGGCCGGGTCGACGACGACGGCACGGTCGTCGTTGGTCCAGATGACGTTGCCGTTCCAGAGGTCGCCGTGCAGGCGCGCCGGCGCCTCGTCCGGTACGACGGCCGCGCCGCGCGCGACCGCCGCCTCGACGGTGGCGGCGTCCTCGGCCGAGACGATCCCCTTGTCGCGCAGCACCTTGAGGTAGGGCGCGATCCGCCGCTCGGCGTAGAACTCGGCCCAGGTCGGCAGCGTCCGGTTGGGCAGGGGCAGCCGGCCGATGTAGCCGTCGTCGGGAGCGCCGAAGGCGTCGGCGCCGCGGGCGTGGGTGGCCGCGAGGGCGCGGCCGAAGCGTCCGGCTCCCTCGGCGTGGGGGCGACCCGCCTCGACCCACTCCAGGATCAGGCAGTCGTCGTCGACGGCGAGGACCTCGGGGGTCGCGACCCCGCCGTCGTCGGCGCCGTCGGCGAGCCAGCGCAGGCCGGCGGCCTCGGTCGCGAAGAACCGCGGCGGTGCGTTGGTGAGCGTCTTGAGGAAGGCGGTCCGGCCGTTGGACAGCCGCAGCTTGACCGCGGTCGAGATGTCGCCGCCGGCCACGGGCGCGGTCGCCACCACGGCCGAGCCGAGCAGCTGTTCGGCCCTACCGGCGACGACCGGCTGCCGCGCCATCGGACCCCCTCGTCCTTCGTCGGATCAGGCCTGGGCCTGGCCCTTGAGGGCGCGCGGGATCTCGCGACCCTGCTCGATGGCGCGCTCGGGCGCCTTGACCTTCTTGAAGCTGCGCACGGCCAGGAACACCAGGAGCGCGGCCAGGAGGACGTAGAAGCCGAACACGATGAGGAAGGCCCAGTGCAGGCTGAGGCCCTGGCCGTTCCAGTGGATGAAGTAGGCGATCGCCACCGACAGCATGATCACCGCGAGCACCAGCAGGAAGCCCGCCGCCGCGACCAGACCGAGCCCGACGCCACCGGCCGTCACGCTGACCTTGAGCTCGGCCTTGGCGAGCTGGATCTCCTTGCGCATGATCGTGGAGAAGTCGGTCTGCGCGTCCTTGATGAGGCGCCCGATGGTCGGCTCTTCGCGGAGCGGTTCGATGGCCATGGCGCCGACCTTACCGATTGGGGAGCGACTCCCGATACGATGGGCGGCAGGTGAGCCGGGAAGTCTGGTCGGCATGTGCATGCCCGACCCCACCTGACACCAGGAGCTCTCTGTGCCCGCAACCCCGCCCCCCTCCGACGACCTCTGGCGCCAAGGGCCGGTCTGGACCGCGAGCGACAAGCCCCTCGCCAAGTACGTCGGCCGCCCGGTGCGCGAGTTCCTCCGCATCGAGTCCGCGGGCTCGGTGCTGCTGCTCGCGGCCACGATCGCCGCGCTGCTCTGGGTCAACCTGCCGTTCCACGGCTGGGCCGAGGGCTACGACCGGTTCTGGCACACCCCGATCGCGCTCGAGATCGGCAGCTGGCGGATCGAGGAGTCGCTCCAGCACTGGGTCAACGACGGCCTGATGACGATCTTCTTCTTCGTCGTGGGCCTGGAGATCAAGCACGAGATGGTCCACGGCGACCTGCGCGACCCGCGCACGGCCGCGCTGCCGATCGTCGCGGCCGTCGGCGGCATGGTCGTGCCCGCGCTGGTCTACGTCGCGATCGCCGGCGGTCCCGAGACGGGGGCCGGCTGGGGCATCCCGATGGCCACCGACATCGCGTTCGCGGTCGGCGTCCTCGGCCTGCTCGGGCGCCGGGTCCCGTCGGCGGCGCGCCTGTTCCTGCTCACCCTCGCGATCGTCGACGACATCGGGGCGATCTTGGTGATCGCCGTCTTCTACACCGCCGACGTCTCCTTCGTGTGGCTCGCCGTCGCGGTGGCCCTGATCGCGCTGATGGCGGTGCTGCGCGCGCTGCGCGTGTGGGCGGTCCCGGTCTACGTCGTGATCGGCGTCGGCGCCTGGTTCGCGCTGCTCGAGTCCGGCGTGCACGCCACGCTCGCGGGCGTCGCGATCGGCCTGCTCACCCCGGCCGGGGCGCTGCTGCGGCCCGAGGTCGCCACCGACTACGCCGTCGACGGGCTGCGCGACAACGAGCTCGACGCCGACGAGCTGCGCCGGCTGCGCTTCCTCATCGGGGAGTCGGTGCCGATGGTGGAGCGGCTGCAGACCCGGCTCCACCCCCTGTCGGCGTACGTCGTGCTGCCGGTGTTCGCGCTCGCCAACGCCGGCGTCGCGCTGGGCGGCGGCGTCCTCGGCGACGCGCTCACCTCGACCGTCGGCCTCGGCATCGGCGCCGGACTGGTCCTCGGCAAGCCGCTCGGCATCGCGCTGGCCTGCTTCGTCGCGGTCCGGCTGGGCATCGCCCGGATGCCCGAGGGCACCGGCTGGCTCCAGGTCATCGGGGTCGGCGCGGTGGCCGGCATCGGGTTCACGGTCTCGCTGTTCATCGCCGGGCTGTCGTTCCCGGGCTCGCCCGTGCTCACCGACGACGCCAAGGTCGGGATCCTCGTCGCGTCGATGGTCGCCGCGGTCGTGGGTGTCGGGCTGCTTCTACTCGCGGGGCGGGGACGCCCGGCCGCGGCGGAGGTCAGTCCGGCAGCACCTGAGCCGAGCCGAGCACCCGCTCCACGCTGATCCGTACGGCGACCCGCTCGGGGTTGGGCGTCGGCGTCCGGTAGCGGGCGGCGTACCGCTCGCAGGCCCGGGCGATCGACTCCTCGTCCTCGAGCACCTCGCCGGTGCCGACGAGCGATGCCCAGCGGCCGCGGTCGACCTGGGTGATCGTGAGGCGCGGGTCGCGCAGGATGTTGCGGACCTTCTGCGACCCGCGGCGCGTGATGATCCAGGCGCAGCCGAGGTCGGGGTCGAGCGTGGCGCCGACCGGGACGGCGTGCGGGGCGCCGGAGCGGTCGAGCGTGCTCAGCGTGCAGAGGTGGTACTCGGACCAGAAGTCGGCGAGGGGCGCGGGCAGCGCGGACCAGTCGACGGGCGCGTAGGACGGCACGGGGCCACGCTACGCGGCGCCCGCGAGGACCTCGCGCACGGCGTCCAGGTCACCCTCCACCTCGACCGCACCCCAGGCCTGGGCATCGGCCAGGGTGAGGGCCCCCGCGGCGAGACCGAGGAGCACGTGGGCCGAGGTGCGGACCGTGGCGTCGACCGCCCGCCCGTCGGCCGCCTCGACGGTGGGGCCGGACCGGCTGAACCGGAGCAGGAGGGGAGCGCCGTCGACGGCCAGCCCGATCGTCACCGTACGGCGGCCCGGGGCCCGCTCGCGCAGCAGCGCGGGCAGCGCGACGTGCAGCCAGCCCGGGTCGAAGTGGTCGGTACGGGGCCCCTCGACCATCAGCGGGGTCGACCAGCGGATCAGGGCCTCGATCGGCTCCCGCAGCTCGGCGCCCCACTCGGTGAGGGCGTAGGCGACCGCGTTGCCCTCGGTGGCCACCTCGCGTCGTACGACGCCGGCGGACTCGAGGTCGCGCAACCGGTCGGCGAGCAGGTTGGTCGCGAGCCCGGGCAGGCCGGCGCGCAGGTCGCCGTACCGGGCCGGGCCGATGAGGAGCTGGCGCACGATGAGCAGGTTCCACCGGTCGCCGACCGTGTCGAGGGAGCGGGCGAGGCCGCAGAACTGACCGTAGCTCTTCACGGGCACCTACTTGTTTTTCTCAAGTGAGTCTGACAATTTCAAGTCTACTCCCGTGCCTGCCGACAGAGGAGTCCTTCCCCATGGCCGAGCAGCCCGCCCTGCGCACCCGTCCTGCCTGGGTCGACGACGACCTGTTCCCGTTCCGCAGCCTCTTCGTCGAGGTGGACGGGCACACCGTCCACTACGTCGACGAGGGGACCGGCCCGGTGCTGCTGCTCCTGCACGGCAACCCGACCTGGTCCTTCCTGTGGCGCGACGTGATCACCGCGCTGCGCGCCGACTTCCGCTGCATCGCGCTCGACTACCCGGGCTTCGGCCTGTCGAGCCCGGCGCCGGGCTACCGGTTCCTGCCGGAGGAGCACGCCGGTGTCGTCGCGGGGTTCGTGGACGCGCTCGGCCTCGACGGCGTCACGCTGGTCGGCCAGGACTGGGGTGGCCCGATCGGGCTCGCGGTGGCGCGGCGGCGTCCCGAGGTGTTCGAGCGGCTCGTGCTCGCCAACACCTGGGCCTGGCCGGTCAACGGGGACCTCTACTTCGAGTTCTTCTCCCGCATCGGTGGGTCGAGCCCGCTGCGTTTCCTCGCCCGGCGGCTGAACCTCGTCGTCAACGCCTTCGTGCCGACCGGCCACCGCCGGCGGAAGGTCACCGCGGCCGAGATGGCGCACTACCGCCAGGCCCAGGCCACGCCCGCCCGGCGCCAGGCGGCCGCCGTGCTCCCCAGCCGGATCACGGCGAGCCGGTCGTTCCTCGCCGAGGTCGAGTCCGGCCTGGCCGGTCTGTCCCACCTGCCGCTGCTCATCGTGTGGGGCGGTGCGGACCGGGTCTTCCGGCCCCAGGAGCGCGAGCGCCTGGAGGCGAGCTTCCCCGACCACACCACCGTGATCGTCGAGGGCGCCGGACTCTACGTCGAGTCCGACGCCCCCGAGGAGTTCGCCGCCGCGGTGCGCGGCTGGCTCACGTCCTGACGCTCAGTCCTCCGTCGACGTGGCCTGACCGGCCGAGATCAGGTCCATGATCGAGGCGTCCGCGAGCGTCTGGGTGTCCCCGACCGTGCGGCCCTCGGCGACGTCGCGCAGCAGCCGGCGCATGATCTTGCCCGAGCGGGTCTTGGGCAGCTCGGGGACGATCATGATCTGGCGCGGCTTGGCGATCGGGCCGATCTGGCTGCGGACGTGGTCCGAGAGCTCCTTGACGATGTCGGGTCCTCCGTCGCCGGCCTCGTTGCGCAGGATGACGTAGGCGACCACGGCCTGGCCGGTGTCGGGGTCCGAGGCGCCCACGACGGCCGCCTCAGCGACCTTGGGGTGCGAGACCAGGGCGGACTCGATCTCGGTGGTCGAGAGCCGGTGACCCGAGACGTTCATGACGTCGTCGACCCGGCCCAGCACCCAGATGTCGCCGTCCTCGTCCTTCTTGGCGCCGTCGCCGGCGAAGTAGTAGCCCTGGGCCTTGAACCGCGACCAGTAGGTGTCGACGAAGCGGGCGTCGTCGCCCCACAGCGTGCGCAGCATCGAGGGCCACGGCGAGGTGATGACGAGGTAGCCGCCGGAGCCGTTCGGGACCGAGCGGCCCTCGTCGTCGACGACGTCGGCCTCGATGCCGGGGATGGCGGTCATCGCCGAGCCCGGCTTGCCCGCGGTGACGCCGGGCAGGGGGGAGATCATCACCGCACCGGTCTCGGTCTGCCACCAGGTGTCGACGACCGGCGTACGGTCGCCGCCGATGACGTGGCGGTACCAGACGTAGGCCTCGGGGTTGATCGGCTCGCCCACCGAGCCGAGGATCCGCAGCGAGGACATGTCGTAGCGGTCGGGGACCTCGCGGCCCTGCTTCATGAACGAGCGGATCGCGGTCGGAGCGGTGTAGAACAGCGTGACGCCGTAGTCCTGGATGATCTTCCACCAGCGACCCGGCTCCGGGCTGTCGGGCGTGCCCTCGTAGAGCACCTGCGTGACGCCGTTGGCCAGCGGGCCGTAGACGATGTAGGAGTGCCCGGTCACCCAGCCGATGTCGGCGGTGCACCAGTAGACGTCGGTCTCGGGCTTGAGGTCGAAGACCGCGTGGTGCGTGTACGACGCGCCGGTCAGGTAGCCACCGGTGGTGTGCAGGATGCCCTTGGGCTTGCCGGTCGTGCCGGAGGTGTACATGACGTAGAGCGGGTGCTCGGCGTCGAACGCCTCGGGCGTGTGCTCGGTGGAGGCGCCGCCGACGGCGTCGTGCCACCACACGTCCACGCTGTCGTCCCAGGCGACGTCCTGGCCGGTGCGGCGCACGACGAGGACCTTCTCGATCTTGTCGGTCTTGGTGCGGGCCTCGTCGACCGCGGGCTTGAGCGCGGACGGGGCACCGCGGCGGAAGCCGCCGTCGGAGGTGATGACGACCTTGGCCTGGCAGTCGTCGATGCGCGAGGCGAGCGCGTCGGCGGAGAAGCCGCCGAACACGACCGTGTGGGGCGCGCCGATGCGGGCGCAGGCCAGCATCGCCACGATCGCCTCGGGGATCATCGGCATGTAGATCGCGACCCGGTCGCCGGTGCCGACCCCGAGCGCGGTCAGCGCGTTGGCGGCCTGGGACACCTCGTCCTTGAGCTGGGCGTAGGTGAGGTCGCGGGTGTCGCCCTCGGGCTCGCCGACCCAGTGGATCGCGACCTTGTCGCCGCGACCGGCCTCGACGTGCCGGTCCACGCAGTTGTACGCCGCGTTGAGCGTGCCGCCCACGAACCACTTCGCGAACGGCGGGTTGTCCCAGTCGAGGACCCGCTCCCAGGGCGTGGCCCAGGTCAGCCGCTCGGCCTGCGCGGCCCAGAAGGCGTCGCGGTCGGCGCGCGCGGCGTCGTAGACGTCGGCCTTGACGTTGGCGGCGGCGGCGAGCTCGGCCGGCGGTTCGAACCGACGGTCCTCGCGCAGCAGGTTCGCCAGGGTCTCCTCGGTGTCACTCACGGTCGTGCCTTTCGACGTTCGGAACGGGTGGTCCTGCTCACATTAGGGGCCGGGACGGCATCGTGCCCGCCCCGGCCCCTGGTCGTTGTCTCGGTCGCCAGGTCAGTGCGCGACGGCCTGCTCGGCACCGGCCCCGGTGAGCGCGCGGACCTCGAGCTCGGTGAACCGCTCCTCGGCCTCGGGCTCCTTGGAGGTCACCGTCCCGAGCCAGCCGAAGAAGAAGCCGAGCGGGATCGAGACCAGGCCGGGGTTCTCCAGCGGGAACCAGTGGAAGTCCACGCCGGCCGGGAAGAGCGCCGCGTTGGAGCCGTCGGCGTTGAGCTTGCCGGAGACCACCGGCGAGAAGAACACCAGCGTGACGCAGGAGAGCAGACCGCCGTAGATGCTCCAGGTGGCACCGCGGGTGTTGAAGCGCCGCCAGAACATGTTGTAGACGATCGCCGGCAGGTTCGCGGAGGCGGCGACCGCGAAGGCCAGGGCCACCAGGAACGCGATGTTGAGGTTGCGGGCCGGGATGGCGAGCAGGATCGCGATCACACCGAGCCCGGCCGCGGCGTACCGGGTCACCCGGATCTCCTCCTTCTCGGTGGCCTTGCCCTTGCGGAGCACGGAGTTGTAGATGTCGTGCGCCACCGAGGTGGACGAGGTCAGGGTGAGGCCCGCGACCACGGCGAGGATCGTCGCGAAGGCGACCGCCGAGATCACCGCGAGCAGGATCGCGCCGCCGGTCGACCCGGCACCGCCGCCGACGGCCTCGGCGAGCAGCGGCGAGGCGAGGTTGCCGCCGCTGGCCGCGACCTCGCTGTCCTTGCCGGTGTCGAGCAGTGCCGCGGCACCGAATCCGAGGACCAGCGTGAAGAGGTAGAAGACGCCGATCAGGCCGATCGCCCAGAGCACCGACTTCCGCGCGTCGCGCGAGGTGGGCACCGTGTAGAAGCGGACCAGGATGTGCGGCAGGCCCGCCGTACCGAGCACGAGCGCGATGCCGAGGCTGAGGAAGTCGAGCTTGTGGGTGGTGTCGATGCCGTACTTCAGGCCCGGCTCCAGGAAGCCCTCCTTGCCCGACGCCGAGGACGCCGCCCCCAGCAGGTCGGAGAGGTTGAAGTCGAACTTCGCCAGCACCAGCACGACGATCACCGCGGAGCCGACCATCAGCAGCACGGCCTTGACGATCTGCACCCAGGTGGTGCCCTTCATGCCGCCGACGGTGACATAGACGATCATCAGCGCGCCGACGCCGGCGATGACCGCGCTGACGGCGAGGGTGTTGTCCTTGTCGATGCCCAGCAGGAGCACGACGAGGCTGCCCGCGCCGACCATCTGGGCCAGGAGGTAGAAGATCGACACGGTCACGGTCGACGTCGCCGCGGCGGTGCGGACGGGCCGCTGCCGCATCCGGTACGCCAGCTGGTCGGCCATCGTGAACTTGCCCGAGTTGCGCAGCATCTCGGCCACCAGCAGCAGCGCCACCAGCCAGGCGACGAGGAAGCCGATCGAGTAGAGGAAGCCGTCGTACCCGGACAGCGCGATGGCGCCGGAGATGCCGAGGAACGACGCGGCCGACATGTAGTCGCCGCCGATCGCGAGACCGTTCTGGAAGCCGGAGAACGACCGGCCGCCGGCGTAGAAGTCCGCCGCGCCGCTGGTCTGCCGGCTCGCCCGGATGGTGATGAAGAGGGTGAGCGCGACGACCGAGAGGAAGAGGATCGCGGTGAGTGCCTGGTGGTTCATCAGTGGTCGCTCCGTCCGTCCGAAGGCTTGCCGGCGAGCTCGATGAACCGCTCGTCGAGGGTCCGGGCCAGCGGGTCGAGCCGGCTCGTCGAGTAGCGGCTGTAGAGCCAGGCGATCGCGAACGTCGTCACGAACTGCAGCAGGCCGAACACCAGCGCCACGTTGATGTTGCCGACGACCTTCTGGCTCATGAAGCCGCCACCCCAGTTGGAGAGCACGACGTAGAGCAGGTACCAGCTCAGGAAGGCGAGGGTGGCCGGGAAGACGAAGCCCCGGTAGCGCCGCCTCAGCTCGGCGAACTCCGGTGCGGCGTGGAGCTCGTCGTACACGGGATCGTGGCGTGCGGCCACGTCGTGGGGCGAGATGTCGGACGTCACGGCGTACCTCCTCGGGTGGGCGGGTGTGACCGGGGTCACGGGCGTTCCCGACGCTAGGAGTGACCGCGGTCACCCCGGCAGGGGTCCGGTCCGGCTGCGCGCCGAGTGGGGCCGGGCAGTCGATGAGCGGTCGGTCCGGCGCGACGAACGGTCGGCCGTCGTTCACCTGCGGGACGACGCGCGCTCGCGGTACCGCCACCGCCGGGGGCTTGCCTGACGCCATGACTGCAACCCGTCGCTCGATGCTCGCCGGCGGTGCTGCCGCCGGAGTCGGCCTGGCCGTCACCGGTGCGGTGCCCTCCCTCGCCGCGTCCGCCGCGGACCACCGCGGCCCCGGTCACGGGCACGGCCCCGGCCCCGGTCACGGCCACGGTCGCCACCGGCGCGAGGTCACGCCGTTCCCGCCGCTGACCGACGACCCGGCCGGGCTGCTCGCGCTGCCCGCCGGCTTCGCCTACACGGTCATCACCCGCGCCGGCGTGACCCGCCTCGAGGACGGCGGCGTCACCCCCAACGCCCACGACGGCACCGCCGCGTTCACCGTCGGCCGCGGCCGCTACCGGCTCATCCAGAACCACGAGCTCAAGGCCGGCTCGCCGCTCGGCGTCCCCCACCTGCGCGGCACCGTGTACGACGAGGGCGCGCTCGACGCGGGCGGCTGCACCGTCATCGAGACCGACAGCCGCGGCCGCAACCTCGGCGAGCACGTCGCCATCTCCGGCACCTCCACCAACTGCGCCGGCGGACCGACGCCGTGGGGCACCTGGCTGACCTGCGAGGAGACCGAGGACCGCGCCGGCAAGACCTGGAGCGGCAACGGCAAGAGCGGCACCTACGCCAAGGACCACGGCTACGTCTTCGAGGTCTTCCACGACGGCCGCACCCTGCCCAAGCCGATCAAGGCGCTCGGCCGCTACGCCCACGAGGCGCTCGCCGTGGACGCCGCGGGCAAGCACATCTTCCTGTCCGAGGACGCCTCCGGCCCCAACGGCCTGTTCTACCGGTGGACCGCCCCGCGCGGCACCAAGCTGGGCGCCGGCCTCGCCGACCGCCTGGCCGACGACGCGGGCGTCCTGGAGGCCATGCAGATCCTCATGCCCGACGGCTCGGTCCTCCCCGACGTCGCCTACCTGACCTCCGCCCAGCTCGGCCTCCCCTTCCCGGTCCGCTGGAAGAAGGTCCCCGACCGCGACGCGCGGACGACGTCCTGCCGCAAGCAGCTCGCCGACGGCGAGGTCACCCGCGGCAAGAAGTTCGAGGGCGTGTGGGGCAACGAGCGCGGCTGCTACGTCGTGAACTCCTACGCCTTCTCCGACGGCGACCTGCCGGCGGACGCCGTCCCTCACGACGGGATGGTGTGGTTCTACGACTACGAGGCGGAGACCATCCAGCTCGTCGCCTACTTCCCCCACCAGAAGACCGCGTCCTCCGGCGCCGCCGCCCGCTACGACGACCTGACCTTCGACGGCCCCGACAACGTCACGCTCACCCCGTGGGGGACCCTCGTCCTCGCCGAGGACGGCAACGGCGCCTCGCACGTGCTGTCCGCGGCGCCGTACGGGCCGGCGCAGGCGATCGCGCGCAACATGCTCAACGACTCGGAGTTCACCGGGCCGACGTTCTCCGACGACGGCAAGGTGCTGTTCGTGAACATGCAGACGCCGGGGCTGACGTTCGCGATCACCGGGCCGTGGGAGAAGTACCTGGGCTGAGGTGCCCGGCGGGCTAGGGTCGGGCGATGCGCTCGCCCGACCCGGACCTCGAGTCTCGGCTCCTCGCGGTCCTCCCGCTCGCGCGCGGGTTCGACCGGGAGCGTCTGCTGTCGCGGCTGGGACAGGTCGGTGGCCGGCGGTCCGAGGCCGTCCTCGCCCCGATCGTCGAGCGGACGGTGAAGGCGCCGTCCTCGGAGCGCGCCACGGCCCTGCAGGGACTCGCCCAGCTGCGCGGTGCTGACGGCCTCGCGGCGTACCGGACGGCGCTCGGTGACCGTGACCTCTTCGTCCAGATGCTGGCGCTGGGCATGCTTCGCCTCCACGACCCTACGGGCGTTGCGGCCGGCGACGCCGAGGCCTGGGTGCGGCGCCGGATGCAGGGCCGGCAGGACCGCAAGATCTGGGACTTCGGCGAGCTTCCGCTGGCCGTGGGGTACTTCACCTCCGTGGGACGTCTCGAGCCCCTCGCGCGGGTGCTGGTGGCGCGGGACGCCGATCTGCTGCCGGTGGAACGGCGCGTCCTCGAGCGGATGTGGCCGCTGGAGGAGCGCCACCGGTGCGCCCGCGGCGAGCCCACCGGTGCACCGGATCTCACGGGGCTCGGGGACCTCGGCCACTCCCACGAGTACTACGTCGATGTCGAGTGCGAGACGAGAGGGCTCCCGCCCCTGCGCTGGCCGACGCCGTCCCCCGACCGCGACGCGGAGTGGCTCCGGGAGGCGGAGCTCGAGGACGAGGCGATCCTCGCGCGGCTCGAACGCCGGTTGAGAAGGGTGTGAGGCCGGTGCAGACGGCGCAGGTGGCTGCTCGCTGGTTCGTCCTCCGGCTCGACGACGCGCCGACGACGCGCGAGGACCGGGTCCGGTGGCGCGTCGGGTGGGTCGTCGCCTACGTGGTCTCGCTGGGCTTCTGGGACCTCGGGGTCAAGCAGCGCGCGCTCATCGAGGTACTCCGCCGCGACGACGACACGGTCGTCGCGACCTTCCCCGAGACCGGCGAGCGCCTGATCTCCGAGCGGCTGCTGGAGCTGCGCACCGCCCTGCTCGGCCTGGACGCCGCGACGTTCTGCCAGCGCTACGCCATCCCCGCGAGCGCCGTCGTGGGCCCCGGCGAGGACGTCGTGGAGGACGAGCTCGTCCGCTGACGGCCTGTGATGCTCAGCACCCGGGACGGGGGTGACAGCCACCCCGCGATGCTGCTTAGGTAAGGCTTACCTGATCTCGGACTAGGAGAGCCTGTCGTGCCCCAGCTCCCGTTGCACCACGTCTTCCACCCCGCTCACGCCGACCACTACGCGTCCTCCCTCGGCGAGGGTCTCGACCACCTGCTGCGCCACCTCAAGGGGGTGGCCGGACCGGCCACCGGCGCGACGCCGGCCGATGCGGCCGCGCGGGTCGCGGCGGTCGATCTCGACCGGCCGCTGGCCGATACCGGCCAGGTCCTCGACGAGATGTCGCGGCTGTGGCTGGACGACGCGGTGTGGTTCCACGAGCCGTCGTACGCCGCGCACCTCAACTGCCCGGTCGTCGTGCCGGCGCTGCTGGCCGAGCTGTTCGTGGCGTCGGTCAACAGCTCGATGGACACCTTCGACCAGAGCGTCGGGGGGACCTTCATCGAGCGGCGGCTGGTCGAGTGGGCCGCCGAGCGCATCGGGTACGGCGAGGGGAGCGACCCCGACGGGGTGTTCACCAGCGGCGGCAGCCAGTCGAACCTCCAGGGCCTGCTGCTGGCGCGCGGGCGGCACGAGCGGGTCCCGGCCGAGCGGCTGCGGATCCTGGCGTCGGCCGAGAGCCACTTCTCGGTGCAGAAGTCGGCGCGGCTGCTCGGGCTCGGTGACGAGTCGGTGGTGAGCGTGCCGACCGACGAGCGGCACCGGCTCGACCCGGTGGCGCTGGAGCGCTCGCTCGTGGCGTGCACCGCGCTGGGCCTGCGGCCGATGGCCATCGTCGCCACCGCCGGTACGACGGACTTCGGCGCGATCGACCCGCTCGAGCCCATCGCCGACCTCGCCCTCGCGTACGACGCGTGGCTCCACGTCGACGCCGCCTACGGTGGCGGCCTGCTGGTCTCGCCGACGCGACGCGAGCGGCTCCAGGGCATCGAGCGCGCCGACTCGGTGACCATCGACTTCCACAAGACGTTCTTCCAGCCGGTCTCGTCGAGCGCGATCATCGTGCGCGACCGGGCGACGCTGCGCCCGGCGACCTGGCACGCCGACTACCTCAACCCGCGCGAGGCGACCAACCCCAACCAGGTCGACAAGAGCCTGCAGACCACGCGCCGCTTCGACGCGCTCAAGCTCTGGGTGACGCTGCGGACGATGGGTCCCGACCTCGTCGGCGCGTACGTCGACGCGGTCATCGACCTCGCCACCGCGGTCCACGACGCCCACCGCGACGCGGACGACCTGGAGTTCGCGGCCGCGCCCGAGCTGAGCACCCTGGTCTTTCGCTACGTCCCGCGCGGTGCCGCGCTCGACGACCAGCGCAGCGCGGCGCTCAACAACGCGATCCGCGAGGAGCTCTACGCCTCGGGCCGGGCGATGGTCGCGGCCACGAAGGTCGACGGCATCCAGCACCTCAAGCTGACGCTGCTCAACCCGATGGCGACGGTCGAGGACATCACGGGGATCCTCGACCTCGTCCGCGCGACCGGCGCCCGGCTCGCGCCCCAGCCGGTGCTGGAGGCGGCGCGGTGATCACGCACGACTTCGTCGGCATCGGCCTGGGCCCGTTCAACCTCGGCCTGGCCTGCCTCGCCGACCCGCTGCGCGGCAGCGACGACCTCGACGGCGTCTTCCTGGAGGCCCGGGACCGCTTCGACTGGCACCCCGGGATGCTGCTGGACGACGCGACGCTCCAGGTCCCGTTCCTCGCCGACCTCGTCACGATGGCCGACCCGACCTCGCGCTGGTCGTTCCTCAGCTACCTCAAGGAGACCGGCAACCTCTACCCGTTCTACATCCGGGAGAGCTTCTACCCCCTCCGCCGCGAGTACGACGACTACTGCCGCTGGGCGGCCGACCGCCTCGACGGCGTCCGGTACGGCGAGCAGGTCACCGCCGTCGAGCACGACGGGTCGGCGTACGTCGTGCGCAGCGGGACGGGCAACGCCTTCCGCACCCGGCGGCTGGTCCTCGGCATCGGTACGTCGCCGCGCGTACCCGAGCCGCTGCGCCCCCTGCTGCGCCACGGCAGCACGGTCACCCACTCGGCCGACTACCTGGCCCACAAGGCCGCGCTGCAGCAGCAGGACACCATCACGATCGTCGGCAGCGGCCAGAGCGCCGCGGAGATCTACAGCGACCTGCTGGCCGAGGCGCCCGAGCACGGATACGAGCTGGTCTGGCTGACGCGCAGCCCGCGGTTCTTCCCGATGGAGTACACCAAGCTCACCCTCGAGATGACCTCGCCCGAGTACGGCGAGTACCACCGCGCGCTGCCCCTGGAGACCCGCGACCGGCTGGCGCGCGAGCAGCGCCACCTGTTCAAGGGGATCAGCGGCGACCTGGTCGACGCGATCTTCGACCAGCACTACCAGCAGCGGGTCACCGGTGTCGGCCCGCGCACGACGCTGCTCACCAACACCGAGGTCACCGGTGTCCGGCCGCTGTCCGGGCGCGGCGGGAGCGAGCTCGACCTGCTCCACACCGAGACCGGCGAGAGGTTCGGCCTGCGCACGGGCGGCCTGGTGCTGGCGACCGGATACGCCCCCACGCAGCCGGCCTTCCTCGACGGCGTCCGCGACCGGATCCGGTACGACGAGCGCGGTCGCTACGACGTCGCCGGCGACTACTCGGTCGACGTCCGCGGCGGCGAGATCTTCGTCCAGAACGCCGAGGAGCACACCCACTCGCTGCTCGCGCCCGACCTCGGGATGGGCGCCTACCGCAACTCGGTGATCCTCGCCGCGATGCTCGGCCGCGAGGTCTACCCGGTCGAGAAGCGGATCGCCGTGCAGACGTTCGGCGTCCCCGACCACCTGCGGAGCGTGTCGTGATCACGATCGAGCCGGTCGACGTCGAGCGCGACCTCGACCTGCTCCACGCGTGGGTCACCCACCCCCGCTCGGTCTACTGGATGATGCAGGGCGCGAGCCGCGACGACGTCCGCGAGGAGTACGACGGCATCGCGGCCAATGCCCACCACCACGCCTGGCTGGGCCGGGTCGACGGGCGCCCGGCGTTCCTCGCCGAGACCTACGACCCGGCCTTCTCGCCCCTGGCCGGGCTGCCCGAGATCGCTGACGGGGACCTGGGCATGCACGTCCTCGTCGCACCCCCCGTCGGGCAGCCCGAGCCAGGCTTCACCACGCGGGTGTTCACCGCCGTGGTGGCGCACTGCTTCGCCGATCCGGCCGTGCGCCGGGTCGTGGTCGAGCCCGACGTGCGCAACGACGCCATCCGCGCCAAGAACGTCGCGGCCGGTTTCGTCGAGCTGCGCGAGGTCGCGCTGGAGGCCAAGACCAGCATGCTCTCGGCCTGCACCCGCGAGGCGTTCGCCGCCGCGACCGGGGCGGACCACCTGACGCCCGAGCTGATGGACCGCGCGCAACGGCACCTGGTGGCCAAGGCGCTGGGGGAGTTCGCGCACGAGCGGCTGGTCGTGCCGACGCCGGTGCCGGGCGAGGACCGCTGGCGGGTGGTGGCCGGCCCGTCGTCGTACACCTTCGCGGCGCGGCGGCACCTGCTCGACCACTGGGTCGTCGACGCTGCCTCGATCGAGCGGCACCGCGACGGCGCGGTCGCCGCCCCGGACGCCCAGGAGCTCGTCGCCGAGCTGGCGCCCGCGCTGGGGATCCCGGACCAGCTGTTGCCGACCTATCTCGAGGAGCTCGCCGCCACGCTGGCCGCGGGCACCTGGAAGCTGCGCCACCGGCGGGTGCCGGTCGCGCGGTTGGTCGACGCCGGCTACCAGGAGCTGGAGTCGGCGATGACCGAGGGACATCCGGCGTTCGTCGCCAACAACGGGCGGATCGGGTTCTCCCTCGACGACTACCGCGCCTACGCGCCCGAGACCGGGCAGCCCGTGCGGCTGCACTGGCTCGCCGCCCGGCGCGCGCTGGCGCCGCTCTCGCTCGCGGCCGACGGCACCGAGGCCGCCCTGTACGATGGCGAGCTGGCGCCGTCCGTCCGCGACCGCTTCGCGCAGCGGCTGCGCGGGCTCGGCCTGGACCCGGCCGACTACCGCTACCTGCCCGTGCACCCCTGGCAGTGGCAGCACAAGCTGGCGATCACGTTCGCGCCCGATGTAGCCCGGCGCGACCTCGTCCACCTCGGCGAGGGCGAGGACGACCACCACCCGCAGCAGTCGATCCGCACGTTCTTCAACGGCAGCCGGCCCGAGCGGCACTACGTGAAGACCGCGCTCGCGATCCAGAACATGGGCTTCGTGCGGGGGCTCTCGCCCGCCTACATGGCGGCGACGCCGGCGATCAACGACTGGGTCGCCTCGGTCGTGCACGCCGACGACGAGCTGCGCGGGTGCGGCTTCGAGGTGCTGCGCGAGCTGGCGGCGATCGGCTACACAGGCGATGCCTTCCACCGCACGGCCGGGCCGTCGCCGTACCGGAAGATGATCGCGGCGCTGTGGCGCGAGAGCCCGGTCCCGCGCACGCCCGCGGGGGAGCAGCTCACCACCATGGCCGCGCTGCTGCACCGCGACGCCGACGGCGACGCCCTGGTGACGGCGTGGATCAAGGCCTCGCCCGTGGACGCGGCGACGTGGGTGCGCGCCTACCTGCGGGCCTACCTGCGCCCGTTGGTGCACTGCCTGCACGCCTACGACCTGGCGTTCATGCCGCACGGCGAGAACCTCCTGCTGCGGCTGCGCGACCACGTCCCGGTCGGCGCGTTCATGAAGGACATCGGCGAGGAGGTCGCCGTGATGGGCGACCTGCCGCTGCCCGCCGAGGTCGAGCGGATCCGCGGCTCCTTCCCCGACGACGTCAAGGCGCTCGCCGTGCACACCGACGTCTTCGACGGCGTGCTGCGCTTCGTCGCCGCGATCCTGGACGACGACGGGATGCTCCCCGAGACGGAGTTCTGGGCGATCGCCCGGGCCACGATCGAGGAGCACGCCGCGGACCACCCCGAGCTGGCCGAGGCGGCGGCACGCTACGACCTGCTCCGGCCGGAGTTCCGGCACAGCTGCCTCAACCGGCTCCAGCTGCGCAACACTCTTCAGATGGTCGACCTCACGGATCAGGCGGAGTCGTTGATCTTCGCCGGCACGCTCGCCAACCCGGTCGCGGTCGCGCCATGACGATCACGCGCGACGAGCACGGGATCCCCCACGTGGTGGGCGATTCCGTGCTCGCAGTAGCCCGGGCCCAGGGTCGGGCGACCGCAGAGGACCGGGCCTGGCAGCTCGACGTCGAGCGCCGCCGCGGCGAGGGGACGTGTGCCGAGGTGTTCGGCGCGGCCGCGCTCGAGTGGGACGTCCTGGCCCGCCGGGCGCTGCTGCCCGACATCGCCCGGCGCGCGTACGCCGCGCTGTCGGCCGAGAGCCGCGCGTTCGTCGACGCCTACGTCGAGGGCGTCAACGAGGTCCTGGAGCGGCGCTGGCACCCGTGGACGCCGCTCGCGGTCTTCGCCGCGCAGCACCTGCTGTTCTCGGGCTTCCCGAGCAAGCTCTGGCGCCGTCACCTCGCCGCGACCGCCGGGCCCGAGTGGGTCGAGCTGTTCCGCGCCGAGGGCCTGCCCGGCGGCAGCAACGCCTTCGTCGTCGACGGCACGCTCACCGCGAGCGGGCTGCCGATCCTCGCCGGCGACCCGCACCGGGTGATCGAGGCGCCCGGCTGCTACGCCCAGGTGCGGCTCGTCTGCACCGACCCCGACGACTCCTTCGACGTCCGCGGGCTGACGTTCGCCGGCGTCCCCGGCGTCCAGCACTTCGCCCACGCGGGCGCGGTCGCCTGGGGCATCACCAACGCCGTCGCCGACGACGAGGACATCGCCGTCGAGGAGCTGGAGCGCCGCAACGGCACGGTGATCGCGCGCGGTCCCGCCGGGTGGGAGCCGGTCGGTCGCCGGGTCGAGCAGGTCCGGGTGCGCACCGGCGAGAGCACCTACGACGTCCACGAGGTCGAGGTGCTCGTCACCGAGCGCGGACCTGTCGTCATCGGTGGCCCCGGCGAGGCCGAGACGTTCAGCCTGCGCACGCCGGCGTACGTGCTGGGCGACCTGGGCCTCGACGCGATCCTGCCGCTGCTGCGGGCGCGGACCGCGGCCGACGTGACCGGTGCCTTCACCGGCCACTGGGTCGGCCCGGTCGACAACCTGCTCGTCGCCGACGTGCACGGCGCGGTCGAGCACCGTGTCGCGGGCCGGATCCCCGAGCGCGCGCCCGACGGCCGCTGGACCGGCTGGGTCACCGACCTGCCACGGCGGACCGGCCCGCTGCTGGTGACCGCCAACGACCGCGCCACGCCGGACTTCGCCCGGGTCGGCAGCGACTTCGCCCCACCGCACCGGGCCTCCCGCATCCGCGCGCTCCTGCGCGAGCGCCTCTCCGCCGGCCCGATCGACGTCGAGGGCGCCGCCGCGGTGCTCGCCGACGTCCGGCAGAACGCCGGTGCGGCGCTGCTCGACACCGTCGCCACGCTCGTCGACCTCACCGGCCCCGCGGCCGCGCTGCGCGACCGGCTGCTCGCCTGGGACCGGACGATGGCCACCGACAGCGTCGACGCTGCCCTCTTCGCCGCGGTGCGTGCCGCCGTCGTCGAAGGCCTGCACGACGCGCCCCTGCTGCGCGGTGTCGACGGCTCCCCCTACGGCGACCTGTTCGCGCCGTGGTTCGACCTGCGCGGCCGGCTCCGCCTGTGCCTGCCGGCGATCCTGGCCACGGACAAGCCGTTCGGCATCGACGTCCTCCAGGTCGTCGCGGTCGCTCTCGACCAGGTCGCCACGCGGCCCGAACCCCCGACGGCATGGGGCATCGAGCACGTCATCGTGCCGCTCACACCCCACCAGCAGTTCGGCCTCCCCGCGCCCGAGCCGATCCCCTCGGTCGCCGTCCCCGGTGACGACGACTGCGTCTTCGCCGCCCGCGCCCTCGGCGGCACCGGTGCGTGCGTGCACGGGCCCGTCGCCCGCTACGTCTGGGACCTGGCCGGCGAGAGCCGCTGGGTGGTGCCGCTCGGCGCCTCCGGCGACCCCGCGTCGCCGTACCACCACGACCAGCAGGCGGTCTGGGCCGCCGGCGGCACCGTCCCGATCAAGGAGCCCCTGTGACCGTCACGATCCGCCCCGTCGTACCGGCCGAGGACGCGGCGCTGCTGCACGCCTGGGTGAGCGCACCACGGGCCGCGTTCTGGGGCATGGCCGACCACGCGGTCGAGGCCGTGGCGCACGTCTACACCTACATCGCCGAGCAGCCGCACCTCGCGGCGTACCTGCTCGTGCTCGACGACCACCCCGTCGGCCTGCTCCAGACCTATGACCCGGCGGTCGACGAGATCGGCGAGTGGTACGAGCGCCGCCCCGGCGACGTCGGCGTCCACCTGCTCCTGGCCGACGACCACCACCGGGCCGGCCGCACGCCCGAGGTGCTCGCGGCCGGCATGGACTTCGTCGCGCACCTGCCCGGCTGCCGCCGGATCGTCTTCGAGCCCGACGCCCGCAACATCGCCTCCGTCGGGCTCATGGAGCGGCTCGGCGCGGAGCGGGGGCCGCTGGTGGACCTGCGGACGAGCATCTCGGAGAAGCCCGCGCAGTTCTTCTTCCTCGACCGGGAGCGGGCGCTCGACCTCGCCCGGGGTCTGGTCCACGAAGTGTGAGGGTTGCTGGTCCGAGATCCCGATCTCGGACCAGCAACCCACGCACTTCGGCGGGGGTGAAGGGTGGGGTGTGCCCCTAGGCCGAACGGCCGAGGGCCTCCACCAGAGCGTGGACCAACGGCCGATGGGCCGCACCTGCCGGCGTTCCTAACGTCATCGGCATGAGCTTCGAGGAGATCACGCCCCGTCCGCCGGCCGCCCTGTGGGCCCGCGGCATCGTTCGTTCGTACGGCGACCAGCAGGTGCTGCGCGGCGTCGACTTCGCCGCCGCGTCGGGGGAGTCGGTCGCGTTGACCGGTCCGTCCGGGTCGGGCAAGACGACGCTGCTGCACGTCCTGTCCGGGATCGCGGTGCCGGACGCGGGGGAGGTCGTCCTCGCCGCTGCGGGCAGTGCCCCGGTCGCGGTCGCCAAGGCGGGCGCGGAGGAGCGGGCCCGGCTGCGGCGGGGCACGTTCGGGATGGTGTTCCAGTCCGGGCAGCTGCTCGCCGAGCTGACCGCGGTCGAGAACGTCGCGCTGCCGCTGCTCCTCGAGGGGCGTCCTGCCCGCGAGGCGCAGGCCGCGGCGGCTGCGATGTTCGCGCCGCTCGGTCTCGACGGCCTGCAGGAGCGGCGGCCTGGTGAGCTCTCCGGCGGCCAGCAGCAGCGGGTGGCCATCGCTCGCGCGCTGGTGCCGCGGCCGACCGTGCTGTTCGCGGACGAGCCGACCGGGGCGCTGGACCGTCGTACGGGGGAGCAGGTGATGGGGCTGCTGCTCGACGCGCAGCGTGCCACCGGCGTCACGCTCGTCGTGGTCACGCACGACCCCGAGATCGCCGCGCGCTGCGACCGCGTCGTGACGCTCCGCGACGGAGCGGTCCGATGAGCCCCGCGCTGGACCTCAGCCGCCGGCTGCTGCTCGGCGGCGGCCGCCGGGACCGGCAGACGCTGGCCCTGTCGGTGCTCGCCGTCGCCCTGGCGCTGACCGTCGTCGCGCTGACGCTGGGCGCGATCCAGGGGCTGTCCGAGCGCGACCACCGTGCCGACTGGACCCGGCCCGCGGCCGCCGCCGCGGACTCCGCGACCGCGGTGCAGTCCCTCAGCACCACGTACGTCGACGGCCGCCCGGTCCAGGTGGTCCGGCTCGCGGCCCTGCCCGGTGCGGACGCCGCGGACCTGCCGGTGCCGCCGGGCATGCGGGCATTCCCCGCGCCGGGACAGGCCGCGTGGTCGCCGGCGCTCCGGGCGCTGCTCGCCGACCGTCCGGCCCAGGCCGCGGCCCTCGGTGGAAAGGACGCCGGGGCCGTCACGCTGGGCGACGACGCCGTCGCCGGACCGGACCAGCTCGTCGCCGTCGTCGGCGTCCCGGTGCGCACGCTGCGCGACACCCCCATCTGGCAGGACCCCGTCGCCCACGGCACGCTCGTCGCGCCGACCCGGATCGACGGGTTCGCGGGGACGGCGTCCGGTGAGGAGTCCGAGGGCACCCAGTACGTCGCCCTCGGCTGGATCGCGGCCGTCCTGCTCGTGGTGCCCGTGCTCACGCTGGGCGGTGCCGCCGTACGCCTCGGCGCCCGGCGCCGCTCGGAGCGCTTCGCCGCCCTGCGCCTGGCCGGCGCCCCGGCGGGTCTGCTGCGACGCTGCCTCGCCCTGGAGGTCGGGCTCGTCGTCGTCACCGGTGCCGCCGCGGCCTGGCTCGTCACGTTCGCGCTGACCCCGCTCGTGGCCCGGGTGAGTGTCGGCGGGGGCCGGTTCCGCACCGGCGACCTGCGGCTCGACGCGATCGCCTGGCTGGGCCTCGTCGCCGGCGCCGGTCTGCTGCTGACCGCCAGCGCCGCCCCGACGCTGCGCGCCGCGCTGCGCAACCCGCTCGCCGTCGTCCAGGCCCACACGCCGCGCAGCCCCGGCTGGTGGCGGGTCGCCGTCGCCGCGCTGGTGGTCGTCGTCTTCAGCCAGGTCGCCCGCAGCGACGGTGCGAGCCTGGTGCTGGTCATGATCGTGTTCGCCGGCCTGTTCGGCGTCCTCAACGTGATCGGTCCGCTCGTCGTGACGCTGCTCGGCCGGATCATGCTGGTCCTCGCCCGCGGTCGCGGACCGGGCCTGCTGCTCGCCGCCCGCCGGGTGCTCGACGACCCCCGTGCGGTCTGGCGGGTGGTGTCCGGTGTGGTGCTGGCCGCCTTCGTCGCGGGCTTCCTGGCTCTGTTCCAGGTCGCCGGTGCGGGCGACCTCGGGACCGGAACGGCCCGTACCTACGAGGTCGTCGTCCCGGCGGACGGCGCCCGGGCCGCTGCCGATCGTGCCGAGGACGCCCTCCGTACCGCCGGTCTCGACCTGCCCGTCCGGGTCGGGGACCCCGACGTCCTGTGGGCGGTCTCGGCCGCCGGGACCGAGACGACCACCCTCCAGGTGCGGCTGCCCACGGCGCCCGCCGCGGCCGACCAGGCCCGGGGCGCGCTGGCCGCCGCGTTCCCGGGGGCTCCCGCCGCGAGCGGCGCGGACGTCGCCAGCCGGGACGCGCAGTTCCCCGAGGACTTCGCCGTGGCCGCCCTCGTCGTGCTGCTCACCTCGTTCCTCGTCGCCGCGTCGGCCACCGCGATCACGGTCGCCGCCACCACGCTCGACCGGCGCGAGACCTACCGCCGGCTCTGGCACGCCGGCGTCCCGGTCACCGTCCTCGACCGGGCCCGGACCCTGGAGAGCCTGGTCCCCGTCGTGGTGGGCACCGCCCTCGCGACCGGCGCCGGCATCTTCGCCGCCGCACCGCTCACCCTCCAGGGCGGCGGGGTCTCCGCCTCCGGCGTCGGGATGCTCGCCCTCACCGCCGCGATCGGCCTGGCCGGCGTCCTGCTGGCCGTGCGCTGCAGCCGTCCGCTGCTGCTCGCCGTCGCCCGTTCCTGAACCCCCAAGAAGCAAGAAACCCAACCAGAGAAGGAAGAACCATGCGCATCATGCCCATCATCGCCAGCCTCGCCGTCCCGGTCGTCCTCGTCGGAGGTGTCGCCGTCGCCGAGCAGGCCAGTGCCCGCTCCCTGACCAACGACCTCACCGAGCGCGTCGAGAAGGCGCTGCCCGGCGCCGACGTCACCCACGTCAACCTGCGCGGCCGGCCGTACGTCGTCTCGCGCAACAACGACGAGGTCTCCACGGCGTACGTCGACATCGACACCGCCGAGCAGGGCGCGTCCGCCCAGCTGCTCGTGCAGAACCTCGACCTGAACAAGGACCGGGCGGGCCGGGTCCGGGTGTTCCTCACCCTGCCCTACCCGGGGGCGGGCAAGCCGATCGAGAACCCCGACGGCTCCTACAGCTCGCGGGCGACGGTCGACGGCAAGGAGCTGGCGTTCCACGCCCGCTTCTCCGGCGGCAAGGTCACCGTCACGACCCAGGGCGGCCCCGACCTCGGCACGGTCACCGCGCCGTCCCTGCCGGGCCAGAGCCTCGTCGGCGAGGCCACGGCCGTGCCCAAGGGCGTCCTCGTCGAGCTGATCAGCCGCGACGTCCGGATGGCCGGCTGAGCCGCCCCGGCTCAGTAGGGTGACGGACATGACGAGGCTGCGCCGGCTGGTGGTGGTTCCGCTGCCGCTGGTGCTGCTCCTCGACCTCGTCGCGTGGGCGGACCCCTTGGTGTTGCTCGCGATGGTGCTCGGCACGGCGTTCCACGTCGATGCCGAGCTCACCATCGGCGCCTGGGTCGGCCGTCCGCAGCGCCGCCCCCTCGCCCGCGGCTGGTACGCCGCCGGGCTGGTCCTCGCCGCCGCCCTCGGCACCGTGCTCGCCCTCGACGGCATGTGGAGCGCCACGCTCACCTGGGGCCTGGTCCTCCTGACCGGCGTCGGTGCTTGGCGCCAGCGCGGCCCGGCCGACCGGCTGCTGGTGGGGCTGACCGTCCTCCTCGCGGTCGGGCAGCCCGTGGGCCTCTGGTACGAGGGCATCGGCCCGCTGCTCATGCTCGCGAGCCTCACCGCCTGCACCGTCAGCCTCGCCATCGGCGCCCTGGTGCGCACCCAGGAAGAAGGGGTCGCCGCCGCCGCGGAGCTGATGCGGACCCAGGAGCGGGCCCGGATGGCCGCCGACCTGCACGACCTCGTCGCGCACGAGGTGACCGGCATCGTGGTGCTCGCCCAGGCTGCGGGCGCGGTCTCGTCCGATCCCCGGTCCGCCGAGGCCCTGGCCCGGATCGAGCGCTCCGCGCACGAGGCGCTCAGCGAGATCCGGGCACTGGTCGCCCAGTCCGGCGAGGCACCCGCCTCGGCCCCCGGCGCCGGTCTGGCCGCGCTGCACGACGTGGCCGAGCGGTTCGCGACGACCACCGACGCCCGGGTCGACGTCGAGATCGACCTGCCCGGCTCCGCCGAGGCGCCCGGAGCCGCCGGTGCGGTGCTGCAGCGGGCCCTGACCGAGAGCCTGACCAACGTGCACCGGCACGCCCGGCCGACCGTCGTCCTGGTCCGGCTCGACCGGACCATGGACCCCGAGGGGATCCGTCTGCTGGTGCGCAACGACGGTGTCGCCGCCGGCGGGGTCGGCGCCGGCAACGGCTCCGGCCTGGCCCGGGTCCGGCACCGCGCCGAGCTGCTCGGCGGCTCGCTGCGCGCCGGAGCAGCGCCCGGTGGCGCCTGGGAGACCGAGCTCATCCTGCCCCGGGAGGGCCCATGACGATCACGGTGGTGCTGGCCGACGACCAGGAGATGGTCCGGACCGGGTTCGCGATGATCCTCGGCGCCCAGGACGACATCGAGGTCGTCGCCGAGTGCGGCGACGGCGTCGCCGCGGTCGAGGCGATCCGGCGGCTGCGGCCCGACGTCGCGCTGCTCGACATCCGGATGCCGCGGCTCAGCGGGCTCGACGTCGCCGCCCAGGTCGGTGCGCTGACCAACGTCGTGGTGGTGACCACCTTCGGCCACGACGAGTACGTCGACCAGGCGCTCGCCGCAGGCGCCTACGGCTTCCTGCTCAAGGACTCCGGCCCCGCCCTCCTGGTCGCCGCCGTGCGCGCCGCCGCGGCCGGTGACGCGCTGATCAGCCCCGAGCTCACGGTCCCCCTGCTGGAGCGCACCCGCGGGCAGGCGCACCGGACCGGGCGGCCGCTGCCCGACCTGAGCGCCCGCGAGCTGGACGTCGTACGGCTGGTGGCGCGGGGGCGCACCAACGCCGAGATCTGCGCCGAGCTCCACATCGCGCTCGGCACCGTGAAGGCCCACCTGACGAGCATCCAGCAGCGCCTCGACGCCCGGAACCGGGTCGAGGTCGCGGCGCGGGCGTGGGAGTCCGGCCTGATGGACGCGTGAGCCCGTGAGCAGGAGTTGACCTGACGACATCCGCGGGCGCCGCAGGGCGAAACGGAGCCGCCTCAGGCTGAGGGCGACCAGTCGCTCGACCGCAGGAGTCCCGATGACGATCACCAGCCCACGTACCGATCTGCTCGCCCCGGCCCGCCGCCGCGGTCGGTGGATCGACGACTGGCGCCCCGAGGACCCGGCGTTCTGGGAGTCCACCGGCGCCCCGATCGCCCGGCGCAACCTGGTCTGGTCGATCTTCGCCGAGCACCTCGGCTTCTCGGTGTGGCTGATCTGGAGCGTCAGCTCGGCGTTCCTGCTGGCCCAGGGCTTCACGTTCTCGCCGCAGCAGCTGTTCTTCCTGGTCGCGATCCCCAACCTCGTGGGCGCGCTGATCCGGGTGCCCTACACGCTCGCGGTCGGCCGCTTCGGCGGGCGCAACTGGACGATGGTCAGCGCCGCGCTGCTGCTCGTGCCGACGCTGACGTTCGCGTGGTTCGTCACCCAGCCGAGCACGCCCTACTGGGTGTTCTGCGTGATCGCGGCGACCGCGGGCTTCGGCGGCGGCAACTTCGCGAGCTCGATGGCGAACATCAACTTCTTCTACCCCGCCCACCTCAAGGGCGCCGCGCTCGGCCTCAACGCGGCGGGCGGCAACCTGGGCGTCGCGATCATCCAGCTGTTCCTGCCGGTGCTCGTCGGGGGCGCCGGACTGTTCGGCCTGGTCACCGCGAGCGCGGGCGGCGTCCACCTCGAGCGCGCCGCCTGGGCGTACGCCGGCCTGGCCGTGGTCGCCGTCCTCGCCGCCTGCTTCCGGATGGACAACCTGGCCAACGCCCGCACCGACGTCCGCCAGCAGATCGGCGTCGTCCGGCACCGCCACACCTGGGTCCTGGCGCTGCTCTACATCGGCACGTTCGGCTCGTTCATCGGCTACTCCGCCGCGATGCCGCTGCTCATCAAGCTCAACTTCTGGCACCAGGCCGGCCCGGGCGCACCGGGGACCGGCATCAACTTCGCCTACTACGCCTTCCTCGGCGCGCTCGTCGGCTCGGTCACCCGGCCGTTCGGCGGCTACCTCGCCGACCGCTTCGGCGGTGCCCGGGTCACGCTGATCGCCTTCGGCGGCCTGGTGCTGGGCACGATCGGGATCCTCGGCACGCTGAGCCTGCTCACGCCGATCCCGGCCCAGGCGGGTGAGGCCCAGGTGGCCGCGGTCGAGGCCAACGCCGACGTCTTCCCGCTGTTCCTCGGGGTCTTCCTCGTCGTCTTCGCGTGCACCGGGATCGGCAACGGCTCGACGTACAAGATGATCCCGGCGATCCACCGCTCCGACGCGGTGCGGGCCACGGCCGCGGGCAGCCCGGAGCGCGAGCTCGCCCTCCTCGACGGCACCCGTACGTCGTCCGCCGCCGTCGGGATCATCGGCGCCGTCGGCGCGATCGGCGGCTTCCTCATCCCGATCACGTTCAACAGCCCGTGGGTGAGCGAGCCGCTGGCCGCCACCAAGAGCGCCTTCGCGGTGTTCACCGCGTTCTACGCGCTGTGCGCGCTGGTCACCTGGGCGGTGTACGTGCGCCGGGGACGCACGTACACCGGGGTGTGAGCCTGGTGCGGCCCGGCCTCAGATGACGCCGAGGGCCAGCATCGCGTCGGCGACCTGGATGAAGCCCGCGATGTTGGCCCCGGCGACGTAGTTGCCGGGCACGCCGTAGGCGTCGGCGGTCTCGAGGCAGCGGGCGTGGATGCCCACCATGATCTCCTCGAGGCGCTCCTCGGTGTGGGCGAAGGTCCACGAGTCGCGCGAGGCGTTCTGCTGCATCTCCAGCGCGCTGGTCGCCACGCCGCCCGCGTTGGCGGCCTTGCCCGGGGCGAAGGCGACGCCGGCCTCGGTGAGGACCTTCACGGCCTCGGGGGTGCAGGGCATGTTGGCGCCCTCGGCGACGACGGTGCAGCCGTTGCGGACCAGGGCCAGCGCGTGGTCGCCGTCGAGCTCGTTCTGGGTGGCGCAGGGGAGCGCGATGTCGCAGGGGACGTCCCACACGGCGCCGTCGGCGACGAAGCGGGCCGACTCGCGCGCCTCGGCGTACGCCGACAGCCGCTCGCGGCGGACCTCCTTGACCTCCTTGAGGAGATCGAGGTCGAGACCCTTCTCGTCGACCACGTAGCCGCTGGAGTCGGAGCACGCGACGACGGTGGCGCCGAGCTCGATGGCCTTCTCGGCGGCGTAGATCGCGACATTGCCCGAGCCCGAGACGACGACGGTCTTGCCCTCGAACGAGCTCTTGCGGGCCTTGAGGATCTCGTTGGCGAAGTAGACCGTGCCGTAGCCGGTCGCCTCGGTGCGGACGAGCGAGCCGCCCCAGCCGATGCCCTTGCCGGTGAGCACGCCCGACTCGTAGCGGTTGGTGATCCGCTTGTACTGGCCGAAGAGGTAGCCGATCTCGCGGCCGCCGACGCCGATGTCACCCGCGGGGACGTCGGTGTACTCGCCGATGTGGCGGTAGAGCTCGGTCATGAACGACTGGCAGAAGCGCATGATCTCGGCGTCGCTGCGGCCCTTGGGGTCGAAGTCCGAGCCGCCCTTGCCGCCGCCGATGGGCATGCCGGTGAGCGCGTTCTTGAAGATCTGCTCGAAGCCGAGGAACTTCACGATGCCGAGGTAGACCGACGGGTGGAACCGCAGGCCGCCCTTGTACGGCCCGAGCGCCGAGTTGAACTCGACCCGGAAGCCGCGGTTGAGCTGCACCTGGCCGGCGTCGTCGACCCACGGGACCCGGAAGATGATCTGGCGCTCCGGCTCGCAGATGCGGCGGATGATCGCGGCGTCGGTGTACTCCGGGTGCCGGCGGACGACGGGATCCATGCTGTCGAGCAGCTCACGCGTGGCCTGGTGGAACTCGGTCTCGCCGGGGTTGCGGGCCAGGATCTCGTCGAAGATCGGCTGCAAGGTGGGGTTCAGGGCGGTCACGAGCACTCCTTCAGACGCGGCCACGGGGGGTTGGTGGCGGTTCTCCGAGAAGGGACAGGTTCTCATCGCCGGCGGAGGCCGCCGACGCCGGGTCGTCCCGTGAGACCGTGAGGAGACGTTGACGCGGGGGTGCACCCAGCGCTCGCGGTCCCGAAATCGGGGCGCCGTGCAATGGCCCCATGAGCGTGACCGAGACCCACTGTCCCTACTGCAGCCTCCAGTGCGGGATGCGGGTCGCGCGCGCCGGTCGCGCGGGCATCGAGGTGCGTGCCTGGGAGGAGTTCCCGGTCAACGAGGGCGCCCTGTGCCGCAAGGGCTGGACGGCGGGCGAGCTGCGCGGCAGCCGGGAGCGGCTGACCACCCCGCTGGTCCGCGACCGGGCCACCGGCACGCTCCGCGCGGCCGGCTGGGACGAGGCGCTCGACCTCGTCGCCGGGCGGCTGCGCGCGCTGCGGGCCGAGCACGGCGCCGACGCGGTCGCCGTCTTCGGGGGTGGCGGGCTGACCAACGAGAAGGCCTACCAGCTCGGCAAGCTCGCCCGGGTCGCGCTCGGCACGAGCCAGATCGACTACAACGGCCGGTGGTGCATGAGCTCTGCGGCGAGTGCGGCCAACCAGGCGTTCGGCATCGACCGGGGGCTGCCGTTCCCGCTCGCCGACATCGAGCAGGCCGACGTGGTGGTGCTCGTCGGATCCAACCTCGCCGAGACCATGCCGCCGGCCGCGCGCCACCTCGACCGGCTCCGCGAGCGCGGTGGCCGGGTGGTCGTCGTCGACCCGCGGCGGACGCCGACCGCGGAGCGGGCCGACCTGTTCGTGCAGCCCGTCCCGGGCACCGACCTGGCGCTCGCCCTGGGCGTGCTGCACCTGCTCGACGCGGCGGGTGCGGTCGACGAGGAGTACGTCGCCACGCGCACCACCGGCTTCGACGCCGTACGGCGCTCGGTGGCGGCGTGGTGGCCCGAGCGGGTCGAGCGGGTGACCGGCGTCGCGAGCGACGAGGTGCGTGCGCTGGCCGACCTACTCGCGGGCGCCGGCCGGGTCGTGGTGCTGACCGCCCGCGGGGCCGAGCAGCACGCCCAGGGCACCGCGACGGTGCTGGCCTGGATCAACGTGGCGCTCGCGCTCGGCATGCCCGGCCGCCCGTACGCCGGCTACGGCTGCCTCACCGGCCAGGGCAACGGCCAGGGCGGCCGCGAGCACGGCCAGAAGGCCGACCAGCTGCCCGGCTACCGGATGATCGACGACCCCGCCGCCCGCGCGCACGTCGCGGCCGTGTGGGGCGTGGACCCGGCGTCGCTGCCGGGCAAGGGGCGCTCGGCGTACGAGCTGCTCGACGCGCTGGGGACGCCCGGCGGCCCGCGGGCGCTGCTGGTGCACGGGTCCAACATCGTGGTCTCCGCTCCGAACGCCACCCACATCACGCGGCGCCTGGAGGCCCTCGACCTGCTCGTCGTCTGCGACCTCGTGATGTCCGAGACCGCCGCGCTCGCCGACGTCGTGCTGCCGGTGACCCAGTGGGTCGAGGAGACCGGCACGATGACCAACCTGGAGGGCCGCGTGGTCCTGCGCCAGCGCGCGATCACTCCGCCCGAGGGGGTGCGCAGCGACCTCGACGTCATCGCCGGGCTGGCCGCGCGACTCGACGCCCCGGTCCCGTTCGCGACCGACCCCGAGGAGGTCTTCGCCGAGCTGGGCCGCGCCTCGGCGGGCGGCCGCGCCGACTACTCGGACATCACCTACGACCGGATCCGGGCCGAGGGAGGCGTCTTCTGGGGCTCCCCACGGATGTTCGCCGACGGCTTCGCGACGCCCGACGGCCGCGCCCGGTTCGTCGTCGCCGAGCACGCCGGCGCCGCCGAGCAGCCGGACGCCGACTACCCCGTGCACCTGACGACGGGCCGGGTGCTCGCGCAGTACCAGTCCGGCGCGCAGACCCGGCGGATCCGCTCGCTGCCCGACGACGGCCCGTACGTCGAGCTCCACCCCCTGCTCGCCGAGCGGGTCGGCGCCACCGACGGCGGCCCGGTCGTCGTCCGGACCCGTCGCGGCGAGCTCACCGCCCCGGCCCGCGTGGTCATGACCATCCGCCCGGACACGGTGTTCGTGCCCTTCCACTGGGTCGGCGCCAACCGGCTCACGAACGACGCGCTGGACCCGTCGAGCCGGATGCCGGAGTTCAAGGTGTGCGCGGCCGAGGTCATCGGCTGAGCGTCCCGGTCAGGGCACGCGCAGGAACCACTCGACACCCAGCAGCCGGCGGGCCAGCGGCCGCGGCAGGGCGAGCAGCAGGCGGATCGTCCGCACACCCCCGCCCGCCTGCGAGGCGTGCGCGGCGAGCGCGGCCCGCTTGGCCGCGAGCCGGTCCCGCACGTCGATGCGCAGCAGCGCCGGGGTGCGGGCGGAGTAGATGTCGTCGCCGGGCAGCGTGAGCCCCGGCAGCCGGCTCGCCAGCGGACGCGCGACGCGGAGCAGGCGGACCAGCCAGGTGCGGTCGATCGTCGCCTCCAGGAGCAGCGGTCGCCGGACGGCGAGGTCCTGGGCGCGGCGGGCGATCCGGTGCACCTGCAGGTGGTCGGGGTGGCCGTAGCCACCGCGGTCGTCGTACCCGGTGAGGAGGTCGGCGTCCTCCTCGTCGAGCAGGGCGGCGAGGGCCTGGGCGACCTCGTCGACGCCGGCGTCCGCGAGCCGGCCGGAGCCGGCGGTCGGTGCGCCGGCCATGCCGGAGTCGGCGTACCCGAGCCACACCACGCGCGCGGCGCCGAGCGCCTGCGCGGACGCGGCGGCCTCGCCGCGACGGGTCCGGCCGAGGTCGCCGTGCTGGGCGGCCGCCGCGAGCCCGGCGTCCCCGTCGGTCGCGAAGACCAGGACGACGCGGTCCCCGGCGGCCGAGCGCTGGGCCAACCAGCCGGCGGTCAGCAGCGCCTCGTCGTCGGGGTGCGCGTGGAGCGAGACGATCGTGGTCACCTCAGGCCCCCACCGCGACCGGTACGACGGCCGCGCCGTAGAGCGTCGACGTGCGCTCCAGGACGTCCGACCAGTCGAGCGGCGGGGCGACCCGGCGGTTGTGCGCCGCCATCCGCGCCCGCATCCCGTCGTCCTGGACCAGGTCGGCGAGCGCGACGGCCATCTCGGCGTCGTCGTGCACCAGCAGCCCGTCGACCCGGTCCCGGACGAACTCGGTGACCCCGCTGCCGCGGTGGGCCACCACCGGCAGACCCGCGCAGCGGGCCTCCAGTGCGGCGATCCCGAAGGACTCGCGTGGTGCCGGCGCGACGTAGAGCGACGCGGTCCGCAGGACGTCGCGCACGTCGCGCCGGCTGACCCGGCCGGTGATCGTCACGCAGTCGCTCAGCCCGTGCCGGCGCACGTAGCGATCGGCCCGCCCCCAGAGCGGCCCGTCGCCCACGACGACCAGCCGGACGTCGCGTCCCGGGGTCAGTCGGCGGACCTCCCGGAACATCTTGAGCAGCTGCAGTGGGCGCTTGCGCGGCATCAGCCGCATCACGCTCACGATCACCACCGGGTGGTCCGCGGCACCCCCCAGGGCCGCGGGTCCGGGGCGCCACCGATCCACGTCGATGGCGTTGGGCAGGACGGCGACCTCGGCGCCGCCCAGCGCCCGGCGGCACACCTGTGCCGCGGCCTCGCTCACCGCCGACCAGGCGACCGGCCAGCGGCGCAGCCAGGCCAGCGCTGCCAGCCGGACGACCCCACCGGCGCCGGTCCACAGGGAGTGCACGGTCACGAGCGTCGGTACGCCGGCCGCGGCCGCCGCGCGGGCGACACCGAGGCCGTAGGGGGAGAACAGCGAGACGTGGACGTGCACCGCGTCGTACCGGCCCTCGCGGACGGCGCGCCGGGCCTCGCGCACGGGCGCTCGTCGTACCCAGGGGGGATCGGCGACGGCGCCCGGGACCGGAGGGGTGAGCACCTCGGCGTCGAGACCGGCCGCGCGCTGGTGGCGGGCGAGGTCGTCGACGTGGGTCTCGATGCCGCCCAGCCGGGGCAGGAAGACGTCGGTCACGTGGGCGACGCGGCGGACCGGGCCGCTGCGCAGCTCGAGACCCGGCGTGGCCGAGCGCCGTGCGCTCCGGCGCTGCCCGAGCAGCCACAGGCCGAGGGCACCGCCGCCGACGGGGATCTCCACGGCGAAGACGAACAGCCGGTAGAGCACGATCGCCGCGGCCACCCCGGCCGGGTCGCCGCCGAGGGCGAGCAGCACGCCGGCGAGGCCGAGGTCCGCGAGCCCGATCCCGCCCGGGGTCACCGGCACGATCGTGACCAGGCGCTCGACCGCGAAGCCGGCGATCACGTCGGCGGGCGTCGTACCGGCGCCGGTGAGGTGGAGGCAGAGGCCGAGCAGCAGGCACTGGAGGGCGACGTACCCGGTGATCCCGAGGGACATCCGCATCCAGCCGCGGGCGATGAGGGCCGTGCACTCCCGGCGTACGTCGTGCAGCGCGCCGCCCATCAGCCCGGCCCCGCGGGACGTCGCCAGCAGCACCCCGGCCGCCGCCACGAGCAGCACGAACCCGCCCGAGGCGATCAGCGCCGCATCGCGCAGGGGCGGCAGCACCGCCTCGCCGGCCCGGGTCAGCGCGAGCACCCCGACGAGGGGGAGGAGCAGCTTGGCGCCGATGTCCCACAGGTTGGTGAGCAGCGTGTAGCCGGTGAACGAGCGGGTGTTGATGCCCCAGGCCTTCATCATGCGGCGGTTGAGCTCGACGCCGGCCGCACCACCGAGCGGGATGACGTTGGCCACCGCGCTGCCGGTGACGTTGAGGGTGAGCGCACGGCGGTGGGTCAGGCTCGGCGCCGCCGCGGTGAGCACGAACGAGTGGACGTAGAGACCGAGCAGCCACAGCCCGGCCAGGCCGAGCACGGCCGGGACGGGGATCGCGAGCAGCACCGGCAGGACGCCCGTCCACGACACGTTCACCGCCCGCGGTACGACGACCACGACCAGGCCGAGCGCCACGAGCCACGACGCCGCGAACCGCAGCCGGCCCCAGGCCCGCGGGCTCATGCGGGGCCGTCCGGTGGGATCACGGTGCGCATGCCCGGACCGTAGGAGTTCCTCGATGAAGCGAAGATGAAGCCGCAGGGTCAGGGCGCGCGGCGCTCCCACACGTGCAGGACGCCGAAGCCCGCGCGCT
Organism: Pimelobacter sp. 30-1; assembly: GCF_018831735.1. NCBI lineage: Bacteria > Bacillati > Actinomycetota > Actinomycetes > Propionibacteriales > Nocardioidaceae > Pimelobacter > Pimelobacter sp. 30-1. The sequence continues at coordinate 372,264 of NZ_NHTS01000001.1, forward strand.
CGACGTAGGCCCGGTGCAGGTGGTCCTCGACCCGCCGCGCGGCCGTCGGGTCGACGCCCCAGGTCGCCACCTCGTGCCCGGAGACGACGATCCAGCGCGGGGCGTCCGGGCCGTCGAGCACCTGCTGCAGCGTGCGCAGGTGGGGATCGCGGACGCGCACCGGGAGGCTCCACAGGTGCGGGTAGGGACTGCGCAGCCCGCTGCCGGCGACCACCTGGGGGTTGCCGAACGTGACCACCACCCCGTCGCCGGGGTCGGCGTGGGCGCGCAGCCAGGTCTCCGCCCGGGCATCGGCATCGATCCGGTGCGGGGTGCGCACCTGGTGCCCCCAGGCGATCGCGGCCGAGACGACGGCCAGCGTCACGCAGGCGCCGACGACCGTCCGGGCGGCGGTCCGGGCGGGGATCGCGGGCGCGGCCGGGCCGGCGGGCACCGGCGCCCGGGAGACGCTGACCAGCAGCACCAGCCCGGGCAGCAGCCCGGTCAGGTAGTGCAGCCAGTAGCTCCCGCCGCCCACGACCCCGACGACCTCCCACGCCACCAGGACGAGCGCGGCCACGGGGACCGCCCGCGGGCCCGGGCCGGCGATCCTCCGGCCGACGACGGCCACGGTGGCCAGGAGCACGGCGGCCGCTCCGCTGACGACGAACGCGACCGCGACCTCGCCGAACCGCTGGGGGGTGGCCGCCGACGCGGACGAGCCGATCACGGCGGAGGCCTCGATCCGGAAGGTGACCACGGCGTCCCACAGCTCGGCGGGGGTGGTGCCCTGGACGGCGGCGCCGGCGAGCGCCGTACCGAGGACGGCGAGGGCGCCCGCGGCGAGCGCGGCGAGCCGCCGGCCGATCCGGTCGACGTCGCGGTGGGAGAGCACGAGCACGACGACCCCGAAGACGAGGGCGTCGACGAGGTTCTGCTTCACCAGGGCGGCCGCCATGCCGGCCCCGCCCGCGACCGCCGTCAGCGCGAGCGTACGACGCCCGGCGGGTGCCCCGAGCGTGCCGACCAGGACCGCCAGCCCCAGCAGCACGAACGGGATGCCGAGCACCTCGCCGTTGGCCTCGGGCATGCCCAGCAGCGGTGAGCAGAGCAGCGCCGCGGCCAGCACCGGAGCGAGCAGCGACGGCCGGCCCTCGACGCGGGCCGCGAGGAGGCCCGTCAGCACGACGGTCAGGGCCGCCGCGACGACCCCGACCCAGCGCACGCCCGGGACGGTGAGCCCGTCCACCGGGAGGCTCGCCCCACCGAGCTCGCCGCCGAGCCGGAAGAGCCAGAGCAGCAGGGGCGGCCGGTCGACCCAGTAGTCGCCGTACAGCGACGAGCCGGGCGACCAGTCCCGCGCGAGCAGCCAGTAGCCCGCCTCGTCCGCGCTCAGGGGCCGGCTCAGGAACGGCAGCCGGGCCAGCGCGGCGACGCCGGCGGCGACGAGGACACCGGCGAGGTAGGTGCTCCGGGGCGCTCCGAGACGCCGGGCCGGTGCGGGCATGACGTCATCCTCCCTCGGGGGTGGGCGCCGTCCGGTGAGGCCGTGAGGACTCGTTGACATCGTGGTGCAGCGCGACGCACCCGGAGCGAAACCTCCGTCCCGTTGCATGGGCGTCATGAACCCGAGCCCCCGCCGCGTCGTCGTCGTGGGCTCCGGCATGGCCGCGACCCGGCTGGTGGAGGAGCTCGTCGCGCGCGGCGCGCACCGCTCGCTCGCCGTGACGGTGCTGGGCGACGAGGACGCGCCGCCGTACAACCGGATCCTGCTGTCCGCGGTCCTGGAGGGCACCTACCGGCCGTCGTCGCTGACGCTCCGCTCCCCCCAGTGGTACGACGACCACGGCATCGACCTGCGTCGCGGCGCCCGGGTGAGCGGGATCGACCGCGAGTGGCGCGAGGTCGTGCTCGCCGACGGCACCCGCCTCCCGTACGACGCGCTGGTGCTCGCCACGGGCGCCATCCCCACGCTGCCGCCGATCCGCGGCCTGGTGCGCGCGGACGGCGCGCTGCACGACGCCGTGCACGCCTTCCGCTCGCTCGCCGACTGCGAGCGCCTGGTCGCCGCCCTCCCCACCGGCCGCCGCGCGGTCGTGGTCGGGGGCGGCCTGCTGGGTCTGCAGGTGGCGCGGGCGCTGGGTGCGCGCGGCATCGTGACCGAGATCGTCGAGGGCGCCGACCACGTGCTGCACCAGCAGCTCACCACCGCCGCGGGCCGGATCCTCGCCCGTGACCTGCGCCGGCTCGGCGTCGCGGTCTACACGAGCGCCCGTGCCGTCCGGCTCCTCGACCGCGCGGACGACCCGTCCGCCGGCCGGGTCGCGCTGCGGCTCGACAACGGCTACTCGCTCGACACCGACCTCGTCGTGCTGACCGCCGGCGGGCGCCCGTCGACCGCCCTGGCCCGCGGTGCCGGGCTCGAGGTCCGTCGCGGCATCGTCGTCGACGACCGGCTGGCCAGCGTCACCGACCCGGCGGTCCACGCCCTCGGCGACTGCGCCGAGCACGACGGCCGCACGACCGGCTTCGTCTCACCCGCCTGGGAGCAGGCCGGCGTCCTGGCGGGGGTCCTGGCCGGCGAGGCCACCCGGTACGACGGCAGCCGGGTCGTCGCCCGGCTCCGCGCCACCGGCCTCGACGTCGCCGTCCTCGGCGACGCCGCGGCCGAGGTCGCCGCCGGTGGCGAGGTCGTCGAGGTCGCCAACCCGATCTCCGGCTCGCACCGCCGCCTGGTCGTGCGCGAGGGCCGGATCGTCGCCGCGACGCTGGTCGGCGACCTGTCCCGGGTCGGCCTGATCACCCAGCACTTCGACCGGCGCACCGCGCTCGGTCCCGGTGAGCCCGGCCGGCTGCTCCTCCCGGAGCCCACGGCCGCGGAGCGCACGCTCCCCGACGACGCCGAGGTGTGCGCCTGCGCGGGCGTCACCGCCGGCCGGATCCGGGCCTGCTCCTCGCTGGAGCAGGTCCGCGACACCACCCGCGCGACCACCGGCTGCGGTGGTTGCGCCAGCACGGTCCGGCAGCTGCTCGCCAGCCGCCCGGCCCTCGCCACGAAAGGACGCCTGTGATGGCACCTGAGCACCTCCGCAAGCAGCGCCGCCGCCTGGTGGTCGTCGGCCACGGCATGGTCGGCCACCGCTTCGTGCAAGCGGCGATCGAGCGCGGGCTCACCGAGACCCACGACATCACGGTGCTCGGGGCGGAGCCGCGTCCGGCGTACGACCGGGTGGCGCTGACGTCCTACTTCGAGGTGGGTGCCCAGGCGCTCTCGTTCCTCCCCGACGGTGGGTACGACGACCCGCGGGTCGCGCTCCACCTCGACACCGAGGCCGTGGCGCTCGACCCGGAGGCCCGCACCGTCGTCACCGCCAACGGCGCCGTCCACCCCTACGACGAGCTCGTGCTCGCCACCGGCGCGGCGCCGTTCGTGCCGCCGGTGCCGGGTCACGACCTCGGCAACGTCTTCGTCTACCGCACGATCGAGGACCTGGAGGCGATCCGGGCGGCCTGCGCCGGCGCGCGCAGCGGCGTTGTGATCGGCGGCGGCCTGCTCGGTCTGGAGGCGGCCAACGCGCTGCACCAGCTGGGCGTCGAGACCCACGTCGTCGAGATGGCACCGCGCCTGATGGCGGTCCAGGTCGACGACGCCGGCGGCGCGACCCTCGCCCGCCACATCGGCGACCTCGGCCTGCGGGTGCACACCGGTGTGGTCACCGAGGAGATCGTCGGTGCGTCCGGCCGGGTCGCCGGGCTGCGCTTCCAGGGGAGCGACGAGCCGCTCGCTGCCGAGGTCGTCGTCTTCTCGGCCGGCATCCGCCCCCGCGACGCGCTCGCCCGGGCCGCCGGCCTCGACCTCGCCGAGCGCGGCGGGGTGCTCGTCGACGAGCAGTGCCGCACCTCCGACCCGCACGTGTGGGCGATCGGCGAGTGCGCCGCACCCGGCGGCCGGATGTACGGCCTCGTCGCGCCCGGCTACGCGATGGCCGAGGTCGTCGTCGACACCCTGCTCGGTGGCGCGGCCGGTGCCTTCACCGGCGCCGACATGTCGACGAAGCTCAAGCTCCTCGGCGTCGACGTCGCCTCCTTCGGCGACGCGTTCGCCACGGCGGAGGACGCGCTCGAGGTGGTCTTCGCCGACGCCGTCGCGGGCGTCTACAAGAAGCTCGTGGTCCGGGAGGACGAGGGCGGCCGCTACGAGCTGCTGGGCGGCATCCTCGTCGGCGACGCCTCGGCGTACGGCGTCCTGCGCCCGCTCGTGGGCTCCGGCATGGCACTGCCCGACAACCCCGAGGAGCTCATCCTCCCGGCCGGGCGCGGCGTGGCCGAGATCGGTCTGCCCGACGAGGCGCAGGTCTGCTCCTGCAACGACGTGACCAAGGGCGAGATCGTCGCCGCCGTCGCCGAGGGCGGATCCTGCGACGACGCCGGCTGCGTCACCGCGTGCACCCGCGCCGGTGCCACCTGCGGGTCCTGCAAGAGCGTGGTCAAGAAGATCGTCGAGGACCACTTCGCCGCCACCGGTCGTACCGTCGACAAGTCGCTGTGCGAGCACTTCGCGCTGACCCGCCAGGAGCTCTTCGACGTCGTCGCGGTGCACGGCTACCAGCGCTTCGACGACATCGTTGCCGGGCACGGCCGCGGGCGCGGCTGCGACATCTGCAAGCCCGCCGTGGCGTCGATCCTGGCCAGCCTGCTCAACCACCACGTCCTCGACGGCGCCAACGCGACGCTCCAGGACACCAACGACGCCTACCTCGCCAACCTCCAGAAGAACGGCACCTACTCCGTCGTCCCGCGCCTGCCCGGCGGCGAGGTGACACCCGACAAGCTGATCGTGATCGGCGAGGTCGCCCGCGACTACGGGCTCTACACGAAGGTCACCGGCGGTCAGCGGATCGACCTCTTCGGCGCCCGGATGGAGGACCTGCCGGCCATCTGGAAGCGGCTCGTCGACGCCGGCATGGAGTCGGGCCACGCCTACGGCAAGTCGCTGCGCACGGTGAAGTCCTGCGTCGGCTCCACCTGGTGCCGCTACGGCGTGCAGGACTCGGTCGGCCTCGCCGTCGAGCTCGAGCTGCGCTACCGCGGCCTGCGCTCGCCCCACAAGCTCAAGGGCGGTGTCTCCGGCTGCGCCCGGGAGTGCGCCGAGGCGCGCGGCAAGGACTTCGGCGTCATCGCCACCGAGAAGGGCTGGAACCTCTACGTCGGCGGCAACGGCGGCGCCGTCCCCGCCCACGCCCAGCTGCTCGCCGGCGACCTCTCGCACGAGGAGCTCGTCCGCTACCTCGACCGCTTCCTCATGTACTACGTGCGCACCGCCGACCGGCTGCAGCGCACCGCGAGCTGGGTCGCCGAGATCGGCGGCCTGGACCGGGTCCGTGCGGTCGTCGTGGACGACGTCCTCGGCCTCGGCGCCGAGCTGGAGGCCGCGATGGCGCGCCACGTCGACTCCTACTTCGACGAGTGGAAGGCGACCATCGACGACCCCGACAAGCTCGCCCGGTTCGTCTCCTTCGTCAACGCGCCCGGGATGCCCGCGCCCGCGATCGCCTTCCAGGAGGAGGCGCGCGCGACGACGCTCACGCTCGGCACCGCGGTGTGCCGCCTCGACCAGGTCCAGCGCGAGTCCGGCGTCGTCGCGCTCGTCGGCGGTGAGGACGTCGCCGTCTTCCGGACCTACGACGACGAGGTCTTCGCGCTCGCCAACCTCGACCCGTTCGGGCAGGCCTCCGTGCTCTCCCGCGGCATCGTCGGCACGACCGCGCGCGACGAGACCGACGTCCCGTTCGTCGCGAGCCCGCTGCTCAAGCAGCGTTTCGACCTGCGTACGGGCGTCTGCCTGGACGACCCGGCGGTCGCCGTACCGACGTACGACGTCCGCGTGGTCGACGGCGTTGTGGTGGTGGGCGCGCGGCGCGAGACAATCGCGTCGTGACTGACCTGCCCCTGTCCGGATTCACGATCGGCGTGACCGCGGCGCGGCGGGCCGAGGAGCAGATCGCGCTGCTGGAGCGGCGCGGCGCCACCGTGGTCCACGCGCCGGCGCTGTCCGTCGACCCCAACCGGATCGACGAGGCGGGCCTGCGCGCCGCGACGGAGGAGGTGCTGGCCCAGCCGGTCGACATCTTCGTCGCCACCACCGGCATCGGCCTCAAGTCCTGGTTCACCGCGGCCGAGCGCTGGGGACGGCTCGACGCCCTCACCACCCACCTGTCCGGCGCGGAGATCCTGGCCCGCGGGCCCAAGAGCGTCGGCGCGCTGCGCCGGTTCGGCCTGCGCGAGCTGTGGGCGCCGGAGTCCGAGGCGTTCGAGGACGTGCTCCTGCACCTGCGCGGACGCGACCTCCAGGGCCGGCGGATCGTCGTCCAGGAGCACGGGCAGTCGCTCTCGCTCGCCGCCCACGCGCTGCGCCGGCTCGGCGCCGACGTCACCACCGTCGCCGTCTACCGGGTCGAGGGCGCGGCCGACCCGGAGCCCATGTTCGGCCTGATCGAGGCCGTCGCCGAGCGCCGCGTCCACGCGGTCACCTTCACCGCCGCCCCCGCGATCGCCGCGATGATGGAGGCCGCCGGCACCACCGGCCACCGCGACGAGGTGGTCAGCGCCTTCCAGGCCGACGTCATCGCCTCGTGCGTGGGACCGGTCACCGCCGCCGCCTTCGAGATGTGGGGCGTGCCGTCGATCTACCCCGACCGCTCCCGGCTCGCCGCGATGGTCAAGCAGCTCGAGGCCGAGCTGCCCTCCCGCGCCGCCGGTACGTCGATCGACGTCGCCGGCCACACCCTCCTGCTCCACGGCGACGACGTGCTCCTCGACGGCGTCGAGGTCAAGCTCTCGCCCGCGCCCTACGCCGTGCTCCAGGCCCTGCTCGTCAACCCGGGCACCGTCGTCTCGCGCCGTGACCTGCTCGTCGCGCTGCCCTCGGGCACCGCCGGCTCCGAGCACGCCGTCGAGATGGCCGTGGCCCGGCTGCGCGCCGCCCTCGGCACCCGCGTCGTGCAGACCGTGGTCAAGCGCGGCTACCGGCTGGCGGTCGCGTCGTGACGGGCGCCCCGCACCTGGTCACCGTCGCCCACGGCACCCGCACCGCCGCCGGCAACGAGGTCGCCCGGGTGATCACGCGGGTCGCGGGGGAGCGGCTGGGCTGGACCGCCACGACGTCGTACGTCGAGCTGTGCGCGCCGCTCTTCGCCGACGCCGTGGGCGCGGCGACGACCCCGGTGGTCGCCGTACCGCTGCTGCTCTCGACCGGCTACCACCTGCGCCAGGACCTCCCCGCCGCCGTCGAGGCCGGCGCCCGCCCGGACCTGGTCCGGCTCGGCCCCGCGCTCGGTCCCGACCCGCACCTCGCGGCCGCCCAGGTCGACCGGCTCCGCGCCGCCGGGGCCCTGCCCGGCCAGCCCGTCGTCATGGTCGCCGCGGGCTCCTCCGACCCGGCCGCGCTCGACGACCTCGACCACGCGGCCCACCTGCTCGCCCACGCCTGGGGTGCGCCCGTGCGCCTCGCGACGCTGTCGGGGCGCGGACCCCGGCTCGCGGAGGTCGTGCGGCGCGGTGACGCCGTGTCGTCGTACCTGCTGGCGACGGGGCACTTCCACCGCAAGGCCCGCCACGACGCCCTCGCCGCCGGTGCCTGCGTCGTCGCCGACGTCATCGGCCCGCACCCGCGCGTCGCCGAGCTCGTCGTCGACCGCGTCCGCGCGCTCGCCCCCGCGCTTGCGGTCGCCTGACTAAGGTCGGTCCTGACGGGTTCGTCGAACCTCGGAGAGGAGACCGTCATGACCGAGGCCTGGGAAGGTGTCGTCGTCAAGAAGTCGCGGGGGCTCTACGACGGAGCCAACATGTACCGCCGGCTCAAGGTGCGCACCACCGGCGGCGCGATCGTCAAGGCCCGCGTCGACAAGGACGTCTGGAACGCCGTCGAGGTCGGTGACGCCGTGCGTCGCGACGCCGACGGCACCGTCGCCAAGGCCTAGCTCGCGGCGACCGAGCCGACGAAGCCCGCGAGCCCGGCGAGCTCGGGGATCTCCTGTGCCTCGTCGAGCGTCGTGCGCAGCACCTCGTCGTGGAGGGGGCGCGCCTTCGCGAGCAGCGCCCGCCCGGCCGGGGTGAGCTCGGTGTAGATGCCGCGCCGGTCGTCGGCGCACAGGATCCGGGTCAGCAGCCCGCGGTTCTCGAGCCGGGTGACCAGCCGGGTCGTCGCGGACGCCGACAGCGCCGCCGCGCGGGCGAGCTGCTGCATCCGCATGTGCCAGCCGTCCTGGCGGCTGAGCGCGTCGAGCACGGTGAACTCGACCACGGAGAGGCCGTGCTCGCGCTGGAGCGCCTTCTCGAGGGCCGCCTCGATGAGTCCGTGGACGGCGGCCAGCGTGCGCCAGCCCTGCGCGCGGATCTCCACGGCGTCGTCGGCGATGCCCATCGGGGCTCCTCTCGTCGGTCCCTGCTCGGGTCAGCATACCTGAGTTGCGCGGATAGTGCGCGTGTGCAACTATCGATAAGGCGCGTGTGCAACTAATGCAGACGCCGACTATCTCCCCACGCTACTCACCGCACCTCTCTCTTCGTAGGAGCAACTGCCCATGCCAGTCGCACTCGTGGCGCTCGCCATCGGCGGGTTCGGGATCGGCCTGACGGAGTTCGTGATCATGGGCCTGCTGCCCGAGGTCGCGGACGACTTCGCCGTCACCGAGACGACCGCCGGCTACCTCATCTCCGGCTACGCGCTCAGCGTCGCCGTCGGCGCGATCGTGCTGACCCTCGCCCTCACCCGGGTGCCGCGCAAGACCGCGCTGCTCGGCCTGATGGTGCTCTTCATCCTCGGCAACCTGATCTCGGCCCTCGCGCCGGACTACGCCACCATGATGTCCGGCCGCGTCGTCGCGGCCCTGTGCCACGGCGCCTTCTTCGGCATCGGCTCCGTCGTCGCCGCCCAGCTCGTCGCGCCCGAGCGCAAGGCCAGCGCCATCGCCTTCATGTTCGGCGGACTCACCCTCGCCAACGTCCTCGGCGTCCCCCTCGGCACCCTGCTCGGCCAGGCCGCCGGCTGGCGCTCGACGTTCTGGGCGATCACCGTGATCGGCGTCCTCGCCCTCGTCGGCATCGCCGCGCTCGTCCCCGCCGCCCGCGGCGCGGCGCCCGCCTCGAGCCCCCGCGCCGAGCTCGCCGCTTTCCGCAGCCCCCAGGTCTGGCTCTCGATCACCGTCACCGTCCTCGGGTACGGCGGCATGTTCGGCGGCTTCACCTACATCGCCTTCACGCTCACCGAGGTGAGCGGCTTCGCCTCCGGCGCCGTCCCCCTGCTGCTGGTGCTCTTCGGCGCCGGCATGGTCGCCGGCAACGTCCTCGGCGGCCGGGCCGCCGACCGCAACCTGGTCCGCACGCTGCTCGTCGTCCTCGCTGCCCTCATCGTGGTCCTGGCCGGCTTCGCGCTCACCGCGAGCAGCCCGGTCCTCACCGTGATCGCCCTGGTCCTCATGGGCGGGGTCGGCTTCGCGACCGTGCCCGGCCTCCAGATGCGCGTCATGGCCTACGCCGACCGCGCGCCCACCCTCGCCTCGGGCGCCAACATCGCCGCCTTCAACGTCGGCAACGCCCTCGGTGCCTGGATCGGCGGCCTCACCCTGGCCGCCGGCCTCGGCTACACCTCACCCCTCTGGGCCGGCGCCGCCATCACCGCCGCCGGCCTCGTCGTGCTCGTCGTCGCCGCTCTGGCGCCCGGCGGCGAGCTGCGTCGTACCCCTGCTCCGGTCGCGACACCCGTCGCCGTCTGAACCCACCCCGTACCCCAGGAGGATCCCATGCAGATGCAGGTCACGCTCAACAACGGAGTCGTCATGCCGCAGGTCGGCTTCGGCGTCTTCCAGGTCCCGAACGACGAGACCGAGGCGGCCGTCAGCGCCGCCCTCGAAGCCGGCTACCGCAGCATCGACACCGCCTCGATCTACGGCAACGAGGAGGGCGTCGGCCGCGCCCTCGCCGCCTCGGGCATCGCCCGCGACGAGCTGTTCGTCACCACCAAGCTCTGGAACAGCGACCACGGCTCCGCCGTCGCCGCCTACGACGCCAGCCTGGAGCGCCTCGGCCTCGACCACGCCGACCTCTACCTGATCCACTGGCCGGCCCCCGCGAACGACCGCTACCTCGACGCCTGGACCGGCCTCGAGGAGCTGTACGCCGCCGGCCGGGTCCGCGCCATCGGCGTCTCGAACTTCCTGCCCGACCACCTGCACCGGGTCGCCGGCCTCGGCGGCACCGTCCCCGCCGTCAACCAGGTCGAGCTCCACCCCGCCCTCCAGCAGCGCGACATCCTCGCCGCCGACGCCGCCCTCGGCATCGTCACCGAGGCCTGGAGCCCCCTCGCCCAGGGCGCCCTCCTCACCGACCCGACCATCACCACCATCGCCGAGCGCCTCGGCCGCACGCCCGCCCAGGTGATCCTGCGCTGGCACCTCCAGCAGGGCCGCGTCGTCATCCCCAAGTCGGTCACCCCGTCCCGGATCGCGGCCAACCTCGACCTCGACGGCTTCGAGCTGACCGCGGCGGACCTCGCCGCCGTCGACGGGCTGGAGCGGGACGGGCGGGTGGGACCGCACCCGGCCGAGTTCACCGGCTGACCTCGCCCACGCGCTGGTCGATCACTCGATCGCCGTTCGCTGAGCGGCTGCGTGCCGTGGGGACGCGCAGCCGCTCAGCAGCTCCGTGGTGCGCTGCCTGTCCGGGAGGGACGGCCTCGGCGCCGGGGCCACTGGAGGGACGCAGAACCACGCGCGTCCTTACGCAGATCAGCCGGCGAGCACCGTCACCTCCGGTCCGCCCCCAACGTCTCCGGCGTGTGCAGCCGCACCAGGAACCGCCGCGCATGCACCGGCTCCCGGCTCGCCGTCCCCAGCGACACCCCCACCATCACCAGTACGGCGAGCGGCACGCTCCACGCCGCCGGCTGCGCGAGCAGCGCCCCGGTCCATCCCCCCGGCGCATAGCCGGCCAGTGTCGCGATCGCCGCCCCGCCCGCGCCGAGCCCGCCGGCCGCGAGCCCGGCCAGCGCACCGGCGTCGGTCAGCCGCCGCCACCAGATGCCGAGCACCAGCAGCGGGCAGAACGTCGACGCGGCCACCGCGAACGCCAGGCCCACCGACTGCGCCACTCCCACGTTGCGCACCAGCAGTGCCGCGACGACGGGGATCACGACCGCGACGACCGCCGCGAGCCGGAAGGCCGCGACCCCGCCGCGCCGCTCGCCGACCAGGCGCGTGGTGACGTCCTGGGTGAGCACGCCGGAGACGGCGATCGCGAGTCCCGACGAGGTCGACAGGAACGCCGCGAACGCGCCCGCCGTGACCAGGCCGGTCAGCAGGTCGCCGCCGAGGCCGCCGAGCATCAGGCGCGGCAGCTCGAGCACGAGGACGTCGGAGCGTCCCTCGTCGACCAGCCGGCCGGCGTACACGCGGCCGAGGGCGGCGTAGACCGGCGGCCAGAGGTAGAACAGCCCCAGCAGCGCCAGGACGACGACCGTGGTCCGGCGGGCCGCGCGGCCGTCGGGGTTGGTGTAGAAGCGCACGACCACGTGCGGCAGGCCCATCGTGCCGAGGAACAGCCCCGTGATCAGCGAGTACGTCGTGTACAGCCCGATCCCGCCGTCCCCCGCGACCGGGATCGACCAGCCGTCGGCACCCGCCGGGCTGCTCGGCCGCCCGTCGCCCCACCACACCACGAGCAGGACGGCGACCGGTACCAGGATCGCGGTCAGCTTGAGCCAGTACTGGAACGCCTGGACGAAGGTCACCGAGCGCATCCCGCCGGCGGTCACGTTGGCGAGCACGACCCCGCCGACGACGACCGGGCCGGCCCACTCGGGCGCGCCGATCGCGGTCCGCAGGGTCAGGCCGGCGCCCTCGAACTGGGGGATCAGGTACAGCCAGCCGATGCCGACCACCAGCAGCGAGCAGGCGGCGCGGACGGTGCGTGAGCCGAGCCGCGCCTCGGCGAAGTCCGGCAGCGTGTACGCCCCCGAGCGGCGCAGCGGGGCCGCCACCAGGACGAGGAGCACGAGGTAGCCGGCGGTCCACCCGACGGGGTACCAGAGCATGTCCGCCCCGCCGACGAGCAGCAGCCCGGCGATGCCGAGGAAGGACGCCGCGGAGAGGTACTCCCCGCCGATGGCCGACGCGTTGAGCCCCGGCCGCACGGTCCGCGAGGCCACGAAGAAGTCGCTCGTCGTGCGCGAGACCTTGAGCCCCCAGATGCCGATCGCCAGGGTCACCAGCGTCACCAGGACGACCGCGACCAGCCCCGGTACGGCGGCCGAGCTCACGGCTCCTCGCCCCCGACGAGGTCCGCGAACGCGCGCTCGTTGCGCTCGGCCCGGCGCACGTAGCGCCAGGCGAGGAGCAGCAGGAACGGGTGCACCAGGACGCCGAGCAACAGCCAGGGCAGCGGGATCCCCAGTGGGTGCGCGTCGGCCAGCCCCGGGGCGAGGCGGAACGCGATCGGCAGGACGCCGAGGGTGAGCGCGAGGACGCCGAGCACCCGGGCGGCGAGCCCGAGCTGCTCGCGCAGCAGCGAGCGCAGGTAGACGTCGCCCAGCGCGGTCTGCTCGTGGACGTCGCCGAGCCGGCTCGCGGGTCGGCCCGCGGCCGCGGCGGTGTGCCGCGGCGGCCCGGTGACCCGTACCCGCTCGGTCATGAGCCCGCGCGCGCCCGCCGGACCAGCACGTCGCGCAGCCCGCGGGTGTGCCGCCGGCTGACGGGCAGCTCGGTCGCCCCGATCCGTACCGAGGTGCGCCCGGCCTCGGTGCGGACCTCGGTGACGTGGGCGAGAGCGACCAGCAACGAGCGGTGGATCCGGTGGAACCCGGCCTCGGCCCACTCCTCCTCCAGCGTCGTCAGTGGCACCCGGACCAGGTACGCCTCGCCGTTGGCGGTGTGCAGGCGGGCGTAGTCGCCCTGCGCCTCCACGTGCGTGATGTCCCCGCGGTCGACGAACCGGGTGACGCCGCCGCGCTCGACCGCGACCTGGGTGTCGCTCGCGGGCGGTGGGGGAGCGGTGCCGCCGAGCACGCGTCGTACGGCTTCAGCGAGGCGCTCGGGCCGGACCGGCTTGAGCACGTAGTCGACCGCGTGCAGGTCGAAGGCATCCACCGCGTGCTGCTCGTGCGCGGTCACGAACACCACCGGCGGCGGCTGCTTGAACCGGCCGAGCACCTCGGCCAGCTCGAGCCCGCTCAGGCCGGGCATCTGGACGTCGAGGAAGACGCAGTCGACCTCGCGCTCGCGCAGGATCCGCAGCCCGTCGGTCGCCGACTGGCACGCGACCACCTCGGCGACCCGGTCGTCGGCCTGCAACAGGTAGGTTAGCTCGTCCAGAGCCGGGCGCTCGTCGTCGATCGCCAGCACCCGCAGGCCGCTCACACGCTCACCCCCGGCGCGAACTTCGGCACGCGCACGATCACCTTGGTCCCGGCCCCCGGAGCGGTCTCCACGACCAGACCGTAGTCGTCACCGAAGGTCGCGCGCAGCCGTGCGTCCACGTTGCCGAGGCCGACCGAGTCGAGCGCGACGTCGCCGGCGAGCGCGCGCCGTACCTTGTCGGGGTCCTCGCCGACCCCGTTGTCCTCGACCTCCAGCACCGCCTCGTGCCCGCGGTCGTGCGCGACGATCGTCAGGTGGCCGGTCTGCTCGACGCTCTCGAGGCCGTGCCGGACGGCGTTCTCGACGAGCGGCTGGATGCAGAGGAACGGTACGACGACTGGCAGCACCTCCGGCGCCACGTTGAGCGTCACCTGGAGCCGGTCACCGAACCGCGCCTGCTCCAGCAGGAGGTAGCGCTCGATCGAGCGCAGCTCCTCGGCCAGCGTCGTGAACTCCCCGTGCCGCCGGAAGGAGTAGCGCGTGAAGTCCGCGAACTCCAGCAGCAGCTCGCGTGCCCGGTCGGGATCGGTCCGGACGAAGCTCGCGATCGCGTTGAGCGAGTTGTAGACGAAGTGCGGACTGATCTGGGCGCGCAGTGCGCGGACCTCGGCCTCGATCATCCGGTTGCGGTGGGCGTCGAGCTCGGCCAGCGCGAGCTGCCCGGAGACCCACTCGGCGACCTCCTCGGTCGCCCGGACCAGTCCCGCCGTCGGCGTCGGCGCGAACGCCTGGACGGTCCCGAGCACCCGCCCCTCCACCACCAGCGGGCTCACCACACCGGTCCGGATCGGGCAGCCACCGACCGAGCAGCCGAGCTGGCTGCGATCGACGGTCCGGGGCGCCCCCTTCTCGATCGCGAGCAGTCCGACCACGGGGGCCTGGTCGAGGTGGTGGGTGCCGAGTCCGTCCCAGGCGAGGACCGCCTCGGTGTCGGTGATCGCGACGGCCGGCGTACCGAGCAGGTTGCGCAGGTGCCGCACGGCCCGCTCCGCGCTCGCCGTGGTCAGTCCCTCGCGCAGCGCCGGCGCGGCCAGGGACGCCTGGTGCAGCGCCCGGAACGCCGCCCGGTCGGCCTCGCTCCCGAGCCGCCCGCGCCCGCGCCGCCACCGTCGCTCCGTCCGCATGGGACTCATCATGCACCGGCGGAGCGGGGTGCCGCTGCTCACAAATACGAGACGCTCCGTCTCGGTTCTGCTAGCGTCGAGAAACGAGACAGAGCGTCTCGTTTCCTGAAAGGCAGACCCCATGAACCCGCCCCAGCCCTTGCCGCGCCCCGCGATCGCCGCGATCGCGTTCGCCTTCCTCGTCACCATGCTCGGTACGACGCTCCCGACGCCGCTCTACGCGATCTACTCCGCGCGCCTCGACTTCTCCGAGCTCACCGTCACGATCCTGTTCGCGGTCTACGCCCTCGGTGTCGTCGGCGCCCTGCTCTGCTTCGGCCGGCTCTCCGACCAGGTCGGCCGGCGTCCTGTCCTGGTCGCCGCGACCGCCCTCGCCGGCCTGAGTGCCGTCCTCTTCCTGCTGCCGCCCTCGCTCCCGTTGCTCGTCGTGGCCCGCGTCGTCTCGGGTCTCGCGGCCGGACTGATGAGCGGGACCGGCACCGCCGCCCTCATCGACGCCTTCGCCCCCGAGCGCCGTACGACGGCCGGGGCGCTCGCCGTGGGCGCCAACGCCGGCGGCCTCGCGGTCGGCACGCTCCTCGCCGGGATCGTCGCCGAGCTCGCGGGCGCGCCCCTCGTCGTCCCCTACGGCGTGCACCTCGCCCTCGCCGTCGTCGCCGCGGCCGGCCTGTACGCCTTCGTCCCGGCACCGGAGCACGCCGGCCGGGCCAGCGTGCGCTTCCAGCGCCTGTCCGTCCCGGCCGAGATCCGCGGCGCCTTCGTCCGTGCGGTGCTCGCCGCCGGCAGCGGCTTCGCCGCGATCGGCGTGCTGACCGCGGTCTCGTCGCTCTTCCTGGCCCGCGCGCTGCACCACGACAGCCACGCGCTCGCCGGCTTCGTCGTCTTCCTCGCCTTCGGCGGGATGGCGCTCGGCCAGCTCGCCGCCCGCGGCACCGGCCCGCGCACGGCGATCGTCGTCGGCTGCGCCGGACTCGTGGTCGCTGCCGCCACGCTGGCACTCGCTCTCGCCGCCGTCCTGCTCGTCCCGCTGCTGGTCGCCGCTGCGGTCCTCGGCCTCGCGAGCGGGCTGTGCCTCAACGCCGGCCTCGCACTCACCGTGGAGCAGGCCGAGCCGGTCAGCCGCGGGGCGGTGTCGTCGTCCTTCTTCGCCGGGCTCTACCTGATGCTCGCGGTCCCGGCGATCGGTGTCGGCCTGCTCGCGAGCGCCATCGGGCTGCGCGACGCCGGACTGGTCTTCGTCGCCGCCGCCGCGGTGCTCGTCGCCGTGGTCGGCGTGCTCACCCTCCGCAGCGCCCGCCGTCCCGTCGCCCTCGCCGCCTAGGATCGCGCGCATGAGCAGTCCGCTGCCTCCGGCCCTTGGTCGCCCTCGCAGCGAGGCGGCCCGTACCGCCGTGCTCCACGCCGTCGACGACCTCCTCGTCGAGGTGGGCTACGCCGCGATGACGATGACCGGCATCGCCGCCCGGGCGGGGGTGGGCAAGCAGACCGTCTACCGCTGGTGGTCGTCCAAGGCCGAGATCCTGCTCGAAGCCACCACCCACGACGCCGCGGGTGAGCTGCGCACGCCGCCCGGGCGCAGCTCCGCCGCCGAGCTCAGCGCCTACGCGAGCGCCGTCCTGGCCTTCCTCGGCTCCGCGCACGCCGGCCTCGCCTACCGCGCGCTGCTCGGCGAGGCCCAGCACGACGCCAAGATCGCCGCGCTCCTGCGCGACGGCGACCCGCTCGTCGCGAGCGGCCGCCCGGTCCTCCAGCGGGTCCTCGACCGCGGCGACCTGCCGGCGAACACGGACCTCGACGCCGCGGTCACCGACTTCCTCGGCCCACTCGTCTACCGGGTGCTGATCGGGCTCGGCGACGCGGACGACCAGCCCGTGCGGCCCTATGTCGCGCGCTACCTCGCCGGAGCGAGGGCCAAGGTCAGCGGAAGTCGATGAGCAGCATGCCGGAGTCGTCGTCGGCCGGCGGCTCCACGGCGGGCGCCAGCGCGACCGGGACGGTGGGCTCGCCGACGTACTCGCCGGCGTACTCACCGGCGGCCGACGCGCCCTCCGCGCGCTCGGTGCCCTCGGCCGTCTCGGGGCCGCCGTCGGCGGCGACCGGCTCCGGGTTCTTCGCGACGGTCTTGGGCTGGATGCCGACGACCGCGCGGAAGCACTCCGTGACGTAGGGCAGCTGCATGCCGTCCATGCCGCGGCCGAAGTCGTCGTAGAACGCGAGCACCTCGCGGATCCGCGACTCCTGCGCGCTGCGCTCGAGTCCGGCGACGTCGGGCAGCGAGCGGACCAGGTCCTGCACCGACGCGCGGTCGATGACCTGCCACTGCTTGAACGTCGTCTCCTCGGCCGGCCCGAAGTAGGGCGACGCCTCGAGCTCGTCGCCCACGCCCGTACCGGCGCTCTGGCGACCGATCAGGCCGCCGAGCCGCTTGACCCACGGGATCCGCTCGTCGCGCACGTTGCGCACGAACGCCAGCGAGCCGCCGCGCTTGAGCACCCGGGCGATCTCGGGCAGGGCCTGGTCGTGGTCGAACCACGCGTAGGCCTCACCGACCACCACGACGTCGTACGTCGCGTCGGCGGCGGGGATCTCCTCGGCGCTGGTCTGCGAGACCCGCAGCTCGGGCAGCCGCAGGGCCAGCCGGTCGAGCATGCGCGGGTCGGGATCGGTGGCGTGCACGTCGTGCCCGAGCGCGACCAGGTGCTCGGTCAGCTTGCCGGTCCCGGCGCCCAGCTCCAGCACCGACAGCGGCTCGTCGCCGGTCAGCCACGCCACGGCCTCGCGCGGGTAGCCCGGGCGGCCGCGGTCGTACGCCTCGGCCACGGCCCCGAAGCAGAGACCGGGCGCAGCGCTGGGGGTGGAGTCGGTAGCCATCCCGCCGAGGGTACGGCGAGCGGGCGCCCGGATCGTGGAGGCACGCTCAGCAGGCGCGCAACGTCGTCCGGGACGGCCCTTCTAGGCTGCTGCCGTGACCTCCGACCCCCATGCCTGGCTCGTCTCGCTCGAGGGCGTCCCGTCCGGCTTCGCCGCGGCCCGCGACGGCATTGACGTCCTGCTGCGCGACCGTGGCCTGCGCCGGACCGGTCCGGACCTGACCGCCGAGTCGCTGCTGCGCGGTGCCCACGCGAGCGCCGTCCTCGAGGGCTCGACGGCGACGCTCGCTCAGGTGCGGGCGGGCGAGGGGGACGAGATCGCGGCGGACGCCGTACGACTGGCGACCGAGTTGCTCTCGCTCGTCCCGGTGCTGCGCCGCCAGCCGCTCCAGGCGCTCGCCCGGATGCACACCCTGGCCGCGCGCGGGGTGCTCCCCGACGAGCTCCTCGGCCGACCGCGCGACGGCGAGTCCGCGGCCAAGCTGCGGGGGATCGCCGAGCTGGTCACCGCGCCCACCGAGGCGCCGGCGCTCGCGGTCGCGGCCGTCGTCCATGCCGAGCTGGTCACGGCGGCGCCGTTCGGCTCCCACAACGGCGTCGTGGCGCGGGCCGCGGAGCGGCTGGTGCTGGCGGCCAAGGGCGTCGACGAGAAGTCGCTCGTCGTACCGGAGGCGGCGCACCTGGCGCTGCGGCCCCAGTACGAGTCGAACCTGCGCGGCTGGGCCGGCGGCGGTCCGGCCGGGATGCACGCCTGGCTGCTCTACGCGACCGAGGCCTATGCGGCGGCCGCCGAGGCGAGCCCGCTCGTGCGCGACGCGGAATAGCCCGCACCTGCCCGTACATGCAGGTGGCACCCGAGCCGACGAACGTCTCGGGTGCCACCGCTGACACGTGAACCATGGCTACCAGGCGTGCACCGGTAATTGCTGCCCCGGACATTTTCCGAGTTTCAGCGCCCTGTTAGGAAGGGTGGATCGCCGCGTGGGTACCGGGATCACGTGTTGCTCTTGAGTTCTTGAAGTCCTTTGTACGCCGCTGCCGAGGCACCTTCAAGGGTTGTCTTTTCGGCGTGGCCGGGGGAGTGTGGCCGGTTGGGGCCGCCTGCCGGTTCAGTCGCTGAACGTGCGGCGGCGGGCGCCGATCCAGACCGCGGTGCCGACCGCGACGACACCGCCCACCGCGAGCGCGGCGAGGGTCGGCTTCGGCGGCGGCAGGTGCAGCCGGGACTGCAGCGCGACCGGCCGGGTGAAGACCAGCACCGGCCAGCCGCGGGCGGCCGCGACCTTGCGCAGCTCCTTGTCGGGGTTGACCGCGTGGGGGAAGCCGACGGCCTCCAGCATCGGCACGTCGGTCACCGAGTCGGAGTAGCCGTAGCTGTTCTCCAGGTCGTAGCCGACGCTCTCGGCGAGGTCGCGGATCGCGTTCGCCTTCTCCTCGGCGTAGGCGTAGTACTCGATCTCGCCGGTGTAGCGGCCGTCCTCGACCTTGAGCCGGGTGGCGACGACGCGGTCGGCGCCGAGGAGGGCGCCGATCGGCTCGACCACCTCGCTGCCCGACGTGGAGACGATGACGACATCGCGCCCGGCGGCGTGGTGCTCCTCGATGAGGCGCACCGCCTCGTCGTACACGAGGGGGTCGACGACGTTGTGGAGCGTGTCGGCGACGATCTCGCGGACCGTCGCGACGTCCCAGCCGGCGCACAGCTGGGACATGAACTGGCGCATCTTCTCGACCTGGTCGTGGTCGGCCCCGCCGACCATGAAGACGAACTGGGCGTACGCCGAGCGCAGCACCGCGCGGCGGGAGATCAGGCCGCCGGCCTGGAACGGCTTGCTGAAGGCCAGCACGCTCGACTTGGCGATGATCGTCTTGTCGAGGTCGAAGAACGCAGCGGTCGGCGGCGTACCCGCGGAGGCCATGGGGACCATCGTAGGTCGCACCCGTCCCAGGCCGCTCCACCAGCCGTGCACAGCGCGCCGCCGGGGGCCGCTCGTCCACAGCCCCGCGCCGCTGGGGCGTGGGGTTCGCGGGCCCGGGCGAGAAGGTCGTCATGACCCGCAACCGACCCTCGAACCCGTCCTGGCCCGCCCGTCGTCGTACGGACGGGCCGCCCTTGGTGGTGACCGCTGATGACGCCCTCCTGGCCGAGCTCCTCCCGCTCGCCGCCGCGGCCGACGTGACCCCCGAGATCGCCGGCGACCCCCTGACCGCGCTGGTGACCTGGAGCCGCGCCTCCGTGGTGCTCGTGGGCGCCGACCTCGCCGCCGCCGTGGCGCAGGTGGCGCCCGAGTCCCGGCCGCACGTCTTCGTGCTGAGTCGCGAGCGGGCTCCCGACGACCTCTTCCGCACGACGCTCCACCTCGGTGCCGAGCAGGTCGTCGAGCTGCCCGGATCCGCGGGCTGGCTGGTCGAGCAGCTGGCCGACCTCACCGAGCAGCAGCCCGACCGCGGACGGGTGATCGGCGTCGTCGGCGGTAGCGGCGGGGCCGGGGCGACCACGCTCGCCTGTGCCCTCGGCCAGTGGGCGGCGCGCTCGGGCGCGGCCGCGGTCGTCGACTGCGACCCCCAGGGTCCGGGCCTGGACCGGATGCTCGGGCTCGAGGGACGCGACGGCTTCCGCTGGGACGCCCTGAGCCGGACCACCGGACGGCTCTCCGCGCGCGCCCTGCGCGAGGCCCTGCCCCGCCGCGGCTCGCTCGGGGTCCTCTCGTGGCACGTCGACGCCCGGGTCCCCTCCCTCCAGGCGTTCGCCGTGCGCGAGGTGCTCTCCGCGGCCCGCCGCGGTCACCGCGTGGTCGTCGTCGACCTGCCCCGCTCGCCCGACCCCCTCGTCGACGAGGTGGCCGCCCGCTGCGACCAGCTCCTCGTCGTCACGCTCGCCAGCGTCACCGGCGTCGCCGGCGCGGCCCGGATGCGGACCCGCTTCGCCGACCACGCCGATCCCGCCCTGGTGCTGCGCGGCGAGACGTTCGCGCCCGACGAGGTCGCCCGCGCGGTCGGACTGCCCGTCCTGGTCCAGATGCGCGACCAGCGCGGACTGTCCGAGGCGGTCGACCTCGGCCTCGGACCCCTCCGCTCCCTGCGCGGGCCCCTCGCCCGGGCCGTCGCGGGGATCCTCGGCGAGCCGGCGGCCGGCCCGGGTGCCGCGGTTGCGGCAGCCCGCCCGGCGGGCGAGGCGGTGGCCTGATGGACGCGGACGCCCCCGCCCTCGCCGCCCTGGTCGAGGAGGCGCGCCTCCGGCTCACCGCCGGCCCCGGCGCGCTCAGCCCCCACCGGGTCGCCGAAGCCCTGCGCACCGCCGGCCGCCCGGTCGGCGACGCCGCGGTGCTCGCCGTCTACGAGGCGCTGCGCCGCGACATCATCGGCGCCGGCCCGCTCGACCCCCTCCTGCGCCTGCCCGGCGTCACCGACGTCCTGGTCAACGGACCGGGCCCGGTCCGGATCGACCGCGGCCGGGGCTTGGAGCAGACCGAGGTCCGGATCGACTCCGAGGAGAGCTGCCGCCGCCTGGCCCAGCGCCTCGTCGCCAGCGGCGGCCGTCGCCTCGACGACGCGTCCCCCTACGCCGACGTGCGCCTGCCCGACGGCACCCGCTGCCACGCCGTCCTCGCGCCGCTGGCCCACCCGGGCACGGCCGTCTCGCTCCGCGTCCCGCGCCGCGGCGGCTTCTCGCTCGACGAGCTCCGCACCGCCGGCGCGCTGACCCCCGAGGGACTCGACGTGCTCCACGCCCTCGTCGCGGCCCGCGCCGCCTTTCTCGTCACGGGCGGTACCGGCACCGGCAAGACCACCCTCCTCGCCGCCCTCCTCGCCGCCGTCGACCCCACCGAGCGGATCGTCGTCGTCGAGGACGCCGCCGAGCTCCGCCCCGCCCACCCCCAGGTCGTCGCGCTGGAGGCGCGCCCGGCCAACATCGAGGGCTCCGGCGCCGTCTCCCTGCGCGACCTCGTCCGCCAAGCCCTCCGGATGCGTCCCGACCGCATCGTCGTCGGCGAGGTCCGCGACGCCGCCGTCGTCGACCTGCTGGCCGCGCTCAACACCGGGCACGAAGGGGGCTGCGGGACGCTGCACGCGAACTCGGCGGCCGCCGTACCGGCTCGGGTGGAGGCGCTCGCCCTCAGCGCCGGCCTCGACCGCCCCGCCGCCCACAGCCAGCTCGCCTCGGCCCTCGACGTCGTCCTGCACGTCGTCCGTGAGCGCGGGTCGGGACTCCGCCGCCTCGGCGAGATCGCCGTCCTCGACCGTGACCACCGCACCGGCCTCGTCCGCACCGTCCCCGCGCTCACCTTCCCGGCCGGTTCGTCTGCCGGAGCGGGTGCCGCAGCCGTGCCCGGCCCGGAGCCCGCCGTCAGCGCCCTCCGCACCCTGCTCCGAGGCGGCCCGGCGTGATCGCCGTCGCCCTGACGGTCACCGCCGCGGTCCTCCTCCTGGTCCCGCCGCGCCCGCGCCTCCCCCTCTCCGGCCCACCACACCCCCCGCGCCGCCTGCACGGCCGCTCCCCGCTCCTCCTGACCGCCCTCGCGCTCCCGCTCCTCGCCACCACCGCCGCCGTCTCCCCACGAACCGTGCTCCTGGCCGCCCTCGCCGCCGCCCTCGTCACCGGTGCCCTCCGCCTCCTCGCCGCTCGCCGCCATGACCGCGCCGCCACCGACGTCCGCCGCCGCGTCATCGACCTCTGCGACGTCCTCCGCGCCGAGCTCGCCGCCGGCCAGACCCCCGCCGCCGCCCTCGACCACGCCGCCGCCGAGTGGCCGCCCATCGCCTCCGCCGCCCGCGCCGCCGCCACCGGAGGCGACGTCCCCACCACCCTCCGTACCCTCGCCACCACCCCCGGCGCCGACGCCCTCCGCATCGTCGCCGCCGCCTGGCACGTCTCCCACCGCACCGGCCACGGCCTCGCCGATGTCCTCACCCGCACCGCCACCGACCTCCGCGCCGCCGAGCACACCCGCCGGATCGTCGCCGGCGAGCTCGCCTCCGCCCGCGCCACCGCCCGCCTCCTCGCCGCCCTCCCCTTCCTCACCCTCCTCATCGCCTCCGGGGCCGGTGGGTCCGGATCCGGACCCGAGGCGGGGCCGTGGCGCTTCCTCCTCACCCAGCCCGCCGGCCTCGCCTGCCTCACCGCCGGCCTCGCCTTCGGGTACGCCGGACTCACCTGGATCGAAGCCCTCGCCCGCGACGTCGACCGCCTCTCATGACTGCCCTCACGCTCGCCCATGCCGTCGCGGTCGCCGCCGCGGTCCTCCTGCTCCTGCCTCCGCACCCCCGGCTCGCCCCGCCCTCCAGCTCCGGTCCTGCCTCCCGCCCCGATCCCGCTCCTGGCTCGGGCGCGGATCCCGCGCCCGGCCTGCTCCGCCGCGGCCGACTGATCTGGGCCGTCCTCGCCGGAGCCGGTGCCGCGGCGCTCCTCGGCGGACTCCTCGCCCTCCCCGCCGGTCTCGCCGCAGCTGCCGCGACCTGGATCGCCGCCACCCGCCTCGAGCCGCCTGCCGTCCGGCGCCGTCGGGACGAGGTCCGCCGCGACCTCCCCCACGTCGTCACCCTCCTGGCCGCCGCCCTCCGCTCCGGCCTGGACCCGGCCGCCGCCATCGACCTCGTCTGCAAGGCCCTCCCCGGCCCCGCCGCGGCCCGGCTCGACACCACCGCCGCCCGCCTCCGCCTCGGCGGGGACGCCGCTGCCGCCTGGACCGGCCTCGCCCACGACCCCGACCTCGCCCCCCTCGGCCGGACCCTCGCCCGCGCCCACCGCACCGGAGCCCCGGTCGTCGCCGCGGTCGAACGCCTCGCCGCCGACCTCGCCGCCCACGCTCGTGCCGAGACCGAGGACCGGGCTCGGGCAGTCGGCGTACGTGCCGCCGTACCGCTGGGGTTGTGCCTCCTCCCCGCCTTCCTCCTGCTCGGCATCGTCCCGCTCGCCGTCTCCCTCGCCACCTCCATCGTCTGAACACCCACCGCCCCACCCACCCCACTCCCAACCCCCTTCCTTCCCCACCCCGCCTTCCCGCGCCTTCCCCTCCACAGCCCCGCCCTGCCCCCCACCCCATCCGGCCCATCCCCACGCACGCTCGTCCCTCCACCACCGCCGCACCCGCGGCGCCGACGATCGGAGCGACATGTCCCACCACCCGTCCCACCCGTCCCGCGACCGCCGTCCCAGGTCGTCCCCGTGCCGCCGCCCCGGCCGCCCCCGCCGGTCGAGCCGTGCCGGCCATCAACGTGGCGTCACCACCGCCGAGTACGCCGTCGCCACCGCGGCCGGAGCCGGCTTCGCCGGCCTCCTCTTTAAGCTGCTCACCGGAGGCCTCGGCAACCGCCTCATCACCAGCCTGTTCGACCGCGTTCTGTCGGTCCTCCAGCTCGGATGACTGCCGTGCCCCATCGCCTCCGGACCAGCCCCCAACGGCGCCGGCACCCGCGTGGGCACTCGCGGGGGGACCCGCGCCGAGACCGGTGCCACCAACGCGGCGCCGTGACCGCCGAGCTCGCCCTCGCGCTGCCGATCCTGCTGCTCGTCACCGCGGGCCTCGTCTGGCTCCTCGCGGTCGCCGTCGGCCAGGTCCGTACGGTCGACGCCGCCCGCGAGACCGCCCGCGCCCTCGCCCGCGGCGACGACCCTGAATCCGCGCTCGCCCTCGGCCGTCAGGTCGCTCCCGACGGAGTCCGCCTGTCCGTCACCCACGACGGCGATCAGGTCGTCGTCCACGCCCGCGGCCGGATCGCCGGCCCCGGAGGTCTGTTCCGCTCCCTGCCCGGCGCCGAGCTGCAGGCCGAAGCCGTCGCCCTGACCGAGGAGAAGGCCCCATGATCGCCCGCCGCCCCACCACACCGGAGCGCAGCCGCCTCTTCCGACCGCGCCCAAGGACCCAGTTGCCTGCGTTGCTCGCAGCCCTCCGCGCGCGCCTCGCCTGGCGCCGCCATCGGTACTGCCGCAGCCGCAGTCGCAACCACGCCAGTCACCCCGACGTGGCCGAGGTGGCCGAGGTTGCCGCCGGGGATGGCGTGGACGGAGTGGTCGACACCCAGCGTGGTGGCGCGACTGTGCTGACCGTCGCCATGGCAGGTGTGTTGCTCCTTGCCGGTACCGCGGCCGCAGGTCTCAGCGCCCTGTTCGTCGACCACCGCCGTGCCCAGGCCGCCGCCGACCTGGCCGCCTTGGCCGCCGCGGCTCAGTCCGGACAGGGCCCCACCCCCGCCCCCTGTACGACGGCCGCCCGCGTCGCCAGCGCCAACGGGGCCACCCTGCGCTCCTGCCGCCGCGTCGGACCAGACGTCGTCGTCGCCGTAGCAGTGCAGGGACCCCGCTGGTTCGGCCGCCAAGACGACCTCACGGCCTCAGCCCGCGCCGGCCCCTCGACCCGCTGAGCGGCGAGCCGCCCAGCACGCTCAGACGAGCAGCACGCTCAGACGAGCAGCACGCTCAGCCGAGCAGACCAGTCAGCTGTCCCCGTCGTCCCGCCGCTCACCCCGCCGCTCGAGATCAGCCTCGTCCAGCTTCTCCGACAGCTCAGCAAGCCGCTTGTGCTCCTTGCGGCGCTTCCAGCCCTGCTTCATCCCGCCCTTGATCATCCACAGCCCGAGGACGGTGAGCAGCATGGAGATCGCGCCCCAGAGCACCAGGGTGCGGGGGGCGACGTCCATGTTGAGGATCTCCGCCGAACGATGGTTGTAGTCGATGCTGGCGCCGAAGAAGCTGAGGACGAGCCCGAGCACTCCGAGCACCAGTACGACGAGTCCGAGCAGGAGCATGGCCGCAGGCTACGCCACGTCGGGGGGTGCGGCGGTGAGCAACGCGTCGAGAAGTGCCACGGCGCCCGCTTTGTCGAGGGGGTCGTTGCCGTTGCCGCACTTGGGGGACTGGATGCAGGAGGGGCAGCCGGCGGTGCACTCGCAGGAGGCGATGGTGGCGCGGGTGGCGCGCAGCCAGGAGGCGGCGGTGCGGTAGCCGTGCTCGGCGAAGCCGGCGCCGCCGGGGTGGCCGTCGTGGACGAAGACGGTCAGGACGCCGGTGTCGGGGTGGCGGGCGGTGGAGACGCCGCCGATGTCCCAGCGGTCGCAGGTCGCGAAGAGAGGAAGGAGGCCGATCGAGCAGTGCTCGGCGGCGTGGGCGGCGCCGGGCAGGTCGGCGAGGTCGAGGCCCGCGCGGGCGAGCAGGGGGGTGATGACCTCGTCGGGCACGGTCCACCAGACGGCGGCGGTGGACAGGGTGCGGGCGGGGAGGTCGAGGGGGGTCTCGTCGATGACCTCGCCGGTGCGCAGCCGCCTCCGGAGGTACGACGTCACCTGGTTGGTCACCTCGACGGTGCCGAACGAGACCTGGCAGGGGCCCCAGGCGACGTGCTCGCGCTCGGCGACGATCCGGATGTCGGTGATGTCGCGGGCGGTGGTGGTGTGGTCGACCGAGACCTGGCTGAGGGTGGCGACGCGCTCGTCGAGGTCGAGCTCGTCGACCCGCCAGGTCTGGCCGCGGTGCAGGTAGATCGCGCCGGTGTGGGCGGTGCTGTGGGCGCGGCTGCCGTCGACGGTGCCGACGACGCGGCCGGTGGCGCCCTCGACGAGCTGGACCTGGGCGCCGCCGGCGGAGCGGATGTCGGCGAGGTCGGCGGCGCGGGAGCGGTCGGTCCAGTACCAGCCGGCGGCGCGGCGGCGCAGGAGTCCGCGCTCGACGAGGGAGCCGAGCACCTCGCGCATGCGGGGGCCGAACAGGGGCGCGTCGGCGATGGTGACGGGCAGCTCCTGGGCGGCGGCGCACAGGTGGGGGCCGAGGATGTAGGGGTTGTCGGTGTCGAACACGGTGCCCTCGACGGGGCGGCCGAGCAGGGCGTCGGGGTGGTGCACGAGGTAGGTGTCGAGCGGGTCGTCGCGGGCGACGAAGAGGCCGAGGGCGCCCCCGCCGTCGCGTCCGGCGCGGCCGACCTGCTGCCAGAACGCCGCGCGGGTGCCGGGGTAGCCGGTGACGACGACGGCGTCGAGGCCGCTGACGTCGATGCCGAGCTCGAGGGCGTTGGTGGCGGCCATGCCGAGCAGCCGGCCGCTGCGGAGGTCCTCCTCGAGCGCACGGCGCTCCTCGGGGAGGTAGCCGCCGCGGTAGGAGTCCACCCGTCCGGCCAGCGAGGGGTCGACCTCGGCGACGAGCTCGCCGGCACGCTGGGCGACGGTCTCGACGCCGTGGCGGGAGCGGACGAAGGCGAGGGTGCGCACGTCCTCGACGACGAGGTCGGCGAGCAGGTCGGCGGTCTCGGCGGTGGCGGGACGGCGGACGGGCGCCCCGTTCTCCCCTCGGTACGACGTGAGGGGCGGCTCCCACAGCCCCACCTGGAGCGCGCCGCGGGGCGAGCCGTCGGTGGTCACGGCGGTCACGTCGAGCCCGGTCATCCGCCGCGCGGTGAGGTCGGGGTCGGCGACGGTGGCCGAGGCCAGGATGAACGTGGGCGAGGAGCCGTAGGCCGCGCACACCCGCCGCAGCCGCCGCACGATCTGGGCGACGTGGGCGCCGAACACGCCGCGGTAGTGGTGGCACTCGTCGATGACGACATAGCGCAGCGAGCGGAAGAACTGGGTCCAGCGCTCGTGCCCGGGCAGCAGCGAGCGGTGGAGCATGTCGGGGTTGGAGAGGACGTACTCGCCGTGGTCGCGGGTCCACTCCCGCTCCTCGGGCGTGGAGTCGCCGTCGTGGGTGGCGACGCGGACGTCGAGCCCGAGGTCGTGGATGGCCGACCACTGGTCGTGGGCGAGGGCCTTGGTGGGCGCGAGGTAGAGCACGGCAGTGCCACGCTGGCCCCGCGGGCCGCGGGTGGCGCGGATGTCGGAGAGCGCGGGCAGGAGGTAGGCCAGCGACTTGCCGGACGCCGTCCCGGTGGCGACGACGACGTGCTCGCCGCGGTGGGCCGCCTCGGCGACGGCGACCTGGTGGGCCCAGGGGCGGACGACGCCGCGCGCCTCGTACGCCGCGACGACGGCCGGGTCGGCCCAGGCGGGCCAGTCCGCGTGGACCGCCGCCCGCGCCGAGACCTCACGGCGGTGGGTGAGCCGCTCGGCCCGCCCGGGGAGCGCGGTGAGCCGGTCGAGGAGCGCGCTCGGGTCCCGTCGGCCGGCGGCGGCCGGGAGGCGGAGATCGGGCTGCGCGGTCACGGTTCGATTGTCGCAACCACCCCCGACACAACGGAACACGACGCGGCGGAGAGGGCGGGGAGGCGGCAGGAAGAGGGTCGGCGGGCCGCGGTCCCGTTCCCGCGGATTCCGCACTCGCTGTGCGCCCGGGCGGCCGACATGGTTTGATGAGTGCCACTGCATACGTAGGTGAGTACTCCCGGGGTGAGGGTCGTGAATCTGACACTGTCGACGCGCGAGGTCGGTGGGCGCACCGTCGTTGCCGTAGGTGGCGAGATCGACGTCTACACCGCCCCCAAGCTCCGCGACACGATCACCGAGCTGGTCGCCGCGGGTACGTACCACCTCGTGGTGGACATGGAGGGCGTCGAGTTCCTCGACTCCACCGGTCTCGGCGTGCTGGTCGGCGGCCTCAAGAAGGTCCGCGCCCACGACGGCTCGCTCGAGCTGGTCTGCAACGCCGACCGGCTGCTCAAGATCTTCAAGATCACCGGGCTGGCGAAGGTCTTCGTCATCCACGACTCCGCCGACGCCGCTCTGGCCTGACCGGCCACCGGCACGCCGTACGACGTCCGCGTGCCCGCCACCGTGCGTGAGCTGCTCTCGGCCATCGAGGCCCGCCTCGACGAGCCGACGGCGCGGGGACTCGCGGCCGCCGTCGGCCGGGCCCTGCGCGACGGCGAGCTGACCGGCGGGGAGCGGCTGCCGCCGATCCGCACGGTCGCCCGCGAGCTGGCGCTCTCGCCGACCACGGTGAGCGCGGCGTGGTCGATCCTGGCGCGGGCGGGCGCGATCCGGACGGCGGGGCGCAACGGCACGATCGTGGCCGAGCAGGCGCAGCCGGCCGAGGGCCGGATCCGGCGGGTGGTCGACCCGCGGGCGCAGTTCGCGCTCGACCTGTCCACCGGGGTCCCGGACGTCGCGCTGCTGCCCTCGCTGACCACCGCGCTGCAGGTGCTGAGCACCGCGGGTGCCTCGGAGAGCTACCTGGAGGACCCGGTGCTGCCCGAGCTCCAGGAGCTGATCCTGGAGGACTGGCCGACCCCGGCGTCCTCGCTGGCGATCGTCGACGGCGCGATGGACGCGGTCGAGCTGGTGGTCCGCTCCCAGCTCCAGTACGGCGACACGGTGGTCGTCGAGCACCCCGAGTTCCCGCCCGCGCTCGACATCTTCGAGGCCGCCGGCGTCGGCGTGATCGGCGTCCGCCTCGACGACGAGGGCGTCGTCCCGGCCGAGCTGGAGGCGGCGCTGGCCAAGGGGCCGCGGGCGTTCTTCCTGCAGCCGCGGGCGCACAACCCGACCGGCATCTCCACCACGCCCCGGCGCGCCGAGGAGCTCGCCCGGGTGCTGGAGGAGGCGCCGTCGCCGGTGCTGGTCGTCGAGGACGACTCCGCCGGCGCGATCAGCACCTCGCCGGACGTCAGCCTGGGCGCGTTCCTGCCCGAGCGGACGGTGCACATCCGCAGCTTCGGCAAGTCCCACGGTCCCGACCTGCGGCTGGCGGCGGTGTCCGGTCCCGACGAGGTGCTCGCCGGGATCGCGCGGCTGCGCCAGCTGGGCCAGGGCTGGAGCAGCCGGCTGCTCCAGCGGGTGCTGCTGGAGCTGTTGTCCGACGACGCCGCGGTCGCCCAGGTCGCCGCCGCCCGGACGACGTACGCCGAGCGGCGGGCCGCGTTCTGCGCGGTGCTGCGGCGCCACGACATCGAGGTGACCGGGCGCGACGGGCTCAACGTGTGGGTGCCGGTCCGCGACGAGTCGGCCGCGCTGGTGCGGCTGGCGTCCCTGGGCATCGGCGTGATGCCGGGCGGGCCGTTCCAGGTGTTCCCGGGGGAGGGCGCCTTCGTCCGGGTCACGGTCGGGCTCCTGGACGAGGAGCTCGACGAGCTCGACGAGGTCGCGGAGCGGGTCGCCGAGGCCGCGCAGATGGGCGCTTGGCACAGCCGCGTGCGCTGAGACGACGCTGAGACACGCCCGGGACGTGTGACTCGCGTCACAACGTCCATGTGTTCTACGCCACAGTCTGCGTAGACTCCGGGCCACGATCTCAGACCTGGGTCTCCCATGACCCGAAGCTGAACTCCCCCAGGAGGCAAGTCGTATGCCCCGTCCGCTCGTCGTCGATGTCGAAGTCACCGGGGGCGACCTCGCCCTGGTGGCGATCGTGGCCGTGATCGCTCTCGGATCTCTGGGCATGGCCGTGCTGTTCAGATCGGAGGTCCTCCGCGCCGGCGAGGGCACCGCGAACATGCAGCGGATCGCCCAGGCCGTCCAGGAGGGGGCGAACGCCTACCTCACCCGGCAGTTCCGCACCCTGACGATCTTCGCGGCCATCGCGTTCATCGTCCTCCTCGCGCTGCCAGCCCATACCGCCGACGGCGCCACGGGTCTGCAGTCCGAGTGGGGGGTCCGGATCGCCCGGTCGGTCTTCTTCCTCGTGGGAGCGGGCTTCTCCGGGGCGGTCGGCTACCTCGGCATGTCGCTCGCGGTGCGCGCCAACCTGCGCGTCGCCGCCGCGGCCAACGAGCAGGGCCGCGACCCGGCGATGAACATCGGCTTCCGCACGGGTGCCTTCGTCGGCATGTTCACCGTGGGTCTCGGCCTGCTCGGCGCGAGCGTCGTGGTCATGGTCTTCCAGGAGACGGCGCCCAACGTGCTCGAGGGCTTCGGCTTCGGCGCCGCGCTCCTCGCGATGTTCATGCGGGTCGGCGGCGGCATCTTCACCAAGGCCGCCGACGTCGGTGCCGACCTCGTCGGCAAGGTCGAGCAGAACATCCCCGAGGACGACCCGCGCAACGCCGCGACGATCGCGGACAACGTGGGCGACAACGTCGGCGACTGCGCCGGCATGGCGGCCGACCTCTTCGAGTCGTACGCCGTGACGCTGGTCGCCGCGCTGATCCTCGGGTCGCAGGCCTTCGGCGACCAGGGCCTGGTGTTCCCGCTCATCGTCCCGGCGATCGGCGCCCTCTCGGCCATCGCGGGCGTCTACCTCACCAAGCCCCGCGCCGGCGAGAGCGGCCTGAAGACGATCAACCGGGCGTTCTACCTCTCGGCCGCCGTCGGTCTGGTCGCGAGCGCGATCGCGGCCTTCGTCTACCTCCCGAGCGACTGGTCCGAGCTCGGCACGGGCGTCGAGGCGGACCTCTCGCCGCAGGTGTTCGCCGCCGGAGCGGTGGCGATCGGCATCGTCCTTGCCGCCGCGATCCTCGCGCTCACCGGCTACTTCACCGGCACCGAGCACCGCCCGGTCAACGACGTCGCCCGTACCTCGCTGACCGGCCATGCGACCGTCATCCTGTCCGGCCTCTCGGTCGGTCTCGAGTCCGCGGTCTACACCGCGATCGTGATCGGCGCCGCGGTCTTCGGCGCGGCACTGCTGGCCGGTGGTTCCACGGGTCTGGCGCTGTTCGCCGTCGCGCTGGCCGGTTGCGGCCTGCTCACCACGGTCGGCGTCATCGTCGCGATGGACACGTTCGGCCCGGTCTCCGACAACGCGCAGGGCATCGCGGAGATGTCCGGCGACGTGAGCGAGGACGGCGCGAAGATCCTCACCGAGCTCGACGCGGTCGGCAACACGACCAAGGCGATCACCAAGGGCATCGCGATCGCCACGGCCGTGCTCGCGGCGAGCGCGCTGTTCGCGTCGTACACGCAGAGCGCGTTCGCCGAGGCCGGCGACGTCCTGTACGACGACTTCCTCGTCTACGACGCCAAGCTGATCGTCGGCGCCCTGCTGGGCGCGGGCGTGGTGTTCCTGTTCTCCGGCCTGGCGATCAACGCCGTCGGCCGGGCGGCAGGCGCGGTCGTCTACGAGGTACGCCGCCAGTTCCGCGAGATCCCCGGGATCATGGAGGGCACGGGTCGTCCGGAGTACGGCCGCGTGGTCGACATCGTCACCCGCGACTCGCTGCGCGAGCTGGCGACGCCCGGCATCCTCGCCATCCTGAGCCCGATCGCGGTGGGCTTCGGCCTCGGCGTCGGTCCGCTCGCCGGATTCCTGGTCGGCGCGATCGCGTCCGGCACGCTGATGGCGGTGTTCCTCGCCAACGCCGGCGGGGCCTGGGACAACGCGAAGAAGCTCGTCGAGGACGGTCACCACGGCGGCAAGGGCTCCGAGGCCCACGCCGCGACGGTCACCGGTGACACGGTCGGCGACCCGTTCAAGGACACCGCCGGTCCGGCGATCAACCCGCTCCTCAAGGTGATGAACCTGGTGTCGCTGCTGATCGTGGGCGCTGTCGTCAGCCTCTCCTACGGCGAGGACAAGAACGACGTCGTCCGGATCCTCATCGCGCTGGCCGCGGCCGCGGGCATCTTCGCCGCGGTCTACATCTCCAAGCAGCGGTCCTCCGCGATCGACGACGGCGCCTCCGAGCCCGCCGCGACGGAGGCCGTCTGAGCGTGCGGCGCACCCTGGCCGCGCTGGCGGCGACCTTCGTGGTCGTCGCCGGCGCGGCCGCCGTCGTACCGTCGCCCGCCGCCGAGGCGACCGCACCGCCGGCCCCGAGCGCCGTCGCGGCCCCGCAGGCGCTGACGCGCACCGTGATCGGGCACTCCGTGCGCGG
Organism: Pimelobacter sp. 30-1; assembly: GCF_018831735.1. Classification (NCBI taxonomy): domain Bacteria; kingdom Bacillati; phylum Actinomycetota; class Actinomycetes; order Propionibacteriales; family Nocardioidaceae; genus Pimelobacter; species Pimelobacter sp. 30-1. The sequence goes on from NZ_NHTS01000001.1 coordinate 404,318, forward strand.
GCGCCCGATCCGCGCGTTCTACCGGGGTGATCCGGGTGCCACCCACGTCCTGCTCGTCCTCGGGCAGATGCACGGCGACGAGAAGGCCGGACCCGCCACGGCGCGCTGGCTCAAGAAGCACCTCACCCCCAAGCCGGGGACCGGGATCTGGGTGATCCCGACGATGAACCCCGACGGCGCCGCTCGTCGTACCCGCACCAATGCGCACGGGGTCGACCTCAACCGCAACTGGCCCACCAGCGGCTGGTCCAGCGCCCGGCGCGGCACCCGCTACTGGGGCGGTCCGCGGCCGGCCAGCGAGCCGGAGACGCAGGCGATGATCGCGTTCCTGCGCGAGATAGCTCCGGACTACATCGCGTCGATCCACCAGCCCCTGCGCGGGATCGGCCGCAGCGGCCGCGACGTCCGCTGGGAGAAGCGGCTCGCCCGCAACCTCCACCTCCCGCGCCGCCACTTCGGCGTCGGCAACCCGTCCGGGACCGTGTCGCCGACGCTGACCGGCTGGTACGACAGCACCCTCGGCCGGCACGGCGTCGCCACCACCATCGAGTACGGCGCCCGCACGTCGGTCCGCTTCCGCACCGCGGTCGCCGGCCGGGGCATCGCCCGCGCGGCGCGGGTCCGCTAGGAATCCCGGAAAACTAGGGGTCTTCCCCTGACGCGGAGCTGCCGTCCCTCCTGGCCGAATGGTGCGGTGACCAGAGCCCTGCGTTTCGTCGCCGTCCTCGTCGCGCTCCTCCTCGGGACCGGCCTCCTGCACCCCACGCCCGCGAGCGCGGCCGATCGCCCCGGCGGCTGGTACGACGGCGGGATCGGCTACACGCAGGTCGTCAACTGCATCGGCCTGATCCAGGGAACGCCCTACACCGAGGCGGGCATCGGCGCGTATGCCGGCTACTGGGCCGATCCGGACAGCGGCGTGCCCGCGGTGGGGCAGACGTTCTGGATCCACTACTCCGTCCACGGCCTGGGCAATCCCTGCCTCGGGGGGACCTACTTCCGCCCGCGGATCGCGCTGCCGCCCGGCGTCGTCTTCGACACCTCCCAGCAGATCCGCTGCGGCTACAACGGGTCCGGCGGACCGGCGCCGATGCAGGGCTGCCCGGGCTGGGGGAACCTCACGAACGGCACGTACTCCAACAACCGCGACCAGGGCCTGTGGGGGGTCGCGCAGGGTGGGCGCTGGGAGTTCCAGTTCCCGGTGCGTGCCACGCAGCCGGTGTCGGGCGCGAACCTGAACATCTCGCTCGACACCCTCGACGGGAACTCGGACAGCACGGTCGCCCTGCGCGCGCCGGTCTACGTGTTCGCGGTCGCCGGCGGTGGGGGGACGCCGGCCACGCCGTCGTACCAGGTGCTGTACGACAACCCGTCGACCGTCGCCGCGACGCACAACCCCGACGGCGGGGTGACGCCGTACGGGATCGTGTCGGAGTTCCAGGCGATCACGAACAACCGGCCGGGCGTGCTGCGGATCGAGTTCGCCACGGGCCTCGACCAGCCGACGTACCAGGTGGAGGTGCCGGTGCCGGCCAACTTCGGGTCGTCCGTCTACGGCTGGACCGACTGGGCGCCGTTCGCGAGCCTGATCGTGCCGGGCCGCAAGAACTACTGGCGCGGCGCGTTCACCCCCACCGGCGGCTCGACCGTCTACGGCCCCCTGCAGACGTTCACGATCGCGAGCTCCGGCAGCGGCGTGACCGGGACCGGGCCGATCGGCGGCACCACCGGCGGTACGCCGGGCGGCCTGTCCGGCAGCTCCGGCACGCTCGGCGGCACGGTCACCTCGCTCAAGGTCGCCGCCCGGGTCAGCGCCAAGGCGGTCGGCAAGGCCCCCACCTCCCGCCGCAAGGCCAAGGTCCAGGTCGTCGTGAAGCCCACCCGCGGCGTCGCGTCCGGCGTCGTGACCGTGACCGACAAGGGCCGCAAGGTCGGCAGCGGGACGCTGCGCGGCGGCAAGGTGCTGGTGACCCTGAAGAAGCTCAAGCCGGGCAAGCACCGCCTCGTCGTGCGCTACGGCGGCAGCCAGGCGACGTCGGCGGCGAGCACGACGCTGGTGATCCGGGTGCGGCGCTCCTGAACCACCCACGCCCACCCTCGTCCGCCGCTACCGTGGCGCGATGGGAGAGGGAAGCGCGCTGCAGCGCGCCGCGGACCTGGCGTTCGCCGGCCGGTACGACGAAGCGCGCGACCTGGTGCGCGGGTGCACGGAGGCGCACCCGGACGACCTGGACGGGTGGGTGCTGCGGGCGCTCCTGGGCCCGTTCTCCGGAGTGGACGGTCCCGGTGGTGCTGCCGAGGCCCTCCCGCACGAGACGGCGACGCTCGGTGGAAACCTGGCCCGGCTCGCGCCGGACCTCGGGATCGGGCACGTCCTGCTGTTCCGGGGGCTGACGGCGATGGGCGAGCTCGGTCGCGCTCATGAAGCGCTGGACCGGGCCCAGCTGCTGGTGCCGGAGATCGTGCTGCCGGAGACCACCGCGACTGCGGGCGTCGCGACCGCGGTTCCGCGGGTGCCGAGCGCGCCGGCCGAGGTGTCGCTCGGCGTCCTGAGGAGCACGGTCCTGGGCGCCATGGGGGAGGACGATCACCGGGTCGTCACCTGGCGATCGCGCGCCTGGACCCAGCTCGCACCGCACGATCCGCTCGCCTGGCGGACCTTGGCGCTGGGTCATGTCGCTCGCGGGCGCACCGAGGTCGCGCTCGACGCCGCCCGGCACCTGGTCCGCGTGGCGCCCGGGGACCCGGCGGCGCACGCGCTCCTCGAGGAGATCACGCAGGGAGGCCACCTCCGGCGCCCGGCCGCGTTGCCGGCCGGGGTCACTCCGCTGCCGCCGGTGCCGGCGTCGGTCCGCGACGCCGATCCGGAGCGGGACGACGAGATCCTGGGGCTCTCGTCCGGAGGCCGGCGCGAGAAGACGTGGAGCCGGCTGGAGGCCGAGCTGGTGGCCGCGCCGGAGGACCCGAGGCTGTGGTGCCTGCGGGCGCTCCTGCACCAGATCGAGGGGGATGCCGAGGCGTGCTTCGCGAGCACCGACACGGCGCTCCTCCACGCTCCTTGGTACGTCGACGCGTGGTGGGCGCGCGCTCGGCTCGAGGTGGCCGGCGACGTCCGGCCTCCGGAGGAGAGCCTGGCAGCGCGGCGCGGGCTGGTCGCGGCGGCACCCTACGTGCGCGAGGCCTACGACGACCTCGCCGCCGCGTTGCTCATCCGGGGCGACGTCGCGGGGGCGTTCGAGGTCGCCGAGGCCGGACTGCGGATGGCGCCGACGCCGCTGGCGGCCTCGGGCGTTCCGGACCGGGACGCCGGCGTACCGCTGGTGGCACCGCTGTGGCTGCGCACCGCCGTGGTCCAGAGCAGGGTCGAGGAGGGTCAGCCCCAGCCACTGCCTCCGCTGCTGGTGTGGTCCCAGCTCCAGCCGCGCGAGCCCGTGCCGTTCCTGGCGATCGCCCAGGCCTGCCAGGCGGCCGAGCGGACCGACGAGATGGACCGCGCGATGATCCTCGCCTGCGAACGGGGCGCGAAGCTCGACCGTCCCGGACCGGATCCGGTCGCCTCCCTGGCCTCGTGGGCGACGCTCGGCGCGCTGGGCGGGTACGCCCTCGTCCGGCGCGGCGGCCTGGGTACGGATGCGCCGGCCCCGCCGTCGACGGTGGTCGCGGTGCTGGTCGGGGGGCTCGCGCTGCTCGGCCTGCTGCTCGGGCTGCCCGCGCTCCGGTCCATGGGGAGGCTCGCGGCCTGGCAGCGCCCGGTGGTGGGCGGTGCCCTGCTGACGACCGTGCTCGTCGGGTGGCTCGCGGTCACCGACGCGGGCGCGGCCGTCGCGTACCCGCTGCTCACCGTGGCGACCGCGGGCTGTGGTGGGTTCGGCCTGTGGTGGGTGCTGCGGGGACGCCGGACGGCGGCCTGAGCGCCCCACGTTCTACCGTTGCTCCGTGCTGCCCGTCGCCCTCGCCGCGCCCCTGCGCGAAGCCCTCCTCGCCGCCGACTTCACCTACGACGCCGTCAGCGACCTGCTCGGCCCGGAGGCGCACCAGGCGCTCTCGCGCAACGAGACCCGCCCCGGCCTGCGCCGTACGACGGACGGGAGCCCGCTGGCGACGCTGGTCCGGCTCTTCCTGCTGCAGGCCGCGGTGCCGGTGTCCGAGGCGGAGCGGGCGCTGCCCGGGCTGGTCGACCGGCTGGCCAATGCGGGCGCGCTGGTGCAGAGCGTGGGGGAGGTCGCGGCGCGGCTCGACGTACGCCCCTACGGGTCCGAGGAGGGGGACCTGTGGGTGGTCAGCGACCTGACTCCGGGGCTGGACGGGATCCCGACGGCGGTGACCGGTGACTACGTGCTGGGGATCAGCCCGGCGTCGTCGAGCCTGGCCCAGCTGACGCTGCGGCACGACGTGGGGACCGCGCTCGACCTCGGGACCGGGTGCGGGGTCCAGGCGCTGCACCTGGCGGCGCACAGCGACCGGGTGGTCGCGACCGACGTCAACCAGCGGGCGCTGGCGATCGCCCGGTTCAACGCGGCGCTCAACGACGTCGACGACAAGATCGACGTGCGCGAGGGGTCGTTCTTCGGGCCGGTCGCGGGGGAGCGGTTCGACCTGATCGCGACCAACCCGCCGTTCGTGATCTCGCCGGCGACCGGTGAGCGCCTCGTCTACCGCGACTCGGGGCTGCCGGGTGACCAGGTCGTCGAGCACATCGTCCGGACCGCGCCCGACCACCTGACCGACGGCGGCTGGTGCCAGGTGCTCGCCAACTGGGTCATCGAGAAGGACCGGCCCTGGGACGAGCGGATCGGCGGCTGGCTGCCCGACGAGTGCGACGCGCTGGTGGTCCAGCGCGAGGTGCTCGACCCGGCGTCGTACGTCGAGCTGTGGCTCAAGGACTCCGGGCACCACCCGGCGACCGGTGGCGACCCCGCGACCTACGGCCGGCGCTACGACACGTGGCTGTCCTGGCTGGAGCAGCAGGGTGTGGCCGGCGTCGGTTTCGGCTGGCTCAACCTGCGCCGGCGCGCGGACGTCGCGCCGGGCGCGCTGGTCCGCGACCTCCTCGAGTGGCCGTACGACGTCGAGCAGCCCATCGCCCCGGCGATCTCGGCGTGGGCCGACTCGTCCCTGGCCGCGCGGTCGCTGGACGCGGACACTCACCTGGTGTTGCGCGAGGACGTCGTCCAGGAGACCTCCGGCCCCGTCGGTGGCGAGGACCCGGCCACGATCGTGCTCCGCCAGCAGCGCGGGTTCCGCCGCGCCCGCCAGGTCGACACGGTCGTCGCGGCGGTGGCCGGCGCGTGCGACGGCGAGCTCGCCGTGGGTCCGCTGGTCGACGCCGTCGGGCAGCTCCTGGACCGCGACCCGGCCGGTCTGCGGGAGGTCTACCTGCCCGAGCTGGCCGAGCTCGTGGCCGAAGGGTTCCTCGCGCCCGGCGAGTGACCACGCCGCCGTGCGGCAGACTGGGCGCGTGACGAACGCAGGCTGGTACCCCGACCCCGCTGGCGCGCCCGACACCTACCGGTACTGGGACGGCCAGGCGTGGAGCCAGATGACCACGACGCAGCCGTCCGGCGGCGGCGCGGCCTCCTCGGCTCCCGCGACGCCTCCGGCCCCGCCGGCGACCCCGCCGGCACCGGAGGTCCCGCCGACCGCGGCCACCGCGCTGCCCCCGGCCCAGCCGGCGTACCAGCAGCAGCCGTACCAGCAGCCGTACCAGCAGCAGCCGCAGTACCAGCAGCAGCCCCAGCCCACCTGGAGCCCGACCCCGCCCCCGGGCGGCACCGGCGGCACCGGCGGTGGGAGCACCGGCAAGACGGTCGGCATCGTCGTCGCGGCGGTCCTCGTCCTGGCCCTGCTCGGTGTGGGCGGCTTCTTCGGCATCCGCGCGCTCAGCGGTGACGACGACGGCGGCGGCGACAAGAAGGCCGACGACCCCACGTCGCAGACCAGCGACGGCCCGACCGACGAGACCTCGTCGACCGTGCGCCCGACCGGCATCCAGTGCACCGGCGGCAAGCCGGAGCCGGCTACCGCCCCGGACCCGAGCGCCACGACGCTCACGGGCGGCGGTCTCAGGATCCCCAAGCTCGACGGCTACACCACCGACGCACGCCAGTCGCCGGCGCACACCTATGCCGACGGGTTCATCTCCCAGGTCGCCGAGGTCGTGCCCCAGAAGTGGATCTCGCTCTACGGCGTCGGTGCGATCCCGCGCGCCCACGGCTTCGAGGGCGTCGACTCCACGGCCGAGATCATCATGCAGTGCCTCACCACCAACGACCAGATCTACAAGGGCTTCTCGGAGCGTACGGACCTGAAGCGTGAGGAGATCTCCGTCGACGGCAAGCCGGCCTACCGGATCACCTCGGAGATCCGGGTCAAGGGCCAGGGCCTCCCGATCGAGGGGGACGTCACCACGGTCGTGATCGTCGACACGGGCGACCCGGCGTCGTACGGCGTGTTCATCGGGGTCGCGCCCATCGGGGACGACGCCCGGATCGCCCAGGAGGAGCAGGTCATCGGGGAGATCTCTGTCGGCTGAGAGGCCTCCCCGACCGTCCCACCTGGACGCCGCTCGCCACCCTGCTGGACACCACGCGCTACCGTGAACCGCCGGATCAGGCAGCGCACAAGTAGCAGAGAAGGTCTCCGTGTCCCACAAGTTGGTGATCGTCGAGTCGCCGGCGAAGGCCCGCACCATCGGCGGGTACCTCGGCGACGGCTTCGTCGTCGAGTCCTCCATCGGCCACATCCGGGATCTCCCGAACAACGCCGCCGACACCCCGGCCAAGATCAAGGACAAGCCGTGGGGTCGGCTGGCGATCGACGTGGAGCACGACTTCACGCCGTACTACATCGTCCCGCGCGACAAGAAGTCCCACATCGCCAAGCTCAAGCAGCTCCTCAAGGACGCCGACGAGCTCTACCTCGCCACCGATGAGGACCGCGAGGGCGAGGCGATCGCCTGGCACCTCCTCGACGAGCTCAAGCCCAAGGGCATCCCGGTCAAGCGGATGACCTTCAACGAGATCACCCGGGCGGCCATCCAGGCCGCCGCCGCCAACACCCGCGACCTCGACATGGACCTCGTCGAGGCCCAGGAGACGCGCCGCATCCTCGACCGTCTCTACGGGTACGAGGTCTCGCCGGTGCTGTGGCGCAAGGTGATGTCGGGTCTGTCGGCCGGCCGTGTGCAGTCCGTCGCGACCCGGCTCGTGGTCGACCGCGAGAAGGAGCGGATGGCCTTCAAGGTCGCCTCCTACTGGGACCTCGAGGGCACCTTCGACGCCGGCTCCGCGCACGACCAGCGGATGTTCCCGGCCAAGCTCTACAGCGTCGACGGGACGCGGGTGGCGAGCGGCTCGAACTTCGGGCAGGACGGCCAGCTCAAGGCGCGCGCCGACGTCGTCCACCTCGACCAGCGGCGGGCCCAGGCGCTCGTCAGCGGCCTCGCCGACAGCACGTACGACGTCCGGTCGGTCGAGTCCAAGCCCTACCGCCGTTCCCCCTACGCCCCCTTCCGCACGACCACGCTCCAGCAGGAGGCCAGCCGCAAGCTCGGCATGAGCTCGAGCGTGACGATGTCGGTCGCGCAGCGGCTGTACGAGAACGGCTTCATCACCTACATGCGTACCGACTCGACGACGCTGTCGGGCAGCGCCATCGGGGCGGCGCGGGCACAGGTGCAGGAGCTCTACGGCGCGGAGTACCTCCCCGACGCCCCCCGCACCTACGCCAACAAGGTCAAGAACGCCCAGGAGGCGCACGAGGCGATCCGTCCGGCGGGCGACTCGTTCCGCACGCCGGCCCAGACCGGCCTCAAGGGCGACCAGTTCCGGCTCTACGAGCTGATCTGGATGCGCACCGTCGCCTCGCAGATGAAGGACGCCGTCGGCCAGTCCGTCACGATCCGCCTCGGCGGCGCGGCGAGCACCGGTGAGGACGTCGTCTTCTCCGCGTCCGGCCGGGTGATCACGTTCCACGGGTTCCTCAAGGCCTACGTCGAGGGCACCGACGACAACGCGGCCAAGGACGACCAGGAGACCCGGCTCCCCAACCTGCACGAGGGCGACCGGGTCTCGGCCGCGTCGCTGAGCGCCAACGGTCACGAGACCAAGCCGCCGGCCCGCTACACCGAGGCCACGCTCATCAAGGAGCTCGAGGAGCGCGAGATCGGCCGCCCGTCGACGTACGCGTCGATCATCGGGACGATCCTCAACCGCGGCTACGTCTACAAGAAGGGCACCGCGCTGGTGCCGGCGTGGATCGCGTTCTCGGTGATCCGGCTGCTCCAGGAGCACTTCTCGCGGCTGGTCGACTACGACTTCACCGCGGGCATGGAGACCGTCCTCGACGACATCGCCAAGGGCCAGAAGGACCGGGTCAGCGAGCTCAGCGAGTTCTACTACGGCTCCGACCGCCTCGAGGGCCTGCAGCCGCTGGTGACCGGGCTCGGCGACATCGACGCCAAGGAGCTCGCGACCTTCCCGGTCGGCGACGAGGACGACGGCATCCACCTGCGGGTCGGCAAGTACGGCCCCTACCTCGAGGGCCCCGGCGACGACGGCGCGGCGTTCGCCAAGCGTGCCAACGTGCCCGAGGACCTCCCGCCGGACGAGCTGACCGTGGCCAAGGCCAAGGAGCTGCTCGCCAACCCGGCCGGCGAGGAGATCGATCTCGGCGTCGACCCCGAGACCGGCCTGCAGGTCGTCGCCAAGAACGGCCGCTTCGGTCCCTACGTCACCGAGGTGCTGCCGGAGGACGCGCCCAAGAGCGCCAAGCCGCGCACCGGCTCGCTGTTCAAGTCGATGTCGCTCGACACCGTCACGCTCAGCGACGCGGTCAAGCTGCTCGCCCTGCCGCGCGTCGTCGGCGCCGGCGAGGACGGCGAGGAGATCACCGCCCAGAACGGCCGCTACGGGCCGTACCTCAAGAAGGGCACCGACTCGCGCTCGCTCACCAGCGAGGACCAGATCTTCGGGATCACGCTCGACGAGGCGCTCAAGATCTACAGCCAGCCCAAGCAGCGCGGCCGAGCCGCCGCGGCGCCGCCGCTCAAGGAGCTGGGCAACGACCCGGTCTCCGGGCAGCCGGTGGTCGTCAAGGCCGGCCGGTTCGGCGAGTACGTCACCGACGGTGAGTACAACGCGACCCTGCGCAAGGACGACTCGGTCGAGGAGATCACCCTCGAGCGCGCCGCTGAGCTGCTGGCCGAGCGCCGGGCCAAGGGCCCCGCCAAGAAGGCGGCCAAGAAGGGCGCGAAGAAGGCCGCCGCGAAGAAGACGCCGGCCAAGAAGGCGGCTGCGAAGAAGACGACCACCAAGAAGGCCGCGGCCAAGAAGGCGCCGGCCAAGAAGGCCGCCAAGAAGGCCTAGCCCGCGTCCTGCCACGCCCGGAGCACCGCGGCGACGACCTCGCCGCCGCGGTCCCCGTCCGTGAGGACGACGAGGCCGACGCCGGCCGTCGGGTTGACCCGGAGCTCGGCGTGGAAGCCACGGTTGACGCCGAGGTGGCCGACGGTGGCGCCGTCGTCCCCGATCTCGGTGCCGAGGCCGTAGCGGCCGTCGGTGCCGGCGGCCGGGGTGCGCATCCGGACGGCGCGCGGGTCCGCGGAGCCGAGCCAGCCGGCGAACCGGGCGAGGTCGGCGGCGGTCGCGCAGAGGCCGGCGGCCGCGGCCTCGGCGTACCGGAGCGTGGCGCCGGGGCAGGCGTAGCCGCTCGCGGTCATCCGCAGGGGTGTGAGCACGGTCCGTTGCACGACGTCGGCGAACGGCTCCCCGGTCACCTCCTCGACCACCTCCTGGGCGATCGTGAACCCGCCGCCGGAGTAGGCGTAGGTGCCCGGCTCCTCGCTCTGCCGGATGCCGTCGAGCGCCTCGGCCGTCGTCGGCAGCGGCCGGACCGCCGGGCGCCCGCGGTAGCCCGGCGTACCGATGCCGGCGGTGTGCGACAGCAGCCGGCGCAGGGTGACCGCGTCCGGGTCGGGGAACTCGGCGGGCAACCGCCACGCCCGCAGGTACGACGACACGGGCGCGTCGAGGTCGAGGATCCCCTCGTCGGCCAGGGTGAGCACGGCCGCGGCCGCGACGGTCTTGGAGATCGAGCCCACCTGGAGCAGCTGGCCCTCCGGTACGCCGAAGCCGCGGGTCCAGGCGACCTCGCCGTCCTTGCTCACGCCGACGGTGACGCCGGGGACGTCCGCGTCGCGCTGCGCGGGCGGGACGGCGTCCGTGATCGCGCGGGTGACCGCGGCCAGGTCGCGGGGCGCCGGGAGCGCGTGGGAGACGCTGTCGTCGCGCAGGAGCCACCAGCCGAGGGCGGCACCGCCGACGAGCAGGAGGACGACGCCGAGGGCGGTCTTGGTGGTCCACATGACAACGCGAGCGTAGGACGGTCGCCCCGGACGTGGCACGTGTCGGACCCGTCTCGTAGGTTCAACCCGTGACCCGCTATCCCGGCCGCTACACCTCGACCGGCGTCTTCGTGTGCTTCGAGGGCGGTGAGGGCGGCGGCAAGTCGACCCAGTCACGGCTGCTGCGCGACCGGCTGGCCGAGCAGGGCTACGCCGTGCGGCTCACCCACGAGCCCGGCGACACCCCGGTCGGCAAGGACCTGCGCCGGATCGTGCTCAGCCCCGAGACCGGCGAGCTCGCCCACAAGACCGAGTTCCTGCTCTACGCCGCCGACAAGGCCGAGCACGTCGAGACCCTCGTGCTGCCCGCGCTCGACCGCGGCGAGGTCGTCATCACCGACCGGTACGTCGACTCGACCCTCGCCTACCAGGGCGCCGGCCGCGCGCTCGACCGCGACGAGCTCGAGGAGGTCTCCCGGTGGGCCACCGGCGACCTGCGCCCGCACCTGACCGTCGTCCTCGACCTGGAGCCCGAGGCCGGCCTGGGCCGGTTCGAGGAGCGCGACCGGATCGAGGGGGAGGGCCTGGCCTTCCACCAGCGGGTACGGCAGTCGTTCCTCGACCTCGCCGCGCACGACCCCGCGCACTACCTCGTCGTCGACGCCCGTGGCACGATCGACGAGATCGCCGCCCTCATCGCGGCGCGGGTGGCGCCGCTGCTGGCCCAGGCACGGAGGATGGCACCGTGAGCGTCTGGGACACCCTCGTCGGGCAGAAGCCGACCGTCGCCGCGCTCGAGAAGGCCGTCGCCGGCCAGGGCATGACCCACGCCTGGCTGTTCACCGGTCCGCCGGGATCGGGTCGGTCCAACGCGGCGATCGCGTTCGCCGCGGCGCTCCAGTGCGACCAGGGCGGACGCGGGCCCGACTGCCCCGACACGTGCCACACCTGCCACACCGTGCTCGCCGGCTCGCACGCCGACGTCTCGGTGATCCGCACCCAGAAGCTGTCGATCGGCGTCGACGAGGTCCGCGACCTGGTCCGCCGGGCGTCGCTGAGCCCGATGGGCGACCGCTGGCAGATCCTCATCGTCGAGGACGCTGACCGGCTCACCGAGCAGGCGTGCAACGCCCTGCTCAAGGCGATCGAGGAGCCCAACGGCCGCACGATCTGGATGCTGTGCGCGCCGACCGTCGAGGACGTGCTGCCCACCATCCGCTCGCGCTGCCGCCTGGTCACCCTCGCGACGCCGACGACCGAGGAGGTCGCCGGCTTCCTGCAGGCACGGGGCGTCGAGGCCGGGCGGGCGTCGTACGCGGCGCGGGCGAGCCAGGGACACATCGGCCGGGCCCGGGCGCTGGCCTTCGACGACGACGTGAGCCGCCGGCGCCAGGAGGTCGTCAGCATGCCCGTGCGGCTGACCACCCTCGGCCGCTGCATGGACGCCGCCACGCGCCTCGCGAGCGCCGCCAAGGACGAGGCCGACGCGATCACCGCCGAGCTCGACGCGCGCGAGAAGGTCGACCTCGACGCGGCCTACGGCGTGGTCGAGCGCGGCCGGCGCCCCCGCGAGTACGGCCCCGCCCTCGCCGCCCTCGAGAAGGGCCAGCGCACCCGCGCCAAGCGGCGCCACCTCGACGTCGTCGACCGCGGCCTGACCGACCTGATGTCGGTCTACCGCGACGCCATCGCACTCGCGACCGGAGCCCCCGGCGAGCTGGTCAACGAGGACATCCGGGAACAGGTCCAGACCATCGTCGAGACCTCCACCCCCGAGCTGAACCTCCGCAGGATCGGTTGGATCTTCGCCGCGCGGGAACAGATGCTGGAGTTCAACGTGCCGGTGGCTTTGGCCCTGGAGTCGATGATGGTGGCGTTGAAGGCGCCACAACGATGAGGAGCTGCTGGTGAGCAAGAAGTTGATCGTCGCGGTCGTCGTGGTGTGGGCCCTCGTGCTCGCCGGCGGCGTCGGCATCGGAGTGGTGCTGCTGACCAGCGGCGACGACTCCGACGAGCCGGCCGCCGACTCCTCCACGCCGCCCCCCGCGCAGACCCAGGGCGCGGACGGTCGCACGATCGAGGACTTCTACCAGCAGAAGCTCAGCTGGTCGGCCTGCGGCGCCGACGAGTGCACCACCCTCCAGGTCCCCATCGACTACCAGAAGCCCGGCGACGGCTCGATCGAGATCGCCCTCGAGCGGGCCAAGGCGACCGGCGAACGGATCGGCTCCCTGGTGATCAACCCGGGCGGTCCCGGTGCTCCCGGCACCTCCACCGTCCGTGACGCGCAGTACTACTTCGCGCCCGAGCTGCGGGCGGCGTACGACATCGTGGGCTTCGACCCCCGCGGTACCGGCAAGTCCGCCCCCGTCGACTGCCTGAGCGACTCCGCCCTCGACGCCTACATCGCCGCCGACCCCGACCCGGACACCCCCGAGGAGCTGAAGCAGGCCACCGAGAACTCCGCGGACTTCTGGGCCGGCTGCAAGGCCCGCTCCGGCACCCTCGGCGCCCACGTCAGCACCGTCGAGGCCGCCCGCGACATGGACGTCCTGCGCGCCGCCCTCGGCGAGGACAAGCTCGACTACCTCGGCTTCTCCTACGGCACCCGCCTCGGCGCGACGTACGCCGAGCTCTACCCCGAGAACACCGGACGCCTCGTCCTCGACGGCGCCATCGACCCCTCGCTGTCCTCGCGCGACGGCGCCCTCAGCCAAGCCGCCGGCTTCGAGACCGCCCTGCGCTCGTACGTCGGCAGCTGCGTCGCCGACGGCGACTGCTTCCTCGGCGACAGCGTCGACGCCGGCCTGAAGACCATCAAGGGCCTGCTCGACGACATCGACGCGAAGCCGCTCGAGACCAAGGACGCCGAGGGCCGCAAGCTCACCGTCGGCCTCGCCTTCTACGGCCTGATCACCCCCCTCTACGCCAAGGACAACTGGTCCTTCCTCGACGACGGCCTCAAGGCCGCCCTCAAGGGCGACGGCTCGACCCTCCTGCAGCTCTCCGACTTCTACGGCTCCCGCGAGGGCGGTCGCTACACCGACAACAGCCTCGAGGCCATCTCCGTCATCAACTGCCTCGACGACCCCTGGTCCATCACCCCCGACCAGGTCCCCGGCCAGTTCGCCGACTTCGAGAAGGCCTCACCCACCTTCGGCAAGGTCTTCGCCTGGGGCCTGACCGCCTGCGACGGCGACCCCTTCACCGCCACCGACGAGCCCGACCTCAAGATCGACGGCTCCGGCGCGGCCCCCCTCGTGGTCCTCGGCACCACGCGGGACCCCGCGACGCCGTACAAGGAGGCGGTGGCGATGGCCGAGCAGCTCGAGTCCGCCGTCCTGGTCACCCGCGAGGGGGACGGGCACACGGCGTACAACAAGGGGAACAGCTGCATCGACGACGCCGTCCACGCCTACCTCATCGACGGCAAGGTCCCCCGGGACGGCCTGACCTGCTGAAGCCGACCCGGATTCCCGGTCTCGGGGCCGGTCCCGGTATGCTGCCGCGGTCGCTGGTGCAGACCGGCGTACGCCGCCTTAGCTCAGTCGGTAGAGCGAGTCACTCGTAATGACTAGGTCGTCGGTTCGATTCCGACAGGCGGCTCCGACAGGTCCGGCCCTGCCCCGTGCACACGCGCAGGGCAGGGCCGGTTCCGTTCAGAGGTTCAGGGCGACATCGAGGCCCGGGCCCTACTTGATGCCGGATGCCCGACGGATGAGTCGATCGAACGCGCGGTCGGGAAGCTTGTCGTGCAGGGCGATGAGGGGCTTGGCGCCGAAGCCGACGGCGTAGCGTGTCTTGGGTCGCTTCGCTGCCACTGCCTTGCTGATGGCGTTCGCGATGACGGAGGGGTCGGAGGAGAACCGGGCATTGCCCTCTCCGGCCAGGGACTCGGCGACGGCGTTGGCCTGGTCGGCGTAGGCCGTGTGGCCAGAGGTCTCACGTAGGAGGTCGGCGGCGATGCCGCCCCACTCGGTGCGGATCCCGCCGGGTTCGATGATCGCCACGTCGACGCCGAAGGGGGCAGCCTCGAGCCGGGCACAGTCGCTGAGTGCCTCGAGAGCGAACTTGGTGGCGTGGTACCAGGAGCCCAGGGGGGTGTAGATCTTGCCGCCCATCGACGTGATGTTGATGATCGTGCCGCTTCCTTGCTGCCGCATGTGGGGGAGGGCGAGCTGCATCAAACGGGCGGCACCGAAGACATTGACCTCGAACTGGCGGCGCGCCTCCTCGAGGGGGACGTCTTCCAAGGCGCCGTAGGAGCCGTAGCCGGCGTTGTTCACCAGCACGTCCAGCCGGCCGTGGGTGTCGATGATGGTCTGGATCCCGGCGACCATGGAGTTCTCGTCGGTGACGTCCATCGTCAGCGGCTCGATGCCGTGCTGACGGAGCTTCTCGAGCTTGTCCAGCCGGCGGGCTGCACCGAAGACGATGTGGCCGTCCTCGGCCAGGCGGCGGGCGGTCGACTCGCCGATACCCGATGAGGCACCGGTGACGATGACGACCTGACGGGTGGGCTTGGCGCTCATGGATGTGTCCTCGTCTAAGATGAATGGTGGTTCACAATGTATGTTGAACCCCAGTTCACTTTCAAGTACGCGTTAGGAGAGACGGGGAAGATGGCTCACGACGGCGGCAACCGCGCACCTCGGGCCGACTCGGCGCGAAACCGGCTCAGGATTCTCGGCACTGCTCGGCGCCTGATCGACAGCGTCGGTGCCGAGGTCCCCATGGCCGAGATCGCCGCCGAGGCCGGCGTGGCAGTCGGCACCCTCTACAACCACTTCCCGACCAAGAGCGACCTCGTCGCCGCCATCGTCTCGGACTACGTGCGGGAGGTTGCTGGGCGGGCCGTCGAGTTGCGGGAGGAGGTGGAGGCGGGAGCGCCGGCGGGCGCCAGCCTGTTCGATTTCCTGGCCTTCGTGATGGAGCTCACCGCACGAAGCCAGGCTGCGAAGATCGCGAACGGTGGCGTGACCTCGGCCGCTGCTGCCGAGAGTGAGCAACGTGCCGCGGCAGAGCTCGCCTGGGTGATCGGAGCAGCGCAGGACGAGGGGTCCGTTCGTCCCGACCTGACCGTCGAGGACCTCTACCTCCTGATCAACACGGCTCCACTGGGTGCGACGAGCGCTCAGCGGAGCCGGTGGCTCGATTTCCTGACGACCGGCCTGCGCCAGTCGTAGCTGGTCGCCGGCCGACGGCACCCGCCGGCGCGCGGGGGTGGTCCGCCTGCTCGAGCAGCGTGGTTCTCAGCCAGTGACCCGTACGTAGACCGCCGCCGACGTGGACGCCTTCAACCGGACGTTGCCGGAGTAGACGGCCTTGATCGCGTGCGAGCCCGTGGTGCCTCCGACAGGGGCGGTGCAGGTGGCGACACCGGTCCTGCTCACGGGTACGTCGGCGCACACGACGGACTTCCCGTCGTAGAAGGTCATCGTCCCCTGGGCGGACTCGAGACCCTGCGGCTCCGGCGTCACCGTCCCGGTCAACGTCAGCGGGGAACCGAGGCGCGCCGTCGCGGCGCTGGACCTCACCGCGGTCCGGCTCGCGCTCTGGTACACGGTGCCGGTGATCCGGAACTTCGGCAGGTACAAGCAGATCCCGGCGGTGTTGCACACCTGGAGGTAGGCGTCCGCGGCGTAGCTCCCGGTCTGGGTCGGGCGGAACCCGATCTGGATGATGCAGACGGTCGGGCTCGTGCAGGTGGTGCCGATGTGCCGGATGTCGCTGAGTGGGCCGGGGGCGGACGGCACGCCCGCGAGCCCGAATGATCCGACTCGCCAGCCGGCGGTGAGGGTGACCTTCATCGGCCAGGTTCCGCCGCTGGTCATCATGACCCGGCCGAAGCGCAGGCTGCCCGGCGAGACAGTGGCTGGTGCCGTCCCGGTTCCGGAGACCTTCGAGGTGAGCACCGTGCAGAACGAGTAGTCCGCGACCTTGCAGACGTGGACCTTCATCGTGTCGCTCTGCGCCCCGATCGAACGTGCGCGGAACGCGGCGGTCATCGTGCAGCTGGTCGCGGCGGGGGAGGTGCCGCACGGGTCGGTGTAGACGCCGGGCGGGACGCCCGGGACGGTGAACGTCGCGGTGGCCGGTCCGGGCTGCTCGGCGAACTCGACGTAGCGGACGAACCAGCCCGCGTCGAACCTGACGGTGAACGGCTTGGTCACCGTCGCGCCGGCCTTCGCCGCACCGAAGGCGATGGCCGGGCTGGTGCCGGGGGCGACGCCCGTCCCGGTGAGGGGGATGTAGGTGTCCGAGCACGAGGTGCTGGACGCGCAGGTCACGACCCACATCGACCCGGTGGCGAGGCCCGCCCGGGTCGGGCTGAAGGTCGCGGTGAGCGTGCACTGCGTCGGGCCGGGCGCCGTGCAGGCCGCCGGGACCGTCGCGACCTCGAAGGGCGCCCCTTCGAGGGACTGGACGTGGGTGATCGTCTGACCCGCAGCGGCCTTCAGGGTGACGCTCCGGGCCACGCTCTTGCCGACGTGGAGCGAGCCGAACGAGACCTGGGTGGGTAGGGCGGTGACCGGCGCGGCGGCCTCAGCGGCGGGCGTCACGAGCGTGCCGGCGAGCAGGGCGACCAGGGCGGCGAGGGCGCGCAGGGTCAGGCGGGTGGTTCGAGCCATGGGGGGTTCCTCTCGGAGGGAGCCCGGTCATGGAACCACTGCGTACCGCTACGAGTACGTGGATTCGGCGAACTCGCGCCCAGGCACCTGCCGTCGCGGAACCTGCACGCCCGGTCAGCCCCAGAACCCCTCGTGCACCGCCCGCGCCCGCTCTCCCAGGTGCGGCCCCGACACCCGTACGTCGGGCGCCCCCGCCGCGAACACGTCGCGGCTCGAGAGGTGCAGCGTGAGCTCCGTACTGCCGCCCGCGAGGGCGGCGAGCTCGTCCGAGCCGAAGGCGTAGACGATGCGGGGGATGCGGCTCCAGTAGATGGCGCCCGAGCACATCGCGCAGGGCTCGGTGCTGGTGTAGAGCGTGGCGGTGGTGAGCTGGTCGGGGGTGAGGGTGCGGGAGGCTCGGCTGACCAGGTTCAGCTCGGCGTGGCGGGTGACGTCGCGGTCGGTGAGGACGGTGTTCTCTGCCTCGCAGAGGACGTCGCCGGAGGCGGTGGCGAGCAGGGCGCCGAAGGGGTGGTTGCCGTGGTCGCGGGCCTGCTGGGCCAGGTCGATGGCGGCGAGGAGCAGGCGTTCGTCGTGCGGGGCGAGTGCGGACACCGGTCCAGGATGGCCGAGAGGCCCCGGCCTGC
Source organism: Pimelobacter sp. 30-1 (assembly GCF_018831735.1). Lineage (NCBI taxonomy): Bacteria > Bacillati > Actinomycetota > Actinomycetes > Propionibacteriales > Nocardioidaceae > Pimelobacter > Pimelobacter sp. 30-1. Next base: position 421,918 of record NZ_NHTS01000001.1, read on the forward strand.
GGAAGACAGGTCGGGGCCTCGCGGCGCGGGTGAGGGTGCGGGGTCAGCGCAGCCGGATGGACCGCACTGACGAGCTCGAGGGCTTCACCGTCGGCGACCCGGCGTACTGGGCGACGAGGCGGTGCTTGCCCTTGCCGAGCCTGGCCACGGAGACCCGGACGACGCCGCGGTGGCCCGCCGTGAGCGTGCTCTGGCCGACGACGCGGCCGCCGCGAGCAAGATCCCGTACGACGACCCGCCCGGTCGCCGTCTTGCCGGCGCGGACGGTGACGGTCGCGGTGCCCTTCTTGCGCGCCGCCACCTTGTACGTCGCCGCGGTGGTCGAGGCGACCTTGGCCACCACACCGCCGCCGGTGCCGCCGGAGCCGGTCGCGAACAGCGGGACGTACGGCGTCACGTACGCCTTGTTGCCGCCGTGCCCGCTCACCTTGAAGGCGACCTGCAGGTGGTCGCCGCTCTCGGCGACGGCGCACGGCTTGGTGCCGGCGGTGCGGCCGGGGCAGCTGGGGGCGCGGGTGGCGGTGCCCTTGAGGGCGCGCTTGGCGACGACGGGGACCTGGAACTCGAAGATCTGTCCGCGCTCGAGGGTGATCGCGCGGCCCCCGACCGAGGCGATCGCGATGCCGCCGTTGGGGCCGCGGGTCAGCTCGACCCGGTCGGTGGAGAAGGTCGGGGTCGGGTCGTCGATGTCGTTGATGCCCCACTTGACCGGCTCGTCGGGGTAGCCGAAGGCGGTCTCGTCGAAGACGAGCTCGGGCAGGACGGCGACGCCGCTGCTGCACGGCAGGCCGACGAGGCCGATGTAGCCGTGCAGGAGGAACGGCTCGCCTACCTTCGGCACCTCGCCGGTCGGGGACCACCAGCCGGTGTTGGCGGTGACGCCGGTCGAGGGCAGGCGGGTGAGGCAGTCGATGATCGTGTCGGACTGGCTGGTGCCGTCCTGCCACTCCCCGGCGGCGGCCTGGGCGGGGGACGCGAAGGCCACCAGGAAGGCGGTGAGGAGGGTCGCGGCCAGGGCGAGGGGGGATCTGCGGTTCCGGTCCGGTGAGGTCATGCGGCGACGCTAGGAGGCGGTTCGTCCCGCGGGCGACGACCGTTGTCCTCGGTGTTGTCCCTTCCGTGTCCCGGCTTTGTCCCTGTGCCGTCTATGCTCGCGGTCGTGCCTGTTGCCGAGCGAAGGCGGGCTGCGTGAGCGAGACCCGGGAGTCGATCCTCCGGCAGGCGTCGATCCTCTTCTGGCGACACGGGTACCGCGGCACGAGCACCCGGCAGATCGCCGCGAGCGTGGGGGTCACCCAACCCGCGCTCTTCCACTTCTTCAAGTCCAAGCAGGCGATCGCCGAGAACCTGCTGGCGGTCAGCCTCGATGAGACGCTGGTCAAGGCCCGGGCCGCGCTCGCCGCGCCGGGCTCGCCGGCGGAGCGCCTCCACGCCTACGTGTACGACGACCTGCTGGCGATCCACTCCGGCGCGATCCCGCTGGCGGGAGCCCACGCGTCGGACTTCGTGCACGAGCCGGGTTTCGAGGCGTGGGCGGCCAAGCTGGGCGAGCTGGCCGACATCCTGCAGGCGCTGGTCGCCGAGGGGATCGCTGCCGGTGAGTTCGTCGCGATCGACCCGGTGGTCGCCGAGGCGATGATCGCCGGGATCACGATCAGCCACATGAACCTCAACACCCTCGGCCTCGCGACGTCGCCGGAGGAGGCGGCCCGGCAGGGCGCGGACTTCATCCTGCGCGGGCTGCGGGTCGCCACGTCCTAGGGTGTGTCTCTCCAGTCCCCGCCTGCTGCGCGGCGTTTGCGACTCGATCTGGCGGCGTTGTCACAGACTCGACGGGCCTCCGGTCCGCCTTCGCTGCTCCGCCTTGCCAGATCGGCCGCAAACGCCGCTCGCGACGGCGCGGACTGGAGAGACACACCCTAGGGGCGGTCCTCGGGGACGGGCCGCATCCGCCGCTCGGGCCGGCCGAGGAGGATCGCCAGCCCGGTGCCGACGGCGACGATGCTGAACACGATCGACACCGCCCAGATCTCGAATGTCGACGCACCCGGCGCCGCCAGGATGCTGCGCGGCCAGGCGATGTTGACGACCTCGAACGCGAGCCAGGTGAAGGCGATCCCGACGATCACCCGGAAGCCCCGCTCGGCGCGGCGGGTCGGCAGCGGGCGCCAGCGACCGGTGAGCAGGGCGAAGGCGGTCGCCGCGACGACCAGGAAGAACGTGATGTAGAGCCCGCCGGTCCCGAAGGTGATCATGGTGCCGATCGCCCGGGGGTTGAGGCCGAGCAGCAGGCCGAGCCCGGCGAGGGTGCTGGCCAGCGCCATGGCGCGGACGGGCGCGGCGCTGCGCTGGGTGACGTCGTCGAGCCGCAGGCTCCGCGGCAGCACGCCCTCGCGCGCGGCGGCGAAGATGACCCGGCCCAGGTAGGTCTGCATCGACAGGACGCAGGCGACGAAGGTGATGCAGACCAGCGTCAGGAACGGGATCCGGGCCCAGTCGCCGAGGTTGGCGAGCACGGTGTGGAGGATCGGGTCGGCCACGGCCGCCGGGGTGAGGGGGCCGTTCTCCGGGGCGCTGAGGATGACGGCGATCGCCACCACCATCACGACGAGGCCGACCACGGCGGTGGCCGAGACGACGGCCCGCGGCACGCTCCGGCTCGCGTCGACGGTCTCCTCCGCGACCGAGGCGCCGGCGTCGAAGCCGACGAACGCCCAGCCGCAGACAGCGAAGGCCGCGAGGACGGCGGTCAGCGACTTCCCGTCCTCGGCTGCGAGGGAGCCGGCGCTGGTGAACAGCACGCTGAAGTCGTGGTGCCGGAAGCCGATGATCAGGACGAGCCCGAGCACCAGCGACGCCACGATCTCGCAGACGATGCCGAGGTTGACGAGCGCCTTGGTGGCGCCGACGCCGAGGCTGTTGACGCCGAGCGCGACCAGGAGCAGCGCGGCGCTCCAGACGGCCTGCTCCACGCCGGAGACCGGGCGGTCCAGGAGGAGCTGGGAGAGCCAGGGGGCCGCCAGGTAGGTGACGGTGGTCAGGGCGGCGGAGACCGCGACGACGTACGTGACGCCGGTGAAGACGGCGTACCGCGGGCCGACGAGGCGGCGGGCCCACTGGAACGGGCCGCCGGCGATCGGGTAGCGGCCGGCGAGGACGCCGAACACGAGCGCCGTGCACAGCTGGAGGAGCAGGCAGGCGCCGAGCACCCAGACCCAGCCGGGGCCTGCGGTCATCAGGCCCAGCGGCACGATCGCGTAGAGCCCGACCACCGGCGCGACGGTCGCGACCCCGATCGAGAACGTCGACCAGACGCCGAGGCCCCGGCGCAGGACGGGGCGGTAGCCGAGCTGTTCGAGCTGCTGATCCGCGGATCGCGCTGTCGTGTCAACCACGGGGGGACCTTTCTCTCATGGCTCCTTATCGATCGATAAGGACCTGGGGTACTGTCCCACCCGACAGCCCCACAAGCAAGAGGAGTCCGGCATGACCCAACGAGCAGCGATCGTGCAGCGGCCCGCCCGGCTGCACGACCTGACCGCGTCCCTGGAGATCGCCGCGCAGGCGATCGCCGAGGCGGCCGCAGGCGGGGCGGACCTGGTCGTCTTCCCGGAGACGTGGCTCACCGGGTACCCCGGCTGGGCCTTCTCCTGCACCTCGTGGGGGAACCGCCGGGCCCGCGACCTGTACGCCGCGATGCTCCGCGAGAGCGTCGTCGTCCCCGACGACATCGACGCGCTCCGCGGCGCCGCCGCCACCCACGACGTCTCGGTCGTGATCGGTGTCAACGAGCGCTCCGAGCGCGGCAGCGGGACCCTCTACAACTCGCTCGTCACGATCGCGCCGGACGGCGAGGTCGTCAACGTCCACCGCAAGCTGGTCCCCACGCACGCGGAGAAGATCGTCTGGGCGCCCGGCGACGCCGCGGGGCTGCGCGCCGTCGACCTGCCTGTGGGCCGGGTGGGCGGCCTCGTCTGCTGGGAGCACTGGAACCCGCTCGCGCGCGCCGCGCTCCACGCCGACTACGAGCAGATCCACGTCGCCGTGTGGCCCGACCTGACCGAGGAGCACCTCCTCGCCGCGCGGTCCTACGCCTTCGAGGGACGCTGCTACGTCATCGCCGCCGGCCTGCTGCTGCCGTACGAGGCCGTGCCGGAGGACATGCGCGAGGAGTACGCCGCCGCGCTCGGCGAGGACCACCGGGTCGGCCCGGGCGAGCACTACTTCGCCGGTGGCTCCGCCGTGATCGGCCCCGAGGGCGAGTGGATCCTCGAGCCGCAGCGCGGGGTCGAGGGGATCGTCTACGCGGACCTCGACGTCGACGGGCTCCCCGGCCTGCACCTCGACCTCGACGCGACCGGCCACTACGCGCGCCCCGACGTCCTCCGGCTGACGGTCGACCGCCGCCGGCTGCGGACCGTGGCGACCGCTCCGGAGGACGCATGAGCGCCGACGGCCTGGTCGGCATCGGCCTGGTCTCGATCTCGGTGGGCGCCGTCTCCGGGTTCGCGCTGGCAGCGGCCGTCGAGCGTCCCGGCTCCCTGCGGCGCTTCGGCGTGGTGGACCCGCACCGGCTGCGTCAGGTCCACCTCGACTGGATCATCATGGGCGCCCTGCTCGTGGCGGTCGGCCTGGCCGTGCCCTCGATCCCCTGGTACGTCGTGCTGCCGGTCGCCTTCGGCGGCATCGTGAACCCGCTGTCGTTCCTGCCCATGGCGTTCTCCAAGACCGTGCACGAGAAGGCGTGGTTCCGAGGTGGCTCGTACCTGTCGTTCGTCGCGCTGAGCGCGGGACTCGTGGCGGCGACCGCCTGGTACCTGGCGGGGTGACCGCAGGTCAGCGCGGCCGCGGGGTCGGTCCGGGGTGCACCGCGAGGACGGCGTGGTCGATCGCCTTGATCGCCGCTGCCGTGCGGGACGTGACCTCGAGCTTGCACAGGACGTGGTCCATGTGGGTGCCGACGGTGCGGACGCTCAGGTGCAGAGAGGCCGCGATCTCGGCGTTGGAGAGGCCGCGGGCGACGAGCGAGAGGATCTGGACCTCGCGCCGGGTGAGGCCGAACGGCGTCCGCGCCCGCTGGAGCGTCAGCACGGTCGGATAGGTCAGGTCGCCGGTCGGCAGCACCTGGACGTGGGCGCTGACGCCCCGGCCGCGCTCGCGCTCGTCGAACCACGGGAACCGGGCCTGGGCCGGCAGCGCCGGGCTCGCGTCGAGGTGGGCCAGCAGCTCGGCCGGCGGCATCGGCCAGTCGCGCAGGGGCTGCCAGTCGCCCTGGGCGTCGCGGACCGCGACGGCGTCGGCGTCCGGCGCGCACTGCAGCACCAGCGCGTGGGCGTTGCGGTCCGGTGCGACGAGGGGGAAGAGGGCGGCGCCGGCGACGCCCAGCAGGGACCGGGTGCCCTCGATGGGGGCGCGGGCGTCCTCGATGTTGAGGGTGAGCATCCCCAGGTAGTCGCCGTCGGGGGAGCGGAGCAGCATCGTCGCGCCCTCGCCGTACCCGTGCGGCTCGAGGACCGTCGTGTAGAAGCCCGATCCCTTGCGGTCGAAGGGGCAGTCGTCCCAGAAGACCGGTCCGTGCTGGTTGGCGAGGACGGGCCAGACCCGGTCGTTGCGGTAGAGCTCGCTGTGCAGCGAGGCCAGCACGGCGTCCGGGTAGCCCCGGCTGGCGATGACCCGGTGGGTGCCGTGTGCGGCATCCCACCGGGCCAGCTGGACGGCGGCGTACGAGAGGACGTGGCGCAGCTCGTCGAAGACGGCCTCGGCGCGCTCGGCAGCGGGCGCCAGTCCGGCGACGATCCCCGGGACCCGCCACGCGGCCTCGATCGCCTGTGATGCGGGGTACCCGCTGCCCATGTCCACCTCCGTGCGCCCCCTGCACTCTACGCAGCCGGAGGCGGCCACGGACCCCCGTCGCCCGAGAACAGCCGGTGCACGACGAGGTACGCCGCCGCGCCCGCGACCATGCCGACCACCGCGGTGGAGAGCTGCGGCGCGAAGGCCTCCGCGAGCCCGGCGCAGGCGCTGCCCAGGGCCCAGCCGGCGAAGGCGTGGACGCGGTAGCCGGACGCGACGACCGCGCACTCCGTGCGGCGTACGACGAGCTGGTCGACGATCATCACCGCGCCCAGCGACGGCACGAGCACGCCGAGCAGCGAGAGCCAGGTGCTGAAGTGGTTCCAGGCGCCCGAGATCGCGATGGCGATCCCGAGCACGCCGATGACGGTGGCGGCCAGCTGCATGCTCCGCCGGGTCAGGCTCGCCCAGCCGACCGCGGACAGGTAGAGGTTGTGCGCGCAGACGCTGCCGAGGTTCATGAACAGCAGCAGGATCGCGAGCACGGCGAGGAGCCCGCCCTGGTCGGCGAACCTGCCGAAGAAGTTGGCATCGGTGGCCGACGCGGTGGCCGCGGTGATGAGGCCGCCCAGCAGCATCGAGACCGTGTTGGCGAACGGGAAGGCGCCCGCGGTCGAGATCAGCGAGTGGCGGGTGTTCTTGGCCCACCGGTTGAAGTCGCCGGTCATGGTGCCGCCGTCGACGAACAGGGCGATCACCATCGTGACCGCGAAGCCGAAGGTCAGCGACCCGTCGCCGTCGTACGAGCTGACGGCCGACCAGCCGGCGGAGGTCGTCGCGTCGATCGCGGCCCAGAGCCCGAAGACCAGGAACAGCGGGATCGACACGTAGCCGATCAGCGTCAGCGCCTTGACGCCGAGCACGGTGAACCCGGTGTAGAGCAGTCCGGCCACGACGGTCACGACGACGACATTGACGTCGAAGGCGTCGGCCATGCTCTCGCCGGTCAGCGCCACCTGCACCGCGAACCAGCCCACGACGATGGTCGCCATCGAGCCGGTGATGATCGTGGACCCCTTGGCGCCGAAGGTCAGGGCCGACTGGAGGCGGAAGTTGAGGCCGTGCCGGGTCGACACGATCCCGATCAGCCCGGTGTACGCGAACAGCACGAGGTTGCCGACCAGGATCGCCAGCGCACCGTGCGCCAGCCCCAGGGCGGCGACGATCAGGCCGCCCGAGACGGCGCAGGTGAGGATCATCGGGAACCCCATCCACACCAGCACGTTCGAGAGCAGCGAGCGCCGGGCGCTCAGCGGGACGGGCGTGTTCTCGTACTCCTCGGAGAGCACCGAGTGCTCGGGCTCGGTGGGCGGGGGCGGTGCCGTGAGGCCGGTGGCGGGGAGGGTCATGCCGCTTCTCCTTGCGAGGTGAGGTGGGCGCTGAGCGGCCACGGCCGGGCGGCCTCGAAGGCCGAGATCGCCCGGAGGACGGCGACATCGCCGTGCCGCGGACCGGTGACCTGCATCCCCACCGGGAGGCCGTCGACGGTCCCCATCGGCACCGATGCGCTGGGGTTGCCCGAGAAGTTGGTCAGGTAGGTCATGCACCAGCCGATCAGCGGATCGACCGGCTCGCCCTCGATGCTCGACGGCCCGACGGTGTCGCCGTCCGAGCGGTTGCGCACGGGCATCGCGGCCACGGTCGGCGAGACGACCAGGTCGTACGTCGCGAAGGCCGCGTGCATCTCGTCGTACACGTGGGTGCGGGTCTGCGCGTCGCGGACCAGGTCGTCGACACCGAGGGCCGGCACCCGGGAGGCCCAGTGCAGGAGCTGGTCCGGGAGCCCGAGCGACGCGAGCTCGTAGCCCTCGTCGCGCAGCTGCCCGAGCCCCTCGTGCACGCCCACCGCCGTCGTACGGCACCAGGTGTCGGTGAGCTCGGTGTGGCTGTGCCGCCAGCCGAACCGCACCTCCTCGACCTCGGCCCCCAGCGACTCCAGCGCGAGAAGCGCCTCGTGGAAGACCTGCACGATCCCGCGCTCGACGGGGAACAGGCCGAAGTCCGGCGTGAAGCCGATCCGCACGCCCCGCAGCGACTGCTGCCCCAGGTGCTCGGCGAACCGCGGCGGCGCGGCGCCGCTGCTCGACGGATCGCGTACGTCGGCACGGGCCATCGCGGTGAGCGCGAGCGCGCAGTCCTCGGTGCTGCGCGTGATCGGGCCCTCGTACAGGAAGAGCGAGGGGCCGAACGCGTTCGGCCGGTTGACGAAGGGGATCGTGCCGGGGGACGGCTGGAAGCCGACGGCTCCGCACCACGCCGCCGGGATCCGGATCGAGCCGCCCCCGTCGGTGGCCCCCGCCACCGGGACGATGCCGCCGGCCACCGCGGCCGCGCTGCCGCCGGAGGACCCACCCGCGTTGTGGTCGAGGCTGTGCGGGTTGCGCGTCGGACCGGTCACGGCGTTGTCCGTCGTACCCCGGAAGCCGAAGGCCGGGCTGTTCGTCTGGCCCACCACGATCGCGCCTGCCGCCTCCATCGCGGCCGGGAAGGTGCTCCACCCCGTCGCCCTGCGCTCCAGCAGCCCCGGGACCTGCCCCAAGGTGGCCGGCCAGCCCGGCTTGTGGCCGAAGAGGTCCTTCATCAACGTCGGCACGCCCGCCAGCACGCCGACGTCCTCGCCGGCCCCGATCCGGCGCTCCAGGTCACGCGCCCGCGTCGTCGCCTCGTCGCGCGCGACGAAGGTGACCGCATTGAGCACCGGGTCGAGCCGGTCGAGACGAGCCAGCGTCGCGTCGAGCACCTCGACGGGAGACACCGCTCGGCTGCGCACCGCGCGGGCGATCGACGCGGCCCCCGCGTCCAGTAGTTCGTCCATGCTTCCTCCAGGTCTGCGGCGCCAGCGCTTGTGACGCGCCGCACACGCTAGGGAGGAGGGGAGGCCTGCCACATCGGGTGAAATACGTAGGAACGGGGCTGCTTCCGCGGCCTGGGATCCGCCTCTAGGCTGCTCCGGTCACCTGCACGACGTCCCCCTGTGAATCGGGAGCTCACCTTGCCGCTCCGCAGCCGCGCACGCCTCGGATGGGCCGCCGTACGGCTGGGCATGGGGGTGGCGATCGTCGCCGCCACCGTGGTCACCCTGTCCGGCTCGGTCGACGCCTGGGACGCCGCCGGGTACGCCGACCGCGCGACCCTGTGGGTCAACTTCTTCAGCTACTTCACGATCCTGTCGAACATCGCCGCCGCGGCCCTGCTCCTGCTCGGCGCCGCGCGCCTGCTGCTGCACACCGGGACCGGCACCGGCGCCGAGCCGGCCTGGCTCAGCGGCACCCGGGTGGCCGTGGCGACGTACATGGGGATCACGGGGCTGGTCTACAACCTGCTGCTGCGCGGCCTCGCCGTCACCGGCGGCGGCGACGTCCCGAGCTGGACCAACGAGGTGATGCACGTCGTTGGGCCCGTCGTCGTGGTCCTCGACTGGATCCTCGCCCCCGGCCGCCGGGCCCAGCCCTGGAGCCGGATCGGCGTCATCCTGGTGTCCCCGATCGCGTGGGCGGCGTACACGCTGGTGCGGGGGCCGTTGGTCCACGACCAGATCAAGGGCCGCGACGGCTGGTATCCCTACCCGTTCCTCAACCCGGACAACGGCGGCTACCTCGCGGTGGCCGGCTGGGTGGTGGCCATCGCGCTGGCTTTCGCCGCGGTGGCGGCGGTGCTGGTGCGGGTCGCGCGACCGGAGCAGGCCCCGTCAGGAGGCCTCGGCTAGTCGGTGCCACAGGCGGTACTTCTCGGCGGCCGAGAGCATCTCGCGCCGGATCCGCAGCAGCGCGTCGGACACGTGCAGCTCGACCGCCATCGCCGAGAGGTGGTTGTCGCACGACACCATGACGTCGGCCAGGTCGTCGATGTGGATGAGGCGGCGGGCGGCCTTGTGGTCGGCGCGGCGCTCCTGGCGGCGGTTGGCCTGCTCGCAGGTCGAGAGCACGTCGCGCGCGTCGGCGTGGGCGAGCTCGTGGGCCAGGACGCTGCGCGACTGGCGGCGCGGCATCCGCGGATCGAGGGTGATGCGGAGGAGGTGGTGCTCGTACTGCCCGAGAATCCCTTCGGGCAGCTCGCGCCACACCAGATCGACTTGCGGACGGTTGGCAAGATCCCGCCACGGGCTGTACGTGTTCCGCATGTCAGATGCTGTTCTCTCCCGGCTCTTCGATCTGGCCCTTGTTGGCAACCGCCTGCAGCGTGTCAGTGGGGTCCGACTCATTGGCGAAGGCGGCGGCGCGTCGTAGGAGCTCGGCCGGGTCGACCCCGAGCGCGACGCCCAGGGCGCCGAGGTCGCGCACCGTGAAGACGACCTCGCCGGACAGGCGCGCGTTCAAGTAGGTGTGCGTCATGCCGGCTTGCGTGGCGAGGGCGCGGGCGCTGCGGATCTTGGCGTGCCAGCGGGCCTGCTCGATGACCTCGGGCATCGCAGCGGCGAGACGCTCTCCCTGGGCTCGGGCTGTGTCCATGGGTTCATTGTCGTTCAAGTTGGAACGAATGTAAACAATTTGGCACGCGTGCTTGACAGTGGAACGAGTTCGTTCCACCATTCTGGCATGAGTTCATTCCAGATCGGCGCTCCGGCCAGAAGGGCGGGCGAGGCCCGAGCGGCCCACGTGGCCGCCGAGGTCCGCGCCGAGATGGCGCGGCAGGGCAAGACCAAGGGAGAGCTCGCCCGTGCGCTCGGCGTCACCCACCACACCGCGAGGAGCCGGTACGACGGCACGCAGCCGTACAACCTGATCGAGCTCGTGCAGGTCTCCCTCTGGCTGGGCGTCCCGCTGGGACGCCTGGCCGAGGTGGCGTGATGGCCGGCCCCGGTGTCCCGCGCTGGTCGTCCGTCGACGGCGACGGAGCGGATCTGCTCTCGCTCGTCGCCGACCCCGCGCACCCCTCGACGGAGTTCGAGTGGCGCGCGTTCGTCGGCGTCCTCGCCGCCACCGCCTCGCTCCACGGGGGCCGGCTCGACCAGAACGACTACCGCGAGCAGCTGCGCGGCGTGGTCGCGCCGCGGCGGATCGGTGCCTTCGTGCACCGCGCCAAGGCCGCGGACCTGATCGCCGAGACCGACGAGTGGTCCGTGAGCACCGACACCCAGGGCCGCAACGCGGGCCGGCCGATGCGGGTCTACCGCTGGCGCGGCGCGTCCGGCTGACCACCACCTACCCGAGACACCACCTGAGAGGGGTCCATCCATGATCACAGCACGAGTGCGCCGGCTGAGCCTGGCGCCGACCGAGACCGCGGAGCCCGAGGGGCTGGCGGCCGTCGTGGAGACGGCCGACGGCGAGCTGTACCTCCGCGACGAGGACCCGGCCGGCGCCGGCCTCTGGAAGCGTGCGGCCGGCTACGACGACGGGTACCGCCACCGGTACGCCGACCTCGAGGTCGTCGCGGTCCGCTCCGCCGGCTACGAGCCCGGTGAGCCGGGCCTGACGCCCGACACCGCGGCGGCGCTGATCGCGCTCGCCCTCCGGCCGGGCGTCGACGGCACCCGTCGTGCCTCCACCGCTCTCGCGATCTACGGGCGGTTCGCCCGCGAGGTCACGGCGACGGCCGGCCCGTCGGCGCTGGCCGCGGTCGTCGGCGCCGTCGAGCACCGCGCCGCCGCCACCGGGAGGGCCGCATGACCGAGTCCGTCGCCTGGACCGCTGCTGCCGTGTTCTTCGCCTTCTGGGCGATCGAGCACGTCGGCGGCCGCCGGATCAGGGATGAGCTGCGCGAGGAGCGCGATCTCGCTCTCGACACCCTCGGCCTCGTCATGCGGGGCACGCCGGTGCACCCGAAGCCCGGCCTGCGCCTCGTGAAGGGGGACCGCACATGAGCGCCCGGGTCGTCTACGACCACCGGGGCGACCCGGTGACCCTGACCGAGGTCGGTCCCGTCGATCCGCCACGGCGGGTCGACCACACCGCCTGCGACCCCCACGAGTGCTGGGTGTGCCTGTGGCACCGGCAGATCGCCGCGGACCTCGACCGGCACCGGGTCGCCTGCGCTGAGTGCTCCGGCGCCGTCGCCGTGGACGAGCTGTGCGAGCACGACGGTCCGCTGTGCCCGGACTGCTGCCCGGCCGAGCACCTCGAGCCGCCCCGGCTGTGGGTGGTCGAATGATCACGCCCGGGCTGCACCACGCCATGACGATCGAGGACTACCGAGCCCGTACGGGCCACCTCTCGTCGTCGGTGCTGAGGAAGGCGTTGCCCGAGCGGTACCCGGCTGCGGGTGCCTCGCGTGCACGTGCGTTCGGGGCGCTGTTCCACGCGGTGGTGCTCGATCCCGATCGGCTCGACGACCGGTACGTCGTCCTCGACCCGGGCAAGGTCGGGCGCCGCAAGGACGGCAGCGTCGCCGACCACCCGACGGCGACGACCGCGTGGCGGACCGCGGCGGCCGAGGTCGCGACGGCCGGCAAGACGCTGGTCTCGCCCGAGGACTGGGAGCGTGCGCACGCGATGCGCGACGCGGTCACCCGCAGTCCCAGTGCGGCCGCGCTGCTCTTCGACCTCCCGGGCGCGACCGGGGTGTCGGCGTTCTACGAGTCGCCGGCCGGACTGCGCCACAAGGCCCGGTACGACCGGCTTCTGGACGGCATCGTGGTCGACCTCAAGTCGACCGGCACGAGGCCGGGTGCCGACGCACTCGCTCGAGCCGTCGTCGACCACGGCTACGACCTCGGCGCCGCGCACGACCTCGCGGTCGGTGACGGGCTCGAGCTCGCGCTCGAGCGCGTCGCCCTCGTGTTCGTCTCCAAGGAGCCGCCCCACCACCGGGTCACCGTCTGCGATCTGGCCGAGGAGTTCCTGCGGCGCGGCCGGGCGCTCCGGGCGCTCGCCGTCGAGCGCCTCACCGACCCGGCCGCCGAGACCTACGAAGGAGCCGACGGTCCGCTCACCCTCGCGTTGCCCCGCTGCGACCGGATCGAGCAGCGCCGGTGACCTCCTCCACGGACCGGTCCCGGTCCGCCTGCACCGGGTGTGGGAAGCCGACGCAGTCGGCGAGCTCGGTGTGCCGGTCCTGCCAGCGCTCGTCGACCTCGCGCACCGTGAAGACCTGCACGGGCTGCGGCGAGAAGCACCGGGCGCGGACGTTCGACACCTGCCCGGCCTGCCGGCGTACCGACGACGGCCTCACCGGTGGTCGCTGGGTCCAGGCCGGCGCCGTCCGGCGGTGGCGGCCGTGGACCGACGCCGAGCGCGCGGAGCGTGCTCGCCAGCTGCCTGCCGCACTCGCGGAGTGGCGGCGCCGGCGGAGGTGAGCGATGGCCTTCTTCCTCGTCGATGACCAGTTCCACGGGCATCCCAAGGCGCGGCGAGCCCAGCTCGAGGCGATCGGCCTCTGGACCGTCGCGGGTTCGCACTGCACGGCGTACCGCACGGACGGCTTCGTGCCGACGTGGTTCGTGTCCGGATGGCCGCGCGGCAAGCAGGCGGCGACCCGCCTGGTGGCCGCGGGGCTGTGGCGGGAGAGCGAGCAGGAGGGGGAGCCGGGCTACCAGTTCCACGACTGGCACGACATCCATCGCACCGCCGAGGAGCTCGAGGCCGAGCGCGAGCGTGCTCGGGACCGGCAGCGCAAGCGCCGCCGGCGGCTCGCCGAGCTCCGCGACGAGGAGCTGGCGTGACGGCCCGCCCGGTCACGCGTGACGTGCGGCGTGACGTGTCGCGTGACGAGCGGCGTGACGCCCGCGGTGACCGTCCCGTGACGTCCGCCGTGCGTCACGCGACCTACACCGCACCGCTCCCCACCGCACCGCGCCTGTCCCTCGTGGTTGCGCGCCGCTGCTCCGGGATCGAGGCGAGTCCGAATCCGAATTGCGGACATCGGCGCGCGACCACCTTCGGAATCGGGAGGACGAGATGAACGAGCACGAGGCGCAGCGCATCGCGTGCGCGATCTCCCGCGCCCGCCCGGACTGGCCTGAGCGCCAGGTCAGGACCCTCATCGAGACCAGGCTCCTGGACCGTCCTCGACGGGACGTGTTCGTCGCCCTGGCCTGGGTCGCGAGCGAGCGCACCAGCGCGAGTCCGTACCGCGTGCTGGAGGCGGGGCCCTGGTGGCAGGCCGCGGCCGTGGACGGTACGACGTCCCCCCGGCAGCCCTTCACCACGGCGACGGCGTGCGACGTCTGCTCCCAGCCCGCCCAGCGTCACACCGCCCACAGCGGCCACGAGTTCGTCAGCGTCGCCGACGCCGCGCGCGCCCGTACCGACGACCCCAAGCCCCGACTTCCCCGAACCAAGGAGATCTCCTGATGCCCGCACCTCCCGACCCCGGCACGAGCTGCCTGCACTGTGCCGCCGAGACGACCAACGGACTGGCGTTGTGCGACCTGTGCCAGGTGCGGGCCGCGACCGCGCTGGAGTTCGTGCCGGTCTACTTCCGCAACCTGGCGCGGTGGCGGCCGGGGCGTGCCGGGGTCAAGCAGGTCCCGGGATCGCGCGTCCTCTGGGACGGCGCGCACCACGACCGTTCCGGCGACCGCGTCGGTCGCGCGCTCGGCGAGGCCGGCAGCGACCTCACCACCTGGGCCCGTGCCCTGGCGGACGACCGGAACCTGCCGCTGCCCACGGCGGACGACGAGCCGGCGGTCGTGGCGGTGACCTGCCGCCTGCTCGCCCAGCACCTGGCCAGCATCGGCACGCTGGAGTGGGCCGGCGCGTTCGTGCGTCAGCTGGCGACGCACGAGGAGCTGCTGCGCCGGCTCACCGAGGACGTCGCGCCGGGCTGGTACGCCGGCAGCTGCCGCAGCGAGGTCGACGGCGCGCTGTGCGGGGCCGACACCTACGTCGTACCGGGGCTCACGTGGGTCACCTGCCGCGGCTGCGGCATCACCACCTATGCACGCGACCACCTGGCGACGATCCTCGAGGAGGCGCGGGGGTGGGTCGCGCGGCCCAAGGAGCTCGCCGAGGTCCTGGTGGCGCTGCACGACTCCGAGACGAGCGTGCCGCGGCTCTACGACCGCATCCGCAAGTGGTCGGCGCGGGGGCGCATCCAGGCCGTGCGGCGGCTCGACGACGACGGCGACCAGGTGGGTCCGAAGCGCTACCGCCTCGGGGAGGTGCTGGATCTGCTCGCTGCCGAGTCCCGTCCGTGTGCGAAGGGCGTCTCGGTTCGCCGGGCTCGTGCGGTGCCATAGTTGTCCCAGTTCCAGGCGGCGGCAGCGTCCCCAGAGTGAGGCCCGGCTCGATCGATCGAGCAGGGCCGTTCCATGGGGGCCGCGGACCTCGGGACCTCCCGCCGTACCCGGCTGCCTGACCGGCGGCCGGCGGCAGCAGCCGGCGTGCACCCGCACGCGGGTTGACGACCATGCGCGACCGACCGAACCAGGGGGTATCGATGCCGTTCAAGGCTGTTCATCACATCGGTGATCTCGCCCGTGACCTCGCGAGCATCCCCGACGCCGCATCCGAGGACGTCCGTACCGCGGTGCGGAAGGGGGCGATGAGCGGCAACCTCGTCGCCAAGAACCGGGTGCGCACGACCATTGCCGGCCCGTTCTACCGGACCCTCACCTGGGACCAGCCGCGCGCGGTCGACGGCGTCGGCTGGTCGGCGGACTACGGGCCGGTGTCCGATCCGCCTCCGGGCGGCGCGCCGGCCCTGGACGCCGCCCTCGAGACGTCCGGCGCTGCTGCGATCGGCCTCGTCACGCGGGACGTCCGGGTCGCGATGGATGACTGGTTCCGGCCCGGGAGGGGACGGCGATGACCGGCAACCTCGACCTCCAGCCGCTCGCCACCGCGATCAAGACCGCGATCCAGGCCGAGCTCGGCAGCCTCGCCACCGTCTACGACATCGACGACGTCCCCGGCACTCCGGGAGGCAGCGACCCGACCGGTACGCCGCCGGCGCAGCACGTCGAGATCGCGCTCAACCGCAGGGATGCAGCGCCCACCCGGCGCGGATCCGGCGTGGTGAGCGTCCCCGACTTCGAGCTCGCGACCCGCTGCCACGCCGGCTCGGTCGGCACCGTCCGCGAGCTCCGGCGTCTCGTCGCCCTCGCCCTCGAGGGCCGGGCGCAGGACCTCCCCGACGGCGGCACCGCCGGTCCGTTCGTGTTTGCGATCGGCGAGCCCGAGGACGACGACGCCACCGGCTGGTTCGGGTCCGACCACTGGACCTTCGCCTGAGCGGCACCCCCACAAGTTTCCCCTGTCGAACCAACCACCAGCGGCCAGAGGCCGAGAACAAGGAGACGAGCGATGCCTGAACCGCTTCGCCCCGCACCGGCCAAGCTGTACGGCCGCCGGAACTGGATCTTCATCCCCACGATCGCTTCGGCGACCCTCGCGCCCACCGTGGCCGAGGCCACCGGAGCTGCGGCGCTCGACATCACGAACATCGCGTTCAGCGACGGCGCCCCGAACCCGACGGCGGAGACCACCCTCGTCGAGACCGAGCGCCGGTTCGGCGACACCCTCGTCTACGAGGGCATCGGCGAGACCAAGTACGGCGGCGGTGACCTCACCTACGCCTTCGACGCCCAGGGTGTCGCCGCCTCCAACCCGGTCAAGCTCTGGGAGAAGTGGCTCAACGTCAGCGGCGCCGTCACCGGCTTCCTCGCCGACCGCCAGAACGTGGCGCGGGCGACCGCGATCACCGCCGGCCAGTTCCTCCACGTCTACCCCGTGGAGATCGGGCCGTCGATGCCCGGCACCAAGGGTGAGGGCGCGACCGCCGAGGGCTCGGCGGTCTGCAAGTTCGCGATCACCGCCCAGCCGGCGTTCAAGATCGCCGTCCTCTCCTGAAAGTCCCGCAGGCGGGGCGGGTTCGACAGCCGCCCCGCCTGCGTCCACCTCGCTGTCGAACCGCACCTACCCGTCCCACTGTCGACCCCTGTCGAGAGGAACCGCCATGCCCAGCAAGACCGTCCTGATCTATGCCGACGGCGACTTCGAGCGCCTCGCCGAGGCGCGCCAGAACGTCGGCGTCGCCGAGCGCCAGGCGCTCGCCGCCCAGGCCGCACCGGGCCGGCTCGGTGACGACGTCGATGCCGACGCCGAGGTCGCCGCCGCCCAGGCCCGCTACGACGAGATCGTCGACGAGGCCACCGCGCGCGCCGAGGAGTGGGTCATCGGCTCCATCGGCCACGAGGAGTGGCGCAGCATCCTCGCCGAGCACCCGCCGCGCAAGGTCCCCGGCGAGGGCGAGAACCCTGCCGAGACCGACCACCCGGACGACGCCGACTGGGGCGTCAACATCGAGACCTTCGGCAAGGCGCTGCTGATGTACGCCGACCCCGAGGACGACGTACACCGCACGGTCGTCAAGGCCGGCGACGTCGCCCTCGACACCATCGGCGGCCTCGGACGCCGGATCAAGCGCCTGTCCATCGGCCAGCTCGAGACGCTCTGGGTCACCGCCTACGTGCTCAACACCGGCGGAATCTCGGACCCAAAAGCAGCGCGGTACTCGCCCGGCGTACCGAAGTCCGACGCGACCTGAGCATCGCCCGGTCGCTGGGCCTCACCCTGGCCCAGCTCGACCGCCTCGACCCGCGCGAGCGCGACCTCTGGCTCACCGACTGGCAGCGCCGCCAGGCCGAGTGCCCCGACTGCGGCAACCCGGTCGAGGAGTGCTCCGACCCCGAGCGCTCCTGGTACCCCTACCGCCGCATCTGCTACGCCGCGATGGAACGTGCGGCCGCGCAGGATGCCTACGCCGACCTGCACGAGAAGGCGGCGTACCACGACGGCACCTTCCAGTCCTGGCACGAGAAGCGCTCACCCGAGTTCCCGTACCACCACTCGCACGGCGTCGGCATCGGCGTCGCCCCGATCGACCCCACCCCGTGGGACGCGTTCACCACCGAGCGCGATGCATCACCGCAGGAGCCGGACGAGCCGGCGCCCTAGCGCACCCCAACCTTCGCAACACCCGACTACCCGAGAGGTGGTGATCCGCCGTGGCCGTTCGCCGCGAAACCGTCCGTCTCGAGGTCGAGGACCATTTCACGAAGGAGATGCTGAAGGCCGTCACAGCGGCCGAGAAGCTGGACAAGGCCCTTCGCCCGTTGACGGGGTCCGCCGGTGGTTCGTCGAAGTCCTTCGACAAGGTCGTGCGACAGGTCGAAGGACTCGGCCGGGCCTCCCGACGCAGTCGGACCGACATCGACAACATGGCGCGCCGGCTCCGGCTGCTCTCCACCGCGCTGTCGGGGCTCGACCCGGCGGCGGAGTCCCTGGAGAGCGCCCGTCGTGCGATCGGTCAGATCGCTCCCGAGACCCAGCAGGCCGTCGGCCAGCTCCAGCGGTTGCCTGCGGTGATCGAGGGCGTCCGGAGCCAGACCGACCAGGACTGGCTGCCCGGACTGAACGAGACGTTGAAGTCGTTGGAGGTCATCTCGCCGCGGGTCGCCGAGGGAGTGACCGGGGTGTCGGCGGCGCTGCGCTCGAGCGACCTCGGCGGTCCGATCCTGACCGGCCTCGCGGCCCTGTCGCTGTACGAGCGCGGGTTGCAGGGCACCGCGGCTGCGGCGAAGAACCTCGCGGGTTCTAAGTTCCTCAGTGGCAAGCTCGAGGAGCAAGGTGTCTTCGGAGCAACAAAGAGCGCCGCAACAGCTACTCGCTCCCGGATCAAGCTCTTGCGTGCTGATCTGCGCTCGATGAGTCGGGAGTACCCGGACCTCAACAAGGCCCAGTCCTTGTTCCACTCGGGCATGGAGCAGAGCTCGGCTGCCGCCAAGCGCACAGGATCCGCGCTGAAGACCACGGGGCTCGTTGCCCGGCGTACCGCGGGGCCGCTGGCGGCTCTGACTCTGGCGACCACTGGCCTGGGAGAGTCGTTCGGCGGCACCGTGACTGAGATGGCGCTGGCGGGGTCGGCATTCGGCCCCTGGGGTGCGGCGGCTGGCGCAGTGACTGGGATGGTGCTCGACGCGGCGGCCGCCAACGATGCCTTCGTCGCGTCGTTTGACGGGGTCCATGCCGCCGTTGCTGCGGGCGATCTGCCTACCGCCCAGGTCTTGCTCCAGCAGGGTAAGGCGGATGTCAAGGACTTCAACGAGAAGGTCGAGTGGGATACGGAGGACATCCTCCAAACGGTGACCGGTATCGGTGTGCTTCTGAACGGTTCGGAGATCAAGAACTCCCTGAAAGGCGTCTTCGGCAAGTCGGACGTCGAGGACGGCGCCGAGAAGGAACGCAAGGCTCAGAAGGAGGTCGAGAAGCTCGAGCGTTCCCAGCAGCGTCTGGCCGATCTGCAGGGCCGAATCGCCGCAGAGAACCACATCAGCCAGTGGGCTCATCAGGTCGCCGGCTCGATGCGGTCGCTCGCAACCGACGTCCAGAAGCCGACCACGTCGCTGGAGACTCTCGAGCGGCGCATGCGCGAAATGGGCCGAGCCGACGCCCAGATGGGCAAGAACATCAACAAGGCCCTGGACAACGGGGCCTCGGCCGATGCCATCCAGCAGATCATCGAAGACCTCGGCCCAGAGGCCGGTCTGGCTCTCGAGCAGCTTGCCAATGGCGGCCAGGCCGCCGCCCGACGCCTCAATCGCGCCTTCCGGGTGGCCACGAAGGGCGCGGGGGGCCTCGAGGGCTCGCTCGGCCGCGTTGGTAGGGCGGTGGGACTGCTTCCGAACGGCAAGCGGATCAAGATCACTGCAAATACGGCTGGGGCAGTGAGCGCGATCGGTGCGCTCCTCAACCAGGCGCAGAGCCTGAGGCGGCTCCGGCTCGACTTCGTCGGTAGCGGCGCGTCCGACGTGACAGGCGCGGCAGGAGGGCGCGGTAAGGCAGATGGTGGAACGGTTCCGAAGACGGGCCTGGGCTACGCCGACCGCCACCTCTATCTCCTGGCAGACGGCGAAGAAGTCATCTCCAACCGCCACGGCCAGGCTGACCGCCATCGTTCGCTGCTCAAGGAGATCAACGCCAACCGGCTGGCGGACGGCGGGACGACTGGCCCGCGCGACCGTGGCCGGCCACGAGATGCTGGGCGATCGTCCGATCGGTTCGACCTTCCACGCACGCTCCGGGGGCTGAACAAGGTTCTCGAGGAGTCCCGGAGAGCGCTGAAGCACGAGAAGGACACGCGCGAAGAGCTGACCGACAAGATGCCCTCGCTCCGCGAGACCGTCGCGGGAAAGCTCACCTCTGAGCTCTTCGGGGAGACGGACGCGTGGTCCGCGGGATCATCCTTCGCCGACGTGATGGCGAAGCTCGACGGCGACATCGCGTCCGGCAACCAGCTCAACCGGAACATCGCCGATCTCAGGAGGAAGGGCGTGTCCGGTGACGCCCTCGCGACGCTGCTGGCGGAGGGCGACTCGTCGACCATCGCTGGTTTCGCTGCACTTTCGGCGGGTCAGCTGAAGACGTATCAGGACCGTTTCGGCGAGCGGGCCGCCTTGGCCTCCGGTAACCGCGGCGTGGGTGCAGCGGCAGCGGCAGCGGCCTACAAGGCGCAGAACGACGCCGCCGCGGCGAATGTGAAGAAGCTCGAGGCGAAGCTCGACGCCATCGAGAAGGCGATTAGAGCCGAGCACCGGCAGGACCGAAGGTCGAACCAGCGCGGACGTGGAAACGCCGCACGAAGCAAGAAGGGCAAGTGACATGGCTGTGGCAGCTCTGCCGACCGTCGCCTCGAGCGACCTGGTGATGCCCGCGCGAGGCGGTGCCCGATGACGCAGCAGGTTCGGCTCGGATGGGCCCCGCTCGAGCTCGCTGACCCGGGTACTCCGCCGCCTGCGGAGGGGTACCTCATCGAGGCGATGGCTGAGGGTACGAACTTCGGCAATCCTGGCGCGCGCCTCGAGGTGGTCCAGTCGCTTCTGACAGACGGCGCACTGGCTGTCCTCGAAGGATGGGACAACCGAGAGGCGCCCATTCGCCTGCGCCTGTCCGCTCCACTGGTCGCGGCGGGTCCGGCCCTGGCGGCCGCCGAGATGGCGCTGATGCGGGGTGCGCTGGCACCCTCCAAGGCGCCGCTGGTGTACGTGCCGGCAGCGACGTCTGCGGCTACATGTGTTTTCGACGTCGTCGGAGCGAGGCTCGAGCGTGACACCTCCGAGGGGTGGGACATCGAGGAGGAGCGGAGGGAGTACCGGTACTACCTGCTCACCTTGACCTGCCTCCCGTTCGCCCGGCCCGAGGAGACCGTCGTCGTTCCCGCGATTCCCGTCGCACCCAACCCGGGCGGAACGGCTGTCTATCAGACGCTCGACACTTGTGATGCGACCACCAACTGGTCCGCTTCCTTCGACCTGGCCAACAGGCATCCGAGCATGTTCTCCAACTCCTTCGGCGTCGTAGCCGGCGCCGTTCGAAGCACGTCCACGTCTTTGTGGACGCTCGACTACGCAGGCATGACGCTGACCCGATCCAGCGCCGTGTCGATGGCGGGTCTTCCCTACCTGGCGGTCGATGTGCGGGTCAGCCATCCATCGGTCTTCAATCTGCCGTCGATCAAGATCGACGGCGTGAGCGCGACTCCGCTCTCCGCTGAGCCGATCGGCAGCGGGTACACGCGGATCTATGTCGCCGCGACGAACTTCTCGGTTCTCTCGGTATCGGTCCCCTTCGTGGCCGGCGAAAACCGTAGCGGTGATCGTTGGCTGGAAGTCACCAACGTGGCTCGAACCGACACCATCGGAGACAAGGTCGACAGCACGCTGCGGCAGCAATCGCGGACTGCGACCGTGAGCGGCTCGGCGCCGACGCAGGCCGCAATCCGCCTATTCGACGCCACGCCGACCGCCTTGGGCACCGACAACCTGATCTACACCTCGACCAATGTGCTCTGGCGTCCGCCGCTGCGTCGCTGGCTCGCCTCGAGCTCGGCTGTTACCGCAGACGCTTCGCTCGTCTCTGGGGGACGGAACACGCTGGCGACGCCGACCACGATCCGAATTCCCGCCAGTCGCCTGACGCATGGTTCCTACGCGCTCATGGCTCGCATGAACATCAGCGTCGCTGGTTCGTTGGGATGGTCGGTCAGGATGGTCGGGGCAGGCGGCGCGAGCACGGTCGGGTCATCGGTCGTCAATGCGGGCTCGATCCCGGTTCCGGTCACGAGCGGCTACCAGGTGCTCAACCTCGCAGCCCTTCCGCTGCCCGTCGTGGCCGCGGAAGGGGACCAGCTCATCGAGCTCGTCTTGACCGGCACCTCGAACATGACGCTGGACGAAGGCTGGCTGTTCGGCCTTCATGACGGAGCGCTCACCTGGATCCGCGACGCCGATTCGCTGACCTGGTTGGAGATTCGATCGCCTGAGCTGGGTGCCGCCCGTCCGTCGGTGTACGGAGGAACGGGAGCCAAGGGCACCAACTCCGTGTGCATCGACTGGAAGTGCGTGTCCTTCGGTGCGCACAGGTTCTCACCGGGGGTGACGCAGGTGTTCACGGTCACCTCGGCGACGGTCGGGAGTCAGTCCGAGCTCGAGTTCTATCCGCGCTACCACTCCCACGTCGCATGAGCAGGTCATCGGTGAGCCGGCCCGAGGTCCGTGTCGGGCGAACCTGGCTGTCTTCTCTCGTTCCCCAAGGCTGGGGCGAGCTCAAGCACTCCACTCGCACGAACGGCTCCTGGCAGGCGTCCTGGACCATCCCCGACTCGCGGAACTGGCGCCACCCCGCCCTCGTGTACGGCGCCGCGGTCGAGATCTTCCTCGGCCCCGTCTGCATCTGGTCCGGGACGCTCGACGAGCCCAACTGGGACTCGGGCGAGTTCGTGGCGCTCGGCGCGTGCCGGGACGCGGAGACCAACCCGGGGCTCACGCCGGCGGGTGATGCGTCGACGGTGCCGAACGTGGTGGTCGATGCGGCGATCGCGGACGGCGGCCTCGCCGGGTGGACGCGGGTCGGCAACTTCGGGACGGTGTCGGTCGGCCGGGACGACGGGGAGGGTGGGCTGTCGACGATCAGCTCGATCCTCGATGCCTGGGCGCAGGAGAACAAGACGCGCTGGTTGGTCAACGAGAACCGGCAGCTGGTCATCGCGCCGGTCGACGAGTCCAAGCCCACCTGGTACGTCGTGCCGGGCTCGGGCGTGCTGGGTTCCTCCGCGGAGGAGCGGGCCGACCGGGTGTACGTCCGTTACAAGGACGCCACCACGGGGAGCCGGAGCACCGTCTTCTACCCGCCCACGGGTCTCACTCGGGTCAAGCAGACGGCGGACATCACGGACCGGGGTTTCAAGACGGCCGCGCAGGCCACTGCGATCGCCCAGGACGAGTGGAACAAGCTCCAAGGGCGGTCGGGCTGGACGAACGGTCTCACCCTCACCCACGGTCAGGTGACGACGCCCGGCGGCGTGGTTGCCGACCTGTCGATGGTGAAGGCCGGCGACACGATGCGGCTGCTCGGCGTCCCGGACGTGCGAGGTCTGGCCCAGAACACGGACGTCGTCGTCGGGGACACCGACTACGACTGGACGGAGGACGAGCTGCAGGCCAATCCGGTGGGGCTCGCGGCGCGGGACGAGGAGTCGATCCTCGAGCAGGTCAAGACCCTCGCGGTCGACGCCAGTGCGCGGGCGACGGCGGTGTCGGTCGGGGACCCCATCCCGGCCATCTCGGTCTACAAGAACAGCGCTCAGAGTCTCGCCGCCAACACGTCGGCGGTGATCCAGATGGACCTCGCCCGCTCGGGCCCCACTGGAGGCATGCTGCTCAAGGAAGGGACGATCACCGTTCCGCGAGGCGGTTGGTACCAGGTCAACGGGAATGTCACCTTCGCGTCGTCGACGGCGGCGAGCCGTCGCTTCGTCTGGATCGGGGTGGGTGGTACGCCGGGCGCCTACAGCACGGTCGTCCAGACGAGCATCCTCGCCTCGGCACAGGACACGGCCAACATCTCGGCGCTGGACGTCTCGGCGGCGGTGTTCCTCACCGCGGGTCAGGTCGTGAGTCTCGTCGCCCAGGCCGCCACGGCCTGGACCATCGACGCCTCGCAGCCGTACATGAACGCCCTGACGGTGGCCTATCTCGGAGCCGGGTGAGTGACCGACGCGACGGAGGCGGCCCTGCTCGGCGTCGGCGTCGTCTGCGGGGCGTTGGTCTCGATGCTGACGCTGGCCGGGTTCCTGTGGCGCTTCGCGAAGCCGTGGCTCCGCGAGCAGATCGCGGACCCGGTGCAGGTCACCCGGGAGCACGTGGCGAACAGCCACACGTCCAACCTGCGCGCCGACATCGACGGGCTGGTGGCGCAGCTCGCGGAGGTGCGGTCGACCGGTGACGACACGGCCAAGGCGGTCGCCCGGATCGGGGGACAGCTCGACGTGCACCTCATCAGCTCGGCCGGCATGGAGGCCGCCACCAATGCGCGGCTCGCCGCGCTCGAATCCCGGCAGGAGCAGTCATGACCGCGACGTCGCAGAACGGCTGGCCGGCTCTCGGAGACGGGAGCGGCCGGCTGTACGTCTGGACCATCCCGGCGCGGACCGGCGAGGTCCACGTCCGGATGCGTGAGGGTTCGGCGGGGCTGCTCCTCGCTCATGTCCTGCTGTGGTGGGCCGAGCGGCTCGAGCCGGTGCGCGGCAGCGTGCTCGACGACTGGGGCTGGGCCTACCGGCCGGTGCGCGGCGCGCTGTCGCTGTCCAACCACGCCTCCGGTACGGCGGTCGACGTGAACGCGATGACCTACCCCCTGGGCACCGAGCACATGCCGGCGGCGATGGCGCGCCGGATCCGCCGGCGGCTCCGGCTCTACGGCGGGTGCGTCCGCTGGGGCGGTGACTACCGCGGCCGCAAGGACCAGATGCACCTCGAGATCGTCCGCGACCTCCGTGCCTGCGAGCACGTCGCCCGCCGGCTGATGAGTACGCCGCGCGGCCGGCGCCTGCTCGCGGCCAACCCCTCGCAGCGGGACGTCGTCCTGTCGTGACGGGTTGGCGTGCTGTCTGGCGTGGCCTGCGGTTGCGCCCGGACGTGCTCGAGGGCGTCACCGTCAACGACGACTTCACCGACCGGGTCAGCGACGTGCCCGCGATCCTGGCAGCCCGCCGGCCGGCCTGGATCGGGGTCCAGGAAGGCAAGCGGGAGGACTACGCCGGCCTGCTCGACGACCCGCGGTACGCCGTGGTGCAGCGGATGACGAGTGACGCCACCCGCGGCGTCGCGGTCGTCCTCGACCTCGACCAGGTCCGCCCCGTCGGCCGGTACGTCGACGACCCGCGCCGCCGCGGCCACGGCTACCGGCAGCTGACGGCGGCGGGTCTCGGGATCCTGGCGCGGGGCGTGGTGTGGCAGGACGTGCGCATCGCCGGCCCGCTCGGGCGGAGGCGGGTGGTCCGGCTCGCGTCGACGCACCGTCATCCGCGGCGGGCGCGGGCGCGGTGGTCCGACTTCGACGGCGCACTCGTGGACTGGCTCCTCGCCTCGCCCGTCCCGGTCTGGCTCGCCGGCGACTTCAACGCCCCGGTGGCCGCGGTGCGCCTGCGTGGCGCCGCCACCGCACGTCGCGGGCGCGGGATCGACGGCCACGTCCTGACCGGTCCGCTCCGGTTCGTCGACCGGCGTGCCCGCCGGCTCCGCAAGCGCACCAGTGACCACGCGGGCGTCTCCGCCCTCGTCCGAGTTCCCCGACGTCCCGAGGAGGGCCGATGACGATCAACCTGCCGGCGAGGATCCGCCGCGCGCTCTACGTCCTGACCGCGGCCGGAACCCCGGTCGTGGCCTATCTGCAGGTCAAGGGCCTCATCGGTGAACCCGAGATGGTCCTCTGGGCCGCCGAGGTCACCGTGGTCTCCGCGCTCGCGGGGCTGCACACCAGCGACCCGTAGGCGGATCCGCACACCGTTCCGAGCCCAGCACCAGAGCCGCCGTTCCCCTCGGGGAGCGGCGGCTCTTCGGCGTCTCAGGCCGCGCGTCGCGCGTCGCGGCGCTGCTCGCGCAGGCGGCGGAGCCGGTTGACCTCGCGCGGGTAGACCGCGAGCGCTGCCGGCGAGTCGAGCAGGACGTGCACGTGGCGCCAGAACAAGGTCGGCGACATGCTCAGCTGTTCGTGCACGTCGGCCTCGCGACGCGCGGGATAGCGGTAGTGGGCACTGGCCAGGCGGAGAGTCATGTGGTCGCGGACGCTGAGCATGGACCGGAGGCTAGGGCCAGGGTCCGACACTTCAGCGCCGCAGCTGCGCGAGGATCCACGCCGTCGCCGCCCCCACCGAGTACGACGCCGAGTTGGTCTCCGAGTGCCCCGCCAGCCAGCGCCCGAGCGTCACGTCGAGCCCCTGGCGCCGGTAGGAGCGGACCAGCTGCTCGGTGAAAACGAACGGCGCGACCGCGTCGACCAGGCCCTCCTCGATGCGGACCGGGAGGGGGCGCAGGCGGAGCCGGCGGACGTCGTCCTGGGCGAGCTGGGTGGTGACGACGCGGACGAGCTCGTTGCCGCGGGGGCCGAGGAGGCGGGCGGGGGCGAGGCCGCCCCAGGAGTCGGGGGCGGCGAGCTCGGCGAGGCAGCGTTGGTCGAGCTGGTTCCAGAGGGCGCGGGCGCGCGGGCTGAGGCCGCCGTCGAGGGCGAGGCGCTGGACGGCGGGGTCCTCGACGGCCTGGCCCTTGATGATGAGGGCGGCGAGGGCGACGAGCTCGCCGGTGAGGGGGGCGACGGCGACGGGGAGGGGGCGCAGGGTGCGGACCAGCACCTCCATCTGGGTGACGGGGGTGATCGCGTGGACGCCCATGAGGCGCATGCCCGGCACGAGGGTACGGCGGCGGTCGGCGACGTTGAGGGCGGCGACCCCGCCCTCGGAGTGGCCGGAGGCGACCCAGCGTCCGTTGAGGGGGACGAGGGCGCGGGTGGCGGCGACGAGGTCGACCATCGAGCGGCCGAGGGAGGCGCCGCGCAGGTAGGGGTGGGCGCCCGGCGTACCGAGGCCCTCGTAGTCGGGGCGGGCGACGGCGACGCCGGCCGCGAGGAGGCTGCGGGTGAGGTCGTCGCCCTGCTGCATGCGGCGCAGCTCGGGGTGACCGGGGGTGCCGTTGGTGGGCGCGCAGCGGTCGGCGATGCCGGTCGTCATGTGGCCGTAGACGACCAGCGGCCAGCCGGCCTTGGGGGCGCGGCCGCGGGGGACGAGCACCAGCCCCGTCGCCGGTACGACGCGCCCCGCCGCGGTGCTCGTCGTGTAGCGGACCTCGACGACGCGGCCGGCGCCGGCGACTTGGCTGGTGCGGCCGGCGGCGGAGGTGTCCAGGAGCGTGCCCGGGTGCGGTCCGGGGCGGGGGCCCGCGGCGGTGACCGGAGCCGTGGCCAGCAGCAGGACGGCGGTCGCGCCCGCGGCCGCGATCCGGCGCAGCGCCCGGTTCACCGCAGGCCCTGGCCGATCCGGTTGCTGGCCGTGCGGTCGAGCACGTCGAGCATGTCGGCGTAGAAGACGGCGACCGGGCGGAGCTGGGTCTGGTCGATCTTGTCGATGGTGTCGGCCTCGTCGTACATGTAGAGCGGGCCGGCGATGAGGCTGATCACCGGAACGCCCGCCTGGAGCACGAACGAGGCGTCGGTCGGGATGCCGCCGAGCAGCTTGGCGGGCAGCGTGGAGTTCAGGACCGCGGTGGTGTGCAGGTTGTTGCGCACGATGGCGGCGTCGAGCTTGAGCTTGAGCGGCAGGCTGACGTTCTCGAAGATGCCGCGCGGCTCGTGCTGCTCGAGCACCTTGAGCCGTCCGTCCTTGTCGACGACGGCGCGCTTGCCGACGTGCTCGATCGTCGCGTTGGCGACGATCCGGTAGGGCGTCTGCTTCTTGGTGATGTACTTCTCGACGAAGGCCTGGTGCTGCTGGTAGCCGGTGAAGTGGGTGTCGAAGGTCGCGAACATCATCGTCTTCTGGCGTGGCTGGTAGCCGCGCTTCTTGGCCAGCGCGCCGTAGTAGTCGGCGAGCGCGATGACCTCGGACGTGCCGGTGGCGTCCTCGACCGCGCCGGGGCCCTGGGAGTCGTGGTGCGACTGGACCATCACCGTGTCCTTGGTGCGTCCGGGCAGGAAGCCGACGACGGTCCGGGCGGTGACCGCCTTGCGCTCGACGGTGAGCCTCATCGTGGCGCGCCGGGTGGTGCCGAGGGCGGCGCGGAGCGCGGCGCCGTCCTTCTTGGTGACCCACACGCCGGGGACCGTCATCGGCGTCCGGCGGTAGTACTCGTTGTGGTAGCGGTTGGAGTCGAAGTAGTCGTCGAGGACGCCGATCACCCCCAACGCGCCGCCCTTCTGGGCGGCCTTGACGACGCTCTCCTGGTTGGTGAGGTAGGGGTTGGCGCTCAGCAGCGCGCTCGGGTTGAGCAGGCGCAGGTAGGGATCCCACAGGAACGTCGTGAACGGGAGCAGCCCGGCCAGCGGCAGCTTGAAGTTGAGGTCGAAGAGCACCCACTTGCCGCGGACGTCGGTGCTGCCCACGTCGCGGCCGCCGATGTCGACGACGTCGGCGGTCCGGCCCTGGGGGCCGAGCGTGCGGGTGCCCGGCGTGGTCGGGCCGACGATGAAGGAGTGCGAGATCGGGAACGAGTCGATCCGGCGGCCGGCGACGCTGAGGGAGCTGGCCGAGGCCTTCCAGGAGTACGACGTCGCCGTCTCGTAGTGGACGTTCGTCAGGCCGGCCTTGCGGAAGCGCTGCGCGACGTACTCGGCGGTGCGCAGGCCGCCGGGGGAGCCGGTGGTGCGCGGTGCGAAGCCGACCAGGTCCCGGATGGTCGCCATGAAGCCCGCGGTGCCGGCCAGTCCGGGCCGGACCGGCGGGACGGGGGCTGCGGCCTCGGCGGTCGCGGAGACGGACGACGGGCCGGGGCCGCCGGTCAGGACGGGGACCGCGAGGGCGGCCGCGGCGACGACGGCGAGGCGCCGGCGGAGGGTGAGACGCATCAGGACTCCTGGGAGCAGTGGAGTGGAGTAACAGACTGTACTTCAATCGAGTGACCGCGGTCACGCCTTTCCCGGGAGTGGGGCATGATGTGGCCGTGCCGAGCGAGCCGGAGGTCGCCGCGATCTGCGACGGGGTGTTCTTCACCCACCCGGCGCCACTCCCGCGCGGACGCCACAACATCGCCCGCGACCAGGTGCAGGCGGCCCAGCGCGAGCGGATCATGATCGCCGTCACCGAGCTGCTCGCCGCGCGCGGGGACCGCGGGACCGGCGCGCGCGAGGTGTGCGAGCGCGCGGGGATCTCGCTGACGGCGTACTACGACCTCTTCGCGGTCCGCACCGACGCGGTGTTCGCGGCGTACGACCGGTTCATCGAGGTGCTGCTGACCCGGCTGATGTCGGTGGCGTCCCTCGACGGCACCTGGCACGGGTACGTCGAGTCGGTGATGGCGGCGTACTTCGACGCGCTCACCGCCGACCTGGTCGTCGCCCGCGCCTTCCAGGTCGAGCTCGACGGCATGGGCTGGCCGGCCCGGGAGCGGCGCCGGGTCGCCCTCGGCGCGCTGGCCGAGGTGCTGCGCACCAAGCACCAGGAGTGGGACCCGACCGCGGGCGAGCGGCTGCCCGACACCGCCTACCTCGCCGGGGTGTACGGCGTGCGCCAGCTCGCCAGCGACGCCCTCGACCGCCAGCACCCCCGCCCCGACGACGACGCCGTGCGCGCCGGCCTGGAGCGGGTGCGGGCCGAGGCGATCGACTGGGTGACCCGGCTGTTCGGCGCCTGACGCCCCGCCCCTGACGCCCCAAGCAAGGAGAAGCGCGATGACCACCTTCGACCGCGACGCCGCGAAGGCGTTCCAGAAGCGGATGATCCGGGTGCGCGAGGACGCCGCCCTGAACCTGCTCCTCGGCATCGGTGACGAGCTCGGCCTGCTCGGCGTCCTGGCCCGGACCGGTCCGGCGGACACTGCGACGCTCGCCGCGGCGGCGGGCGTGGACGAGCGCTACCTGCGCGAGTGGCTCGACGGGATCGTGGCCGGCGACGTCGCGACGTACGACCCGGCGACGGGGCACTACGCGCTGCCGGCCGAGCGGGCGGCCTGCCTGACGCCGTCCGGCGGACCGGTGAACCTCGCGCGCAGCATGAAGATGCTCACCATGCTCGCGGGCGTGGAGCCCGAGCTGCGCGAGCGGTTCCGGGACGGCGGCGGTCTGGGCTACGACCGCTTCCCGCGGTTCCACGAGCTGATGGCCGAGGACGCGGCCGCCGTCCACGACGGCGGTCTGCTCGACGTGGTCGTCCCGGCGGTCCCCGGCCTCCACGACCTGCTCACCCGCGGCGCGACCCTCGCCGACATCGGCTGCGGCGCCGGGCACGCGATCAACCTGCTCGCGCGGGCCTACCCGGCCAGCCGCTTCGTCGGCTACGACCTCGGCGCCGAGCCGATCGAGGCGGCCCGCGCCGAGGCCGCCGCCTGGGGGCTGACCAATGCGACCTTCGAGGTCCGCGACGTCGCCGAGCTCGGCGAGGACGAGCGGTACGACGTCGTGACGGCGTTCGACGCGATCCACGACCAGGCCTTCCCGGACCGGGTCCTCGCCGGCATCACCGCCGCGCTGCGGCCCGGCGGCCTGCTGTTGATGGTCGACATCAAGGCCCAGTCCGGGGTGGAGCACAACCTCGCCCTGCCGTGGGTCACCTACCTGTACACGATCAGCCTGATGCACTGCATGACCGTGTCGCTGGCCGACGGCGGGGCGGGGCTGGGGACCGTGTGGGGGCGGCAGGTCGCCGTACGGATGCTCGAGGAGGCGGGGCTGTCGGACGTCGAGGTGCTGGAGATCCGCAGCGATCCGTTCAACTACTTCTACGTGGCGCGCAAGGCGGCGGAGCGGGACGCCCTACTGCCGTGACCCGATCTCGGTGATGGGCTGGGTCCGCATGGCGGCGCGGGTCGCGACGGCCAGCGACACCAGCGCCAGGGCGGACATCGCGGCGACGACGACCGCGCTGCCGGTGAGGGGCAGGGCGGGCAGCGGCCGGCCCGAGATGCCGATGCTGATCCCCACGAGTGGGGGCAGCGCGAGCGCGATGCCGAGGAGCGCCGCGATCGAGGCGACGAGGACCGACTCGAGGCGCATCATGCTCCGCACCTGACGGCGGCCGGCTCCGACGAGCTGGAGGAGGGCGAGCTCGCGCGAGCGCTCCGAGGTGGCCATGGCGAGGGTGTTGGCGACCGCGATCGCGATGTAGCCGAGGATCACGAGCAGGGCGACCAGGTTCACCCAACCCTGCTGGCGCTGGGCGTCCGCGCCGGCGGCCTCGCCGGAGCCGTCGGTCACCGGCAGCCCGAGGCGGGCGATGGCCGTGCGGGCGGCGCCGGGGTCGTCGCCGGAGACCAGCGCGAACGTGGCGAGACCGCTGGTCGTGTGCGGGCGGACGGCGGCCTCGTCCATCGTGACGCCGCCGAAGCCGAGTCCGCGCTCGTAGATCGCGACGACCCGGGCGCGCAGCGGGGCGCCGTCCCCGAAGCGACCGGTGACCTCGTCGCCGAGCCCGATCCGGAGGGTGCGCGCGGCGTCGGTGCTCAGGGCGACGCTCGCGGCGCCGTCGAGGTCGTCGAGCGTGCCCTCGCGCACCTGCAGGTCGAGCAGTCCGGTGGAGGTGCTCGGGTCGATGCCCTGGAGGACCTGCTCGCTGCGGTCGTCGGTGCCGTCGAAGGTCCGGTAGTCGAGCACGGTCTGGCTGACCGTCACGGGGGACAGGGCCGAGACCGCGGGCAGGTCGGCGACCGAGGCGAGTGCCGGCGCGGAGAGTCCGGCCGGCGCGACGACCCGCAGGTCGGCGGTGACGCCCGCCGTCGCCTGGGACGCCGCCTCGTCGGCGATGATCGCGGGCGCGCCGAGCTGGACGAGA
This sequence comes from Pimelobacter sp. 30-1, assembly GCF_018831735.1. Taxonomy (NCBI): domain Bacteria; kingdom Bacillati; phylum Actinomycetota; class Actinomycetes; order Propionibacteriales; family Nocardioidaceae; genus Pimelobacter; species Pimelobacter sp. 30-1. The sequence continues at coordinate 453,457 of NZ_NHTS01000001.1, forward strand.
CCGAGCGTGATGCCGAGCGCGATCGGGGTGACCGCTCCGGCGAGCCGGCGGCTGTTCGCCTGTCCGTTCGCGGTGGCGAGGAAGGCGGACGGTGACGTCCGGCCCAGCAGCACCCCCGCTGCCCGGACGGCGACCGCGACCAGCCACGGTCCGAGGACGGCGGCGCCGATGATGAGCACGAGAGCCGCACTGGCCGACGCGGCGGCCGCGGCCTCGCCGTCGAGCCACAGCGGGACCAGCGAGAGGGCGAGCCCCGCCGCGAGGACCACGACGCCGCTGATGATCCGGGCGGTGCTCACGGTGGCGGGGCCGGTGGCGCCCTCGCGCAGGGCGTCGACGGGGTCGAGGTTCGCCGGGCGGCGTGCGGCGATGCGCGCCGCGCCCCAGGCGGTCAGGAGGACGACGACCAGCGCGGCGAGCGCCGGGACCGGGCTGTAGGCGAGAGCGAAGTCGGCCGGGATCACGTCCCCGGCGACGAACGCGCGGCGCAGCACGCCGGCGAGCAGGTAGCCGGGCCCGACGCCGAGCAGCGCCGCCACCGCGGCCACGACGAGCACCTCCCGCGCCACCAGTGCGTGGATCTGCCGCGGCAGCGCGCCCACGGCGCGCAGCAGGGCGAAGTCACGGCGTCGCGACTGCACCGACAGCGAGAGCGTCCCCGAGACGATGAAGAGCGCGACGAGGAGGCAGGTGCCGGCGAAGGCGCTGCCGATCGCGACGAGCGTCGCGCGCGACGAGCCCGAGTCGAGGAACTCCGCATCACCGCGTGCCGCCCCGGTGAGCACCGTCAGGTCGGGGTGCCGGTCGCGGATCCGCTCGGCGACGTCCTCGGGGGAGCGGTCGGTGAACACGCCCAGGGTCTGCGCGGCGCCGTCGTGGGGATCCAGCTCGGCGATGCGCGACGAGGTCAGGAAGACGTGGCTCGCGCGCTCCACGCCTGCCGGGGCGGACGCCACCCCCACCACCCGGTACGACGACCGGACGCCGCCGTGGGCGAGCGGGAGGTCGTCCCCGACGGCCGCCTCGCCCGCGGTCACCACGACCTCGTCCTCCCCGTCGGGTGCCCTGCCGTCGGCGAGGGTGAACGGGGTGAGCCGGGCCGCCGACCAGGGGTGCGCCTCGACGACGGCGCCGTTCCGGCCGTCCACGAGCGGCACGGTGACGTCGGCGACCACGCGGGTCACGCCCGGCACGGCGGCGATCGACGCCGGGTCCGGGGCCGGCGCCCGCTCGGTGAGGCTGATCGCGAGGTCCTCGGGCACGGGCACCTTCTGCTGCCCGGTGACGACCAGGTCCGCGCCGGCGTACCGCTGCGGCGCGAGTCCCCCGCGGATCCCCGACTCGACGAGCACGCCGAGCCCGGTCACCAGCACGGTGGCGACGAGGATGGCGACCGCGACGCCGGCGAAGCTCGCGCGGTGGCGGCGCAGGTCGGCGCGGACGAGGCCGCCCGGCCGGGGCCGGTCCGGGCGCGTCACCACTCACCCAGCCCGGTCAGGTACTCGGTGATCCGGGCCGGCGTCGCACCGTCGAGGTGCCCCGCGAACGCGCCGTCGGCCAGGAAGATCACCCGATCCGCGTGGGCGGCCACGACCGGGTCGTGCGTCACCATCACCACCGTCTGGTCGAGCTCGCGCGTCGTGTGGGCGAGCAGGTCGAGCACCTGCTTGCCGGTCCGCGAGTCCAGGGCGCCGGTCGGCTCGTCGGCGAACACGACGTGCGGCCGGGTGACCAGGGCGCGGGCGATGGCGACCCGCTGCTGCTGGCCGCCGGACAGCGCGTTGGGCAGGCGGTGCCGCAGCTCGTCGAGGCCGACCGAGGCGACCAGGAAGTCGAGCCAGCCGGCGTCGATCGGGCTGCGGGCGAGCAGCAGGGGGAGCGTGATGTTCTGCTCGACGGTCAGGGCGGGCAGCAGGTTGTAGGCCTGGAAGACGAACCCGACGTGGTCGCGGCGGAAGCGCGTGCGCTGCGCGGAGCGCAGGCCGGAGATCTCGGTGCCGCCCAGGCGGACGCTGCCGCTGGTCGGGCGGTCGAGGCTGGCTGCGGCGTGCAGGAGCGTGCTCTTGCCCGAGCCGGACGGGCCCATGATCGCGGTGAACGAGCCCGGTGCCAGGGCCAGGTCGACCCCGCGGAGGGCGACGGTGGCGGAGGCCCCCGAGCCGTACTTCTTGACGACGCCGTCGAGGCGGAGGGCCTCGCCGGTGGTGGGCACAGGAGGAGCGGCGACGGTGGTCGCGCGGTCTCGTCGAATCATGCTTCCACGCTAGGAATTCCGGCCGCGCGGCAGAATCCTGCTGGCTACCGTTCCGATGGTGGAGCTGGCTCTACCGTGCCGGACGGCGAGGCCGGGCAGACTGGTCCCATGACGTCGGACCGGCTGCGCGCGTGGGCCCGCAGCTGGCGGTTCCTCGCCGTCGAGGCCGGGGCGTCCGCCGTCTCGACCCTCTTCTTCATGGCGTTCCTCCTGCTCGCCCCCCTCATGCTGCTGACCGGGGGCGTGCTCGTCCTCCCGGAGGCGGCGCGGCTGCTGCGGCGCTGGGCCGAGCGCGCCCGCACCCGGATCGGGACGTTCCGCGGTACGCCGATCCCCGGGCCGAGCAGCCAGGAGCCGGCGGACCGCACGATCGACGCCCGGCTCCACTTCGCGTTCTCGCGGCAGACCCGTCGCGAGCTCGGGTGGCTCGTCGTCCACGCCGTCCCCACGCTGACGGTCACGCTGGTGTGCATCACGATCCCGCTGGGCGTCGTGAGCTCGCTGCTGGTGCCGTTCTACTGGTTCCTGGTGCCGGCCGACGAGCCCGTCGTGGCGCCGTACCCGGTGACCTCGTGGGGGCTGGCCGCGACGATGCCGCTGGTCGCGGCGGCGTACGCCGTGCTCTCGTGGTTCCTGGTGCTCGCCGCGGCGCGCGGGGTCGCGGCGGTCTCGGCCCGGCTGCTGACGCCCGACCGGCGCTTCGAGCTGCGGGCCCGGGTGGACTCGCTGACCCTCAGCCGGGCGGCGGCTCTCGACGCGCACGGTGCCGAGCTCCGCCGGATCGAGCGCGACCTGCACGACGGCGCCCAGAACCGGCTGGTGAGCGTCGTGATGATGATGGGCCTCGCCGAGCGCGCCTTCGAGACCGGAGGCGACGGGCTGCCACAGCTGCGCAGCGCGCAGGAGGCGGCGACCGAGGCGCTCGCCGGGCTGCGCCGGACGGTGCACGACATCTATCCGCCGATCCTCGACGAGCTCGGCCTCGAGGGCGCCCTCGCCTCGTTGGCTGGGCGCAGCGTGGTGCCGTGCACCCTGACGGTCGACGGCATCGGCCGGGTGCCGGCGGCGCTCGAGTCCGCCAGCTACTTCCTCGTGGCCGAGGCGCTCAACAACGTGAACAAGTACAGCGCGGCGCGTGCCGTGCACGTCCGGGTCGCCGTGGACGAAGCGTGGCTCGTCGTCGAGGTCGAGGACGACGGCCGCGGCGGTGCCGTGGAGCGACCAGGGGGCGGCCTCGCCGGGATGAGGCGCCGGGTGGAGGCTTTCGAGGGACGGATGACCGTGGTGAGCCCCGAGGGCGGACCGACGAACGTGAGGGCGGAGCTGGCATGCGGATCGTGATCGCCGAGGACGACACCCTCCTGCGCGAGGGACTGGCCCTGCTGCTGCGCAGCGAGGGCTTCGACGTGGTCGCCGCGGTCGACAACGCGGAGGACTTCCTCGCCCACCTGGACCACGCCGACGCCGCGGTGCTCGACGTGCGGATGCCGCCGACGTACACCAGCGAGGGGCTGAAGGCGGCGGTCGAGGCGCGCGCCCGTCGTCCCGGGTTCCCGGTGCTCGTGCTGTCGGCGTACGTCGAGGACCGGTACGCCGGCGAGCTGCTCGCGCGCGGTGCCGACGGGCTCGGCTACCTGCTCAAGGAGCGCGTGGGCAAGGTGGCCGCCTTCGTCGACGCGCTGCGCCGCGTCGCCGCGGGCGGCACCGTCATGGACCCCGAGGTGATCTCGCAGCTGCTGAGCCGGCGTCGCGCCGACGACCCGGTCCAGTCGCTCACCCCGCGGGAGCGGGAGGTGCTCGGGCTGATGGCCGAGGGGCTCGACAACGGGTCGATCGCGGAGCGGCTGGTCGTCACTGAGGCCGCGGTCAGCAAGCACATCGGCAACATCTTCGCCAAGCTCGGGCTCGCCACGTCCGACAGCGGGCACCGCCGGGTGCTCGCCGTCCTGGCCTACCTGCGGTCGTAGAGCCCCTGCACCTGGGCGGGGTCGGCGTCCCGGGCGAGGGCGACGTAGTGGTCCATCACGGCCGGTCGGTAGCGCACGGGGAGCGTCTGCCCGGGAGCGAGCCGGGTGAGCTCGGTGATGGTGAGGTCCTCGTCGGCGATCCCGCGGAACGCGGTGCCGTCGGGGGTCTCCACGTCGAGCACCAGGACCACGCGGGGACTGCCGTCGCTGCTGACCTCGCGCCAGTCGACGAGGACGCCGAGCGCGAGCGCACCCGTGCGCAGCTCCGCCTTGCGCTTGCGGGCGGCGCTGCTCAGGAGCGGGTTCGGGGCGATGCCGGGGAAGGCGGGTCCGACGCCGAGCGACTCCCGGCTCAGGTCGGGCCTGAGCCGCGCCATCAGGTCGTCGAGCTTCTTGGTCCTCTTCCGCGAGCCGAGCATCCTGCACCTTCCCACACCTTTGACTTCGAGTACTTGAAGTTCCTAGCCTCGATGGAGTGAGTGCGCAGACCCGGAGCCGGACCTTCTCCATCAAAGAGGCCGCGGCCCTGACCGGTCTGCCGGCCAGCACGCTGCGCTACTACGAGTCGATCGGCGTGGTCGCGCCCGTGAGCCGGTCCGCGAGCAGCGGGCACCGGGTCTACACCGAGGACGACCTCGACCTGCTGACCTGGGTGGCGTGCCTCAGCGCGACCGGCATGGCGGTGAGCGACATGCGCCAGTACGTCGCCAACGCCGCCGCCGGCGCGACGGCTGCCGAGCAGCAGATCGGGCTGCTCACGGCGCAGCGGGAGCGGTTGGCCCGCGAGGCCGACCTGCTCGCCGTACGGCGGCGCTACGTCGAGCTCAAGATCGACGTCTGGCAGGCCGTGGCCGACGGTGACGACGCCCGCGCGTCGGAGCAGTCGGAGCGCGCCCGCGCACTCGCTGACGAGCTCAAGAGAACCAAGTGACGAGGAGATCTCCCATGACCTACGACCGCACCCGCGTTGCCGCCTGGGCCGCTCCCGAGAGTGGTGCGCCGCTCGCCCCGCTGACGATCGAGCGCCGCGCGGTCGGCGCGAACGACGTGCTCATCGCCATCGAGTACGCCGGCATCTGCCACTCCGACATCCACACCGTCCGCGGTGACTGGGGGCCGCAGCCGTTCCCCGTCGTCCCGGGACACGAGATCGTCGGCGTCGTCACCGAGATCGGCGCGGACGTCACGAACCACCAGGTCGGCGACCGGGTGGGCGTCGGCTGCTTCGTCCGCTCGTGCCGGGAGTGCGTCAACTGCCGCAACGGCGACGAGCAGTTCTGCCTCAAGGGCGGCGTCGGCACCTACGCCGTCACCGACCGCGACGGCACCACCACCCAGGGCGGCTACTCGACGCACGTCGTCGTCGACGCGCACTTCGTGCTCTCCGTGCCCGAGGGGATCGACCCCGCCGCGGCCGCGCCGCTGCTCTGCGCCGGCATCACGACGTACTCGCCGCTGAAGAGGTGGGGCGCCGGTCCCGGCAAGAAGGTCGCCATCGTCGGCCTCGGCGGGCTCGGGCACATGGGCGTCAAGATCGCCCACGCGCTGGGCGCCGAGGTCACCGTGCTCTCGCAGTCGCTCAAGAAGCAGGAGGACGCCGAGCGGCTCGGCGCCGACCACTACCACGCGACCTCCGACCCGGCGACCTTCCAGGTCCTCGCCGGGAAGTTCGACCTCATCGTCAACACGGTGAGCGCGAGCCTCGACGTCAACGCCTACCTGCGGCTGCTCGCCGTCGACGGCGCCTTCGTCAACGTGGGGGCGCCGCCGAAGCCGTTCAGCGTCGAGGCGATGGCCCTCATCTACGGGCGGCACTCGTTCGCCGGGTCGATGATCGGCGGCATCGCCGAGACCCAGGAGATGCTCGACTTCTGCGCCGAGCACGGCATCGGCGCGGACATCGAGGTCATCGCGGCCGACCGGGTCAACGAGGCGTACGAGCGGGTGCTGGCCTCCGACGTGCGCTACCGGTTCGTGATCGACGCGGCGACGATCGGCTGACGAGGTCTCGCCCGTCACCGGTGGCGTGGGCGACGCCGGCCGCATCGTCATCACGACGTACCCGCGGCGGGCCAAGGCCCGCAATGCCCGGCGCGCCGCGCGGAGGTCAGCGTCCTGGTGCTGTCGGACGCGTGGGGCGACACGTGGGTCCGGGTCGCCGGCGAGCACCCGGACTGGGACGAGTACCGCACCGCCATGCGGGATCAGGGCAAGTCGCTGATCCGGGTCACGCCGGTGCGGTGGGGCCCGGTCGCGACCGGAGGCTTCCCGGCCGAGCTGGGCTGAGGACGCCGGGTCAGGCCCGGTCCCGCACCGCGAACCCGAAGGCCGTCACCAGCAGCCACAGCGCGCCCGGCAGGGCGGCGAGGTACTGCAGCGGCGACAGGGCGATCAGCACGACCAGGCCCCCGAGGACGAAGCCCACGCCCCCCCACCCACCGCGGTACGACGCCCGCCCGCGAGGCGACCCCGACCGCGAGGCCGGCGAGCCCTCCGCCCGCCCACAGCCAGGGGATCGTGGCGATCCAGTGCGAGTAGGTGCTGGCGTCCTCGGGGAGGTTGACCGCCTTGTCGCCGATGCCGAAGAGGAACTCGGTGTCGAGCCCGCTGCCCAGCAGCTGGGCCGCGGCGACGAGCAGCAGGCCGGCGAAGGCGACGTCGGGGGCGAGTGCCTGGGGTGCGCGGCTGGACCGGATCCGGCGGCGCAGCCCGGCCGCGAAGACGACGAGCAGCAGGGCGGCGGCGACGGTCGTGACGTGGAAGGCGACGAGGAGGGGCCGCTTGTCCTCGAGCCCGGCCTCGATGAGGGCGGGCGTGACGATGCTGCCCTCCTCGTAGGGCCGCGAGAGCGCCAGCGACAGGAGCACGCTGGCGAGCGAGGCGACCCCGGCGAGGACGCCGGCGGCGGCCCAGTGCCGGGTGGTGCGGGGCGGGGCGGTGGTGGCGGCGGACAGTGAGATCGACATGCTGCCGAGGCTCGCGGTCCCGGCGTCCCGGTGGGCAGGGCGCGGGATCACCTTCGTGCAGGCGCCTCCTTCCGGGTCAGTCGTACGACGACGAGCGTGCCGCCGTCCGCGGGGGCGGTGACCCGGCACTCCAGGCCGGCCTCGGCCGCCCACTCGTGCATCGAGGAGAGCCCGACGCCCTCGTGCCCGGTGCGGTCGATGCCCCGGCCGTCGTCCTGGACCCGCAGCACCTCGCCCGGTACGGCGCCCAGCGCGACGGTCACCGCGGACGCGTCGGCGTGCCGGACGGCGTTGTGCACGGCCTCGGAGGCGATCCGGTGCACGATGCCGGCGCGGTGGGGATCGAGGAAGATCTCGCCGCTGGTGTCGAGGTCCAGGCGCGGTCCGGCGCCCTCGAACGACGTCACGAGCTGGTCGAGCGCGCGGCCCAGGTCGCGCACCGGAGCGGGCCCGCCGACGGCGAGGTTGGCCAGCGTCGCGGCCTGGGTGTCGAGGAGCTCCTGGACCCGCGCGACCGCGGCGACGGCGCCGGGCCGGTCGCCGCGGGCGAGCAGGTTGGCGGCGGCCGCGACCGAGAAGGCGGCGCCGGACAGCGCCGGTCCGAGGCCGTCGTGCAGCTCGCGACGCAGCGCCCGTCGCTCGGCGTGGCGGGCGTCGGCGGCCAGCGCGCGGGCGGTGTCGAGCGCGGTCGCCGCGGCGGCGAGCCGGACCACGGCGCCGATGACAGGCGTGAGGTCCCCGATCGCCTCCCGGGTACGACGGCCGATCGGCAGCCCCCCGGCCGGACCGGTCACCACGAGCAGCGCGTCGTCGTCCGCGTCGAGGGAGAACGACACCACCGGCTCCGGTACGTCGGCCGCGGGCGCCGGCCCGATGTGGACCGAGCCCAGCCGCAGCGTCGTGCGCAGCGCGGCCGCGAGCGCGCGGACGCCGTCGTCGCCCGTCGCGATCTCGCCGACCTGGGCGCCGAGGTCGGCGACGAGCCGCTCGGGGGCACCGGCCTCGCCGTAGACGAGGCGGTCGACCCGGTGCTGGATGACGTTGTGGGCGGGCAGCAGCGCGACCGCGATGACCGCCGCGGTGGTGAAGCCCGCGGCGGCGCTGGCCTCGCCGGCGTACTCGAGGACGGTGACGGTGACGTAGTAGGCGCCCGCCGCGAGCACCGCGACGATGCTCGTCGTGAGCACCGTGCTGACCGCGACGTCGACGCCGCGCAGCCGGTGCTGGAGGCCCATCACGAGGATCGCGGAGGGGTAGAAGATCTGCCCGATGATCGGCGCGATCGTGGCGAACGCCCACAGCGGCGCGGCGAGCTGGAGCGACGCGGGCAGCACCGTGACGAGGTACGACGCGGTGAGGAAGACGTGCCCGACCAGCAGCCAGCGCACGGGGGAGCGCTCGTCCGGCGTGGCCGCGCGCAGCCGCCGGACCATCACCACGATCACCGCCAGCGACGAGGAGAGCGCGACGGCCGCCGCGACGGCGTAGATGTCCTGCGCCGCCGCCTGGTACGACGGCCAGTCCGGCGCGAGGGGGTTGCGGAGCATGCCGGGGCTCTGGTGGGTGAGCGAGGTCAGCGTCGCGATCGCCGTCGCCACCGCGACCACCGGCACCAGCACCCGGCGCAGCGCACGGGCCGGCTCCGGGAGCAGGAGAACCGGGACGATCGCGGTGAGGAAGGTGCCCGGGACGAAGCCCCAGCCGCCGGCGTACGCGAGGAAGCCGCCGCCGGGCAGGCCCGGGCGGTCCGCGGCGAGCAGTCCGTACTGGACGCCGAAGGCGGCGAGGCCCGAGCCGACCGCGTGCACGGCCATCACCACGGCGACCGGCTGCGGGCGGCGCAGCAGCAGGACGGCGGCGAGCGGCGCGTAGACGAAGGCGACCGTCACGCCGATGTCGTCGAAGTGCGCCTGCGCCTCCGGGGGCGAGGACGCGAGGAAGGTGCCCGGCACCGGCGCGGCCGGGAGCTGGAACGCCCACGCGATCGCCACCGAGCCGCCCGCGAGCCCCCACGACGTGACGACGACGAGCACCGCGGCGACCCAGCGCCAGACGGGCGGGCGGCTCACCGGGGCTCGCTCCGGGCGAGGTGGAGCGTGGCGCCGTCGTCCGGTCCGACGTGGCCGTAGCCGGCGTCGGCGGCCCGCTCGAGCAGTGCGGCGCGCAGGGACGTGGTCCGGTCGGCGTCGCCGAGCAGCCGGAGCGTCCAGCGGTCCGGCGCCGCGACGGCGACCTCGACGCGCTCGATCCCGCCGTCGCGCCGGGCGCGCAGGACCGCCTCGGCGACGAGGTGGTAGACGACCTCGGGGCGCTCGGGCGGGTGCGCGACGTCGGCCCGCAGCACCGGTACGTCGAACCGCGCGGCCAGCTCGCCGAGGGCGCCCGGGAGGTCGCCGGCGTCGAGCGATCCGGGGAGCAGCGTGCGGGCGAGGTCGCGCACGTGGGTGGTGGCCGCGCGCAGCGCCGTACCGGCGCGGGCGAGCTCGTCGGCCGGGTCGGCCCCGGCGGCGACGCCGCCGAGGTCGTCGCGGATGCGGACCAGCATGGGCTCGACGGTCGCCTCGATCTCGGTACGGGCCAGGTGCCGCTCGCTGGCGGCGATCTCGCTCGCCCGGCGCCGGGCCTCGAGCAGGTCGTCGTTGACCTCCGCGAGCCGTACGGCGACCGTGAGCACGCCGCCGATCCGGCGCAGCGCGGCGAGGGTGCGCATCTCGACGTCGCGGCCCCACTCCGCGGACATCTCCACCTCGCCGCACGGCCCGTCGGCGGCGACGAGCTCGAGCGAGACCGACGTCGCGGGGTCGACCGTGCCGGCGACCACCGCCGGACCACCCGGTGCGGCCGACCGGATCGCGACCCCGCCGAGCCGCAGGGAGCGGCGCAGCGCCTCGGCCAGGGCGTCCAGGGAACCGGCGCCCTCGGCCCCGGCGGCCACCTCCTCGCTCACCTTGCGCAGCAGCGCGCTCGGGTCGGCGGAGCCGCCGTACAGGAGCTGGTCGACCGCCCGCTGCACCCAGCGGCGGGTCGGGCCGACCCCGACGGCGAGGACGACGACCGCGATCATGCCGCCGCTCGTCGGGGTGAGCGGGGCGACCTTGGCGGCGAGTGCCGCCACGGCGCCGTACGCCACGAGGAGGGCGGCGATGAGGAGGACCCACACGGTGACCCGGGCGAGGGCCGGCGCGACCGCGGCACTCTCGCCGGTCAGCGCGGTGAGCAGGAAGGCCGCCGCCGCGAACGTCACCGCGGCCGGCAGGAAGGTGGCTGCGAACGTCGCGCTGGTGGACGTCGTACCGCTCGCGTCGTCGACGACATAGGCGCCCACGGCGCAGACCAGCACCGCCGCATGGGCGAGCGCCAGCCACACCGCGACCTGCCGCTCGGGTGCGCGCCGCCGCCGCGCGACCACCGCGACGATCACCGCCGACGCGACCCCGAGAGCCAGCCACAGCGCCCACAGCACGATGTCGAGCGGGATGTCGCGCTGCAGCCGCATCTCGGCCGTGGTCGTCGCGGTCACCCCGGCCGCGACCACCGCGCCGGCCGCCAGCAGTGTCCGCGATCCGGTGAGCACGGCGGCGCTCAGCACGCACGCGATCGTCAGCCCGCCCGGCATCCAGGCGACCTCGAGCAGGTCGAGCCACAGCCCGCCCTCGCCCGCCATGGCGCGGCTCCGCAGCCCGGCGGCCAGCGTCGAGGCGCCGGCGCCCACGGCGGCCACCGCGAAGGTCGGTACGACGAGCGGCCCGCCCCCGCCCCGGAACGCCGGCCCGGGTGCCGCCGCGAGCAGCGCGGCGGCACCGCCGAAGGCGAGGGCGACGCTGAAGGTGCCGACCGCCTCCAGGCTCTCCGGGGCGCCGTACGAGAGGAGGAGACCGGGACCCGCGGGCCCCCACGAGAGGAGCAGGACGAGGGTGGCGCGCACGGTCGTCGCGGTGCCCATCTGCCCTCCTGTGCGCTGGTTCTGCGGTAGCGGTGACCGGCAGTGTGCCGCAGTACGGACGCCCGGACCAGCGCCCGTGCGACCCGGGACGAGACGGCCCGGGGAGCCGGGACGCAGGGCCCTGGAACCCGGGCCGCGCGACCTCCTAGCGTCGGCCAGATGAGTGCCGTGCGGGTCTTCGTCGTCGACGACCACCCGGTCTTCGCGCACGGCATGGTCAACTTCCTCGCCTCGATCGACGACTTCGAGGTCGCCGGTTGCGCGGGCACCGAGGACGAGGCCGTCGCCGGGGTGCTGGGCGCCCGGCCGGACGTCGTACTGATGGACCTGGACCTGGGCGAGGGCACCGGCATCGAGGCCACCCGCCGCATCGCCCGCGACGCCCCCGACATCGGCGTCCTCGTCGTCACCATGCTCGGCGACGACGACTCGCTCTTCGCCGCCCTGCGCGCCGGCGCCCGCGGCTACATGCTCAAGAGCGCCCTCCCGCACGAGATCGAGCGCGGCCTGCGCGCCGTCGCCTCGGGCGACGTCCTCCTCGCCTCCGAGATCGGCCGCCGCGCCGTCGACCTCCTCTCCGGCGCCCGTACGACGGGCCCGGTCGTCTTCCCCGAGCTCACCCACCGCGAGCGCGAGGTGCTCGACCTGGTCGCCCGCGGCTACGACAACTACGCCATCGCGCGCCGGCTCGTGCTCTCGCCCAAGACGGTGCGGAACTACCTGTCGGGCGTGGTCACCAAGCTCGCCGTACCGGATCGGGGGGCGTTGATCGTGCGGGCGCGGGAGGCGGGGTTGGGGAGCGACGACCGGGACGCCTCGTAGGGGAGCGCGGCGTTTCGGGACGGGCGTCCGGAGTTGTCGCGAACGGCCCCGCGGTGGTCTGCCGGGCGGCCACGATCACGGCCGTGGCCAAGACGAAGAGCACGACCAGGACCAGAACCGACGAGCCCCGGCCGACCCCGAAGGAGCGGTCCGTCGACGCGGCGTGGTCGATCGGTACCAACGTGGTGAGCGGCCTGCTGATCGCGGTCACCGTGTGGGGAGTGGGGCAGGTGACCGGGGTGAACGACCGGATCCTCGCCGACCGGGACTGCACCGACTTCACCAGCCAGGCGGACGCCCAGCGCCTCCTGGACGCGGACCCGACCGACCCGCACCGCCTCGACCTCGACGGGGACGGCGAGGCGTGCGAGAGCCTCCCGTGACCCCGTGACCCCGTGACCCCTGTGACCGCGGCGTAGGCCTCAGCCCGCCGCCAGCCCCTCACCCAGGAACCGCAGCACCCCCGGCACCATCCGCCGCCAGTACCCGCTGTCGTGGTCCCCCAGCTCGAAGCCGCCGGCCGGCGCCCGCTCCGGCGCGAACCCGTCGACGTAGTCGCGGGTGGTGGCGTAGAAGGGGTCGCCCTTCCCGCAGTCCACCCGTACCGCGACCTCGGCGAGCTCGTCCTGCCGCCCCATCACGCCGACCCGGGCGAAGTCGGCGGCGTCGTCGTAGGCGCCGGGGGCGGTCTCGTCGTAGGTGTGCCAGAGGGCCGGGCCGAGGGCGGCGACGGCGGCGACGCGGGTGGGGCCGAGGGCCGTCGCGAGGTGGAGGGCGCCGAAGCCGCCCATGGACCAGCCGATCAGGGCGATCCGGTCGGTGGCGATGTCCTCCTCGCGGGCGAGGAGGGGGAGGAGCTCGTCGACGAGCATGGTCTCGGCGTGGTCGCCGTCCCCGCGGTCGTGCCAGTACGACGCGCCGCCGTCGACGCCGGCGATCGCGAAGGGCGGTACGCCGTGCGCGACGGCGTCGGCGAGGTAGCGGTCGAGGCCCATCCGGTCGGCGCGGAAGGCACTGGTGTGGTCCTGGCCGCGGCCGTGGAGGGCGAGGACCAGGGGCAGCGATGACGAAGACGACGACGTCGGCCGGGCGAGGGACCAGCCGACCTGGCGGCCGCGGGCGGCGGAGTCGAAGGCGCCGGTGGTGACCGGGGCGGGGACGACGTCCGGGAGGACGCCGTCGGGGCCGTCGTGGCCGAGGTGGTGGTAGAGCCAGGCCTTGCCCGGGAGCACCTCGGTCTCGATGCCGGCGAGGGCCGCGCCGCCGAGGACGGCGGCGGTGCCGGCGGCGGCACCGGCGGTGAGGACCCGGCGGCGGGTGACGGATCGCGGGCGGGAGCTCATGGTGAGGACGACGCCCGGCGGGGGCGGCCGGTTGTCACCACTACGATGGCAGGCACCACGAACTCGAGAGACAGGTCAGCGTGCCGCCCCGCATCGCCACGGCTTCAGCCGAACCGGCCACCGGCGTCGCGCCGACTCGCGGCAATCCCACCCTCATCGTCGTGATGCTGTCGCTGTGCGGCATCGTCGTGTCGCTCCAGCAGACGATCCTGCTGCCGTTGCTGGCCGAGCTGCCGCGGCTGCTCGACACGTCGGCCAGCGGTGCGTCCTGGCTGGTGACGGCGACGCTGCTGACCGGCGCGATCGCGACGCCGACGATCTCGCGCCTGGCCGACATGTACGGCAAGCGGCGGATGGTGCTGCTCGCGCTGGCGGTGTCGGTGGCGGGCTCGCTGCTCGGTGGGTTGAGCCAGGTGCTGCCGCTGCTCATCGCGGCGCGGGCGCTCCAGGGCGTCGGGATGGCGCTGGTGCCGGTCGGCATCGCGATCATGCGCGACGAGCTGCCGCGCGACCGGGTGCCGCTCGGTGTGGCGATGATGAGCGCGACGCTCGCGATCGGGGCGGGCGCCGGGCTGCCGCTGTCGGGCCTGATCAGCGAGCACATGGACTGGCACGCGGTCTTCTGGCTGACCGGTGCGGTCGGTGTCGCGCTGATGATCGGCGCGCGGGCGATCATCCCGGAGTCGCCGGTGCGGACCGGCGGTGCGTTCGACGTCCGTGGCGCGATCCTGCTGTCGGTGGCGCTGACCGCGATCCTGGTCGCGCTCACCAAGGGCGGGCAGTGGGGGTGGACGTCGCCGGCCACGCTCGGCCTGGTCGCCGGCGGCCTCGTCACGCTCGCCGCGTGGGTGCCGCTCGAGCTGCGGACGCCGCGGCCGCTGGTCGACGTACGGGTGGCGTCGCGGCGCGCGGTGCTCCTCGTCAACGTCGCGTCGGTCTTCGCCGGCTTCGCGATGTACGTCAACATGCTGGTGTCGATGCAGTTCCTGCAGATGCCGACGGGGACCGGCTACGGCCTCGGGCTCGACATCCTCCACGCAGGTCTGTGGATGGTGCCCAACGCCGCGGCCTTCGGCCTGATGGCGCCGATCTCGGCGACGCTGACTCGCCGGCTCGGACCGCAGGCGACGCTCATCGCGGGCGCCTCGATCATGGCCGTCACGTACGTCGGCCGTGTGTTCTGGAGCGACGACCTCGCCCAGGTCGTCATCGGCTCGGTGCTCGTCGGCATCGGTACCGCCCTGGTCTACAGCGCCATGCCGACGCTGATCATGCGCGCCGTCCCGGTCACGGAGACCGCCTCGGCCAACGGCCTCAACGTCCTCCTCCGCTCGCTCGGTACGTCGACCGCGAGCGCCGCGACCGCCGCCATCACGACCGCGTCGGTGATGACGGTCGGTGGTCTCGCGCTGCCGACGCAGTCGGCGTTCACGCTGATCTTCTGGCTGGCGGCGGCCTGTGCCGCGGTGACGGTCGCGCTCGGCGTACCGATGCTGCGGATGCGGGAGTACTCCGTCGAGGCCGACCGCTCCGGATCCGAGCACACCGGCGTCGACGCGCAGGTGGTCCGGGGCCAGGTCGTCGACACGCGGGCGCGGGCGATCCGCAACGGCGTCGTCACCGTCCTCACCCGCGAGGGCCAGGCGGTCGACTGGGGTCAGGCGGACACCGAGGGCCGGTTCACCGTGGCGATCCCGCAGGCCGGCGACTACCTGGTGGTGACGACCGCCGAGGGCTGGCAGCCGCGCTCGCGGATCATGCACCTCGACAACACCGCGCCGCTGCCGCCGATCGCGCTGCGCGCCCGGCTCACCCTGACCGGCAACGTCACCGATGCCGACGGCGCCCCGTTCGTCGACGCGCTCGTGGTGCTCACCCGCCAGTCGGGCGAGGTGGTCGGCTCGCTGCGCACCGACCACGAGGGGCGCTACGAGATGACCCGGCCGTCCAACGGGCGCTACGTGCTGTCGGTCGCCGCGCGTGAGGGACAGATGGGGGCGCGGGCGATCACCGTGCTCGACACGGCCTACGACATCGACCTGGTGCTCGGTACGCCGCTCGCCTAGGGCGTGTCTCAGCGCGCCACGGTGACGCGGGCACCGCGGACCGTGATCTCGGCGTGGCCGGTGCCGCCCGCGGCGCCGTTGTGCGCGCCGCCGGGGAAGGCGCCGCCCTCCCCGCCGTCGCCGCCGCTGCCGTGCCCGCGCTCGGCCCGGCCGCCGGTACCGCCGCGGCCGCCGGCGAGGTGCCCGCCGGGCTTCCCGTCGGCCCCCGCGGGGAAGCCGGTGCCGGCCGTGCCGCCCCCGGCGCCGGCCTGGCCGCCCTGGCCGGACCGGCCGCCGGCGCCGCCGCGCGCGGAGACGTCGAGGCCGGGTGCGGACAGGCTCGTCGCCGTACCGTCGGTGCCGTCGGCCTGGGGGGACGAGGGTCCGCCGCCGCCGATGCCCCCGGTGCCGCCGGGGCCTACCCGGATCGTCAGCACGTACGACGACGCGTCGCTCAGGTCGGTCAGGCCGGTCGTGCCGGCCAGCTGCTCGCCGGCCCCGCCCCCTCCGCCCCCACCGCCGCCGGTCGCGCCGCCGCCGCTGCCGCTCCCGGTGCCGCCCGGACCGGGTCCGCGCCCGCCGCCGCCCCCGCCGCCGGCCAGGACGTAGCCGAGCGTGGTGCCGTCACCGATGGGCTCGATCTCGACCCGGGCGGTGCCGGACTCGTCGAGCGTGATGATCGTGCAGTCGGTGCCGCAGCTGCGCAGGTCCGGGGTCCGGGCGACCTCGGCCGCCGCGGCCGCATCGGCCCCGCGCCCGTCGTCGCCGCCGGAGCAGCCGGCCAGACCGGGACCCGCGAGGAGCAGCGCGAGCGTGGGGAGGACGAGCCGGTGGCGGCGCGTCACGAGACGACCACCTGGCCGCAGACGCGGACCGTGGCCCAGCCGGGGGCGCCCGCGCGGCCGTCGTACGAGCCGCCGGCGCGGGAGCCGCCCGTGCCGCCGTCGCCGCCCGCGCCGTAGGGGGCGGGTCCGCCGCTCCCTCCGGTGCCGCCGAAGCCGTCGCCGCCCGCACCGCCGTCGGTACCGGACGCGCCGGGCGAGCCGCCCGTGGCCGCGGCGGCGCTCCCGCCGCCCCCGCCCGCACCGCCGGCCGAGCCGGCCATGCCGCCCTTGCCGGTCGTGCCGCCGGAGCCGCCGCCCGCGGACAGGCCGATGCCCGGACCGTCGAGGGTGGTGGCGCCGCCGGCGATGCCGTTGGCGTTGGGCATCGCCGGACCACCGCCGCCGTACCCGCCGCGGCCCCCGGCGCCGACCACCACGGTCAGCACCGGCGTGGCCCAGGCGGACGGGACGAGCACGGCGCGGGTGTCGACCAGGGCTCCGGCGCCTCCGCCGCCGCCCCCGCCGCCACCGGGACCGTCCGGCGGGGGTGGGACGCCGGTGCCGCCGGGACCGGGGCCGCGGCCACCGCCGCCCCCGGCGCCGTGGAGCACGGTGTCGACGGTGGTGGCGGCGCGGGCGCCGGGGCGGAAGGTGATCCGCACGGTGTGGGTGCCCGGGGAGGTGAACGTGCGGGTGGTGCAGGTGACCGGGGCCGGAGTGGGGGTCGGGGTGGGCGTGCGCGTGGGGGTCGCCGCCGGGGTCGGGTGTGAGGAGTCCGGGGAGGCCGGCACCAGGGAGGCGTGGGGTGCGGGCCGGCCGGTCGAGGTGGCCGCCGTGGCGGTCGGGGCGGTCGTGGCCGTGACGGTGACGGCGGGCGCCGCGGACGTCCCGCCCGCCGAGGTCGTCGCGGTCGGTGGCGTGGGCGTCGGCGGCGCGGTCGAGTCCGTGGGCGTCGGGGTGGGCGTCGGCGAGGCCGACCGGGACGCCCCGCCCGTCACCGGGTCACGGGCCGTCTGGGCGTCGTCGTTCCCGCCGCAGGCGGACAGGGCGGCCAGGCCGACCGCCCCCGCCACGGCCAGCGCCGCGGACCGGAGCGCCGGGCTCAATGCCGTCGTACCTCGGCCTTGGGTGCGGTCCGCCAGCCCGACGCGTCGTCGAGCAGCAGCACCGGGCCGTCCTCGAGGTGCAGCGGGCGCACCCAGGGGTCGACGTCGACGAGGGTGCCCTCGGCGGGCCGGGTGCCGGCGAGGGTGCGGGCGTCGCTGAGGTGGAGCAGGCGGTAGAGCTCCTCGATCCGGTAGCGGCCGGCCCGGAAGCCGCGGATGCCGTCGAGCCACAGGTAGAACCCGTCGGTGCCGGAGCGGTGCAGGCCGACCGCGGACAGGGCACCGATGACGCCGTCCTCGGTGCCGCCGAGGCCCGACAGCAGCGTCCCCGTACGACGGGCGGTCGCGTGGGCGAGGTCCTGATCGAGGACGTCGACCTTGGCGCGCTGCCCGAAGGCGACCACCTCGTCGGCGACGTCGGCCTTGCGCGCGACGGCCAGGCCGGGGTCGGAGCCGGGGGCGCTGTAGCGGCGCAGGAAGTCCGCGGCGGCGTCGTGGAGCGCGTCGACGCCGACCCCGTCCGCCGGCGCGACGAGCAGGCAGGCGCTCGAGTTGTGGGAGGTGTAGGGGATCCGCGGGTCGACCAGGAGCTGGTGCCGGGTCGCGCCGAGCGGGGCGGCGAGGTCGAGCGCGTCGAGCTCCTGGAGGAGCTGTTGGGCCAGGTACCCGGTCCCCGGGCTCGACTCGTTGTCGGTGTCGTCGATGCCGAGCAGCACCGCGCCGGGGGAGGTCATCCGGGCCATCCTTCGTTGTCCGCAACTGAAGCAAGATCCTCCCACATTCGCCGCAGATGCGAGATGCTGTATCGATCTGAGACGCGTCTGCGTCGTCGATGGACTAGGGTGGCGCTCGTGTCCGTGCTGATCGATGACCGGTTCCGTGGCGGGCGTGCGCTGCCCGCGGCCCTCGTCCCGCACGGGCAGTGGGTGCACCGCCTCGCGGCGACGGCGGTCATGGCCACCGCGATCGCGGCGGTCGCCGTCCAGCAGCTGCACCGCACGCCCTGGGGTCTGCCGGGACACCGCGGGATCTTCTGGCTCAGCGTGCTCATCGCGACCCGCTGGTGCCTCGACCGACCCGGTACGGCGCTGCGCGTCGCGGCCGGCGGCAGCTGCGTGATCCTCTTCGTCGACCCCACGATGGGCACGCACGTGCTGCCCTACCTGGCGGCGGCGATGCTGATCGACCGGCTCGCCGAGATCCCCCTCGTCCGCGAGCACCCCTGGCTGATGCTGCCGCTCGCGCCCGTCATCCACCTGGTCGGGGTGCTCTCGCCCTTCCTGCACCACCTGGGCGGCGGATCCGGCCTCGGGACGGTGCTGGGCGGCATGTGGTTCTACATCCGCGGGCACCTCCTGTGGGGTGCGGGCGCGGGTGTCGTCGGGATGGCGCTCGGGCTCGCCGGCCGGCGGTTGATGGACCGTTCCCCCTCGGCGCACTAGCCGCGCGCCCACCTCCCGTCTCGGCCCCCGACGTACCGAAGGAATCACGCATGCCCCGAACCACCCGGAGCGCTGCGGTCACCGCTGCCGCGCTCGTCCTCGCCGGCCTCACGGCGGCCCCGGTCGCCCCGGCGTCGGCCGCCCCCGCGGCCCCGCCCGTCCCGAGCGGTCCGTGCGGCAGCAGCGGCGTCCTCGTCGACGCCCCCACCTCGTCGTGCACCTACGACGAGGTCGGCTCAGACGTCTTCAAGGTCCCCACCGGCGTGAGCGCGCTCGAGGTCGAGGTGACCGGCGCGCGCGGCGGCCGCTGGTCGTTCGACGCGCTGTCGCTGGCCAGCAACCCCGGCGGAGCGGGCGGACAGGCGCGCGGCACGGTCGCGACGACGTCCGGCGCGGTGCTCCAGGTCAACGTGGCGGGCGCCGGCGGGAACGCGACCGCGACCAGCGCGACCGGTGGCCTCAACAACGGCCCGTCCGGCGGCTCCGGTGCGCTGGGCGGCTTCGGCGGCTCGAACGGCGGCGTCCCCGGCGCCTCCGGTGACGCGGCCGGCGGCGCGGGCGGCTCCAACCCGGGCAACGGCGGCAACGGCGCCGGTGGCGGCGGGTCCTCGGACGTCCGGACCGCACCCGGTGGCTGCGCCACCCTCACCTGCGACCTCGACGCCCGCGTGCTGATCGGCCCCGGCGGAGGTGGCGCGGGCGGCAACGGCGGCCGCGGCAACGCCCTCGGTGGCGGAGGCGGCAACGGCGGCGGCGAGACCGGCACCAACGCCGGCAACGGAGGCGGCGGTGGCGGTGCCCCCGGTGGCTCGGGCGCGACCGCGAGCGCAGGCGGCGCCCCCGGCGTGAACCCGTACCCGCCGGCCCAGCAGGGCGGTGCCCCCGGCCTCGTCGGTACGACGGGCGCGGGCGGCGCCGGCGGTGACGGCAACGGTGTCACCACCGGCGGCACGGCGGTCGGCGGCGGCGCCGGCGGTGGTGCCGGCGGCGGTCGCCACGGCGGCGGCGGTGGCGCCGGCGGCGGCAGCCCGAGCGGTGGCGGCGGTGGTGCCGGCGGCGGCGGTGGCGGCGGCAGCGCCTACGCAGCCCCCTCGGTGACCGACGCCGAGCTCGTCGCCGCGGTCAACGACGGCAGCGTCAACGACGGCGACGGCCGGGTCGTGATCACCTGGACCCGCCCGATCGTGGTCGTCCCGCCCCAGGCCGTCCCGCTCACCCTCACCGCCGCGCCCGTCGCGGCCACCGGCCACCGGGTGACGCTCGGCCTCACCCTGCGCGGCACCGACGCCGAGCGCGCCACGATCGCCGTCACGTCCTCCCAGCGCCGCCTGCTGCCGGCGCCCGCGGCCCGGGGTACCGGCGTCCAGCGCCGCCTGGTCGTGGCTCCGCGGGCCGGTGTCGCCGGTCGTGCGCAGGTCACCGTGACCGCCCGGGTCGAGGGCCGTACGGCCCGGCTGACCTTCTGGGTGATCGCCGGCACCGCCCGCGCCGACCGCCTCGTCGGGACGCCCGGCACCGACCTGATCTTCGGCCGCGGCGGCGACGACCGGCTGATCGGCAAGGGCGGGGACGACGTCCTCGTCGGCGGGCCCGGGCGCAACCGGCTCACCGGTGGCCGGGGTGCGGACCTCTTCGTCGGCGCACGCAAGTCCAACGTGGTCACGGACTTCTCCGCGGCCCAGGGCGACGTACGGCGCGCGCGGCTGGGCTAGCCGGACCAGCGGGACCAGTCGGCCGGGGCACGTCGCGGCACGCCCGGCGGCCGCCGCCGTGCGGCCGCGGGCGCCGGCCGGGCGTCGATCTTGGCTCCCTGGGGTATCACGGCACCACCACCGCCCACCCGTGGCGGTGCACGGTGCTGGCTGGGGGGCCGCATGACGAGTCAGGCAGAGGGTGATCAGGTCGTCCGGGTCGAGGTCGACTCGATCGAGGACTGGACCGCGATGTGCGGGGCGGCGTACGTGCCCCACCGGGCCCAGGCGGCCGGTCCCTTCCGCGGGGCGCTCGTCGAGAGGACGCTCGGCGACCTGGGCGTGACGCACGTCGGCTCGACGCGGCTGACGGTGACCCGGCCGCGCCGGCTGGCCGCGGGCGAGCCGCGCGACGTGTTCATGTTCGCCGCCTTCATCCGGGGCGGTGGCGCCACGCGGCAGGGGGAGCGGACCGCTCGGGTGCCCGGTGGCGGCGGCTACTTCATCGACGGCGACCGGCCCTACGAGCTCCGGCTCCGGCACCGCTACGAGATGCTCGTGGCCCGGCTCCCCCGCACGGACACCCGGCTGCCCGATCGCGCCCTGCGCGCCACCACGAGCGTGGCGGTGTCACCCGGCTCCCGGGGAGTGGGGCCGCTGACCCGCCACCTCGCCGGGCTGGTGGGGCGGCGGCGCTCGTTCGGGGCGGAGGCAGCCGAGGGGCAGCAGCGCCTGGTCGGCGAGCTGGTGCGCGGCGTGCTCTACCCGATGGTCTACCCGGAGGGCTCGCGCCCGCTGCTCAGCGGCGCGGCGACCGCCGCGCACGCCCGTTGGTTCATCGAGGAGCACCGCCGTGACCCGTCGCTCACCATCGACGACGTGGCGCGCGAGCTGCGGGTCGATCGGCGCTACCTGGAGATGGTCTTCTCCCGCGAAGGCATCGGGCCGGCCGGCTACCTGCGCCGGGCCCGGCTGCTCGACGCCCGCCGCGTCCTCCTCGACCAGCCACGGCTGCCCGTGGGCGAGGTGGGGCTGCAGGTCGGGTTCCTCAGCGCGAACTCGTTCATCCGGGCGTTCGGCCGGGAGGTCGGCGTGACGCCGCTCCAGTGGCGGCGCGCCCGGCGGGGGGACGCGGCGGCCGGTCCGGCGCCGCTGCTGACCGACCTGTCGGCGTACGACTGGACGGCGGCGCCGCCGACCGGCTGACCGGCGCCGGAATCACCATTCTGCGGGCAGGTCCGGGCAGTGCGTCCGGCACGAGACAGGCAGACGCCGCGTGCGGCGCCCGGCCGCGGGCCCGGACTGTCCGCGACGCGACGTCTCGTCTTCCTACGGTGCGGACGTCAGGCCGGGCGGCCCACCCCGGGCGTCCCCACCGCCCGGTCTGACCCGGCCCCCACGGGGAGGGGCCGGGTCGGTTCCCCGAGCCGTGCGGCCGCGGTCAGCGGCGCACGACGAGTGTCACCTTCGGGCTCCACGCCGCCCGGTAGCCCTCACCCGCGACGACCGAGACCCGCAGCACGTGCCGGCCGCGGCTGAGCCGCGGCAGGGTCACCACGACCTTGCCGTTGGCCGCGACCTTGGCGGTGCGGATGACGGACCCGCGGTCGTGGACCAGCACCGTGGCGCCGGCCGGCGGGATGCCGGTGAGGGTCACCGCGAGCCGGGCGCGCTGGCGGGGCGTGACCTTCTTCTTCTTGAGCTTCACGGCGACCTTCGGTGCCGCCCGCGCGACCTTGAGGGTCGTGGTGGCGGCGCTCGCGGCGATCTCGGCCGAGCCGGCGTACCGGGCGGTGACGAGGTGGGTGCCGACCGGGAGGGTCGCCGGGAGGGTGAGCCGCGCGGTGCCGGCGGCGAGGGTGCCGCGCACCGTCTGCCCGGCCACCTCGACCTCGACGGCACCCGTGGCGGACGGGTCGGCGGTGACGGTGACGGTCGCCGCCGTCGCCTTCCCGTACGTCGTCGCGGTGGCGCCGAGGCTCACCGCGGTGACCGACGCGGCCGGTCCCCGCCAGGACAGCGCCGGAGCGAAGGTCGTGGACGTCGCGGCCTTGGTCCGCTGTTCCAGGGCGTAGCCCATGCCGAGGACGGCGGCGTCGTCCCAGGCCCGTCCGACGATCTGGACGTTGTTGGACTGGCCCTCGTCGTTCTTGCCGATCGGCAGGATGGCGGTGGGCAGGCCGACCGTCTGGGTGATCACGCCCGACGCGCGGTCGGAGGAGAAGACCGCCGACGTGGCGTCGTTGTTGCCGATGCTGGTCAGGAACCCCGGGTAGACGACCGCGTCGACCGGCTCGGCCCCGAAGGCGGTGTCCATCCACGTCGCGGCGGTCTGCTTGTAGGCGTCGCGCCGGGCGAGCAGGTTGGTGACGCTGGTGTCGTCCATGGGCTGCGCGGTGTAGTTGCCCGAGACGTTGTACGGCAGGTTCGCCGGGTTCTCCATGAGCTGCTTGGTCGTGTACGGGAAGGTGCCCGGACGCGCTTCCGCGATGTAGCGCTCCCAGCCCTCGGCGCCGGCGCTGCCGGAGGTCGGGAAGCTGCCGGCCGGAGCCGGCGGTGCCGTCTGCGCGGTGGCGAGCGGGACCAGGGTGCCGCCCGAGGCCTCGATCGCGGCCCGGACCTGGGCGAGCGCCACCTGACCGGCGGTGTCGTCGGTGACGGCGGTCGACTGGAAGGCGGCGGGTACGTAGCCGATCACCTTGCCCTGCAGGGCGTCCGGGCGCAGCGCGCTCTTCCACTCGGCGGGGCGCAGGTCGTTGTCGACGCGCGCGGTGAGCAGGTCGTCGGGGTTGTTGCCCGTGGTCCGGGTCGCGGTGGCGTCGAGCAGCGAGGCCAGGTCGGTGACCGTCTTGGCCATCGGGCCGGCGTAGTCGGTCGCCCAGGTCAGCGGCATCACGCCGTTGGTGCTGGTGAGCCCGTCGGTGCCCCGGAAGGTCGCCAGGCTGGCGCCGGTCGAGGGGGCGTAGAGCGAGACGCCCGTCTGGGTGCCCATCGCGGCGGGGGCGAGGTCGGCGCGGACCGCGGTGGCCGAGCCGCCGCTGGAGCCGAACGAGGACTTCGACGGGTAGAGCGCGTTCCAGGTCTGCTGGAAGCCGCTCTCGCTCCACGAGCCCGAGTTCGCGAACTCCGAGAGGTTCGTCTTGCCGATGATCACCGCACCGGCCTCGCGCAGCCGCGCGACCTGCCAGGCGTCGGCGCCGGTCTCCCAGTCCTTCAGCGCCAGGGTGCCGCCGGAGGTGGGCATGTCCTTGGTGTCGTAGAGGTCCTTCAACGCGATCGGTACGCCGAGCAGGTCGCCCGTGCGTCCCGCCGCGCGCGCCTCGTCGGCCGCCATCGCCTGCGCCACGGCGGTCTTGGCGACGGTGATGAAGGCGTGGAAGCCGAACGGGCCGCCGTCGTACGCCTCGATCCGGTCGAGGTAGGCCTTGGTGATCGCCACGGACGTGGTCGCCCCCGAGGTCATCGCGGCCTGCAGGTCGGCGATCGTCTTGCCGGTGACGTCGTAGGCGACGTCGGTCGAGGAGATCGCGTCGGGCGCGGCGGCGGGGAGCCGCAGCGGCTCGGCGCCGGCGCAGGCGGCCTGGTAGGCGGTGAGGTCCCAGTTGCGCAGCGTGCAGATCTCGTCGACGGTGAGGTTCGAGAAGTCCGGCGTCGTGGCGAGGGCCGCGGTGTCGGTGGCGATCTGGGTGGTGTCGGACAGGGCGCCCACGACGACGTACTGCATCAGGGAGGCGGTCCGGCCGGGCTCGATGGTGAGCTCGCGGACGAAGCCGATGTCGTTGGCCCGGCTGCCCGTCGGCACGTACGCCGTGGTGAACGGGTCGGACTGCTGGTCGCCGAGGGCGTCGGTGCCGGCGCCGACGACGACGCCCGTCGGGCGGGTGTTGCCCGGCGTGGTGGCCGCGATCCAGGTGTCGGTGGTGTCGACAGTGGCGTCGCCGCTGCTGGTGGCGCTGACCGTCGCCTTGTTGGGGGAGCCGTTCGCGGTCAGGCCCGAGCCCAGCGAGCCGCCGAACGAGACCCGTACCGTGACCGGCTCGGTGGCCGCGTTCGTGTAGGTGTCGTAGAAGCTCGTCGTGCTCGTCCCGGTCGCGACCTGGACCTTGCGGGTCATCAGGACGTCGCCGAGCCGGACCGACGCGGTCGACCGGTACGAGCCGGGGGCGGACGCGGTGAGCCCGAAGCCGCGCATCATCTGGTCGTTCATGCGGGGCGCTTCGCCGGCGGGGGTGTCGACGTGGAGGAAGACGTTGCCGAAGCCCTCCATCCGGGACCCGCTGACATTGCGGATCGAGCCGGTGTCGAGGCCGGGACGACGAGCGTCGTTGACGGTGACCGTGGCGCCGTTGGCGGTGGTGACGCTGGACAGGGCCGTGGCCGGAGGCGTGACCGACAGGGCCCCGATGCCCAGTCCGACGGCCACCGGGAGGGCGGCTGCGCGGCTGAGCCGGCGGCGCCCGAGGGTGGAGAATTGCATGCGGGGGCAGTGCCTTTCCATGGGGGGAGAGAGATGGCCCCCTGTTTCTAGGCAGCGCGTGTGACGGTCCCCCGCGTCGGCGATTTCCCCGCGGTAACGAATGGCCGCCCTGTGTTGCGACCTGGCGCCGGTCGCAGCGGCGGGGGTGGTGTGCACGCCGCTGCGACCGGATGCCCCAATCTCCGAGGCCCGCGCCGCGCTGTCAACGAGATCGGCCCCGACGGGCGCGAGATCCGGACGTACGTCCGGATCCGGTCCCCTCGCGCCGCACCCGACGCGGCATGATCGGAGCATGGCCCGCGACCACCTCGTCCTGCGTCCCGGCGACCCGGACGTCAACGCCTACCGGCTGCTGACGGCGCTGGTCGTGCCCCGGCCGATCGCCTGGGTGGCCAGTCGGTCGGCGGCCGGGGTCGGCAACCTGGCGCCGCACTCGTTCTTCACCGTGGCCAGCGCCGATCCGCCGATCGTGCAGTTCACGTCGGTGGGGGCCAAGGACACGTTGCGGAACGTCCTCGAGACCGGCGAGTTCACGATCAGCCTGGCCAGCGCGCCGCTCATCGACGAGGTCAACGCGTCGAGCGCGACCTATGCGGCGGGCGTGGACGAGGCGACCGAGCTGGGGATCGCGATGGCGCCGAGCGCGGTCGTCGTACCGCCTCGGGTGGCGGCGTCGCCGGCCTCGCTGGAGTGCCGGCTGCACTCGACGCTGCCGATCGGCGACTCGACGGTCGTCTTCGGCGACCTGGTCGCGGTCACCGTCGACCCCGCGGTGCTGGTCGACGACCGGCCCGCGCTCGACCTCCTGGCACCGCTGTCGCGGCTCGGCGGCGACGAGTGGGGCCTGCCGCCGACGGTGGTACGCCGGCCCCGGCCGCGCTGACGGGCCGAGTCGTGCCCTAGGCGCCGGCCTCGACCCGTACGCCGCCGGCATCGATCCACCGCGCGAAGCCCGCGCCGGTGACCCGGGCCGTATCGTCGCGCACCACCACGGCAGTGTGCTCGTCGATCGCGCACGCCGCGTCGACCCGGCCGGCCGCGACCGCGTGCAGGGCCCGCGAGGTGGTGCCCCACTGGGCGGCGTGCACGTCGGCGGCGAAGCCGACCCGGCCCAGGCCGGGCACCACGGTGACCTCGTCGAGGTCCTCGGCGGCGTCGTCGGGGCAGACCGGGCGTCCGTCGACCAGCCAGCCGCCGACCAGGCTCCGCTCGGCGGCGATGGCCGCGCCCGCGGAGAAGCCGGCATAGGGGACCGTCGCGAGTGCGGCCCGGGCCGGGGTGACCAGCTCGGCGTAGAGCGGGGTCAGTCCGCCGGCCACGAAGACGCCCGCGGCGCCGGCGACGTCCGCCTCGGCCAGCGGCCGTCCGGCGGAGAGGACCACGCACCGGACCGACGCGGCGCCGGCGAGCACGCCGCGCCAGCGGTCGAGGTCCACGCCCTCGCCGTCGTCGACGACCACGGCGACGACCTCGCCGCCGCCGGTCTCGTCGATGAAGGGGGCAAGCAGGCTGCGCACCTGCGCCTCGTCACGGCCGCCGCCGATCAGTACCTCCAGGGTCATTCAGGACACCTTCCGCTGCTGGTCGTAGGGCGGCGTCCCCCTCTCGGGGTTGCCGGTGGCCGCGGGAGCGGCGGACTCCCGGTGCCGCCGACGGTGCAGCGTGACCCACAGGAGCCAGGTCGGCGCCAACGCTAGCCAGGTTGCGGTCAGCGTGACCCCGAGACGCTGAACCAGGCCGAGGGCGACCGCGTCACCGTTGACCAGGAGCGCTGCGGTGAGTACCGCATCGACTAGACCACTGAGGGCGGCGGCCACGCCGACGACAGCCAGCGCGCGGCGGCGCCGCACGGGTGCGTCGATCCGGCGCAGGGCCAGGGTGCAGGTCACGAGCAGCACCAGGAAGGCGTTGGTCTCGATGAAGCTGATCACGCCGTGGGGCTCGGTGATCCGGGCCCACCACGAGCTCGTGCCCGGGTCGGGCAGCTGGACGTCGGTGAACGACTCCTCGAGCGGCAGCAGCGCCTCGAGCACGATGCAGGTGCCGAGCACGACCAGCGGCGCCCAGACGCCCGGCCAGCGCCGGCTCTGCCACCACGCGGCGGCTCCGCCGAGCAGGAGCAGCGCGCCGCCGATCAGGTCGAGGGTGCGGAACACCCGCCGGAAGGGCTGGCCGACCGCGGAGAGCTCGCTGATGAAGCTCGTCACCGGGTCGATGTGCACGGGCAGCACGAACTGCAGCACCCACGAGGCGTAGACGACGCCGCCGGTGACGAGCAGCGCCATGGACACCCGCCGGGCGAGCCGGCGCCGGAACGCGCTCATGGCACCTCCGCCGTCGTGCCGGGGCGGACGAGGGGGAACGCCAGCGTCGCGCGGATGGACTCTCCCGAGAGCAGCATGAGCAGGCGGTCGACCCCGATGCCGATTCCTCCCGTCGGCGGCAGGCCGAACTCGAGTGCCTGGAGGAACTGCTCGTCGACCACCATCGCCTCGGCGTCGCCGCCGGCGGCGAGCAGCGACTGCTCCTCGAGCCGGCGGCGCTGCTCGACCGGGTCGGTCAGCTCGCTGTAGGCGGTCGCGATCTCCATGCCGAAGGCGACCAGGTCCCAGCGCTCGGCGAGCGCCGGCACGTCGTCACGGGATCGGGTCAGGGGGCACACGGAGGTCGGGAAGTCGGCGTAGAAGGTCGGGTGGACCGTGTGGGGCTCGACCAGCTTCTCGTACAGGTCGAGGACGATCTGGTCGCCCGTGCGGTCCTCTCCCGACGGTACGCCGTGGCGTACGGCGAGCTCGCGCCACGTCTCCAGCGGCGTGCTCCAGTCGACCTCGGCGCCGACCGCGGCGGAGACCGCCGCGTGCACGGTCACCACCGGCCACTCGCCGCCGATGGGGAAGCGCTCCTCGGTGCCGTCGTCGTCGCGGCGCACCAGCACCGGCTCACCGTGCGCGGCGATCGCGGTCGCCACGATCACCTCGCGGCACAGGTGCCTCATCGTCGTGTAGTCGCCGAACGCGTCGTACGCCTCGAGCGCGGTGAACTCCGGGTTGTGGGTCCGGTCGGCGCCCTCGTTGCGGAACACCCGGCCGAGCTCGTAGACCTTGTCGACGCCGCCGACGCACAGGCGCTTGAGGTAGAGCTCGGGCGCGATCCGCAGCGAGAGCGGCAGGTCGTAGGCGTTGCTGTAGGTCGTGAACGGGCGGGCGTTGGCGCCGCCGTGGACCGTGTGCAGGACCGGCGTCTCGACCTCGAGGTAGCCCTGCGCGTGGAGGGTCTCGCGGATCTGGCGGATCACGGTCCCGCGGCGGCGCAGCAGCTCGCGGGCGTCGTCGTTGAGGGCCAGGTCGACGTGGCGCTGGCGGACCCGGACCTCGGGGGCGAGGGTGCCGTTGACCCGGCTCGGCAGCGGGTGCAGGCACTTGGCCAGCATCCGCCACGAGGAGACGAAGACCGAGCGCTGGCCGGTGCGGGTGAGGTCGAGGTCGCCGGTCATCTCGACCAGGTCGCCCAGGTCGCAGCG
Organism: Pimelobacter sp. 30-1; assembly: GCF_018831735.1. Taxonomy (NCBI): domain Bacteria; kingdom Bacillati; phylum Actinomycetota; class Actinomycetes; order Propionibacteriales; family Nocardioidaceae; genus Pimelobacter; species Pimelobacter sp. 30-1. Next base: position 481,857 of record NZ_NHTS01000001.1, read on the forward strand.
GGCGACGAACGCGCGCAGGTCCGGCTCGGCCCCGGCCTCGGTGCCGCACTGGAGGACGCACTGCACCAGCCCGGTCCAGTCGCGGACCTCGGCGAAGAGGACGCCGCCGTGGTTGCGGACGCCGACGAGGCGACCGGCCACGGTGACCGTCGTACCGTCGGGGGCGGCGAGGGCGTCGGTGACCGACGAGGGACGCCCGGTCGAGGCGGGGTAGGCCTGCACCCCCGCCTCGGACATCTCGGCGAGCCGCTCGAGGCGGACCCGCACCTGCTCGGGAGGACGCCGCCCGCGCGCCCGCTGGGCCTGGTGCTCGCAGACCGACGCGACGATCTGGTCGGCGCGGGCCTCGGGGAGCGCCTCGGGCACGAGCTTGCGGCGGGTCCGGGTCCAGCCGGGCACGTTGACGAAGCCCTCGGCGATGCCGGACGCGACGCCGATCCGGACGAGCATCCGGGCGTCGTCGTAGCACAGGAAGCGGGGCAGCCAGTTGGGCTCGAACTTCACGTTGGAGCGGTAGAGCGCCTCGAGCTGCCAGTAGCGGGAGAGCACGAGGAGCACCTTGCGCAGCACCCGCAGCACCGGACCGGCGCCGATCCGGGCGCCCTCCTGGAAGACCGAGCGGAGCACGGCGAAGTTGAGCGAGATCTGCGCGACGCGGTGCTCGCCGCCGCGCTCGGCCAGGGTGCTGACCAGGAACTCGATGACGCCGTTGGGCGCCTCCGGGTCGCGGCGCATGAGGTCGAGCGAGATGCCGGAGCGGCCCCAGGGCACGAACGACAGCAGGGCCACGACCGTGCCGTCGGGGTCGAGCGCCTCGACCAGCAGGCAGTCGCCGTCCTCGGGGTCGCCCAGCCGGCCCAGCGCCATCGAGAAGCCGCGCTCGGGCTCGTCGCCGCGCCAGCGCTCGGCGAGCTCGCTGATCAGGTCCATCTCGTCCTCGGGGACCTGGTGGTGCCGCCGGATCCGGACGGTGATGCCCTGGCGCTCGACGCGTCGTACGGCCTGGCGGACGGGGCGCAGCCGGTTGCGGTTCTGGTTGAACGTCGCGACGTCGATGATCGCCTCGTCGCCGAGCTGGAGCGCGGTCAGGCCGGCCCGCTCGTACTGCTGGGCGCCGCGCTCGCTGGCACCGAGCACCGCCTGGGACCAGCCGTGGTCGTCGGCGTACTGCTGCCAGCGGGCGATCGCCGACGGCCAGGCGCCGGGGTCGCCGATCGGATCCCCGCTGGCCAGGCAGACGCCGATCTCGACCCGGTAGAGGACGGCCGCGCGGCCGTCCTCGGAGAACATGGCGGCCTTGTCGCGGCGGGTCGCGAAGTAGCCCAGCGAGTCGCCCCGGCCGTACTCGTCGAGCAGCGCCCGGATCGCCCGCTCCTCGGGCCGGCGCAGCACGGCGTCGAGCGCCTGGGACTGGAAGACCACGGCGAACGAGCCGAGCAGCGAGACCGCGCCGAGGAAGCCGATGAAGTCGCTCGCCCACTCCGACGGGTGCCCGTCGAAGGCGCGCGGGCCGAGGATGCCACCCGTCGCGCGGTTGACCGACCACAGCAGCCGCTGGTCGGCCGGGAGCGTGCCGGGCAGCACCTCGATGAGCAGGAAGCCGATCCCGATGCTGACCGCGAGCGTGCACGCCAGGACGACGCCCGCCTTGATCACCGACCGCGAGCGCACCCGCGTGGTGAACCCCTTGCGGGCGAGCAGGACCAGCACCAGCAGCACGATCGCGACGGTCACCGCGAGCCCGCTGCGCGAGCGCGTGGTCAGGTCACCGGTGGCATCGGCGAGGTTGAAGACGAGGAAGACCACGAGCACCCGCCAGCCGGCGCGCTTGCGCGTGCTGAGCGCGGCGGCGAGGAGCCCGAGGAAGGTGGCGTAGGCGAGGTTCGGCCGCAGCAGCAGGAAGTTCTCGTTGATCCAGAACAGCTCGGGCCGGACCGCATGGCGCAGGGGAGGGAAGAGCGCGGTGACGGCGCACACCACGGCCCACGTACCGAGGAGCGTCGCGGCATAAGGGGGGATCCGCTTCTGGAGGCCCTCGGTCAGGGTCCGGTACTGCGCGCCGATCGACGAGGAGCTGTTGTCGCGCGACACCTAGGCACCTTATAGCGCCGCTCTAGGCAAGCTCGGTCCGCTCGTCCGGCACGGCGACGACGCCCGTGCGGTGCCGGGTGGCGAGGTCGGCGTAGTACGGCGCGTTGGTCTCGACCCAGAACTGCGCGCCGGTGCCCTCGATGGGCTTCTTCGGCTCGGCCGGCGCGCCCGCGGCGAGGACCCCGTCGGGGATCTCCTTGCCGGGGGTGATGACCGCTCCTGCCGCGACCAGGCTGCCCGCGCCGATCGTCGCGCCGTCGAGGATCGTGCTGGCGTTGCCGAGCAGCGACTTCTCGCCGATCTTGTCGCCGTGGAAGACGCACGCGTGGGCGATCGTGGCGTGCGGGCCGATCTCGACGGTGACCTCGGGGGCCCCGTGGACGACCGAGTTGTCCTGCACGTTGGAGCCCTCGCGGACGATGATCGTGCAGATGTCGGCGCGCAGGACGGCGCCGTACCAGATGCTCGCGCCCTTCTCGACCCGTACGTCGCCGATCAGCGTCGCCGTCGGGGCGACGAACGCCTCGGGGTGGACCTGGGGGCGACGCCCCTCGAACTCGTAGAGGAACACGGCTGACACGGTAGGCCAGGCCCGGTCCGGGCTCCTCGTAGGGTCGGGCCATGGCGAGCGGCACCCGGCAGAGCAGGCAGACGACGACGTGGCTGCTCCCGGCCGACGAGGAGGCCCTCGGCGAGGCGGTCGCCCGGCGGCCTGCCCGGGGCCGGGTGGTGGTGCGTCCCGCCGGGCCCGCCCGCGGCGGCCGAGCGGCACCGCCACGCGAGCCTGCCCGACGCGCTGGACTGCGGCGGCCTGCAGGCGGTGCTCCCGCTGCCGGTGGACGTGGCGCCCGGCGCGGCGACCGCCCAGGTGCAGGTGCTGCGCGGTATCGACCGGGAGCCTGGCCGGCTCGCCGTCGGCGGGTACGACGACCCGCGGGTCCGGGCCGACGCCGACGTGGTCTGGCAGGCGCTGCGGGCGGTCTCGACGCTCGCCCACGCCACCGCGGCGACCGGCACCGCCGACACCTCCCCGCCGCACGCCCCGCGGATCGGCCGGGCCGCCCGGGCGGCGTACGACGCGGGGACGCGCGTGCCGACGTACCGCGGCGCGCCGGTCGTCCTGCGGGGGACCGCCACCCCACGTGACGCAGGACACAGTCAGGTGTGAAGATGCGCAGGCGCACACCCGCGCCTCTCGGAAAGGGGACATCCATGTCCTTGCGCAGCAACCGACGGCTCCGCGCCGTCGTCCTCGCGGCAGCCACCGGCCTCACCCTGGCCGGCCTCGCCGTGTCCACGCCCGGAGCCACCGCGGCTCCCGGGCCCGGCTCCGGACCCGCCGGCGGCCCGCCGTCGACCCCGGTGCCGATCAGTACCCCGGACGGGGCCGTCTCGGCCTACGTCCTCAACGCCAAGCACGCCAACCCGGGCCAGACCCGCCTCGTCGAGCGTGCCGTGCGCGCGTCCGGCGGCGTGGTGATCCAGACCTGGCCGCAGATCGGCGTCGTCGTCGCGCACAGCGACCGTGCCGCCTTCCGCGATGACGTACGACGCCGCGCGGGCCACGCGCTCGAGTCGGTCGGCGCGACCCGCACCGTCCCGGTCAGCGAGGGCACGCCCGAGGGTGTCGCGTCCCCGTGGGGGCCCGGCAAGGGTCAGCTCCGCAAGGCCGCCCCGCAGCGGGACGCCGACGGCGCCGGCAGCGAGCGGACCGTGGCCGTCGCGCCCGACCCGCGCGAGGCCGAGCAGTGGGACATGCAGATGATCAAGGCCGACCAGGCGCACGCGATCACCGACGGCTCCCGCCGGGTCGTCGTGGGCGTCCTCGACAGCGGCATCGACCCGGACCACCCGGACCTGGCCGCCAATATCAACGTCCGGGACTCGGTCAACTGCAGCGACGCCGGCCGCCCGGACCGCTCGCCGACCGGTTGGTACCCGACCACGAGCGACCACGGCACGCACGTCGCCGGCACGATCGGTGCCGCGCGCAACGGAACGGGCATCGTGGGCGTGGCCCCCGGCGTCCGGATGGCCGCGGTCAAGGTGGTCAACGACGACGGCTTCATCTACCCCGAGTACGCCGTCTGCGGCTTCATGTGGGCCGGTGAGCGCGGCATGGACGTGACCAACAACAGCTACTACGTCGACCCGTTCGAGTTCTACTGCGAGGACCAGCCCGACCAGTACGCCGCCAAGGAGGCGGTCCGCCGTGCGGTGGCCTGGTCGACCGACCAGGGCGTCGTCCACGCGGCGGCGGCCGGCAACTCGTCGTACGACCTGGCGAACAAGACGACCGACAGCGGCAGCCCCGACGACGGCACCCCCGTCGAGCGCACGCTCAACAACGGCTGCCAGGACATCCCGACCGAGCTGCCGGGCGTGGTGACCGTGTCGTCGCTGGAGCGGTTCCCGACCACGGGGCTGGAGAACCGGCTGTCCGGCTTCAGCAACCGCGGTCTTGGTGTCATCGACGTCGCGGCCCCCGGCTCGCGGATCCTGTCGACCATCGTCAACGGCAACGGCTACGGCCTCAAGTCGGGTACGTCGATGGCCTCGCCGCACGTGGCGGGCGTCCTGGCCCTGATGAAGTCGGTGCACCCGCGCTGGACGCCCGCCCAGATGGTCGCCAAGCTGCGCGCCCAGGCCGACGACCACGCCTGTGGCACCACGACCGCCGGCGCGCCGTGCGTGGGGTCCGATCGCAACAACAGCTACTACGGCGAGGGCGTGCTCGACGCGCTCGACGCGGTGAGCTGATCGCCTGAGGCCGGTGGCCGCCTCCGGGCGGTCACCGGCCACCGGGCAGACTCGTCTCGTGACCACTGCCAGCGCTCCGTCACGAGAGGAGTCCGCGGACGAGCCGTCCGGGTTCGACCGCGCCCTCGGGCAGTTCCTGCTGCACTACAAGTTCGGCCTCGACGAGATGCTGACCAAGATCAACATCCTGCGCGAGGAGCTCGCCTTCCGGGGCACCGGCAGCCCGATCGAGCACGTCAGCTCGCGGCTCAAGTCGATCGAGAGCCTGCGCGCCAAGGCGGCCCGGCTCGGCGTACCGCTCGAGCCGCTCGACCCCGACGCGATCGGCGCCCAGATCAACGACATCGCCGGCGTCCGGATCGTGTGCAGCTTCATCTCCGACGCCTATCACGTCCTCGACATGCTCACGACCCAGCCGGACGTCACCGTGCGCACGATCAAGGACTACATCGCGCACCCCAAGCCCAACGGCTACCGCAGCCTGCACGCGATCGTCGAGGTCCCCGTCTTCCTCTCCGACGCGGCCCGCACGGTGCCGGTCGAGCTCCAGATCCGGACCGTCGCGATGGACTTCTGGGCCAGCGTCGAGCACAAGATCTACTACAAGTACGACAAGGACGTCCCCGCCGAGCTGATGGACGAGCTCTCCGCGGCCGCCCGGGTCGCCCACGAGCTCGACGCCCGGATGGCCGAGCTCCACCGCACCGTGCACGGTTGAGACCGGTCCCCGCGGGGTAGGGTCCGGCCCCCGACGACTCGGAGGCGCCGATGAGCACGATCGATCCTGTCCAGGTCCGTGCCGAGCGCATCGCGCGCCTGCGCCGCAGCCCGCTCCGTCCGGCCGCCCTCGTCACGGTGCTCGCCCTGTCCGGGCTGGCCGCCGCCCTCACCGGCGCCGGCATCGTCGCGATGCTCGACAGCATGCGCATCAGCAAGCTCAACGGCGTCTTCGCCGGCTGGGACTCGCGGCTCGACTCGTGGTTCTGGATGTTCCCGGTCGGCCTGTGCGCCGTGCTCGGTCTCGGCCTCCTCAGCACGGTCCTGGCCCGGTCGGCGCCGGGCTCACGGCTGCGCTACCCGGTCGTCGGCCCGATCCCCGTGGCCGCGGTCGGCGCCGCCGTCGGCGTGACGCTGGCGTGCCCGCAGATGACGGCACCCCTCGTGGTCGGCACCCGCACCGACCCGACGTTCGGCGACGACGAGGCCTGGGGCACCACGCACTGGATCTGGTACCGCGTCGACGTCTGGTGGCCGATCCTGGCGTGGGTGCTCGCCCTCCTCGCGCTCGCGATCGCCGTCGAGGTCCGCCGCCGGCACCGCGCCCGGACGGCCCGGATCGCCGACCTGCTCGAGACCGGCCGGATCGTGTCCGGCGAGGTCACCGCGACCAGCCGGCTGACGGTCCGCTTCATCGACGCCGCCGGCACCGACCGCTGGACCCGCCCGCCGTGCACGATCCCGGTCGCCGAGCAGCCCGCGACCGGCACCCAGGTCGCGGTGCTCTGCGACCCGGAGGCGCCCGCCGACGAGAGCCGGATCTTCGTCGGGCCGCGCGGCGCGCGGAGCGTCGAGGAGTTCGCGCGCTGGTTGACCTGAGAAGTCGCGTCATGAACGGCGCCGGATCGCGTCTTCTCTGCAGGGAGCAAGCAGGGGGGCCGAGGGGTCCGGGCTGGGAGGCCGGACCCCTCGGTGGGAGGGAGTCGACATGGACACATCGGAACCGGGTCTCATCGAGCACTGGGTCCAGCGCCTCCTGGCGCGCGCCACGACCGACCTCGCCGACGGGCCGCACATCATGGTGGCCCGGGACCCCGAGGACGGGTCGATCTACTTCACCGGACCCTTCTCGTCGGTCGTCGACGCCTTCGTCGCGGTCGAGGACGAGACGCGGCGCCAGTCGTCGTACCCGGAGCGGGCGCGGCTGGAGCTCACCGTGGCGCCCATCGCGCTGCCCTGACCCGGGTGATATCGCGGGTGACACCCGCGCGAACGTGATGCCGGTGCTGTCCCGGCGGGGCACGGTGGCCGCGGGACCTTCGGAGCGTCCCCCGTGCAGCGCGGCCCGAGCGGCATGACCCGGGTCGCGCTGCTCCGGACGAGCAGAGGTGGACAGATGCAGGGCAGCAGCCTGGGACCGGTCGTCCGGCGTACGACGGAGTTCGACGCGCTCGTGCAGCACCGGCTCTGGCGGCTCCAGCGCGAGATCGACGCGGCGCAGGCGGCCCTCGCCCCGGACGCCGAGATCGAGATCCTGACCCACCTCCGCGGGGTGCTCGCGGGGCTCAGCACCACGCTGTCGGACCCGCGCTGATCCAGCGCCACGGCACGACCGGGTGAAGTTCCGGGGGAGGTCCTTCCCCCGACCGTGCCCTTGTCCCGGCAGACCTCGATATGCCTAGGAGCAATCGGTCTGCCACGCGATCTCGGAGCGTGCTGAGCCCTGCCCCCCACCCCCCACACTGCTCCGAAGCGGAAGGTCCCACGTGAAGAAGGCCCTCTCCGGTCTGGCGCTGGCGCTCGTCGCCGGCACCGCGACCGTCGTACCCGTGGTGGCGCTCAGTGCGCCGGCCACGGCAGCACCGGGTGATCCCGGCGTACCGTCCGATCCTGCCGTCCTGTTCACCGAGGACTTCGAGAACGGCGTCTCCGCGACGCCGAGCCTGCTCGCCGACTACGTCGGTGCCAACGGCTTCACCTACACGGCCGACCCGTACTACCTGGACGACACCGCGTGCAACGGCGTGATCTTCACGCGGGACGCCGACAACCAGGCCGCGACCGGGTGCAGCCCGAGCAACAACTTCTACAACTGGTCCCGAGCGTTCGCCCAGGCGCTCGGCGAGGTGCAGACCCCCGCGAACCCGGCCGGGAACCACGCGGTCGTCGACTTCACCACCAGTGGTGCGTCGACGGCGGGGATGGTCCACCTGGAGACCGAGAACACCGGCAGCCTCACCGTGCAGGACCGCTTCCTGTCGTTCAGCATCGACGTGGCCGAGGCGTTCTGCAACCAGCCGGCCGGACGTTCCCGGCTGAGCTTCTACCTCCTCGACGGCGGCACCGCACACGCCGCGCAGGCCGCGCCCGTCGTGCCCTGCACGGACCCGGGCATGCAGGCGGTCTCCGTGACCGGCCCGGGCGACGGCAGCAACCGCGCGTTCAGCGTCGGCACCGTCAACGCGACCGGATCGGTGCTCTTCAGCGGCACCCAGTTCGGCTTCCGGGTCGTCAACGACGTCGCGGTGGGCGGTGGCGGCGGCAACGACGTCGCCTTCGACAACCTGCGCGTCCTCGACGTCACCCCGCAGCTCGACAAGTCCTTCCAGACCGGCGTCCCCGCGGGCTTCCCGACGACGATGACGTTCACGGTCACCAACACCTCGGAGCTCGGCTCCAAGAACGGCTGGTCGTTCACCGAGAACCTCCCGGCGGGCGTCAAGATCGCCCCCGCGCCGCGCTTCACGACGACCTGCACCAACGGTGCGGTCACCGCCGGCGGCACCGCCGGCGGGTCGTCCGTCGGCTTCAAGGGTGACCTCGACGCGGGCCAGGAGTCGTGCACGATCACGATCGACGTGGTCACCGACCCGGCCAAGCAGCCCGGTGACGAGATCACCAGCGAGGGCACCGACAGCACCGACCTGGCCGGCCTCGAGCAGCCCGGCGAGGCCACCCTGGAGGTCGGCACCCGCAGCCTGCCGCAGGTCGACTGCCTGCCCGCCGAGTCCCGCGCGACGCAGCGCTGGTGGTACTTCGGCAACGGCGCGGGTCTCGACTTCACCGCCGCCGGCACCGCCGTACCGACCACCCCGACGGCGTCGACCGGCATCGCCTCCGCGGAGGGCACCACCGTCGTCTCCGACGTCAACGGCGCGCTCCAGTTCTGGGCCAACGGCACCGCGATCTTCAACAAGCTCCACGCGGTCATGCCCAACGGCGGCGGCCTGACGGGCAACGTCTCGGCCACCCAGACCGTCGCGGCGTTCCCCTCGCTCGACCAGGAGGGCATCTACTTCGTCGTCACCACCAGTGGTGCCGAGGCCGTCAACGGCCAGCTGCGCTACTCGGTCGTCGACATGGCGCTCGACGGCGGCAAGGGTGACGTGACCGCCACCAAGAACGTCGACCTCGGTCCGGCCAACGGCGCCGCGGAGGGCCTCACCGCGCTCCCGAACGCCGACGGCACCGGCTTCTGGGTCATCGCCGCGCAGAACAGCTCGCCCCACGTGCGCGCGTACCTGTTCGACGGGACCGGCCCGGCCGACCCCGACGGCGCCGGTCCGCTCACCGCGGGCGACCCGGTGATCAGCGTGATGCCGACCAACAACCTGAACCAGTACAGCTCGTTCAACCTCAGCCCCGACCTGTCGCGCGTGCTGATGACCAGCACGCAGGGCGGCGGCAACGAGACCACCGCCTCGAAGATCCGGCTGCTGGACTTCGACGCGGCCACCGGTCAGTTCGCCCAGCGCCTGGAGTGGGCCTCGGCGACGACGGCCGGCAGCGGCCAGCGCCTCTACACCGCGGACTTCTCGCCGTCGGGTGACTACGTCTACGCCACCAAGATCTTCGACGCCCCGCACCTGTGGCGCTACAAGATCGCCGGTGCCGCCGACGGCGCCGCCGTCAAGGCGACCGAGGAGCACGTCGGCGCCCTGACCGGCACCGGTGGCCAGGTCCGCCGCGGCCCCGACGGCCGGATGTACGCCGCCGGCAGCGGCTCGGCCACGCTCAGCGTCGTCAACGCGCCCGACCAGGCCGACGTCGCCGACGTCGACTTCGCCAGCGGCGGCGTCACGCTCGCCGCGGGCACGAGCTCGCGCTTCGGCCTGCCGCAGATGGTCACCGGCTGCCCGCGCACCGCGGGCCTCGAGCTGGTCAAGACCGCCGCGATCACCACGGACAACGGCTCGGTCGGCAAGGCCGACGCCGGTGACGTGATCACCTACACCTTCACGGTGACCAACTCCGGTCGCGTGGCGGCCAGCGACGTGACCATCGACGACCCGATGCCGGGCCTGTCGGCGATCACCCCGGCGAGCGTCGCGACGCTGGCTCCCGACGACGACGCGGTCTTCACCGCGACGTACACCGTGACCGCGAGCGACGTCGCGAACGGCGGCTTCATCGAGAACACCGCCGTGGCCGAGGGCACCGACCCCGACGGCGGCGAGCTCGTGACCCCGCCCGGACCGGGGACGACGGTCAAGGTCCCGATCGCGGAGCACCGCGACCTGTTCGGTGCCTGCGGCCAGCCGGTCACCTTCGACGCCGACAACGGCGGGTGGCGCGTCGCCACCACCGACAGCGGTACGACGACCGTGCTGCCGCCCGCTGCCTCGGGCTGGCTCGCCGGCGCCGGCAACCCCGGTGGCGCGCTGCGCACCACCGACCTGGACGGCAACTGGACCGAGTTCTGGTCGCCGGACCTGACCGCCGGTGACTACACGCAGGACTACAGCTCGCTTGCGGGCAAGACCCTGCAGTTCGACTACCGCAACAACACGGGTATCGGATACGACATCTACCTCGCGATCCGCGGGACCAACGGCCAGACCGTCTGGTTCAACTTCCGCCCGCAGATCGTGAACTCCCAGGCCTGGAACCGGGTGCGGGTGCCGGTCGTCGCCGCGCGCTGGCGGACCGCGTTCAACAACGGCTCCGGCGTCGCCAACGGCTCGCCGGCTCCGAGCCAGGCCGCGCTCGACGCGATCCTGGCGAGCGTGGACCGCTTCGCGATCTCCGCGGAGGGCCAGGTCGGCCAGGACATCACGCTCGTCGACAACTTCGGCCTCTCGTGCTCCGACATGGGCGACGCCCCGGCGTCGTACGGCACGACGGGTGGCGAGGCGGCCGCGCACGGCATCACCGACTACGACGCCGACGCCGGCACCGCCAAGCTGATGATCGGCAGCCGGATCGACGACGAGTCCGACGGCCTGCCCGGTGCGGCCGCGGACGGTGACGACACCGACGGCACCGCCGACGAGGACGGCCTGTCCGCCCCGGTCGAGGTGCTCGCGGGTGCGGCCACCGAGGTCGAGGTGGAGGTCACCAACGACAGCGCTGCTGCCGCGACCCTCGCGGGCTGGCTGGACCTCAACGAGAACGGCACCTTCGACGCCGGTGAGCGCTCGAACCTGGTGACGGTCCCCGCCGCCTCCGGTACGACGACGCGGACGCTGACCTTCCCGGTCGCGGCCGCCGACCTCAGCGACGACAGCTACCTCCGGGTCCGGCTCTTCGCAGGGACGGTCGCCGACCCGGCACCGACCGGAGCGGTCGACGGCGGAGAGGTGGAGGACCACCTCGTCGTCGGCGAGCGGACCGAGGTCTCGCTGGACAAGACCGCCGAGCTGACCACCGACGGCGGTACGCCGGACGTGGCCGACAAGAACGACGTCATCACCTACACCTTCACGGTCACCAACTCCGGCAACCAGCCGGTGACCGACGTGACCATCGACGACCCGATGCCGGGTCTGTCGGCGATCACGCCGGCGAGTGTCGCGACGCTGGCTCCGGGTGCGGACGCGGTGTTCACCGCGACGTACACGGTGACCCAGGCCGACGTCGACGAGGGCGGCGACATCGCGAACTCCGCGACCGCCGGCGCCGAGGGCCCCGACGGCGGCGTCACCTCGCCGCCGAGCGAGGTCGAGGTGCCGCTCGTCCCGGCGGCGCCGAGCCTGCTGACGGACAAGGAGGCCGAGCTCGACGACACGAACGGCAACGGGAAGGCCGACAAGGGCGAGAAGATCGCCTACTCGTTCACGGTGCGCAACAACGGCAACGTGACGGTGAGCGGTGTTGCGGTCGACGACCCGATGGTGTCGGGGATCAGCCCGGCGTCGGCGACGATCGCGCCGGGTGGTCAGCAGGTGTTCACCGCGGGTGACTACACGGTGACCCAGGCGGACGTCGACAGTGGTGGTCCGATCGTGAACCGGGCGTCCGCGTCCGGTACGGCGCCCGGTGGTGGCGAGGTCACCTCGCCCGAGGACACCACGTCGACCGACACAGTGGCCCGTGCGCCGGGTCTGTCGGTGGACAAGTCTGCGGCGCTGACGACCGATCACGGTGCGGCCGGCAAGGCGGACAAGGACGACGTCATCACCTACACGTTCGTGGTGGAGAACACCGGGAACGTGACGATGACGAACGTCGCGATCGCCGACGCCCTGCCGGGCGTCTCGCCGACCAGCCCGCTCCAGGTCGCCACGCTGGCGCCCGGTGCGAGCACGACCTTCACGGCGACGTATGTCGTCACGCAGGCCGACGTCGACGAGGGCGGCGAGGTGCACAACTCCGCCACCGCGAAGGGCAAGGGGCCCGACGGCACCCAGCTCACGTCGGAGCCGGACACCACCGACACCGACCTGGTCGAGGCCGACCCGGGCCTGTCGATCGACAAGACGGCGCTCCTGGCCGACGCGAACGACAACGACGTCGCGGACAAGGGCGAGGTCATCACGTACTCGTTCCTGGTCGAGAACACCGGCAACGTCACGATGCACGGCGTCGCGATCGACGACCCGATGCCGGGTCTGTCGGCGACCACGCCGGCCAGCGTGGCGACGCTCGCGCCTGGTGCGAGCGTGGTGTTCACCGCGACGTACACGGTCCGGCAGAGCGACGTCGACGCCGGCGGCTCGGTGAGCAATGCGGCCACCGCGGGCGGTACCGCCCCCGGCGGCGAGGAGATCACCTCGGTGCCCGACGAGACCGACACCAGCATCGTGCCCGGTACGCCGGGGCTCGCGATCGACAAGTTGTCGGTGCTCGACGACACCAACGGCAACGGCAAGGCCGACGTGGGTGAGGAGATCACCTACACGTTCGAGGTGGAGAACACCGGCAACGTGACGGCGACGGACGTCGAGGTCACCGACCCCGAGGTCACCGGCATCACGCCGGCCAGCGCGACGATCGCCCCGGGCGAGACGGTGACCTTCACCGCCGACCCCTATGTCGTCACGCAGGGTGACATCGACGACGGTGTGGTCCACAACGTGGCCGCGGTGGAGGGCAAGCTGCCCCCCAACGCCGGTGGCGGCAAGGTCGGCTCCGAGGACGTCGACGAGGTCGACACGATCGTGGCCCACCCCGACGTCTCGGTCGTCAAGGAGTCCGAGCTGACCGTCGACGCGGCCACCCTCGGCAAGGCCGACGTGGACGACGTCATCACCTACACCTTCACGGTGCGCAACGACGGCGGTGCCACGGCGTTCGACGTCGCGGTCACCGACGCCCTGCCCGGCCTGAGCGCGGTCTCCCCGGCCTCGCTCGCCAGCCTGGCGCCCGGCCAGACGGCCACCTTCACCGCGACGTACACGGTGAAGCGGGCGGACGTGAAGCGTGGCGGGATCGACAACACCGCCGCGGTCACCTCGCGCGGCCCGACCCGGGGTGGCGTCACGCCGGAGCCCGTCTCCGTGACGTCCAACCCGGTCACCAACGAGACCGGCACCCTCGGCGGTCCGGTCATCACGACCAAGGCCTCCGCGGCCAAGGTCGCGATGAGTGTCGGCAAGGGTGGTGTCCCGAACGGGGTCCGGTTGCACGACGTGGTGACGATCAGCGGTTTCGTGACCGGTGGTGACGCGACGGGTACGGCCACGCTGTACGGACCGGTCGCCAAGCGTTCGGCGGGGATGTGCACGCCGGGGCGCAAGGTCGGTTCGGTGACGTTCGTGCCGCGTAACGGCACGGTGCGTACGCCGGCGATCACGGTCCGCAAGCCGGGCTACTACACCTGGGTGGTCGCTACCAGTGAGGACCGGCGCAACGACGCTGCTTCGCATGCGTGTGGGTTGGCGGCGGAGACGACGCTGGTGCACCGGGCCGAGGTCGGCAAGGTCAAGATCGAGACCGGGTTCACCGGTCCGGTGGTCGCGGGCCGCAAGGTGCGTCCGGCGAGTGTGTCGATCCCCACGATCGGGATGTGGGCTCCGTTGGACGTGGTGGGTGTGGCGAAGGGTTCGATGGTGATCCCGGAGAACGTGCGCCGTGGTGGCTGGCTGCAGCAGTCGGCTGCTCCGGGTGAGGCGGTCGGTGCGACCGTCATCGCCGGTCACGTCTCTGATCGTCATGACCGGCCCGGTGCGTTCGGGAAGCTGAACAAGGCCAAGGTGGGCCAGGTCGTCACCGTGCGCGGTGTCGACGGCAAGGTGCAGAAGTACCGGATCACCAAGGTCTACACCCAGAAGCGGACCAAGGGTTTCACCGGTGGACCGGTGTCGACCACCGGTGCCCACCAGCTCACGTTGGTGACCTGCACGGGCAAGGTCCGCTACAGCAACGGCCGGTTCCACTACACGAAGAACCAGGTCGTGATCGCGACCCCGATCGGCTGATCGGTCCGGGCACCGGGGTGGGGAGCAGCTGCTCCCCACCCCGGCGTCCGCCTGCCCTCGAGTTCCCCCCAAGTAGTTCACGTTCGACGGAAGGTCTCCCACCGTGAAGAAGCTCGTCCCCGGTCTGGCACTGGCGGTCATCGCCGGCGCCACGGCCGTCCTCCCGGCAGTGGCGCTCGCGCCACCTGCCGCCGCGGCCCCCGGAAACCCGGGTACGCCGTCCGCTCCCCAGGTCCTCTTCCACGAGGACTTCGAGAACGCCATGGCCGACGGCCAGGTCAAGGTCCTCGGCGACTACGTCGGCGCCGACGGCGAGACCTACGCCGCCGAGGGCGCGTGGGCCGACCCGACCCAGTCGAACGGCTTCGTGCTCGACGGCACGACGTCCGACGCCGACCAGGCCGCCCTGGGCAGCCCGGCCGGTGCGGCCCAGCTGCGCAACCTCGCGACCGGGCTGGGCGCCCACAACGGCACCCAGCCGAACGAGGCCAACCACGCGGTGGCGGCGTTCACCGCCGGTGACCCGGGCGCGAACAAGGTCGAGTTCCGCACCGCGGCGCCGCTGGCCCTCGACGTCGAGAACAAGTTCCTCACGTTCTCGGTCAACGTCGGTGTGGTCAACTGTCACGCCGCGCACCCGCTGCTGCGCTTCTACCTCGACGACGGCAACGCCGAGATCCCGGTGAGCGGAGCCGCGGCCGACCCGTGCCCCAACGGCAGCCGCACCGTGAACTCCGACGGCTCGGTGCTCTTCACCGGCTCCAGCCTCGGCATCGTGCTGCGCAACGAGCAGGCCAGCGGCTCGGGCAACGACCACGCCTTCGACGACATCCGTGTGCTCGACGCGACGCCGCAGCTGGACAAGTCGTTCGGCGCCGAGGGCACCCCGGCCGGGTTCCCGACGACGCTCACCTTCACGGTGACCAACACCTCCGAGCTCGCCTCGAAGAACGGCTGGTCGTTCACCGACAACCTGCCCACGGGCATGGAGATCGCCGCCGACCCGCGCTTCACCACCGACTGCGGCAACGGCGCGATCACCGGCGGCGGTACGCCGGGCGCCGGGAGCGTCTCGCTCGAGGGCGACCTCGCGACCGGCCAGGCCGCCTGCACGCTGTCGATCGACGTCGTGACGCCGGAGGCCGAGGCCGGTGACACGTTCACCAACGCCGCTGCCAACGTCGACGACCTCGTCGGTCTCAACCCGCCGGGCAGCGCGACGCTGACCGTGACCGAGCGCGGCCTGCCCAAGGTCAGCTGTGCGCCGGCCGCGGCGCGCGCCACCCAGCGCTGGTGGCACTTCGGCAACGGCGCCGGGCTCGACTTCGGCACCTCCGGCAGCGCGCTGCCGACGACGACGCCGTCGACCGGCGTCAACGCCGTCGAGGGCACGACCGTCATCACCGACTCCGCCGGCAAGCTGCTGTTCTGGTCCGACGGCGTCAAGGTGCTCAACAAGAACCACCAGGTGATGCCGAACGGCGCCGGCCTGACCGGCAACGCCTCGGCCACCCAGACCGTCGCGGCGTTCCCGTCGCTGACCGACCCCGGCAAGTACTTCGTCGTCGCGACGACGGGTGCCTCCGAGGTCGGCGGCAGCGGTCACCTCAGCTACTCGGTGGTCGACATGGCCCTCGACGGCGGCCTCGGCGACGTGACGGCGACCAAGAACGTCGACCTCGCGCCCGCCAACGGTGCGGCCGAGCAGCTGACCGCGATCCCGAACGCCGCCGGCACCGGGTTCTGGGTCGTCACCGCGCAGGCGTCCTCGCCCAACATCCGGGCGTACCTCTTCGACGGCGCCGGTCCGGCCGACCCCGACGGCGCCGGCCCGCTCACCGCAGGTGACTCCGTCATCAGCGTGATGCCGACGCCGAACTACAACCAGTACGGCACGCTCAACCTCAGCCCCGACCTGTCGTCGGTCCTGCTCGCCACCGGCAACAACGCCGGCGCCTCGCGGATCCGGCTGATGGACTTCGACGCCGGCACCGGCCGGTTCGCGCAGCGCTTCGAGTGGTCGACCCCCACCGGGGTGGGCGGCAACATGTACTCCGCCGACTTCTCCCCGTCGGGTGACCACGTCTACGCCACCCGCATCTTCGGCGGCGCGCACCTGTTCCGCTACGACATCGCGGGCGCCGCGGACGGTGCCGCCGTCAAGGCGACCGAGTTCGACTTCGGCCAGTACCACGCCAGCGGCGGCCAGGTGAAGCGCGGACCCGACGGCCGGATGTACGTCGTGAACCGGGGCGCAGCGGCGCTCGGTGTCATCGCCAGCCCCGACGCCGCCGACCCGGCCGAGGCCGGCTTCGACGCCGCGGCTCTGCCACTCACCGCCGGTACCGCCAACGGCTGGGGCCTGCCGCAGATGGTGACGGGCTGCCCGAGCACGCCCGGGATCGAGATCACCAAGACCGCGGCGCTGACCACCGACCACGGCACGGCCGGCAAGGCCGACGCGGGCGACGTCATCACCTACACGTTCGTCGTGCACAACTCCGGCTACGTCGCGGTCGACGACGTGTCGGTCGACGACGCCCTGCCGGGCCTCTCGCCGGTCACGCCGGCCAGCGTCGCGACGCTCGCGGCCGGTGACGACGCGGAGTTCACCGCGACGTACACGGTCACCCAGGCCGACGTCGACGCCGGCGGCCAGGTGGTCAACACCGCCACCGCCAAGGCGACCGACCCCGACGGCGGCGAGGTCGTCTCGCCCGAGGGACCGGGCTCCACGGCCGAGGTCGACATCGCCGACGCCGAGGCCGACCTCGAGATCGTGAAGTCGGCCCGGCTCACCACGGACGTCGCGCCCCAGGGCAAGGCGGACGACGGTGACGTGCTCACCTACACCTTCACCGTGACCAACCACGGCAAGGCGACGGCGCACGACATCTCGGTGTCCGACGCGCTGCCGGGTCTCTCGGCGGTCGCGCCGGCGAGCGTGGCGACGATCGCCCCGGGTGCGCAGGCGGAGTTCACGGCGACGTACACGATCACGCACGAGGACGTCGTGCGCGGGGGCGTCGAGAACACCGCGTCGGTGACCTACCAGGGGCCGACCCGCGGTGGGCAGGTGCCGCAGCCGGTGACCGAGCCGAGCAACACGCTCACCACGGCGACCGGCCCGCTCGGTGCCCCGGTGCTCACCACGCGCGCCGACCGCAAGGTCGCGATGAAGGTCGCCAAGGGCGGCAAGCCCGCGGCGGTCGCCCTGCGCGACGAGATCACGCTCACCGGCTTCCTGCCCGGTGGCGACGCGACCGGCACGGCCACGCTGTACGGCCCGTTCACCGACCGCGCCTCGATCGCGTGCATCCCGGCCAAGCGGGCCGGCTCGGTCACCTTCGCCCCGCGCAGCGGCACCTTCCGCAGCCCGGCGGTGTCGGTGAGCAAGCCGGGCTACTACACCTGGGTGGTCGCCACCTCCGAGGACCGGCGCAACAGCGCGGCCACGCACGCCTGCGGCCTGGCCGCGGAGACGACGCTGGTGCACCGGGCCGAGGTCGGCAAGATCAAGATCGAGACCGGCTTCGCCGGCGTGGACCCGTCGGCCTTCGGCCGCCAGGCCCGTCCGGCCCAGGTCGCGATCCCGGCGCTGGGCATGAAGGCCAAGATCGACGTCGTCGGCATCCGTCGCGGCGCGATGGTCATCCCGGACGACGTCCGCAAGGGCGGCTGGCTGCAGCAGTCGGCCATGCCGGGCGAGGCCGTCGGTGCGACCGTGATCGCGGGTCACGTCTCGGATCGTCATGACAAGCCGGGTGCGTTCGGGAAGCTGAACAAGGCCAAGGTGGGTCAGGTCGTCACCGTGCGCGGCACGGACGGCAAGGTGCAGAAGTACCGGATCACCAAGGTCTACACGCAGAAGCGGACCAAGGGCTTCACCGGTGCTCCGGTGTCGACCACCGGTGCGCACCAGCTGACGTTGGTGACCTGCACGGGCAAGGTCCGCTACAGCAACGGCCGGTTCCACTACACGAAGAACCAGGTCGTGATCGCGACCCCGATCGCCTGATCGAAACCCCTGGTGACCACCGGGGTGACGGCGTACCGACGCCGCTCACCCCGGCGGTCCCGCACCATCACGGTTAGGGCAGCATGCGCACATGGCGGCTTTCCCCCCGAGCGGCCGAGTTCCCGACGCCCGCGGCAGCGCGATCGTGAGGTCGCGCCTGCTCGCGCTGCTCGACCTCGACCCGGCACCGATCACGGTGCTGCAGGCTCCGTCCGGCTTCGGCAAGACCACCCTCGTCCGGCAGTGGGCCGCCGGCGAGCGGCCCCCGGGTGAGCGCCTGGTCTGGGTCGCGCTCAACGCCGGCATCGAGTCCGACCACGCCTTCTGGACGACGGTGATCGCGTCCGCGCGCCGCCTCGGCCACCTCTCGCCCGAGCGCGCCGACGTCGTCGCCAACGACGTCGACGCCCACCACGACCCGGTACCGGTGCTGCGCGACCTGCTCGCCGGCAAGGGGCCGGTGGTGCTCGTCTTCGACGCCTACGAGCACGTCCGCGACGCCACCGCCCAGGTGGACGACGACATCCTGCGGCTGACCGCGCTGCTGCCCAACCTCCGCGTCGTGGTGACCACCCGGGCCGCGACCAGCCTGGCCGACCCGGCCCGCCGGGTCCGCGGCGACGTCCGTCTCGTCACCGACGACGACCTCCAGTTCACCGCCGAGGAGACCGCGCTCTTCCTGGCCGAGCACGGCTCGGACATCGTCCGCGGCGTGGCCGGCGACCTGCACCGCGACACCCGCGGCTACCCGCTGGCCATCCGCGCCGCGAGCCTCGCGCTCGGTGCGCGCAGCCGGCTGCCCTCGCGCGACTCCGTCGAGTGGCGCACGATCGTCGCCCAGGACCTCAGCGCCCAGCTCGACGACTCGCTCACCTCCGAGTTCGTCCGCGACACCGTCCTGGCGCCGTACTTCGACCTCGAGCTGGCGCAGGCCCTCACCGGCATCGAGGACGCCGCCCCCGTCGTCGCCGAGCTCGAGTGGAACGGCTTCGGCCGCTGGGTGCCCTACCTGGCCGACCGCCCCGTCTTCCAGTACGTCGACTCGCTGCGCGACGCCGTCCGCAGCGAGCTGATGACGAGCGACCCCGATCGCTACCGCCGCGGGGCCGGCATCGCCGCGACCTGGCTCTACGAGCACGACGAGCACGAGCTCGCCCTCGAGCTCGCCGTCGACGCCGGCCGCTACGAGCTGGCCAGCCGGATCTTCCGCAGCGTCGTGCTCAGCTCGCCCGAGAGCTACACCACCGACCACCTCGACCTGCAGCTCAGCCGCATCCCGCGCGCCGTCCTGATGAGGCACCCGATGCTCGCCCTGGCGCGCGGCCTCGCCCTGCTGAGCAATCCCGCCACCCGCGGCGCGGCCGTCGAGTTCCTGGTCCGCACCGCCGACCAGACCAGCGACGACTGGCGCCAGCTCGACCGGCCGGCGTCCTTCTTCCAGCGCTCGGCCAAGACCGCGTGCCTGCGCTACGTCGGCCGCTACCTGGAGTCGGCCGCGGCCGGCCAGGGCGCGCTCGACTACTACGACGACATCGACATCGGCGACGACCGCCGGATGGTCGAGCTGCGCGCGATGGGCCTGCGCCAGATCGGCTACTCGTTCTTCGCCGTCGGCGAGATCGACCGCGGCCACGAGGTGATCTCGCGCGCCATCGCGTCCGCGACGATGCCCTGGTCGCGCAACTACACGCTCGTCTACGGCGTCGGGCTCTCCGCGATCGACGGCCGCTCCCGCGACGCCGCCGAGATCGCCCGCCTGGTCGACCCCGCCGCCTGGCCGCGCGACCACGCGCACACCTTCGTCAACTCGCTGGGCCGGATCGGCAACGCGATGCTCAAGCTCGACGACTTCGACTTCACCGGCGCCCTCGCCGAGTACGACGGCTGCGAGTCCTTCATCCACACCGCCGAGTTCTGGCCCTTCCTGACCTGGACCATGCTCCAGGCCCGCCTCGGCCTCGGCGAAGGGGGAGCGGAGGCCCAGCGGATCGCCGACGCCCTCCAGCGCACCCCCGGCCCACCCGGCATCGGCGACAACCTCGGCACCAGCATGCTGCGCGGCCTCCTCGCCGTCGCCTGGCTGGCCCACGGCCGCTCCCGCGACGCCGCCGCCCTCCTGCGCGTCCCCACCCGCTGGCCCGGCCAGCTCGCCTCGGCCCAGATGCTCACCCGCCTCACCGCCGGAGACCCCGCCGGCGCCTTCCACCTCGTCCCCCGCCTCGAAGCCCAGCCCGGCCACAGCATCCGCTCCCGCACCAGCCTCGCCACCCTCGGCGCGGCCGCCGCCCTCCGCGCCGGCCACACCGACGCCGCCGGCGCCCTCCTCGACCGCGCCGCCGCCCTGTACGACGAGCACGGCGCCCGCGCCCTGCTCCTCCACGTCCCCGGCGCGGACCTCAAGAGCCTGCGCGACTTCGCCCACACCACCGACCGACCCGGCGCCTCGTCGTACCTGGCGGTGGACCTGGTCGGCCCCGTCGACGCCGGCGTCGCCTCGGTCCCCCTGACCGGCCAGGAGATCGCCGTCCTCCGCGCGACCCTCGACCACCCGCGCCGCAGCCAGGTGGCCGCCGTCCTGCACCTGTCGCCGGAGACGGTGAAGTCCCACATGCGCAGCATCTACCGCAAGTGGGGCATCAACTCGCGCGAGGCCGCCATCGAGCGCGGCATCCAGCTCGGCCTGCTCCACGACGGACCCCAGCGCCGCTGAGCCTTCGCGCTCGCCCCGGGGCAACGGGTGAACAAGCGGGTGAGATCGCTGCGGGCGTCGTACGGGTGGGCGGGGGGCAGGGCAGGATGCGGATCGGTCGAGCCGCACCCCGGCCCCCCTTGGGCGCGGCTCGACCTGGGTCACTCCTGAGGCGGTGCGGCCCATGCGTGGCCCGGACTCGACCCCCGGGCCACGTTCGCCGCCCCCACCTGCGACTTCGCCGCCCGAACCCTGCGACTTCGAGGGGCGAAACCTGCTACTTCGCGGGCAGGTACGCCGCCAGCGCTGCCAGCTGCTCCCGGTAGTGCCCGGCCGAGTCCGCCGCCACCCGCACCGACGCCGCCGTCGCCCCCGCCTCGGCGAGCACGCCGAGCGCGTCGGCGGTCGCGCCGGGCTCGCGGGTGGGGTCGAGGGCGCGGTCGGGGGAGAGGACGACCTCGAAGCCGGCCGGCAGATCGAAGCGGCCGAGCAGGGTGGCGAGCTCGGTGGGGGCGAGGCCGAAGGGGACCCAGCCGTCGGCGAGCTCGACGGCGCGGCGCAGGGAGCGCGGCGTACGGCCGCCGATCCACAGCGGCACCGACGCCTGGACGGCGTGCGGCGAGACGACCACGTCGTCGAACGCATAGTGCGCCCCCGCGTACGACGGCCGCTCCTGCGAGAGCGACGCCCGCAAGGCCCGCAGCGCGTCGTCCGCGATCGCTCCGCGCCCCTCGAAGGTCGCGCCGAGCAGCGTGAACTCCTCCTCGAGCGAGCCGACGCCGAGCCCGAGGACGAGCCGGCCGCCGCTGACGAGGTCGAGGGTGCCGTAGCGCTTCGCGATGGCGAGGGGGTGGTGGTAGCCGAGGACGAGGACCTGGGTGGCGAGCCGGATCCGGGTGGTGCGGGCGGCGAGGTAGCCGAAGGTGGCGAGCGGGTCCCAGTACGTCCCGCCGCGCTGGGCGGCGATGTCGGTCGGCACCACGACGTGCTCGCTGCAGGTGAGGAAGTCGAAGCCGAGGGTGTCGGCCGTCTCGGCGATCGCGCCGAGCTCGTCGATGCCGGCCTCGGCCTCCCAGGGCGAGAACGCGCCGGGGAGCTGCACCACGACGGGGCTGTTGATGCCGATCTTCACGGGTGCCTCTTCCCTCGGGGCCTGGTCCTCTGATAGACCAAGTGCTTGCTTGGTTTTCGAGAGTACCCCATCGCCGACCGCTCGCCAGGAGGCAGCCGTGACCAGCCCGCTCGTGTTCTTCTCGTTCGTGACCCTCGCCGGCGCCGGCCCCGAGGAGCACCGCGCCTACAACGAGTGGCACCAGCTCGACCACCGGCCGGAGAACCTGGCGCTGCCCGGCGTCCTGTGGGGTGACCGGTGGGCGCGCCCGGACGACTACCGCGGCGGCGTCGCGTCCGACGAGCACGCGGCGACCGACTACGTGGCGATGTACTGGTTCAAGGACCCCGTCGAGCGCGCGCTGCGGGAGTGGTCCGACCTCGGCTCCGACTCGTTCCAGTGGGGCCGCGGGCCGCTCATCCCGGGCGTGCAGCGCAAGCTGCTGTCGTTCTTCCGCCCCGTCAAGGGGTACGCCGCGCCCTCCGCCCTCGTCTCGCCCGAGGTGCTGCCCTACCGCCCCAACCGCGGCCTGCACCTGACCCTCTCCCGCCACGCCGCGCCCCACAGCGGCGCGACCCACGAGCACTACGCCTGGCAGGACCGCAGCCTGGTCCCGGCGCTGCTCGACCTCGACGGGGTGGCCGGCGCGTGGACGTTCTCGTTCGCCCACCACCAGTCGCACCCGTCGCTGCCGCTGGCCACCGAGACCCCCGACGCCCCGGAGTCGCTGCGGATCCGCCTCGTCTACCTCGACGGCGACCCGCTGCCGACCGCCGCGGCGATCGACGCCCGTACCGCCGAGCTGGCCGGCGGCCTCAGCGCCGAGGCCGCCGCGTCGGAGGAGGTGCTGCTGAGCACCCCGCTGCGGACGATCATCCCGTGGCAGGACTGGTGAGCCGACGGCCTCAGCGGGCCATCTTCAGCAGGAACTCGATCTTGCCGTGGTCGTCGACCGAGATCCCGGAGAAGCCGGGCTCGGGGATCTCGTAGTCGGCGAACACCACGTCGATGCTGCCCGCGACGTCGAGCGCCTCACCGGAGGCCTGGACGTCGAGCTCGACCTCGACCGCGCGGGTGACTCCGCGGACCGTGAGGTCGCCGGGCACCGTGACGGTGAACCGGCCGCCGGTGGCCGGCAGCTCGACCGGCGCGGTCTGGGTGAAGGTCGCGGTCGGGTAGGTCGCGGTGTCCATGATCCGGTCGCGGTACTGCGCGTCCCGGCGCGACTCGTCGGTGGCCACCGACTCCATGTCGACGCTCATCGTGGTGGCGCTGAGGACGCCGTCGGCGACCGTGGCGCTGCCCTCGACCTGGTCGGTGCGGCCGACCACGGTGACGTTCTGGCCGAAGAGCACCTCGTCGACGCGGTAGCCGGCCGCGGAGTCCGCGCCGACCGTCCATGCGCCGTCGAGCGCGTCGGTGGCGGCGCTGGTGTCGGGCTTCGCGTCGGCGGAGCTGCCGGCCGCGGGCAGGGCCAGCTCGTCGGGCTGATCGCCGACCACGAACTTGCCGTAGGCCCAGGGCCCGACGGTGACGGCGACGACCACGAGCGCGACGAGGACGCCGCCGAGGATGAGGATCTTCCGGGAACCGAGCTTCTTGGATGACATGGCAACCACCGTAGGTGGCAAAACTGAGGGCACCCTAAGATGCCGTGACGTCGACTAGAACACGTTCTATTGTTCTCGCGGAACGCCGCACGCCGCGGCGCCACGAGCCAGGAGGACCGCGCATGACCGACCCGAACGCAGCCCGCGCCCAGCGCTTCACCGGACGCCGCGTCGTCGTCACCGGAGCCTCCGGCGGCCTCGGGCAGGTCGTGGCCGACCTGTTCCGCCAGGAGGGGGCCCGGGTGGTCGCCACCGACGTCGTCCCGGCCGCGAACGTCACCGCCTGCGACCTCGCCGACGACGCCGCGCGCGACGCCTTCGTCGCCGGTGCGCTGGAGGAGCTCGGGGGTCTGGACGTGCTCTGCAATGTCGCCGGCATCCAGAAGTTCGCCGAGCTCGGCGCGCTCGACGCCGCCCTGCTGCGCAAGCACTTCGACGTCAACGCCCTCGCGCCGCTGATGCTGGCCCAGGCGTTCGCGGACGCGCTCGTCGAGAGCAAGGGCAATGTCGTCTCGGTCGCGTCGATCTCGGCCGTGATGGGACAGCCCTACAACGCGCCGTACTGCGCGTCGAAGGCCGCGCTGCTGCTCGGGATGCGGG
This sequence comes from Pimelobacter sp. 30-1, assembly GCF_018831735.1. Classification (NCBI taxonomy): domain Bacteria; kingdom Bacillati; phylum Actinomycetota; class Actinomycetes; order Propionibacteriales; family Nocardioidaceae; genus Pimelobacter; species Pimelobacter sp. 30-1. Next base: position 506,092 of record NZ_NHTS01000001.1, read on the forward strand.
CGCTGGCGGTCGAGTTCGCGACCAAGGGCGTGCGGGTCAACTGCGTCTCCCCGGGCGGGATCGCGACCCCGATGGTCGAGGCGGCGGCGGCCGGGCTGCCCGCCGACACCAACTGGGACCTGATCGCGCGCAGCACCTCCGTGATCCCCGGCTTCATGCCCCCGCAGGACGTCGCCGAGGCGCTGCTCTATCTTGCCTCCCCGGCCGCCGCCTCGGTCACCGGCGCCAACCTCGTCGTCGACCGCGGCGTGGTCTGGTGACGGCGTGAACGCCGGCCACGCCGGCCGCGCCGTCGTCACCGGTGCCGGCGCCGGCTCGATCGGCCGCGCCGTCGCCGACGCGCTGACGGCGGCCGGCTGGGAGGTCACCACCACGACGCGGGCGACGCTCGACCTCACCGACCGCGCGTCGGTCGCGGCCTTCGCCGCGGCGTACGCCGAGCGGTCGGACCGGCTCGACCTCCTGGTCAACAGCGCGGGCATCCACCTCGACCTCGGGTCGCGGTGGAAGGAGCCGCAGCTCGTCGACGGGCACGAGGTGCACTGGCGGACCAACTACCTCGGCACCGTCGACCTCACCACCGCGCTGCTGCCGCTGCTGCTCGCGGCCCCCGAGCCGACCGTCCTGCACGTCGTCTCACAGCTCCACGAGCGCGGCACCACCGACCGGCTCCTGGGCGAGGACGCGCCGTACGACTCGTGGGCGGCGTACGGCACCTCCAAGCTCGGCCTCGTCCACCACGCGGCCCTCCTCGCCACCCAGTACGGCGACCAGGGCCTCCGCGCGCTGGCGGCCCACCCCGGCGCGGTGTCGACCAACATCGCCGACCGCGGCCTGGAGACCCGCCCGCTGCTGCGCCGCCTCCGTCGGCTCGCGCTGCCCCTGGAGCGGCGCAGCCTGATGTCCCCGGCCGCGTCGGCCGAGCACCTGGTCCGGATCGCGACCGACCCCGGGGCGGCGTCCGGCTACTACCGCAAGAGCCGTCCGGTCGAGCCGTCCGAGGCCGCGCGCGACGAGGACGCCCGCGCCGCGCTGGACGTGCGGACGCAGGAGTGGCTCAGCGCCCGCTGACCCCGCGTGCGAGCAGCTCGGCGAGGTGCACCGGCGCCTCGTCGGGCGCGAGCTCGCCCACCTGGGTCCGGCACGAGAAGCCGTCGGCCAGCACGACCCGCCGGGCCTCGCCCGCCGAGGCGCGCAGGGCCGGGAGGAGGTTCTGCTCGGCGACCGCGACGGACACCTCGTAGTGCCCCTGCTCGACGCCGAAGTTGCCGGCCATGCCGCAGCAGCCGGCCACGGCCTCGACCTGGGCGCCGGCCTTCTCGAGCAGCGTCCGGTCGGCGTTCCAGCCCATCACCGCGTGGTGGTGGCAGTGCGGCTGGGCGACGATGCGGACGCCGGTGAGGTCCGGCGGCGTCCAGTCCGGGGCCTTCGCGAGCGCCTCGGCCAGGGTCAGGGTCGCGGCGGCGACGGCGTCGGAGTCCGGTCCGGGGACCAGCTCGCGCAGCTCGTGGCGCAGCACGGCGGTGCAGGACGGCTCGATCCCGACGATCGGTACGCCGGCCCGCGCGTCGGCGGCGAGGGCGTCGACCATGCCCCGCATCCGCTTCGCCGCGCCGTCGAGCTGGCCGGTGCTGATCCACGGCAGCCCGCAGCACTCCTGCTGCCGGGTGATCCGCGGATCGTACCCGGCCGCGCGCAGCACCTCGACCGCCGCATCGGCGACCTGGGGCGCGAAGTGGTTGGTGAAGGAGTCCACGAAGAGCACGACGGGCGTGCCGGTGCCCGCGGCGCCGCCGAACGTACGCCGGAAGGTGCGCCGCGCGAATGCCGGCATCCGGCGCCGGGTGTCGACGCCCGCCGCCTTGAGCGCGACCTTGCGCAGCGGCCCCACGTCCATCGACCGGTTGGCGAAGCGCGGCATCGCCGAGCCGACCTTGGCCCAGCGCGGCAGCCAGCCGACCGAGTAGTGCGAGCGCGGCCGGATCTTGCGCTTGTAGGTCTGGTGCAGCACCTCGGCCTTGTACGACGCCATGTCGGTGCCGGTCGGGCAGTCGGAGGCGCAGCCCTTGCAGGCCAGGCAGAGGTCCAGCGCGTCGTGCACGGCGGGGGAGCCCCACGACACGTCGCTGTCGCCGTTGACGATCTCCTGGAGCAGCCGGGCGCGGCCGCGCGTGCTGTGGATCTCCTCCTTCGTCGCCTGGTACGACGGGCACATCACGCCGCCCGAGCCGCTGTTGTCGGCGCGGCACTTGCCCACGCCGGTGCAGCGGTGCACCGCCTGGCCGAAGTCCCCGCCGTCGTCCGCGTAGGCGAACGCGAGCCCCTTGGTCAGCCGCGTCGTCGAGGAGTAGCGCAGGTCGTCGGTGCTCGACGCCGCGTCGACGAGGATGCCGGGGTTGAGCACCTCGGTCGGGTCGAAGAGGTCCTTGACCGCGGCCATCAGGCCGAGCGCGCGGGGGGAGTACATCCGCGGCAGCAGGTCGCTGCGGGCCCGGCCGTCGCCGTGCTCGCCCGAGAGTGAGCCGCCGAGCGAGGTGACGAGGTCGGCCGCCTCCTCGAGGAAGGCACGGAAGCGGTCAGCGCCGTCGGGCCGGGCGAACGGGAAGTCCATCCGCACGTGCAGGCAGCCCTCGCCGAAGTGGCCGAACGGCATCGCGGTCAGCTCGTGCGCGGAGAGCAGGCCCTCGAAGGCGGTGAGGTACTCGCCCAGGCGCTCGGGCGGCACGGCGGAGTCCTCCCAGCCGGCCCAGGCCGGCTTGCCGGACGGCGCCCGCCCGGCGAGGCCGGCCCCGTCGGCGCGGATCTTCCAGAGCCGGTCGGCCGTGCGCGGGTCGTCGACGACGAGGGCGGAGACGCCGAGGCCCGCCGCGGCGAGCAGGTCCGCGCGGCGTCGTACGTCATCGGGGTCGTCGCCGGAGAGCTCGACGAACATCCAGGCGTCGCCGGCCGGCAGCGGCGGGACGGCGTCGGGACCGCGCCGCTCGCGGATCACGTCGACGATGCGCCGGTCGAGGCCCTCGCACGCCGACGGCTCGAACGCGAGCACCTCGGTCGTCGCGTAGCCCGCGGTCGGGAAGTCGGGGAAGCCCAGCACGATCATCAGCGACGCCTTCGGCGCCCGGACCAGCCGCACGGTGGCCTCGGTGAGCACGGCGAGCGTGCCCTCGGAGCCGACCAGCGCGCGGGTCAGGTCGAAGCCGCGCTCGGGCACGAGGTGGTCGAGCGCGAGGCCCGAGACGTGCCGGCCGAACGTGCCGAACTCGGTGCGCACCGTGCCGAGGTCGTCGGCGACCAGCCCGCGCAGCCGGTCGAGGACGTCGGAGCCCTCGGCGCTGGCGACCGGCTTGCCCGCGGCGTCGTACCCGGTGACGAGGGGGGTGCCGTCGGCGAGCAGCCCGCGCAGGCCGCGCACGTTGTGCGAGGTGCGTCCGTAGGCCAGCGAGCGCGCGCCGCACGCGTCGTTGCCGATCATCCCGCCGATGGTGCAGCGGGTGCTGGTCGACGGGTCGGGCCCGAACTTCAGCCCGTGGCCGGCGACGGCCTTCTGCAGCGCGGCCTGCACGACGCCCGGCTGGACGACGGCGGTCTCGGCCTCGACGTCGACCGAGACGACCTGGTTGAGGTGCCGGCTGAAGTCGACGACCACGCCGGGCCCGATCGCGTTGCCCGCGACCGACGTACCGGCGCCGCGGGCGGTGAGGGTCAGGCCCTCCGCACGGGCGGCGGCGAGGATCGCGGCGACCTCGTCGGCCGAGCGCGGGAACGCGACGGCGACCGGGGGGACGCGGTAGAGCGAGGCGTCGGACGAGTAGGCACCGAGGACCGCGGCGTCGTCGCTGACGTCGCCCGCTCCGTGGCGCTGGAGCAGGTGAGCGATGCCGGACACGCACTGAAATCTAGTGGGTCGGGTCCGCGGGCTACGCTCCCGTCCCAGGTCCCGGCAATCGCTCGACAACCTGGAGGCGTGATGCGGCTCGGCATGATCATCGACTACTCGGGCGGTTTCGCCGAGACCGTGGAGCTCCTCCAGGAGTACGAGCGCAACGGCCTCGACCTGGTCGCGATGCCCGAGGCCTACTCGTTCGACGCGGTCAGCCAGCTCGGCTACATCGCGGCCAAGACCGACCGGCTCGAGCTGATGTCGGCGATCTTCCAGATCTACACCCGCACCCCGTCGCTGACCGCGATGACGGCCGCGGGCCTCGACTTCGTCTCCGACGGCCGGTTCACCCTCGGCCTCGGCGCCAGCGGGCCCCAGGTCATCGAGGGCTTCCACGGCGTCAAGTACGACGCCCCGCTCGGCCGCACCCGCGAGGTGATCGAGGTCTGCCGCCAGGTGTGGCGCCGCGAGCCGGTCGAGTTCGAGGGCAAGTACTACGACATCCCGCTGACCAAGGACAAGGGCGGCTCGGGCCTCGGCAAGCCGCTCAAGATCATCAACCGCCCGGTGCGCTCGGAGATCCCGATCTCGGTCGCCGCGCTCGGGCCCAAGAACGTCGCGCTCGTCGCCGAGCTGGCCAACGGCTGGCAGCCGCTGTTCTTCCACCCGGCCAAGCGCGACCTGGCCTGGGGCGAGCCGCTGGCCGAGGGCTTCGCGCGGCGCGATCCCGCGCTCGGCGAGCTCGACATCCAGCTCCAGATTCACTACCACCTGGGCGAGCCGCCGGCCGAGGCCGTGCAGGCGGTGCGCAACCAGCTCGCGCTCTACATCGGCGGCATGGGCGCGCGCGACAAGAACTTCTACAACCAGCTCGCCTGCCGCTACGGCTACGAGGCCGAGGCCAAGGAGATCCAGGACCGCTACCTGGCGGGCGACAAGGCCGCGGCGGCGGCCGCCGTACCGGACGAGCTGGTGGAGGCGGTCACCCTGATGGGCGACGAGGACTCCGTCCGGCGCCAGGTCGGCGAGTTCCACGCGGCCGGCGTCCGCACGTTCCTGCTCAACCCGCTCGCCGCGGGCGACGCGGAGCGGGTCGCCCAGGTGCGCCGGCTCTCCGAGATCGTCACGGAGGTCACCGCATGAGCGAGCCCCGCTTCACCCTCACCCGCGACGGCGCCGTCGCCACCGTCGGTCTGGCCGGACCCGGCGGCAAGGCGGTCATGGACGACGCCTTCTTCGCCGAGCTGGCCGCGACCTTCGCCGACCTCGACGCCGACGACAGCGTGCGCGCCGTCGTCCTGGCGGGCGCAGGCGACCACTTCTCCTACGGCCTCGACCTGGGCGCCGCGGCCGGCACCTTCGCGCCGCTGCGCAGCGCGACCCACGCCGGCGCCCGCCAGGAGCTCCTCGCCCTGGTCCGGCGCTGGCAGGGCGCCCTCGACGTCGTCGCGGGCCTGCGCAAGCCGACAGTCGCCGCGGTCACCGGGTGGTGCATCGGCGGCGGCGTCGACCTCGCGGTCGCCTGTGACGTCCGGATCGCCTCGGCCGACGCCGTCTTCAGCGTCCGCGAGGCCAAGGTCGGCATCGTCGCCGACCTCGGCAGCCTCCAGCGCCTGGTCGGCGTCATCGGTGACGGCCACCTGCGCGAGCTCGCGCTCACCGGCGACGACGTGGACGCCGTACGCGCCGCGGAGCTCGGCCTGGTCAACCACGTCCACCCGACCGCCGCCGAGGCCCGGACCGCCGCGGCCGACCTCGCGGCCCGGATGGCGGCCAACTCGCCTCTCGTCCTGCGCGGCATCAAGGACGTCCTCGACGCCGAGCGCGCGCCGCGGGTCGAGGCCGGCCTGCGCTACACGGCCGTGTGGAACGCCGCGTTCCTGCTCAGCGACGACCTCGACGAGGCGATGACCGCCTTCGTCGAGCGTCGTCCGCCGGAGTTCACCGGCCGCTGAGACCGTCCCGCTTCGCCCGGGTGATCGCCGCGACCGCCCGCCCGTAGCGGATCGGCCTCGCCCCCAGGGCGAGCGCCCGCTGCCGGGTCGGCTCGGTGACGTCGAAGTGCTCGCGGGCCGTGCCCGGCTTCTGGATCCAGCGCGCCTCGATGCCGAGCCGCTCGGCGAACGCGAGCAGCTCGCGCCGGCCGGCCTCGCCGGGCAGGTCCGAGAGCAGGTGCGACCAGACGCCGTCGACGGGGCCGACCACGGCCTCGAGCTGCATGTCGTCGACGTACACGGTCACACGGCGGACCCTACCGGGGTCAGCGCACGCGGCCGTAGAAGACCGAGCCGGTCCAGATCCGCTCCTTGCGGACCGGGACGCCGGGGCGCGAGGCGTGCCAGATCGTGTGGCTGCCGGCGTAGATGCCGACGTGGTAGACGTGGCCGCCGCTGGTGAAGAACACCAGGTCGCCGCGGCGCGGGTGCGCGATCCGGCGGGTGGCGCCGGCCTGGGCGCCCGAGGTGCGCGGCAGGCGCTTGCCGACCTGGCGGTAGGTCCACTGGACCAGGCCCGAGCAGTCGAAGGCGTTGGGGCCGGCGGCGCCGTAGCGGTACGGGTCGCCGGCGCGCGAGCGGGCCTTGGCGATCACGCGCTCACCGCGACGGGCGGCGAGGTGCGCGGCACGCTCGCCCTCGTCGACCTGGCGCTGGGTGCCGGCGTCGGTGGCGACACCGGAGGCGGACTCGAAGGTCTCGTTCGCGTGGGCCGAGGGCACCGTGACCAGGAACGCCGAGAGGGCGACCGGGACGAGGAGCAGGCGCGCGGCAGCGCGCGGCAGGGTGAAGGACATCGTGGTCTTTCGTCAGCGACGCCTGCGGAAGATGACCTGTCGGGCTTGGGCTGCTGGTGCCCCGGAACGAATCCTTCGCCCCCAGCCGGACCAGCGTGGTCCGGCGTACTGCTTGGGTCTCCCGTGCCCGCGCTCTCCTCATCGGTGTCGATGTCACCCTCCGTCGTGCGCGGGCCTCGGCGCGACGGGAGCGGCCTCCCGGACGGGAGGACGGACGATTCCACCGTGCTTGCAAGAGCAAGCGCAGTGGCCCGCGTCACGTAACGGGCGTGGGCATGCTCACGCCGCACCCGTGTAACACCCCGCGGGAGCGGGGCTCAGGACACGTGCGGGTCGGCGAGCAGGTACTGCACGAGACGCCCGTCGCGGTTGCGCTCGGGACGCACCGGGTCGGGCACCATCCGGCCCTCGGCGGTGTCCCAGAACCGGTCCACCCGGACGGCGACCCGGCGCGCGATGCGTCCGGGCACGCCCCGGTGGGGCAGGTAGGGGTGCGGCCGGGTCGGCCCCCGGCGCTCGGTCCAGTAGAGCCGCTCGGCCAGCTCGTCGCAGCGCTCCGCGGCGGCCGTGCCCAGGTCGGTCACGAGCTGCGCCTCGAGCGTGCGCGTCCGGGCGAGCTCGCGGCCGACCTCCTCCCAGATCGAGTCCCACGGACGCCGTACGACGAACGTGGAGCCGTAGAGCTTGGCCTTGACCTGGCTCAGCGCGATCTCGAGCCGGCGGCACTGCTGGGCGAAGTCGTGGGCCCGCTCGCTGCCGTGGTCGAGGTGGTGGCGCGCGGCCGGCCCGAGGACCGCGTTGGCCGCGGAGAGGTGCCGGCTGGTGCTCGCCAGGAACGGGTCGGTGGCGGTCTGCCGGGCGCGGGGGCGGTCCCGGGTCGGGCGGCAGGAGGAAGCGCTGTGCATCCGCGCGTAGAGGACCGCGTGGGTCTGGATGACGGTGTCGGCCAAGGTGTCGACGCCGGACTCGTGGCGTTCGTTCATGGTTCCGGTCCCTTCGGTGGCTCCCCGGTGAGAGGGCCCCTCACAACCAGTGTGCGCCGGCCCACACCCCCACACAAGGGGGCGCGGACCGGCGCCGGTGACCGGGTGCGGTCAGACCCGCGGGAGCGTCGTGTACTCGACGCCGCAGATGTACTGCACGGTGCGCAGCACCTGGCAGGAGTAGCCGAACTCGTTGTCGTACCAGACGTAGAGGATCGCCGAGTCGCCGTCGACGATCGAGGCGCCGCCGTCGACGATCGAGGCCGCGCGGGCGCCGATGAAGTCGGTGGACACCGCGTCCGAGGCGGTCGTGTAGTCGAGGTTGCGGGCCAGCGGGCCGGTCAGCGACGCCTTGCGCAGGTGGGCGTTGACCTCGTCGCGGGTGGTCTCGCGCTTGAGCTGCAGCGAGAGGATCGCGATCGAGACGTCCGGCGTGGGGACGCGGATCGAGTTGCCGGTGATCTTGGCGTCGAGGTCGGGCAGCACCTTGGCGACGGCCGAGGCGGCACCGGTCTCGGTGATGACCAGGTTGAGCGGCGCGGAGCGACCGCGGCGGTCGGCCTTGTGGAAGTTGTCGAGCAGGTTCTGGTCGTTGGTGAACGAGTGGACCGTCTCGACGTGGCCGCGGGTGATGCCGAACTCGTCCTCCATCGCCTTGAGCGGCGGGACGATCGCGTTGGTCGTGCAGGACGCGCACGAGAGCACCGTCTCGTCGAGGTCGACGTCGAGGTGGTTGACGCCGTGCACGATGTTGGGGACGTCGCCCTTGCCCGGCGCGGTCAGGAGCACCTTGGCGATGCCGGGGCGCAGGTGCTGCGAGAGACCCTCGCGGTCGCGCCAGATGCCGGTGTTGTCGATGAGGATGGCGTCGTCGATGCCGTACTCGGTGTAGTCGATCTCGGCGGGCGAGTTCGAGTAGATCACCTGGATCACGTTGCCGTTGGCGATGATCTGGTTCTTCTCCTCGTCGACCGTGATCGACCCGTTGAAGGCACCGTGGATCGAGTCGCGGCGCAGCAGCGAGGCGCGCTTCTTGAGGTCGTCGCCCTTGGCCTTGCGCACGACGACCGCGCGCAGGCGCAGGCCGTTGCCGGAGCCGGACTTCTCGACGAGGAGGCGCGCGACGAGGCGGCCGATCCGGCCGAAGCCGTAGAGGACGACGTCCTGCGGGCAGGGTGCCGGGCTCTTGTTGTCACCGGTCGCCTCGGCGAGCGCGGCGGCGGTGAACTCGGGGATCGACTGCGCACCGTCGGTGGCGCGGTAGGCCCGGATCAGCAGCGCGAGGTCGACCTTGGCGGCGCCGAGGTCGAGCGCGGCGATCGCCTCGAGGAAGGGGAAGGTGTCGACGACCGACAGCTCGACGCCGTCGATCTGGCGCGCGTAGCGGTGGGTCTTGAGGATGCTGATCACCGACTTGTTCACCAGCGAGCGGCTGTGCAGAAGGATCGTCACATCCTTCTCGCGGTGGAGCTTGCCGACGATGGGGATCATCGCCTCGGCCAGCTCTTCGTGGTGCTTCCAGCGAGTGAACTTGTCTTCGGTGGTGCTCAACGCTTCCCCTATGAACTGTCGACAAAAGCCGCTTGATGGTAGGCCCCCCGCCTGGGGCAAGGGCTAATCGGGCCGAGCGCTGGACGCGTGGATTCAGTCACAGCCGCGGCGTAGCGGCCCCGCGGGAGGCCCTCGGCGGTTACCTCCGGGGCGATGCGCGGGCCTATGCTGACCCCGACCTCAGGAGTCCGGAGCGAGGAGGTGGTCGGCGATGGAAGGCCAACCTCCCAGTCGTACCCCCGCTCTGCTCGACCGTCCCTGAGGGTCCCGCTCGGTTCTGCGCGCGCTCGTGACCATGCGTCACGCCGGCGTCCGGGTGCGCCCTCCGCACCCTGAGGATGCCGCATGTCCGAGAACCGGTCCTTCAAGCCGATCCGCACCCTGACGGGTCGGGTACGACGCCTCCAGCTGCCCGCTGAGCCGACCCGCCCCACGTCCACCCCGGCCCCCCGCGACGACCGCCGCGGGACCGACCGGGCGACCCTCGTCGACAGCGCCGTGTACGTCGACGGCGACCGGGTCGCCTCGCCGGCGACCCTGGCCGACAGCTTCAACGCGCTGCGCGAGAACGACGACGCCGTCGCCTGGATCGGGCTCTACCGCCCCGACCAGCACGACCTGGCCTCGCTGGCCGACGAGTTCGGCTTGCACGAGCTGGCCGTCGAGGACGCGATCCTGGCCCACCAGCGTCCCAAGATCGAGCGCTACGACGACACGCTGTTCGTCGTCCTGCGGGCCGCGCGCTACGTCGACGACCGCGAGGAGGTGGAGTTCGGCGAGGTGCACGTCTTCGTCGGGCGCGACTTCGTAGTCACCCTCCGGCACGCCGAGGCGCCCGACATCGCCGCGGTCCGCCGCCGCCTGGAGAGCAACCCGGACCTGCTCCGGCTCGGCCCCGAGGCCGTCCTGTACGCCGTCCTCGACCGGGTCGTCGACGGCTACCTGCCCGTCGTCGCGGGCCTCGAGAACGACATCGACGAGATCGAGACCGAGGTCTTCCGCGGCGACCCCGCCGTGTCCCGCCGCATCTACGAGCTCACCCGCGAGGTGATCGAGTTCCAGCGCGCGACCCGGCCGCTGGCCACCGTGCTGCGGCGGCTCACCGCGGGCTTCGCCAAGTACGGCACCGACGACGAGCTCCAGCGCTACCTGCGCGACGTCGACGACCACCTGACCCACGTGATCGAGCAGGTCGACGGCTTCCGCCAGCTGCTGCGCGACATCATGACGGTCAACGCCACCCTCGTCGCCCAGCAGCAGAACGAGGAGATGAAGGCGCTCACCGAGGCCAGCCTCGACCAGAACGAGGAGGTCAAGCGGATCTCCGCCTGGGCCGCCATCCTGTTCGCGCCGACGCTCATCGGCACGGTCTACGGCATGAACTTCGACGAGATGCCCGAGCTGCACTGGCAGCTGGGCTACCCGTTCGCGCTGTTCCTGATGGCGATGGTCAGCGTCGGTCTGTACGGCGTCTTCAGGCGCCGCGGCTGGATCTAGGCCGCCCGGCTCACAGCACCTTGGTGCCGTACATCTCTCCGAGCGGGTCGGCGAGCAGCTCGAGGCGCTCGCCGTCCGGCCCGGGGAAGTACAGCGAGACCTTCGACTCCAGGTGGTAGTCGACGCCAGCGTCGTCGAGCTTGGCGCGCAGGTAGTCCCACTTCTCGCGGGTCACCGAGATCGCGAGGTGGTGGTGACCGCCGAGCACCTCGGCGTACGGCCCGAGGTCGAGGCCGGGCAGGGTGAAGAAGGCGAGCAGGTTGCCGGCGCCCACGTCGAAGAAGAAGTGGTCGGAGCCGGCGTAGTCGCGGTTCTCGAAGATCTCGGTCAGCGGGAACTCCAGGAGCCCCTGGTAGAAGTCGATCGTCCGCCGGACGTCGGACGAGAGCAGGGCGGCGTGGTGGATGCCGCGGGCACTGCTCTCGGGCCGCTCGCCCTCGGGAGCGAGGTACTCCTTCTTGATGCGCTCGCGATCCTTGGTGATCGCGTCGAGGTCGATTGTTGCCATGTCAACCACCATCCTCCGAGATCGTGGATATGTCAACATTCTCGGCTAGAATGGGCCCCGTGAGTACGACGACGCGCTGGCTCGACGACGAGGAGACCCTGGCCTGGCGGGCCTGGGTCGATCTCAACGCCCAGCTGTCCGCGCGGCTCAACCGCGAGCTCCAGGCGGCCAGCGGGCTGTCGCTGTCCGACTACGAGATCCTCGTCGCGCTGACCGACCAGGACGTCCCCGACCGCTCGCTGCGGATGTTCGAGCTCGGCGAGCGGCTCCAGTGGGAGAAGAGCCGTGTCTCCAAGCAGGTCTCCCGCATGGAGGCGCGCGGCCTGGTCGAGCGTCGCCACTGCGCCGACGACCGGCGCGGCGCCTTCGTCGACCTGACCGACGCCGGCCTGGCTGCGATCTCCGCGGCCGCGCCGGGTCATGTCGCGCTCGTGCGCGAGCTGTTCTTCGAGGGGCTCAGCGGCGACCAGGTGCGCAGCCTGGGCCGGTTCGCGACGACCGTGCTCGAGCGGCTGGCTGCCGAGAGCTGAGCCACCCGCGGGGGCTCAGCCCCGCAGGTCCTCGATCGCGAGCGAGGCGAACGTCATCGCTGCGCCCAGGGGCGCCCCCGGCCCGGGGTACGCCGACCCGAACACCGACGCCGTCGAGTTGCTGGCCGCGTAGAGCCCGGGGATCGGCGCGCCCGTCTCGTCGAGCACGCGCGCGCTCGCGTCGGTGACCAGGCCGCCCTTGGTGCCCAGGTCGGAGAGCACGATCTTGGCCGCCGTGTACGGCCCCTGGTCGAGCGGCACCAGCGCCTTGTTGGGGGAGCCGGCGGAGGCGAAGAAAGTGTCGTACTCGTCCTCGCCGCGGCCGAAGTCCTCGTCCTTGCCGTTCTCGGCGAAGGCGTTGAAGCGCGCGACGGTCGCGGTGAGCGCCGCGGGGTCGAGCCCGGTCCGGGCGGCCAGCTCCTCGATGGTCGCGGCCTCGACCCACGTGCCGGCGGCGAGGTGCTCGGCCCGCTCGCCCTCGGGCATCGCGATCGCCGGGAGCCGGCCCTCCTCGCGGCTGTCGAAGACGAACCAGGACGGCGTCCGCTCGGGCGCCTGCGCCATCACCCGGCCGAAGCGGTCGTAGGGGAGGCACTCGTTGCCGTAGCGCTGCCCGGTCTGGTCGACGACGAGCCCGCCGCGGAAGCCGAGCGTGAACGCGCCGCTGCCGTCGGGCTGGAGCAGGCCCGGGCAGAACCAGCCCTCGCCGGACCAGTCGGTGGCCGCGCCGATCGCGGCGGCCGCGTCGATCACCTCGCCGGTGTTGGTGCCGCGCGGGGCCATCGACCACGCGGTGCGACCGGGCGTGCCGCGCTCGGCGCGCCGCTCGGGGCTGCCCTCGAACCCGCCGGCCGCGATGAGCACGCCGCGCCGGGCCCGGACCTCGGCAGGGCCGTCGGGGCCGTCGTACCGGACGGTGGTGAGGCGGCCGTCGGCGTCGCGCTCGAAGCCGGTCACCGAGCACGAGGTCGCGATCGTGCCGCCCTCGCGGGCGGTGATCGCCGCGAGCCGGGCGATGAGCGCCTGGCCGCCCGACAGCGTCGAGCGGCCCGGTCGGCCGGCCCGGTCGCGCTCGACCGGCGGGCGCAGGATCGCGGTGACCGCGGGGTCGAGCTCGTCGCGGCGGATGCTCTTGGGCTGGATGGAGCGGCCCATGGGGACCCGGCCGGGCGCGTCGTAGTACTCCGAGAACGGGATCCACTCGAGCTCCATGAGCGGGTCCGCCTCGAGCTGCTCGACGAGCCGCGGGGCCTGTGCGAGCAGCGCCTCGACGCGCTCCTGGTCGGGGTCGTCGAGGACGGCGGCGAGATAGGCCCGCGCGCCCTCGGTCGAGTCCGGCAGCCCGGCCCGCTGCTGCACCTGGGTGCCGGGCAGCCAGCACGCGCCGCCGGAGTAGGCGGAGGTCCCGCCGATCAGCGGGGTCCGCTCCAGGACCAGCGTGCTCAGCCCGGCGGTGGCTGCCAGGGCCGCTCCGGTCAGGGCGCCGCCGCCCGACCCGACCACCACGACGTCGTACTCCGGCTGGAGGGGTGCGCTCTCGCTCATGGCGAAACGATAACGCGTTCTAGTTTGCTCGGACGGCGGTCCGCCCACTGGGTCGGCGGGGCCGGCGGACCCGGCTGATCGGCGCGGCCAGGATCGCACCGATCAGCCCGCCCAGCCCGTTGTGCCAGACGTCGGCCAGGGTCGGCACCCGGCTCGGGAAGAACTGCTGCTGGGCCAGCTCGATGCACGCCGAGGCGAGCACGGTCAGCGCCGCCGCGAGCAGGGGGCGCCCGAGCACGATCGCGAGCAGGAAGCCGGCCGGCACGAACAGCGCGACATTGGCCAGCGCCTCGGTCTGGTCCCAGCTCAGCCGGCCGCCGCTGGCGACGTCCGCCGCGTCCCAGCCGAGGTCGAACGCCCAGCGCCCCGCCGACGGATCGGCCAGGGTGAGCCGGGCGACGACGACCGAGTAGCAGACGAGCAGGGCGGCGGCGACGGGACGGCGGATCATGCTCTCGACGCTAGGCACGCCCGTCGGCCCACCCCTCGGTCTCGGGTGCCGATCGGCGGTACCCGAGGACCGAATCGGCCGGCTCGTCGCGGGGTCAGCCCTGGCGGGCCTTCATCCGCGGGTTCTGCTTGTTGATCACGTACGTCCGGCCGCGCCGTCGTACGACCTGGGCGCCGGGCTGCTTCTTGAGCGAGTGCAGCGAGTTGCGCACCTTCATCGCGGGATCCTCCTTCCCGTGCTCGGGTCGACCAGCCCGGCGTGCACCGCCGCCGCGAGGCGCCGGGGCACCCGGTGCGTGCGGCCGTCGACGACGACCGGGACCAGGTCGGGGGCGGCGGCCTTCCACTGCGCCCGGCGGTGCCGGGTGTTGCTGCGCGACGTACGCCGCTTGGGGACCGCCATCACGCCGCCTTCCGGATCGGGCCGAGCCACGGCTCGAAGCCGTCCTCGGTGTCGGCGTGAGCGCCGGACTCGCCGGCGTCCACGAGCAGGTCCGCGAACGCCGGGCGCAGGTGGTCGGGTGCGACGCCGACGCCGGTCGCCACGATCCGGGTGAACGGGCGCCGGGTGCCCCACGACCCGTGGTCGCCGATGCTCAGCTGGCCGCCGGCGCCGTCCCACTCCAGCACCCGGCCGGGGCGGGTGGACAGCCAGAAGCAGCCGCGCGAGCGGTGCGCGCCCGCGCCGAGGCGCTCGAGCGACTCCAGGAGCCGCTCGGGGTGGAAGGGCTGGAGCGACTGCAGGTCGAGCTGCCAGACCCCCTCGGCCGGGACGACGGGCAGTGCGTCGGTCCGGACCGGGCTGGTCCAGGCCTCGGTCCGGGAGTGCTGGTGCAGCCGCCCGAGCAACGTCTCGCCGCCGAGCCGGTGCACGCCGTCCACGACCGCCGCGTCGGGGCGGGCGAGGCTGCGGACCAGACCGGCGGCGACCGGGGCGAACGTGTCGTCCAGGGCCACCACGTCGGCGTGCTCGATCATCGCGGCGAGCACCTCGCCCACGCCGCGCCGGTCGTCGTGCGCGCAGTGGTGCCCGCGGTCGGCCAGCAGGTCGTCGCCGAGCAGGTCGCGGACCGGGTGCTGCCCGGCGACCGCGGTGACGACGGCCGAGACGCGCAGGAACCGGGCCAGCCGGGTGTCCCAGGTCAGTGCCGCGCACAGGTGCGCGGCCTCCGCGCCGACCGGCAGGTGGGCCACGATGCTGTGCCAGCGCCCGTCGCGGGCCAGGCGCTCCAGCGTGGGGAGGATGTCCTCGCGGATCGCGCAGCTGACGCACGCGTGCTCGAGCAGGGTCTCGTGGGTCTCGATCACGCCGGACAGGTCGCTGACCGTGCGGGTGAGCACCCCACGCTCGACGTCGATGGTGTGCCGGCAGGCGACCGCACCGGGCAGGTCGAACTGGAGCCCGACCATCGTCGTGGCCATCGCGTCGGGATCCACCCCCGCGAGCAGGACGACGGGAACCCTCATCGGCCCGCCACCCGCCCGTACCGCCGCTCGAATGCCTCGACCCGGCCCTCGCTGTCGAGGACCCGGCCCTGGCCGGTCCAGAACGGGTGGCTGTGCACGCTCACGTCCACGTCGACGACCGGGTACGCCTTCCCGTCGATCTCGACCGTGGCGCCGTCGGCGCGGGCGGCGAGGGTCGATCCGGTGAGCACCAGGTCGCCGGTGGCGCGGTCGCGGAAGGCGACGGGTCCGTAGTCGGGGTGGATGCCCTTCCTCATGGCTTGCTCCTTAGATTAGAATGAGAATCGTTCTCAATCATACGACAGGAAGGAAGCGGATGTCATCGCTGTGCCAGGTGACCGGGGCGCGACCCGTGTTCGGCAACCGGGTGTCCCACTCGCACCGCCGGACCCGGCGTCGTTTCGACGTCAACCTCCAGCGCAAGCGCTACTGGGTGCCGTCGCTCGGACGGCACGTCACGCTGCGGGTCTCGGCCCGCGGCATCAAGACCATCGACCAGCGGGGGATCGAGGCCGTCGTGGCCGACCTCCGCGCACGAGGGGAGATCTGATGGCGAAGAGAGGATCCGACGTCCGGCCGATCGTGAAGCTGCGCTCGACCGCGGGCACCGGCCACACCTACGTCACCCGCAAGAACCGCCGCAACGACCCGGACCGGCTGACGCTGCGCAAGTACGACCCGGTCGTCCGGCGCCACGTCGAGTTCCGCGAGGAGCGCTGAGGGGTGGCCAAGCAGAGCAAGGTCGCCGCCGAGGCGCGGCGCCGCGCCACCGTCGTCCGGTACGCCGAGCGGCGGGCCGCGCTCAAGGACCAGGTCCGTGCGGCCGAGCCCGGCTCGGCCGAGCTCGCCGCGGCCGTCGCGGCGCTCGCCCGGTTGCCGCGCGACGCCTCGCCGACCCGGCTGCGCAACCGCGACCAGGTCGACGGCCGCCCGCGCGGCTACCTGCGCAAGGCCGGGCTGTCCCGCATCCGGTTCCGGGAGCTCGCCCACCGCGGCGAGCTGCCGGGCATCACGAAGTCCAGCTGGTGAGCGACCCGCTCCAGCGCCCGACCCCGAGGAGAGAACCATGAACCGCAACCAGCTCATCGACCACGTCGCCCGCACCGCCGGCCTCGACGCCGCCACCGCGACGGCCGCCGTCGCCGCCGCGCTCGACGCCGTCGTGACGGCGGTCGCCGCGGGCGAGCAGGTCCGGATCGCCGAGTTCGGCACGTTCGAGGCCCGCGAGCGCTCGGCCCGTCAGGGCCGCAACCCGCAGACCGGGGAGCCGATCGAGATCGCCGCGACCACCGCGCCGGCCTTCCGGGCGGCGAGCGCCTTCCGGGCGCGCGTGGCCGCCGGCGCCTAGGGCGCGTCTCCCCAGCCCGCGCCTGCTGCGCGATGTTTGCGACTCGATCTGGCGGCGTTCTCGCCGACTCGACGGGCCTCCGGCCCGCCTTCGCGACTCGGCCTTGCCAGATCGGCCGCAAACATCGCTCGCGACGGCGCGGACTGGGGAGACACGCCCTAGCCGCTGAGCCGGCGCAGCCGCTCCAGCCGCCGGCGACCGTCCGGGTCCGGTTCGGTCGCCGGCACCAGTGCCGCCGCGAGCCGGGCCCGGGCCGCGGCGGCGTCCAGACCCATCCCGATCGCGACCAGCTCGCCGCCGTCGGGCGGGGTAGGGAGCGCAGCCACGTGGAGCTGACGGCCGACGACGTTGACGACATAGCCCTTGGTGCGGCCGGGCTCGGTCGCGATCGCGAGCGTGCCCTTCATCCGGTAGGCCGCCACCGGCGGGTCCTCGAGCAGGTCGACCACCCGGCCGGGGTCGACCGGCCCCTCGACCCGGTACGACGCCGACGCCGCGTGGCCGTGCTCGTGGTCGTGCTCGTTCTCCTGGTGGTCCTGCGCCCGCTCGGCCCGCAGCAGCGCCCCGAGCGGCAGCTGGTCCGGCGGGTCCTCGCTCATCGCGACGTCGTGGACGAGCGCCGGGTCGATCCGCGCGCCCGACGTACGGACGACGTGCACGGTCGGGTTCACCTCGCGCACCCGCGCCTCGATCGCGGCCAGCGTCGCCTCGCGCTCGGCCTCCGGGAGCAGGTCGCACTTGTTGAGCACGACGAGCGTGGCCACCGCGAACCGCGCCGGCGGCATCCCGCCGTCGTCGAGCGTCGCGAAGTACTCGACCGTGTCGATCACGTCGATCACGCCCCCGGGCCGGACCCGCGCGACCGGGCTCGCCGCGATCATCTGCGCGAGCGCCCCCGGCTCGGCCAGCCCGCTCGCCTCGACCACGATCGCGTCGAGCGCGAGCCGCGGCTGGCTGAGCTTGTCCAGCGCGGCATCGAGCCCGGAGACGTCCTCCAGGCAGCACAGGCAGCCGCCCGCGATCGACGCCGGCTCGTCGACCTGTCCGGTGACCAGGCCGGCGTCGACGTTGATGTCACCGAAGTCGTTGACGATCACGCCGATCCGCGCGCCCGGTCGCTGGAGCAGGCGGTTGAGCAGGGTCGTCTTGCCGGCGCCGAGGTGGCCGGTCAGGGCGGTGACGGGGACGCGGGCGCTCACCCGGCCCATTGTCCCGGACGGTTCCACCGCGCCGGACGGCGTACCCGTGGCGCCGCTCGCGGCCGAGCCGCGCGCTCGACCTCACCGGACCGCGGTTCGTGCTCCGCCGTACGGTCCGCGAGATGCGCGCCGAGGCCCTCGCCGCCTGACCCCGGCGTCGTGACAGGGTGGTCCGCGTGAGTCACTCCCACCGTGCCGGCAGCGGACCCGACCACCAGATCCGCGTCGGTACGACGGCCCGCACCGTCCTGCTCTCCGCCCTGGCGCTCGTGCTGGCCGGCACCCTGGTCGGCATCGTCGCGTGGTGGCCGCCGGGCGACACCGTGGAGCGCAGCGCCGAGGCCGGCGGCCCCGCCGCGCAGTTCGCCGCGCCTGGCGTGACCTTCCCGACCGGGACCATCACGAAGGTCGCCGAGCGCTGCCCCGGCACGGGTCTGCCCGACGGCTCCGGCTGCAGCACCCTCACCGTGAAGGTGGCCGGCGAGGACGGTCCGATCCAGGTCCAGGTGCCGCCCGAGGTGATCGACTCCGGGCTGGCGGAGGGCGACAAGGTCGAGCTGCTCCGTACGCCGGCCCCGCCCGAGGCGGGCGAGGACGCGAGCGCGGCGTACTCCTACTTCGCGACCGAGCGCACCGGGACCCTGCTCTGGCTGGCGCTCTTCTTCATCGTCGTGGTGCTCGCGATCGCCCGGTGGCGCGGCCTGTTCGGGCTGCTCGGCCTCGCCTTCGGCGGCGCCGTGCTCTGGTGGTGGATGCTCCCCGCCCTGCTCGCCGGCTCGCCCGGCGTGGGCATCGCGCTGACCGGTGCCTCGGCGATCATGTTCGTCGTCCTCTACACGACCCACGGGTTCTCGCTGCGCACGAGCACCGCGCTCGCGGGGACCATCCTGGGCATCGTGCTCACCGCCGGCATCGGCGTTCTCGCCCTCGGCGACGCCCGGCTCACCGGGATCAGCGACGAGGGCGGGGCGATCCTCGCGACGTTCGGCGAGCTCGACTTCCAGGCCCTGTTCGGCTGCGCCCTCGTCATCGCGGGTCTCGGCGTCCTCAACGACGTCACGATCACCCAGGCCTCCGCGGTCTGGGAGCTGCGCGCGGCGAGCCCGGATGCCTCGCGCGCCGAGATCTTCGCCAGCGCCATGCGGATCGGACGCGACCACATCGCCTCGACGATCTACACGATCGTCTTCGCGTACGCCGGGACCACGCTCATCCTGCTCATGCTGCTGCGCGTCTACGACCGCCCGCTGCTCGAGCTGCTCAACACCGAGCAGCTCGCCGAGGAGGTCATCCGCACGCTGGTCACCTCGATCGGCCTGGTGCTCGCCGTCCCGGTGACGACGGCGATCGCGGCGCTCATCGCAGCCCCGGCCCACGACCCCGCCGACGACCCCGCCGGCGACCCCGCCGAGGAGCCGGCCGGCGGGCCGGTCACCGCTCCGGCGTCACAGTGACGGATCGGTCCAGGCGAGCTGGACCACCTCGGCCCCGCGGTCGCGGGTGACCAGGCGCCCGCGTCCGGCCTGGGCCGGACCGGGCCGCAGGTTGCCGAGGAGGACGCCCTCGTCGCGGTTGCCCGCGAGCAGGATCCCGGGCATGGCGAGGTCGCGCATGGTCTGGATGACCGGCTCGTAGAGCGCCCGTGAGGCACCGCCCGAGCGGCGCGCGACGACCAGGTGCAGGCCGACGTCGCGGGCCTGGGCGAGCAGCGGCTGGAGGAGCGCCACCGGGGAGCTCTGCTGGGTCGCGACCAGGTCGTAGTCGTCGACCACGACGAACACCTCGGCGCCCGACCACCAGGAGCGGTTGCGGAGCTGGTCGGGGGTGACGTCGGGACCGGGGATCCGGTTCTGCAGGTACGTCGCCAGGTCGTTGAGCGCCGGCTGCGCCTGGGTGGCCGAGGTCAGGTAGTTGAGCAGGTACTCCTCGGGCACCTCGCCGAGCAGCGAGCGTCGGTAGTCGACGAGCACGACCTGGGCCTCGGCCGAGGTGCGGGTGCGCATGACCTCGTGGATGTAGGTGCGCAGCAGCCCGGACTTGCCGGACTTGCCGTCGCCGAAGAGCAGCAGGTGCGGCTCGGCGTCGACGTCGAGGGCGACCGGGGCCAGCTCCTTCTCGTTGATGGCGAGGAGCAGGTGGCGGGCCGGCGGCGTACCGGCGAGCGAGCGGACGTCGGCGAGGCTGATCCGGTCGGGCAGCAGCCGCAGCTTGGGGCCGGCCGGGCCGCGCCAGGCGGCGGCGACGGCCGAGATGAGCGCGTCGACGCCGTCGCCGAGAGTGGTCGCCGAACCGTTGCCGTCGATCCGGGGCAGGCCGCCGAGGAAGTGGAGCTTGCCGGGCACGAGGCCGCGTCCGGGGCGGTTGTTGGGGACCAGCGCGGCGATCTTGCGGTCGATCTCGGAGTCGATCGGGTCGCCCAGGCGCAGCTCGAGGCGGGTGCCGATGAGGTCGCGCATCGCGGCGCGGAAGTCGGGCCAGCGCGCGGCCGCGGTGACCACGTGGAGACCGAAGGTGAGTCCGCGGCCGGCGAGCTGCTGGATCTCGAGCTCGAGGTCGTCGAAGTCCGAGCGCAGCGTGCCCCAGCCGTCGATGACGAGGAAGACGTCGCCGTAGCCGTCGTCGGCCCGGCCCTGGGAGCGCCGGCTGCGGTAGGTCTCGATCGAGTCGATGCCCTGGGCGCGGAAGTAGCGCTCGCGGCGGTCGACGATGCCCTTGACCTCGGCCACGATCCGGCGCACGACCTCGGGCTCGGAGCGGGTGCCGACGCCGGCGACGTGGGGGAGCGCGGTCATCGGGGCGAACGTGCCGCCGCCGAAGTCGAGCACGTAGAACTGCGACTCCAGCGGCGTCGTGGTCAGCGACAGGCTGGTCACGATGGTGCGCAGGAGGGTGCTCTTGCCGCTGCGGGGACCGCCGACGACGGCGACGTGGCCGGCCGCGCCGCTGAGGCTGACGGTCAGGGTGTCGCGGCGCTGCTCGCGTGGGCGGTCGACCGTGCCCAGCGGTACGACGAGCGTCCCCGCGTTGCGCCACTGGAGCGAGACCAGGCCGAGATCGGGGTGCGCGGCGAGGTCGGGCATGAGCTGGTCGAGCGTGTCGGGCTGGTCGAGCGGCGGCAGCCAGACCTGGTGCGCGGCCGGACCCTGGCCGTCCATCCGGCGTACGGCGACGTCGAGCAGGGTCTCGCCGCTGTCGCTCGCCGGGGCGGGCGTCGCGGACCCGTCGTCGGGCTCGGGCTCGTCGAAGGTCTGCACCTCGGAGATGGTGAACGGCAGGATGCCGCGCAGCTTGCCGCCGCTGTCGCGGTCGACCCGGCGTCGGCCCGCCTCGGGCGGACCGGAGACGTAGGCCGCCTTGAACCGGGTCATCGTCGTCGGGTCGGGCTTGAGGTAGCCCAGGCCCGGCACGGCCGGCAGCTCGTAGGCGTCGGGGACGCCGAGCACGGCGCGCGACTCCTGGGCGCTGAAGGTGCGCAGGCCGATCCGGTAGGACAGGTGCGACTCGAGCCCGCGCAGCCGGCCCTCCTCGAGCCGCTGCGAGGCGAGCAGCAGGTGCAGGCCGAGCGAGCGGCCCAGGCGGCCGATGGCGACGAAGAGGTCGATGAACTCGGGCTTGGCCGACAGCATCTCGGAGAACTCGTCGACCACGAGGAACAGCGACGGCAGCGGGGCCAGGTGGGCCGAGGCCGGGTCGCCCGACGTCCGCGCCTTCTCGTAGTCGCGGATCGAGGCGAAGTTGCCGGCCTCGCGGAGCAGCTCCTGGCGCCGGACCATCTCACCGGAGAGGGCGTCCTGCATGCGGTCGACGAGGGTGAGCTCCTGGGCGAGGTTGGTGATCACCGCGGACACGTGCGGCATCTCGGCCATGCCCGCGAACGTCGCGCCGCCCTTGAAGTCGACGAGCACCATGTTGAGCTGCTCGGGGGAGTGGGTCATCGCGAGCCCGAGCACGAGCGTGCGCAGGAACTCGGACTTGCCGGAGCCGGTCGCGCCGATCACCAGGCCGTGAGGGCCCATGCCCTGCTGGGCGGACTCCTTGATGTCGAGGTGGATCGGCCCGGCGCCGTCACCGACGCCGATCGGCACCCGCAGCCGGTCGCGCGAGGGCCGGGGCCGCCAGGCCGCGGCGGGGTCGAACGTACGGACGTCGCCGAGGCCGACCAGGTCCATGAAGTCGGTGGGCGCGGTGATGTCGACCGCGTCCTCGCCGACCGCCGCACCGGCGCTGGGCGTGAAGAGCGGCGTCAGCCGGCGGGCCAGCGCCTCGGCCGTGGCCGGGCCGCACTGGTCGCCCTTGGCGCGCACCGGCTCGGTCCGCAGCCGTACGGCGACCAGCGGCACCTCGTCGGGAGCCGTCTCGGCGTCGCGGACGTGGTCCTCGATCTCGAGGCGCAGCGCGGTCGGGCTGTCGAGCTCGCCCCAGCGCGCGGGCAGGTCGACGACGGTCACGCCGTGCAGCCCGTCGGACGGGATGAGGTGGTTGCCCGGCGGCAGCTCGCCGCCGTCGGTGACCAGGATGATGTGGGGGATCGCGGCCCGCTCGTCGGCCCCGAAGCGCGGCCGCTCGGTGAGGTCGGGCGGCAGCATCGCGGCCAGGTCGTGGAGCGACGTGGTGACCATGCGCGCCGGGCCGACGGCGTCGTTGTGGTGCTGGCTGTGGGCGTGGGGCAGCCACTTGACCCAGTCCCAGTGGGCGAGCGTCTGGTCGTTGGCGAGCACCGCGACCTGGAGGTTCTCGGGCGACTGGAAGGTCGCCGCGGAGCACAGCAGCGCCCGGGCCAGCGAGCGCGCCTCCTCCTCGTCGCCGCACACCTCGACCCGGTCGAAGGCGCGCAGGTCGAGCGAGGCGGGCAGGTCGGGCTGGAGCCGGTGGACGACGAGCAGCCGGTGCAGCGCCGAGGCGGCGGCCGGGTCGACGTCGTCGATCGGCGCGCTCTCGGGCGGGACCAGCTCAAGGGCCAGCGGCTGGGCGCACACGCCGTAGCGGACCTGGAGGAAGGCGGGGTCGGACGACGAGCGCTCCCAGACCCGCGAGCGGTCCTCGGCGATCGAGGGCAGCGCGGAGGGCGCGGGGTGGAACCAGGTCAGCGCCCGGCGCTGCTGGTCGGCGGCGTCGCGGGCGACCTTGCGGACGGTGGCGAGGTAGCGGAGGTACTCGGTGCGCGAGCCGCTCACCTGTTGCTGGCGCTGCTTCCGCTGCCGGTCGATCTGGACGACGATGAAGCCGAGCGTGGCGAAGAGGAACATGCCGGCCGCGATGAAGCGCAGCCCCTGGTTGCCGCCGCCGGAGTTGCCGAGGCTGGCGACGAGCACGATCGAGCCGAGGCTGCCGAGCATCGGGATCGCGTTCATCGCGACGCCGGCCGCGCCCTCGTTGGGCTGGACCTGCGGCGGCGGCTGGATCTGGAGCTGGCCGCTGGGCAGGTCGGGCCGTTCACCGCGGCTGCCGCGCTGGGTCAGGCTGCCGGCCCCCGCCGAGGGGTCCGGGGCAGCCGGAGCCGCCCGGCGCCCCTGTGCGCCGCCCTGCTGGATGCCCATCGTCACGGTGTCCCCTGTCGTCGATGCCCGGTCATGCGACGCGCACGATGATAGGGCGAGGGTCCGACGGGTACAGGTGGCACGAAACAGGGTTACCCTGCCGACGTCGGTCGTGAACCTCGACCGGCCCACCATCTCTCGGGAGGTCCGATGTCGGGGACGACGTCCCGGCCGCCGGCGGCCGGCTCGGTCACCGCGCTGACCGTGCACGGTCCACAAGGCGTCCTCGACCTCACCGTGCCCACCGACGCGACCCTCGGCGACGTCGCCCGCGCCTACGCCCTCGAGGCGGGTCTCCCGGTCGCGCTGCCGCTCGTGGGCCGCTCCGGAGCCCCGCTCCAGCTCACCACCACCGTGGCCGGCGCCGGGCTGGTCGCCGGCGCGGTGCTCGTCGCGGTCGACCCCGCCGCCCGGCCCGCGCCGCCCCGGCGGCGCGCGGGATCCGGCGAGTCGGGCGAGCGGGGCGTCGTCCCGGGGGGTGGGTCGGCGGCCTGGCTGAGCGTCGCCGTGGCCGTCGCGATCGTCGCGGGCTGGTGCGCCGCCCAGCTGCCCGAGAGCCAGCGGTGGCCGGTGGCCGCCGTGCTGCTCGTGGCCGCCGTGGTCGGCTGCCTGCCCCTCGGCGCGCTCGCCCCCCAGCGGGTGCTCGCGGCGCCCGCCTTCGCCGCCGCGGGCGTGCTCGCCCTGGTCTGGGACCCCCTGCCCGAGCGGCTCCCCACGGTCCTCGGTGCTGCCGCGCTGGGCGCCGCGATCGCCGCGGCCGTGGGCCGGGCGCTCGCCGATCCCGGGGACACAGCCGTCGACGGGCTGCGGGTCTGGATGGTCGTCGGCGCGGGCTCGTTCGTGCTCGCTGCGCTGGGTGCGCTGACCGGCGTCGCGCTCCAGGTGGTGTGGGCGGTGCTCTTCCTCGCCGCGGTGCTCGCGGCGCGGTTCGTGCCCGAGATCGCGGTCGACGTACCGGACCAGTACCTCCTCGACCTCGAACGCCTCGCCGTCACCGCGTGGTCCGCGCGGGAGCGTCCCGTCGGGCGGCGCGGGCGGATCGTCGTCCCGCCCCAGGCGGTCCAGGCCGTCGCGGCCCGCGGGACCCGCACGGTGACCGCCGCGTCGGTCGCCATCCTCGTCGTGGTGCTGCTCGCCGCGCCCCTGCTGCTGGCCACGGCCGGCCTCCCGCTCGACCGCACGGGCGCCCGGTGCCTGGTCGGCTTCGGCGGTGCGACGCTGCTGCTCGCGGCCCGCAGCTACCGCCACGCCGTCGCGCGCCGGCTGCTCCGGATCGCCGGCGTCTACGCCCTCGTCGCGCTCGCGGTCGTCGTCCTCGGCATCGCGGGCCCTGGTACGACGGGCCCCGCGACCTTCATCGCGCTGACCTCCGTCGCGCTCGCCGTGGTCCTCGTCCTGGTCGCCGTCGTGGTCGGCCGCGGCTGGCGCTCGGCGTGGTGGTCGCGCCGGGCCGAGATCGCCGAGGCGCTGTGCGGCGCGTTCGCCGTGGGCTCCCTCGTGGTGGCTGTCGGGTTCTTCCGATTCCTGTGGGAAGTCACCGGCTGAGGTTTAGCCCCCGCCGCGCCAGGGGTAGCACCCTCGCGTCGGCTCTTTGGCAGTGCTCGGGAGCGGCGTCAACGAGAGAACCGTAACGGCGGCTCGACCGCCCCACGACCAAGGAGCAGAGACATGACGGGATCGAACATCGAGTTCGGCCACGCAGAGGGCGCTCTCAAGCAGATCGCCGAGCGGGTCGTCCAGGCCAAGGAGGAGTTCGGCAACCACTCGAACACCCTCGACGGCCAGATCCAGGCCCTGCGCGGCAAGTGGGAGGGCGCCGGTGGCCAGGCGTTCCACACCCTCCACGTCGCCTGGACCGAGAAGCACAAGGTGGTCACGACCGCCCTCGACAAGTTCCACGCGTCCCTCACCGCGACCGAGGCCGACAACAAGGCCGTCGACGAAGAGGCCGGCGCCGGCATGAACAACCTGCTCAACCGCCTCGGCCAGCAGTAGTCGCGGCCCCCCTAACTTCTCGACACCACCGAACCAGGAGATCACGACATGAGCCTCGACGGACTTCGCGTCAACCACGCAGAGCTCGACACCGCCGCGCAGAACATGTACGCCACGGTCAAGAAGATGGACGAGAGCCTCAACAGCCTCGAGTCCGACGTCGCCCCCCACGTCGCCACGTGGAGCGGCACCCAGCAGGAGGCCTACCGCCAGGCCAAGGCCGCCTGGGACTGGGCGATGCAGGAGATGCGCGACCTGCTCGACGACAGCCACAAGAGCGTCTACACCTCCAACGCGGAGTACATGGCCGCCGACAAGCGCGGCGCCGCCCGCTTCGACTTCTGAATCGTCGGGTCGAGCGCGTCTCCGGCGCACGAGGGGCAGCAAGCTGCCCGCGACGCGCCTCCCGCCGCGCTGCCGACCAAGGGCCACTGAGGGATCGACACACCGTGTGTCGGTCCCTCACGTGCTGTTCTCGTACGATGCGGAACCGGGCTCTCGGGAAGGGTTGAGCACATGACACAGACGCCGCGGACGGCCGGCACGGTCGCGTCCGGACTGGTGCGGGTGACCGTCACGTCCGGCACCCGGCGCGTGGACCTCGTGCTTCCCGGCGCCGTCCCGGTCGCCGAGCTGCTGCCCGAGCTCGCCCGCAGCGTCGGGCTCCTCGACCCGGCCACCGTCCACGGCGGCTACCGGGTCGGTACGTCGGACGGCCGCCGGCTCGCGCTCGACACCGGCCTCACCCTCCAGGGCATCGAGGACGGCGGCCTGCTCACCGTCACCGCGGGCGTCGACGATCCCGCCCCGCGGGTCTACGACGACGTGGTCGAGGCGATGACCGACGTCGTCGAGCACGACCTCCAGCCGTGGCGCCCGGCCACCGGACGCCGTACGGCGCTCGTGGCGGCGGGCCTGTTCCTCGCCCTCGGCGCCGCGGCCCTGCTCGTGCAGCGCGGCTCCGACCTGGCCGCGGCCGCCTCCGCCCTCGTCGCGCTGGTGCTGTGCGCCGGCGCCATCGTGCTCTCCCGGGCCCAGCGCGAGCCCGAGGCGGGTGTCGGGGTGGCCTGGCTGGGCGCGGGCTATGCCGCGATCGCCGGCATCATGCTCACCTCCGGCACCACCTCGTGGTTCGCCGACCCGCTCGCGGCCGCCGGCGCGGGAGCGCTCGTGGCGGGCGTCATCTGCCTGATCGGGCTCGGCCCCGGCCGCACGCTCGTGTTCCCGCCCGTCGTGGTCGGCGCGCTGGCGCTGGCGGTCGGCCTCTACCTGCGCTCGGCGACCGACGGCATCGCACCGGCCGCGCTGCTCACCACCGTCCTGGCGTTCGTCGTCCTCGCGGGCAGCGTGTTCCCGTGGCTGGCGCTGGGCGCCACGTCGACCCGGGTCGACCAGCTCTTCACGCCCGCCGACATCACCTCCGACCCCGAGGACATCGAGCCCGGCCGGGTCGCCGCCGACGCCCGGATCGCCCACGAGATCCTGCTCGCGATCTCCGGCACGGTAGGCCTGCTGCTCGTCCTGGTCTCCCCGCTCGCGGTCAGCCTCGGCGTCACCGGCACCCTCCTCGCCGTCGACGCCTGCCTGATCGTCATGCTCCGCACCCGCCAGTACCGCACCGGCAGCGAGGTCCTCGTCGGCCTCTGCTCCGGCATCGCCGGGATCGCGGCCACCGCGCTCGCCGTCCTCGTGCTCCACCCCGACTGGCGGCCCACGCTCGCCGTGGTCCTCGCCGTCATCGGCGCGGTGCTGCTGGTCGCGACGCTCAGCCCCGCCGCCCCCTCCGTACGACGGGGCCGGCTCGGCGACGTCCTCGAGTCCGTCGCGCTGCTGACCCTCCTGCCGCTCCTGGTCGTGGCGACCGGGCTGTTCGCGCAGGTCCGCGACTGGGTCGGCTGAGCGGCACCACGATGGCGACCAAGAAGGACCTCGTCGAGGCGTACTCGTTCAGCCGCCGCCGGCTCGTGACCGCCTTCGTCTCCGGCGCACCCGGTGGCCGCGAGGTGGAGCCCGCCCGGCCCGGCCGGATGATCGTCGGCGGCGTCGCCCTGGCGATCCTGCTCGTCGCGGGCGCCGCGATCGCCGGGACGCTCTCGCAGCGCGCCGAGGTCGACTGGAAGAAGCCCGGCCTGGTCAGCGACGAGCGCGGCGCGCTCTACGTCATCCTCGACCAGGACCTCGTGCCCGGCGAGCCGACCATCCGCCCGGTCATCAACGTCACCTCGGCCCAGCTGATCCTCGGCGCCGACATCAAGGCCCGCAAGGTCCCCGACAAGGAGATCGCCTCGCAGCCCAAGGGGCCGCCGATCGGCATCCTCGACGCCCCCGCGACCGTGCCGCTGGCCGACCAGCTGGTCAACTCGCGCTGGACCGCCTGCACCGGCACCGGTCTGGGCGTCCGCGCCGCGGTTCGGGAGCGGCCCGGCGTCACGACCACGCCCGACCAGGGCTTCGTGGTCACCGGGGCGACCAGCAAGAAGACCTACCTCATCGCCGAGGCCGAGGTGCCCGGGCACCCGCGCCGCGCCTACCGCTACCTGCTGCCCGACCTGGACTCCGGGCCGTTGACCACGGCTCTCAACGTCCAGCCCGGCAACGAGATCGAGGTCCCCGACGCCTGGCTCGAGCTGTTCCCGCCCGGCGGTGCGCTCGACGCCGAGGGCCTCGGCGTCACCGGCCTCGGCGAGGACGCCGGCCTGCCGAGCTTCCCCGGCGCGGCCGTCGGCGACGTGTTCACCAAGTCTGGCGCCTCCTACGTGATCACCAAGGCCGGTCCGGCCGAGCTGACCGAGTTCGCCGCCGGCGTGCTGGCCGGCACCCGCCAGCCTGCGGTGGTGACGCCCAAGGACGGCGTCGGCTACCGGGTCGTCCCCGACTCGCCCTATGCCGACGCCTCCTGGCCCACCGACCTGATCTCCGGCTCGCCGGGCGCGACCCAGCAGGTCTGCGCCGAGCTCGTCACGGCCAAGGGGGAGCAGCCCGCCGTGGTGCTCGCCACCGATCCCGAGGGCGCGGTCGCCGCCGATGACGTCGTCCCCGGCGCCCAGGAGGCCGACGTCGAGTCCGGCCGCGGCGCGCTGGTCCGCTCGGCCGACTGGAACACCTCCGCCGACGGCACCCTGCACCTGATCGACGACCGCGGCTACAGCTACCAGGTGGCAGGCCGGGACGAGCTGGGCAAGCTCGGCTACGACAAGGTGCCGGCGGTCGTCGTACCGGATGTGTGGAACAAGCTCTTCGAGGACGGCCCGGAGCTCTCGATCGACGCCGCCCTCTGCCCGCCGTCCCGGACCCGGACGTGCGGCACCTAGCGACCGCGCTCGCGGCCGCGGCCCTGAGCCTCGCCGTGCCGGCACCGGCGCCCGCGGCTGCCGGCGCGGGCCTGGCGGGCGTGGTGGGTGCTGCCGAGCCGACCGGCCCGGACTGCCCGTCGGTCACCGAGGACTACGCCGACCAGCTCACGGTGGGCGGCTCCAACGCCGCCAACGAGCGGCTCCAGGTCCCCCAGGCCCAGGAGGCTGCCCGCGCGCTCAGCGGCAAGAAGGCGGGCGCGGGCGTCACCGTGGTCGTCGTCGACACGCCGTTCAGCTCACCCGACGCCGCGCAGCCGGGCACCTCGAGCGGGCACGGGCTCGCCGCGGCCGGCATCATCGGCGGCCGCGACCAGGCCGCCCCGGTCCGCGTCGACGTCGGCATCGCGCCGGAGGCCACGGTCCTGTCCGAGTCCTTCTACACGGCCCCGGCGTCCCAGCGCTCCGACGGCGAGGTGGTCCCGATGGCGTCCGGCCTGGCCACCAAGCTCGAGCGGATCGCCGACCAGCGGTCCGGGGCCTACCGCGGACGCCTGGTCGTGCTGGTCCCGACCCAGGTCCCCCACTCCGCCGCGCTCGAGAAGCAGGTCGCCCGCCTCGTCGCCTCCGGCGCCCTCGTCGTCGCCGCCTCCGGCGACCGACCCGAGGCCGGTACCTTCCCCGAGCAGCTCGCCGACGACAAGGTCGGCGAGGACGCCGCCGGCATCGTCTGGCCCGCCGCCGCGCCCGGCGTCCTGGCCGTCGGCGTCGCCGACCCCAGCGCGGGCACCGTCCTGCGCAGCTCGCGCATCGACCTCGCCGCCCCCGGCGCCGGCGCCGTCTCCCGCGGCCTCAACGGCGGCTGGTGCACCCTGACCACCCCCTCGACCCACTGGGCCGCCGCCCAGGTCGCCGCCGTCGCCGCCCTCGTCTGGTCGGCCCACCCCGACGAGGACGCCGCCACCCTCACCCGCCGCCTCGAGCAGACCGCCAGCGGCAGCGGCGGCCGCACCAGCGCCGTCACCGGCTACGGCGTCGTCCAGCCCGTCGAGGCCGTCCAGCGCCGCATCGACACCGCCCCCGTCCCCGACGCCGACCCGATGACCCCCGCCCGGCCCCCGCGCGAGCAGGCCGACGTCCTGGCCGGCGCCCGCGAGGACGCGGTCTGGTGGGGGCTCGGCGGCGGCGCGGCGCTCGTCGTACTGATCGTGCTGCGGCCGCTCCTGTCGCGGCGGCGCTGAGCCCCAAAACCGCGAACGGCGCCGACCCGCAGGTCAGCGCCGTTCGATCGGCGGAGGTAGGGGGATTCGAACCCCCGAGGGCTATTAACCCAACCCGCTTTCCAAGCGAGCGCCATAGGCCACTAGGCGATACCTCCGCGGAGGAGGTTACCGGCAGATGGACGGGGAGGTGGAATCGGGACTGGCGCCCGCTCCAGGGACCCGGCCGGCGGCGTCAGCGCGACGCTGATGTGAGCCCTCGCGGGCCCATCCTCTAAAGTGATCGCAACCCCCCGTGCGGCGGTATCTCACCCAACTCCCCCAGGGCCGGAAGGCAGCAAGGGTAAGTGAGCTCTATCGGGTGCACGGGGGGCCTTCGCGTTCTGGGGGGACGGCGCCTGTCCCGTGTCGGACCGGGTGGTTAGTGTTCTGACGTGGACTCCCCGCTCGCGCTCTACCGCCGCTACCGGCCCGAGACCTTCGCCGAGGTGATCGGGCAGGAGCACGTCACCGAGCCGCTGCGCGCCGCCCTCGCCGGCAACCGGGTCAACCACGCCTACCTCTTCTCCGGCCCACGCGGCTGCGGCAAGACCACGAGCGCGCGGATCCTGGCCCGCGCCCTCAACTGCGAACGTGCCCCGATCTCCGACCCGTGCGGCGAGTGCGAGAGCTGTCGCGACCTGGCCCGCAACGGGCCGGGGTCGATCGACGTGATCGAGATCGACGCCGCCTCGCACGGTGGTGTCGACGACGCGCGCGACCTGCGCGAGAAGGCGTTCTTCGCGCCGGTCAAGAGCCGCTACAAGGTCTACATCATCGATGAGGCCCACATGGTCACCACGCAGGGCTTCAACGCCCTGCTCAAGCTGGTCGAGGAGCCGCCGCCGCACCTGCGGTTCATCTTCGCCACGACCGAGCCCGAGAAGGTCATCCCGACCATCCGCTCGCGCACCCACCACTACCCGTTCCGGCTGATCCCGCCGCGGCTCCTGACGTCGTACCTGACCGAGCTGTGCGAGCGCGAGGGCGTGGCCATGGAGCCCGCGGCGCTGCCCCTCGTCGTACGGGCGGGGGCGGGGTCGGCGCGCGACACCCTCTCCGTGCTCGACCAGCTGCTCGGCGGTGCCGGGCCGCAGGGCGTGACCTACGAGCTGGCCAGCGGGCTGCTCGGCTACACGCCCGACACGCTCCTCGACGACGTCGTCTCGGCGTTCTCCGCGGGCGACGGCTCGGCGGTGTTCGGCGTGGTCGACAAGGTGATCGAGACCGGTCAGGACCCGCGCCGCTTCACCGAGGACCTGCTGCGCCGGCTGCGCGACCTCGTCATCATCTCCGCGGTGCCCGACGCCGCGGCGTCGGGTCTCCTCGACGTCGCCAGCGACCAGGCCGACCGCCTGGTCGCCCAGGCCACGGCCTTCGGGCGCGGCGAGCTCACCCGGGCCGCCGACCTGGTCGCCGCCGGGCTGACCGACATGCGCGGGGCCACCGCGCCGCGGCTGCTGCTCGAGCTGATCTGCGCCCGGATCCTGCTCCCCGCCGCCGACCACACCACCGAAGGCGTCCTCGCCCGCCTCGACCGGCTCGAGCGCCGCGCCTCGATCAGCGGTACGACGTCCGCGGAGGCGGCGCCCGCGCCGGCCCCGGCCGCCGTACCGGCGCAGGACCGGCCGGCGCCCTCGCGCGCCGAGCGGGCCGCGCCCGAGCTCGCCGAGGAGCGGCCCCCGGCCCCGGCCCCGGCGCCCGTTCCCGTGCCCGCTGCCGCGGCACCCCCGCCGGAGCCCGAGCCCGAGCCCGAGCCGGTGCGGGAGCCCGAGCCGGCTCCCGCGCCCCCGCCCGTGCCGGCGCCGGAGCCGGCTGCCACCGGGAGCGGCCTCACCCTCGTCGACGTCCGCCGGCTCTGGCCGTCGGTGATCGACCGGGTCAAGAGCGTCAAGCGGGTCACCTGGATCCACCTCACCCAGAACTCCCAGGTCGTCGGGTTCAACGGATCCGTGCTCAGCCTCGGCTTCCAGAACGACGGACCGCGCCGCTCCTTCGAGACCGGCGGGCACGCCGAGATCGTCCAGCAGGCGGTGATCGACGAGATCGGCGCCAACGTCCGGATCGAGGCGATCATCGACCCCGGCGCGAACCCGTCCGCGGGCCCGCCGCCCCCGGCGCCCGCCCCCGCTCCCACCCCGGCCCCGGCTCCCGCCACCGGGACGGACGCCGGTGCGTCCGCCGGCGGCTGGCCCGAGGTCGCCGCCACCGGTCCGGCGACGCCCGCGTCGCCGGAGCCCACCCCGTCCGCCGCCCCCGCCCAGCCGCCGGCTTCGGCCTCGTCCGCCGTGCCTGCCGCAGCTGCCCCCGACAACGACCCGCCGCCGTGGGCCACCGAGCCGCCGCCGCCGCCCGACGACGGCTACCCGCCCGACCCCGGCCCAGGTCCCGAGCCCACGCCGCGCCGCCCTCGGATGGCCGACTTCCAGGCCCAAGCCCAGGCCCAGGCCGATGCCCCGCCCGAGGACCCCGACGCCCACGTCAACCTCGACACCGACGCCGAGGTCGACGAGGAGTCCAGTGCGGAGCTCCTCGCCCGTGAGCTCGGCGCCCAGGTGATCGAGGAGATCCCCCGCGGCCGCTGACCCGCCGCCCCTTCACGCCCGCACGTCCGCAAGCCGCTCCACAGAACCCCAGAGAAGAGACGAATCCCATGAGCCAGAACCCGTTCGACGCCCTCGCCGGTGGTCTCGGTGGGGCCGGCGGCCCCGGCGGCTTCGACCTCGGCGCGCTGCTCCAGCAGGCCCAGCAGATGCAGGACCAGCTCCAGGAGGCCCAGCAGCGCCTCGCCGACGCGACCGTCGACGGCACCGTCGCCGGGGGCGCGGTCACCGTCACCATCACCGGTTCGGGTGAGCTGACCGCGGTCAGCATCAGCCCCGACGCCCTCGACGGCACCGACGCCGAGGCGCTCGCCGACCTCGGCGACCTGGTCGTCGCGGCCTTCCGCGACGCCCGGACCAAGGTCGACGCGCTCGCCGAGCAGATGCTCGGCCCCCTGGCCGGCGGCATGCCGGACCTCGGTGGTCTGCCGGGCCAGGGTGGCCCGGGCCCCGGTCAGCTCGGCTTCTAGAACGGCGACCGCACCATGTACGAAGGCGTCGTCCAGGACCTCATCGACGAGCTCGGGCGGCTGCCCGGGGTCGGTCCGAAGAGCGCCCAGCGGATCGCGTTCCACCTCCTCCAGGCCGACCCCGCCGACGTACGCCGCCTCGCCGACGTCCTGATCGAGGTCAAGGACAAGGTGAAGTTCTGCTCGATCTGCTTCAACGTCGCCGAGGACGACCAGTGCCGGATCTGCCGCGACCCGCGGCGCGACCCGTCGGTGCTGTGCGTGGTCGAGGAGTACAAGGACGTCGTGGCGATCGAGCGGACCCGTGAGTTCCGCGGCCGCTACCACGTCCTGGGCGGGGCGATCTCGCCGATCGACGGCATCGGTCCCGAGCAGCTCCACATCCGCGAGCTGCTCACCCGGCTCGGCGACGGCGCGGTGACCGAGGTGATCCTGGCCACCGATCCCAACCTCGAGGGCGAGGCCACCGCGACCTACCTCACCCGGATGCTCGGACCGCTGGGGTTGCGTGTGACACGTTTGGCAAGTGGACTTCCGGTGGGAGGTGACCTGGAGTACGCCGACGAGGTCACCCTGGGCCGAGCATTCGTAGGAAGGCAGGCAGCGACATGAGCGACACCACGAGGAAGAGCAACGACCAGCTCCCGGGGCTGGCCGCGCTCGAGGCACTGATCGCGGTCGAGACCGAGACGGTCCGGCTCGCCGACGACATCGCGGCGTCCGTGCGGTCCTTCCTCGACGGCCTGCGGGTCGTCGCGGCCGAGGCGACCGGCGGCCAGGCGGTCTCGCTGCTACTGCTCCAGATCGGCCAGATCTCGCTCACCGGCGCCCGGCTGGGCGTGCACCGCGACTTCGCGCCGCGCGACGAGTACCAGCCCGACGACGGTCCCGACCCCGACCTCGACGGCCTGCGCCTCCAGCTGGCGAGCCTGCTGGGCGACCTCGACACCTACAGCTACGTCTTCGACCCCTACGACCCCGAGGTCGTCGAGGGCCTGCTCTCCGACGACCTGACCTCCATCGCCGCCGACCTCGCCGTCGGCGTACGCCACCACGACGCCGGTGACGTCGAAGAGGCCCTGTGGTGGTGGCAGTTCTCCTACGTCTCCTCGTGGGGCGCGCTGGCCGGATCGGCGATGAAGGCCCTGCTCTCGGTGGTCGCCCACGACCGTCTCGACGTCGACCTGGACACCACCCAGGAGCTCGAGCTGGTCCAGGTGGCGGCCGCGGCGCTGGACAGCGGCGAAAAGGCGTAGCGGCCTCTCGTAGAATCGGGCTCGTTCCTTCCCCAATCGCCAGGAGTGAGTCCGGAGTGGGCATTGTCGTGCAGAAGTACGGCGGCTCGTCGGTCGCCGATGCCGCCGGCATCAAGCGCGTCGCGCAGCGCATCGTCAACACCAAGAAGGCCGGCCACCAGGTCGTGGTCGTCGTCTCGGCGATGGGGGACACGACAGACGAGCTGATCGACCTCGCCAACGAGGTCTCGCCGCTGCCGCCCGCGCGCGAGCTCGACATGCTGCTCACCGCGGGTGAGCGGATGTCGATGGCCGTGCTGGCCATGGCGATCCACGACCTCGGCCACGAGGCGCGCTCGTTCACCGGCTCCCAGGCCGGCGTGATCACCGACGCTGAGCACGGCAAGGCCAAGATCATCGACGTCACGCCGGGCCGGATCCAGACCGCGATCGACGAGGGCGCGATCGCCATCGTCGCCGGCTTCCAGGGCGTCTCCCAGACGACCAAGGACATCACCACGCTGGGCCGCGGCGGCTCCGACACGACCGCCGTCGCGCTCGCCGTCGCGCTGCGTGCCGACGTGTGCGAGATCTACTCCGACGTCGACGGCATCTTCACCGCCGACCCGCGGATCGAGCCGCACGCCCGCAAGGTCCCGCGGATCTCCTACGAGGAGACCCTCGAGATGGCCGCGCAGGGCGCCAAGATCCTGCACCTGCGGTGCGTCGAGTACGCCCGCCGCTACGACATGCCCATCCACGTCCGCTCGTCCTTCTCCGAGAAGGAGGGCACCTGGGTCGTCAAGGCCGAGGACGTTGCCGTGCCCACCGAGGGAGAAGGATCCATGGAAGCCGCGATCATCACCGGTGTCGCCCACGACCGCAGCCAGGCCAAGATCACCGTGGTCGGCGTACCGGACAAGCCGGGCGAGGCCGCGGCCATCTTCCGCGCCGTCGCCGACGCGCAGATCAACATCGACATGATCGTGCAGAACGTCTCGGCCGCCGCGACGAGCCTCACCGACATCTCCTTCACGCTGCCCAGTGGCGAGGGCCAGACGGCGATGACCGCGCTCGACCGGCTCAAGGCCGAGGTGGGCTTCGATGGCCTCCAGTACGACGACAGCATCGGCAAGGTGTCCATCGTCGGAGCCGGCATGAGCTCCTCGCCGGGCATCTCCGCGCGCTTCTTCGAGGCGCTCTCGGAGGCCGGCGTCAACATCGAGATGATCTCGACCTCGGAGATCCGGGTGTCGGTGGTCGTCGCCGAGTCGCAGGTGCAGGACGCGGTCAACGCCGCGCACGCCGCCTTCGACCTGGGTTCGGACGAGATCGAGGCCGTCGTGTACGGCGGAACGGGGCGCTGACCCATGGGCGTCAACATCGGAGTCGTCGGCGCGACCGGCCAGGTCGGCGTCGCCATGCGCCAGATCCTGCTCGAGCGGAACTTCCCGGTCGACCAGATCCGCTTCTTCTCCTCGGCCCGCTCGGCCGGCAAGGTGCTCGCCTTCGGCGACCGTGAGGTCACCGTCGAGGACGCCGACACCGCCGACCCGACCGGTCTCGACATCGCGCTCTTCTCGGCCGGCGCCACCGCCTCGCGCGCGCTGGTGCCCCGGTTCGTCGACGCCGGCGTCATCGTCGTCGACAACTCCTCGGCCTTCCGCAAGGACCCGTCGATCCCGCTCGTCGTCTCCGAGGTCAACCCGGAGGCGGCGGCCGAGGTGATCGCGGCCGGGCGCGGCATCATCGCCAACCCCAACTGCACCACCATGGCCGCCATGCCGGTGCTCAAGCCGCTGCACGAGGAGGCCGGACTGGTCCGGCTCATCGCGTCGACGTACCAGGCCGTGTCGGGCTCGGGCATCGCCGGCGTCGAGGAGCTCGCCACCGGCGTCACCGCGGCCGGCGACAAGGCCCGCGAGCTGGCCTATGACGGCGAGGCCGTCGCGTTCCCCGAGCCGGGCGTCTACAAGAAGACGATCGCCTACAACGTGCTGCCGTTCGCCGGCAACCTCGTCGACGACGGCCTCAACGAGACCGACGAGGAGCAGAAGCTCCGCAACGAGTCCCGCAAGATCCTCGGCATCCCGGACCTGCGCGTCTCGGGCCTGTGCGTCCGCGTGCCCGTCTTCACCGGGCACTCGCTGGCGATCAACGCCGAGTTCTCCCGGGCGCTGACCCCGGAGCGGGCCCGCGAGCTGCTCGCCGGCGCGCCCGGCGTCGAGCTCGCCGACATCCCGAACCCGCTCGCCGCGGCGGGCAAGGACCCGTCGTACGTGGGGCGGATCCGGCAGGACCCGGGCGTCGACGACGACCGCGGCCTCGCGCTGTTCGTCTCGAACGACAACCTGCGCAAGGGCGCCGCGCTCAACACCGTGCAGATCGCGGAGCTCATCGCCGCTACCCGCGGCTGAGCCTCCGCGCTACCGAGATCCCGAGGGCGCTCAGGCGCCCTCGGGATCGACGAACGTCTTGGTGACCCATACGGACGCCAGGTGCGCCGCGATGCTCAGCAGCGGCACCAGGATGAGCGTCGACCAGTGGTCGAGGAAGTCGATCAGGAACAGCAGCGCCACCACCGCGACCAGACCGACGGCCAGGAAGCTGCTGCTGCCCGGATCCGGGATCGAGAACGCCTTGAGCAGCTGCGCCCCCAGCAGCACGCACAGCGCGAACGTCGCGACCAGCAGCAGGAAGCCCGGTCCGCCGCCGCAGGACGCCGTACCGCGGATCGCCTCGCAGCCGCGCAGCGAGAGCCAGGTGAGGACGACCATCGCCGCGCCCACGACCAGTCCGGTCAGGGCCGCGGCACGGTAGAGGCTCAGCAGCGGGCCGGACCCGGACGTCGCCAGCGCGGCGATCTCGGCGTCCTCGAGCGCGGCCTGGTCGACCGGCTCGGGCTCGACCTGGGTGGGGGTCGGGGCGGTCGCGGTCGGGGCCGGCTTCGGGGCCGGCTTCGGGGTCGGCTTGGGGGCGGCCTTGGGCTTGGCCGCGGGCGCGGCCGCGGGGGCAGGGGTCGGTGCCACGGCGACCGGCTCCGGCTCGGGCTCCGGCTCGGGCTCCGGCTCGGGCTCAGCGACGATCTCGTCGAGGACCGCGGTCTGCTCGACCTCCGCCTCGACCTCGACCTCCGGCTCAACCTCGGCCTCGACCTCGGGCTCGGCCTCGGGCTCGGCCTCGACCTCAGGCTCCGGGGCCGGACGAGCAGCGGGACGCTCGGGCGCCTCCGCGACCGGCGGGGCGGGCGCGTCGGCCTCAGGGGCGTCGGCGCCGGCGTCGGCCGGCTTCTTCTTCCGCCCGAACAGCTTGGGCGGCTCCAAGCTGAGCTTCAGCTTGTCCTGCTCGTCAGACATGGCATGCAGTGTGTCACGAACGTACCGCCCACGACCGGGAGGCCGATGGGCGAAATCGGGCACCCCTGCCAAATGCGTAGCCAATCGGTTACGCTTCCGGGATGCAGGGAGCTCGAGCGGTCGCGGACCCCGTCCGGCGGGAGATCCTCGAGCTGCTCCACGCCTCCCCGCTGCCGGCCGGACGGATCGCGGAGCACTTCGCGATCAGCCGTCCCGCGGTGAGCAAGCACCTGCGGGTCCTGGTCGAGTGCGGGGTGGTCGAGGCGACCGTCACCGGGCGACAGCGGATCTACGCCCTGCGCCGGGAGCCGCTGGCCGAGCTCGCGCGCTACCTCGACCGCCTGCTCGGCCCCGCGTTCGCGCTGCCGGAGCGCTTCGACGCGCTGGCGACCGAGGTCGCCCGGACCAGCCGCGAACGACGTACGGCTGCTGCTGCCGAACCCGCCGCCCCCGAAACCACCCCCGACGTCAAGGAGAACTCCGCATGACCACGCCGACGCCTACGCCCACTCCCGCGCCCACCGGCCGCCTCGTGCCGAACGGGGACGCCCACGACCTCGTCCTCACCCGGACCCTCCCCGGCGCCCCCGCGGACGCCTGGGCCGCCGTCACCGAGCCCGAGCGCACCGCCCGCTGGTTCGGCCGCTGGGAGGGCGTCGGCGCGGTGGGCGAGACCGTACGGCTCCAGCTCGGGTTCGAGGAGGGCTCGCCGTGGACCGACGTCACGATCACCGAGTGCGACGAGCCGCGCCGGCTCCGGGTCCTGACCGCCGACGAGATGGGCTCCTGGGACCTCTCCGTCGACCTGACCGCGGCCGAGGGCCGGGAGGACCGCACGGAGCTGCGCTTCGTCATGTGCCGCGTGGCTCCGGACGCGGTGGGGGAGGTCGGCCCGGGCTGGGAGTACTACCTCGACCAGCTCGTCGCGTCGATGACCGGTGCGGCGCTGCCGGACTTCGACGACTACTTCCCGGCGCAGCGGGACTACTACGCGGCGCAGGGCGACAGGGTCTAAAACGACCAGTGGACCCACGCGATCGTGGGTCCACCGGCGGCGGTCGGGCTGACAGGATTTGAACCTGCGGCCTCCTCGTCCCGAACGAGGCGCGCTACCAAGCTGCGCCACAGCCCGCCATGAGTCCGTCCCGTTGCCGGGCCTGCTCACAAGCCTGGGAGCATAGCGGAGCCAGCGGCCCGACCTGCAATCGGGGACCCACGTGGCGCGTGGCGCTCAGCCCCGGGGCAGCAGCGTCAGCAGGGTCGCCTCGGGTCGGCAGGCGACGCGGATGCGCAGGTACGGGTTGCTCCCGATGCCGGCCGAGACGTGCAGCCACGACGAGCCGGGGTCGCCGGGACGGGAGTCGGCGGGGTGGCGGTGCAGGCCGCGCGCGCGGGCGGCGTCCAGGTCGCAGTTGGTGGCGAGCGTACGAGCGCCGCCGGGCCACGGCAGGCACACCTGGCCGCCGTGGGTGTGCCCGGCGATGATCGCGTCGTAGCCGTCGGCGGCGAACTGGTCCAGCACCCGCAGGTACGGCGCATGGGCGATCCCGAGCCGCACGTCGGCGTCCGGGTCGGCCGGTCCTGCGACGGCCGCCAGGTCGTCGTACTCCAGGTGGGGGTCGTCGACCCCGGCGAACGCGAGGACCGTCTCGCCGACGGTGAGCGTGGTGCGGCGGTTGGTCAGGTCGAGCCAGCCGGCGCCGGTCAGCCCGGCGGTCAGGTCCTTCCAGGGCAGCTGGGGGACGTGCGTGTGCCGCTTGCCGTTGTCCGGCAGGAGGTAGGCGAACGGGTTGCGCAGCCGCGGCTCGAAGTAGTCGTTGGACCCGTGCACGAACACCCCGGGCCGGTCGAGCAGGCCGCCGAGGCTGTCGAGGACGGGACCGACCGCCCCCTGGTGCGCCAGGTTGTCACCGGAGTCGATGACCAGGTCGGGCTCGAGCGCGGCCAGCGAGCGGATCCACTCCTGCTTGCGGCGCTGCCCCGGCGTCATGTGGATGTCGCTGAGGTGCAGTACCCGCAGCGGGCGCATCCCGGCGGGGAGCGTGCGGATGTCGTAGCGGCGCAGGGTGTACTGACGCGCCTCCCACAGGGCGTACGACGTCACCGCGGTGCCGAGCATCCCGCCGGCGCCGGCGGCGCGCAGCAGGCCTCGCGCGAATCCCATTCGGCAAGCCTCACACACGGCAGGCAGAATCAAGGCATGAGCATCCTCAAGGACCGCCTCCGCGCCGACCTCACCACCGCGATCAAGGCGCGCGACGACGTCCGCTCGTCCACGCTGCGGATGATCCTGACCGCGGTCACCAACGCCGAGGTGGCCGGCAAGGTCGCCAAGGAGCTGACCGACGACGAGGTGCTCACCGTCCTCGCCAGCGAGGGCAAGAAGCGCCGCGAGGCCGCGGTCGCCTTCGAGGAGGGCGACCGCCCCGAGATGGCCGCCAAGGAGCGCGCCGAGGCCGCCGTGATCCAGGACTACCTGCCCGAGCAGATGGGCCCCGAGGAGATCGCCGCCATCGTGACCGCCGCCGTCGAGAAGCTCGGCGCCGCGGGCGCAGGCCCCAAGGCGATGGGCCAGGTCATGGGCATCGTCCAGCCCCAGGTCAAGGGCCGCGCCGACGGTGCCGCCGTCGCCGCGGAGGTACGCCGCCAGCTCGGCTGAGCCGCCCACGGACTAGCGTGAGCGCCCATGAGTGCGATCGAGGGCGTGAGCGAGACGTTCGACGCGAGCCAGTGGGACGTCGTCCCCGGGTTCGAGGACCTGACCGACCTGACGTACCACCGCGCCAAGGCGCACGGCACCGTCCGGATCGCCTTCGACCGCCCCGACGTCCTCAACGCCTTCCGGCCGCACACCGTCGACGAGCTGCTCCGCACCCTGGAGCACGCGCGCCAGTCCGCCGACGTCGGCTGCGTCCTGCTCACCGGCAACGGCCCGAGCGCCAAGAACGGCAAGTGGGCCTTCTGCACCGGCGGCGACCAGCGCATCCGCGGCCGCGCCGGCTACCAGTACGAGGACGTGTCGGCCGGGGCCGCTGACACCGGCGCCGAGGAGCCGAGCGCCATCGACAAGGCCCGCCTCGCCCGCCTGCACATCCTCGAGTGCCAGCGGCTGATCCGGTTCATGCCGAAGGTCGTCATCTGCGTCGTCCCCGGCTGGGCGGCCGGCGGCGGGCACAGCCTGTTCGTCACCTGCGACCTCGCCCTCGCCTCCACCGAGCACGCCCGGTTCAAGCAGACCGACGCCGATGTGGGCTCGTTCGACGGCGGCTACGGGTCGGCGTACCTGGCGCGGCAGGTGGGCCAGAAGTTCGCCCGCGAGATCTTCTTCCTCGGCCAGGAGTACTCCGCCGACGACGCCGTCCGGATGGGCGCCGCCAACCGCGCCGTCCCGCACGCCGAGCTCGAGGCGACCGCGCTGGAGTGGGGCCGGCTGATCAACGGCAAGAGCCCGACGGCGCAGCGGATGCTGAAGTACTCGTTCAACCTGTTGGACGACGGGCTGGTGGGGCAGCAGCTGTTCGCGGGGGAGACGACGCGGCTGGCGTATATGACGGATGAGGCGCAGGAGGGGCGTGACCAGTTCCTGGAGAAGCGGGAGCCGGACTGGTCGCCGTACCCCTGGTACTACTGATCTGGCGTGGCTCTGCAGGTCAGAGGCGGAAGCGCGAGCCGTGCGACGACGTAGGTGACACCATCTGGGCATGGGAGTCGAGTGGCCGGACCGTCGCGAGGACGTGCTCAACGCGCTCGACATCTTGGCCGGTCCGAACCCGTCGGCGGAGTGGCCCACACTGACCGAAGCGGTTCATTGGCTCGTGGACGACACCTTCTGGGACGTACGCGACCCCAAGGAGGACATCGGGGCGCTTCTCGTCGACGAACACGAGGCGGCGGCAGTCCGGTCGGTCGTCCGTGCAGTGGTGGCGGTTTCGGAGCGACAGGAGCCAACGTCATCTGACCAGGCGTGGCTCGACGACTCCAGTTGGCCGATAGTCAGGAAGCTGGCGGCGCGGACCGTGACGGCCATGCGAGGGTTTGGCGGCGATGCGGTTGGTCGGCGTCTTCGCGCCGTGGAGCGGTTCGCTTGGACCGATCCCGGTGGCTCCAGCAACCCCCGCGTCGGCCCGGCTCATCTTCGCTTCGATGGTGGGGTCGGGTTGTTCCTCAGTGGTGCGACCGACGGGTGTCTGGACGTCGACCTGACCCGAGCGGGTGATGAGTCCTGGCTCGTGTCGTACGACTACATCGACCCGGACGGGCGCTGGACGCTCCGGGAGGCGAGCAGTGAGGAGCCCTTCTCGGGTCTTGTGGGTCGGCGTCTCGAATGGTGCGCGGCAATCCGGAGTGAAGCTGGTGAACTCGTCGGCTTGGCACTCACCTTCGATGGCCGATCCATCGAACTTTGTGTGCACGAAGGCGAGCTCCGCACGTGACCGACGGGCGGCTGCGCGCGCAGGACGCTGCTGGAGAGAAGGCGCCGTGACGTCGTGGATCGATTCGCTTGACCTTCCGGAGCGCTGGATCGACCTCCGGCGGCGGCGCGACCGAGTCGCGCGCCGCACCTTGGTGGCCCGACACAGGAGGGAGTTGCGCCGAGAGATCGCACCTGGCCACGTTCTCCACGGTCGCGCATGGGAGATCATCGGGCTGGGCGTTCCCGCGCGGGACGACGCTCTCCTTCGCCTGAGCGACGGTGCTGTGGCGCTGGTGCATCTGACCTGGGGCGGCGCGCAGGAGCCGCCGTCGTGGCCGATGACGGTGCTCGTGACATCGGTGGATGAACTCCGCGCCGAGTTGGAGGATCGCGGCTACGAGTGGGACGAGGTTCGCGCCGCGCCGACTGGCCGGCCGGATCCATACGCGTGCGTTGTCGACGGCGAGCTGATGTGGTCATTGCTTCGGTCGCTCGATGATCCCGACCATCTCGAGGTCCCGTCCGATTTCGACCACAGCGCTACCCGGAAACTCTTTGATGAGCTCGTGGGTCGCCTTGACGCAGCCTTCGCCTGCCGAACCAACGCAGATCGACACGTCGAGGATGCAAGCCTTCACGCCCGCGTCAGCATCCCTTCGGCCGCGACTGAAACTGGCGAACCGCTGGTCGTCTCTGTCAGCAACTTCGGGAGCTTGGCGACCGTCGCGGTGACGAACCCAGGCGCGTACTCGCAGGACGAGTTCAAGGAGCGCCTGGCGGCCAGGGATGCGGCTCGGATCTACGCCACTCTCGATTCTCTTGGGTACCAGGTCGTTCCCGAAGCACCGCTCTGGAACGACTACGACGGACCGAGCGCGCTCGCTGCTCTTGATGCTCGACACGGCGCAACGTGGTGGACA
This sequence comes from Pimelobacter sp. 30-1, assembly GCF_018831735.1. Lineage (NCBI taxonomy): Bacteria > Bacillati > Actinomycetota > Actinomycetes > Propionibacteriales > Nocardioidaceae > Pimelobacter > Pimelobacter sp. 30-1. The sequence continues at coordinate 548,920 of NZ_NHTS01000001.1, forward strand.
CGCTTCTTTGACTACCTCTGAGGGAACCCACGCACTTGGCGTGCGCTGGTGCAGGATGGCGGCGTGAGCTGGGACATCTCGATCATGGACCTGCCGACCGACGCCTCCTCGGTTGCCGACATCCCCGATGACTTCCAGCCTCAGCCTCTTGGCGACCGATCTGAGTTGATCGCCGCGGTTCGCGACGTGGCACCCAGCGCCGACTTCTCCGACCCATCCTGGGGCGAACTGGCGACTCCCGACTTCGTCATCGAGTTCAACATGGGAAGCGAAGAGGTCGTGGACTCGATGATGTTGCACGTCCGCGGCGGAGGCCTCGTCGTGGACTTCATCGACGCGCTCCTCACACGTCTCGGTCGCCGCGCTATCGACTGCTCTGCGGGTGAGTTCTTCACATCGGAGGCGTCAGGCACGAGCTTTCGCGCCTGGCAGGCGTACCGCGACAGCGTGGTCGAGCGGCCGTGACGTCACCTCATCCGGCGGGGCAACCCGCCAGACCGCACGCCTGATCGCGGTCAGCGTCGCCGTGCTCGAACTCGAAGTGGAAGCAGATGTAGTGCATCCGTTCAAACACCGCGGTGAAGTCCGGGCTGGCAGACGGGGTTCCGCAAGCGCGACACACCTGGATGGGAGCGAGCAGCGATTCAAGGGCCTCATCCACCACGCGATCGACGTCGTCCGCCGTGCACTCGACCTCGTGAACATCGCCACCAGCCGTCCGGCGGACGACATGGCGCGGTCCATCCACGTGAACGACCACGGAGGCGGTGAACGGGAACTCGTCTCCGGGAACAGTGAAAAGGAGGTCATGCATAGACGTACGGCACTGAACGTGCTGTCCCCAGCGGTGACGTGCTGCCACAAGTGTCGTCGCGTTGGTCAGGGCAGGAGGAACACGGAGGCACTGTCGAAGGAAGTCGAGGCTCTTGACCCACGAGAGATAGGCGCTCGGCTGCACCCGCCGATCATCGGCCGAACCGGTAGCCGGCGCAATCTGGCAATGCCACTCATCGGATCGAGTCGGGCCCCGACGGCTCGGCCTCGTAGGTGTGCTCGGCGCTGTCGAGGCGCTGGACGATTGCGGTGTAGGCGTCCCGTCACTGTCGGGTGGGTCGTAGTTGAAACGTGCCTCGACGAGTCCGTCGACGAGCTCGAGGTACGACGCGTGGCCGGGGAAGATCGCAGACGCCTGGGAACCGCCGAGGTGGGGGCGGAACACCTTTCAGGGCCTGGCCGATCCAGTAGGTCGAGAGCCCCCGCGGCGCGCCGCGCGGCGCTCGTGCGCCGATGCAGTCATTCAACACGCGGATGAAGAGCGACCTGTCGTCGGACTGAGCAACCTCGAGGCAACCCGTGGGGTAGCCGTGAACCGAAGCGCATTGTCGTCACCAGATCCAGTGCGCGCTCGGAATGCCGAGTTCGTGGTGCGCGGGACGGTAGAGGCGGACGGACTCCGGTCCTTTGGCGGACGGGCCGCCGATCGGGAAGGCCAGTCTGTTCTCGCCCGAGTCGATGGCGACGTACTCGCCCTCAACGACTGACAGCTCCTCAACGACCTTGCCGACTAAGCGTGGAATCGAGGAGGGCCCGACCCCTGCGCATCCGATGATCCCGAACGGCTGGGTGTATCCGGTGAGGATGACGTCGTCCATGTGCACCTCGATGAAGTCGTGCACGAAGTTGATACCGGTGATTCTCAGCCCCTGCACGGCCTCGTTGGGGTCCGTTGTGGACAGCGGCGCCGGATCGTTTCGGCCCAGTGCCTCAGCCGCGACCAACGAGGGAATCGCGGACCAATCAATCGCTGTGCCAGACTCCGCCGCGCGCTCGATGACCCCGGCCACGGCCTGGAAGACGACCTCGGCTGTGACTCCATCCCATTCATCCGGGTGGTCGTGCGCGTGGTCACGTAGGTCCCAGAACGCACCTGCCATTGCCGGGTCCTGGACCGGAGCGCTGCGATGCGCGGAGTCGCTGCGACGCATCCACTTCATGGAAGCAACGATCTCATCGTTCCCGGATGTCCCGCGCCCGACTTGTTCCTCGATCGCGACGCCGATCCAGGCGACCCAGCGAGCGATAGTCTCTAGGGGTGGCCCTTGGACGCGGAAGGACCGAGCACGACGGTGCTCGCGACATGTCGCGCAAGCACGGCTTCTGGGGACACGCGGATGAGGCCAAGAAGTGGGCCTCGCGGGCCCGTCGTCGGGATGAGCAACGTGATGTCGACGAGCAGCTCCGCGCCCGAGGCGACGAGTGTGGTGATGTCCGCATCACGCGGATGCTCGTGCAGGGAGACGCTGACACACCCTTCTCCGTGATGGTCGAGCCGGAGGCCATGTCCTACGATCTCCCACCGCACGAACGAGTCCTTCTGACATTCCGTGGCCCCATGACGACCCCGCAGTTCGAGGTCGTGCACGGGCATGACTGCCTCACGATCTGGCGATCGCCAGACACCGAGGTCTGGGCGACGCTCGCCGACGGCACGCACGAGCAGATCGGCGGATGGGCTCTCCTCCCTGCGCCCTGGCTCGACAGTGCACACCCCGACGTCGGACCGCCGCCCTGGGAGCGGTCTTGACGAAGGCTCCGTGCGTGGCAAGAACGTGGCAGGAGAGTCGTCGGACCCCGTCGACCACCAACGCCAACCATCGCGTGGCCGGGATCGTTGTTGAGCCCCGATGACCTCCCGCGACGTCACGCCCGAGCAGGCCTCGCGCGGCCGCGTGATCCCGGACCGCGACCTGGCGATGGTCGCCGCCCAGTGGTTGGTGGACGGCTATGACTCACCGCTGCTGCGCGAGATGGCGTCGCTGACCCCCCGGCAGGCACTCGAAGGGGAGGTACGCCTCGCGGAGGTCCTGGCCGAGCTCGGGCATCCGGTCCGGAACCTGGGCTCCCCCTACGAGCAGGATCCGTGGCGCGGACATTGGGAGAGCATCTGGTGGGCGGTCGACCGGATGGACGGCACCCATCGGCCCTATGCGTCGGCGCAGTACGTCCTCGAGATCATCGGCGATCACGAGGACCTCTGGGAGCCTGGCGGGGGCGAGGCACTGGTGGCGCTGCTCCGTGACTGGGACGAGGAACCGGAGCGGCGGCCCGCCGTGGACGAACAGATCCGGGCGCATCTCCGTGGGCTGCGCGAGGACGACGTTCCGCCCCTGATCAGCTAGCAGTTCCCGGGGCGGGCGGCTCGAGCATGTCGAGGCGGGGGACGGCGCGGCCGGCCAAGAAGTCACGCGCTGCCTGGCGCGTCACGACATCGAGGTGCTGCAGGTCGCGGCCGGCGTACTCCCAGACGTCGTAGATGTCATCGAGGTACGCGAAGGGCTGCAGGTCGTCCGCGCCGTCGTGACCGATTGCCCGGTGGGCCCACGACGAGAGCTCCCGCAGCGCCAGATCGCCTGCCAGGTAGAGCTCGAGACGAGCCTCGAGGCCGGCGCGGACGGCCGGTGTGCTGAGGAGGTCATCGATCCCGAGCTGTTCGACGGCCGCGGAGACGAAGGGTTCGACCTGGTAGATCGAGTCGCCTGGAGACAGGCCGGCGACCTCCCGGAGCGCGGGAGTGTCGTACCCGAGCACCAGTAGGTCTCCGGCTGCCCCGCTGAGGAGCCCCACCATGTCCTCGCGAGGGGTGCTGCGCCAGAGCCCGAGCGGCACGCGGAAGCACGTACGCGCCACGGCCTGCCTGCGTTCCTGGTCATCGGGGGACGGGGTGAAGGTCCACGGACAGCCGATCACCGGAGCGCCGCGGAGCGCGACGTAGATCTGCTCGAGGAGGTAGAGCACCTGGTGCGCGCGCGGGTGCTCCGTCGTGGCCCGGCGCGCCCAGACGAGACTCCGTTGGAGCGCGACCACGTCGAGTGACGTGACGCCCTGCCCGGCGGCGAGGACGCGTGCTGCGCCGACGGCGACCTCGGCCTCTGGCTGGCCGGCGAAGTCCGCCGGCGAGTGGTGCTGGAGCCACCACGTCAGGGCATGGGCCGCGGCCTGGCGCTCGTCTCCGTGCCACCGCGCCGGTGAGGTCGGCGTGGCTGTGTCGGGACGCGGCACGCGTGAGCCCTGCTGCTTGAGCCGGCGCCGGAGGGTCGCGTAGCGCCGGTCGAGCTCGAGGTGCCGGGTGCGTTCCCGTTCGAGCAGGTCGATCGCGGGGACCAGGAAGTCGATGCTCTCCCGCGGTACGCCGAGGGCGACCTCCAGGTAGTGCCACGACGGGTGGAACCCGATCGGTTGCGTCCACTCCAGGCACTGTTCGAGCGCCCGGAGGCGCTGGGCGTGGGGCAGGGTCTCGTCGCGCACCCGTCTCGCCTCGCGCCCGAATCCCATGGCGGCAATCTACGGCGGGCCCGGGCGAATCTCGGTCGCAGTCGTCGATGTGCCTGGGTGAGGATGGACGGCGTGGCGTGGAACGAGGCGACGCGAGAGGGGCTCGAGGTCGCGCTCAACGAGTCCGACGTGGTCGGGGTCCGGCTGGACCCTACCGGTGCGTACGTCGACGTCCTGCTTCACGTGACCGCGCTGCCCGAGTCCGGTCCGCTGGCGACGGACGGTCGCCGGATCATGCGGCTGACGGAGCCGGCGGAGGTGAGGTTTCTGCTGCGGCGGGACGGAGTCGGGGAGGAGGCCGGGTATCAGCCCGCGATCCCGTTGGCTGACGAGACGGCGGTCGAGGAGTTCTTCGACTCGCTCGCCTGGGGCGGCTCGATCTACGGCTGGCGCTTCTTCGACCTGCCGGAGCTGACCAGCGACTGGCCGGAGACTCCGAGTCTCCGCATCGCCGTGCGAGCCGATCGAGGTACGCACACGTTCTACTGGTTCAACGAGTGCGGCGTCGAGCGGGACGAAGGGACTGCGTTCTGCATCGAGGGGACGGTCACTTTCGAGGACCTTGTCGTGCTCGATGCCGAGGCGCGCGAGATTCCGGTCGAGAGGTTCATCGCTGACGGATTCCGTCAGTGGGACGCCCTCGGCGCCCAGGACGAGCGGCTCAGCGTGGAGGCTCAGCGGGAGTCGCAGGACGGCTCTCCGAAGTGGAGGAAGTGGGCCGAGGTGACGGATCCTCGCCGCGTGCGGCGGCCTTGACCAGGTTCCCGAGCACGACCTCCCCGACCCGCCGCCGCACCTCCTCCACCGACCCGGTCCCGTCCACCCGCCGCAGCAGACCCCGCTCTCCGTAAGCAGCCAACAGCGGCGCCGTCTGCGCGGCGTACACCCCCAACCGGTGCCGTACGACGTCCGCCGTGTCGTCGCTGCGCCCGCTGACCGCCGCCCGGGCGACGAGCCGGTCCACCAGCTCCGCCTCTGGTACGACGAGCTCCACGGCGCCGTCGATCGCCAGGCCGCGCTCGGCGAGGAGCGCGTCGAGGCTGGCGACCTGCGAGGACGTGCGCGGGTAGCCGTCGAGCACGAAGGCCTCGCGGGCGTCCGGTGCGGCGAGGCGGTCGCGGACCATGTCGTCGGTGACGGAGTCGGGGACGTACTCGCCGGCGGAGATGTACTTCTCCGCGAGCCGGCCGAGCTCGGTGCCTTGGGCGATGTTGCTGCGGAACAGGTCGCCGGTGGAGATGTGGGGGCCGTCGACGAGGGCGGCCAGGGCGATGGCCTGGGTGCCCTTGCCGGCGCCGGGGGCGCCCATGATCAGCAGGCGCATCAGTCGTCGGCTCCCGGGGTGGGGGTGGTCATGCCGGCGGCGATGAGGTCCATGACGGAGCTGTCGGCGAGGGTGGTGGCGTCGCCGACGGTGCGGTTCTCGGCGACGTCGCGCAGGAGGCGGCGCATGATCTTGCCGGAGCGGGTCTTGGGCAGCTCGGGGACGACCATGACCTGGCGCGGCTTGGCGATGGGGCCGATCTCGCGGGCGACGTGGTTGCGGAGGGCGGCGGTGACCTCGTCGTCGGGGGCGTCGACCGACTCGCGCAGGATGACGAAGGCGACGACGGCCTGGCCGGTGGTCTCGTCGGTGGCCCCGACGACGGCGGCCTCCGCGACGGAGGGGTGGGAGACGAGGGCCGACTCGATCTCGGTGGTGGAGAGGCGGTGGCCGGAGACGTTCATGACGTCGTCGACGCGGCCGAGCAGCCAGATGGCGCCGTCCTCGTCGCGGCGGGCGCCGTCGCCGGCGAAGTACATGCCCTCCCAGCGCGACCAGTAGGTGGCGCGGTAGCGCTCGTCGTCGCCCCAGATCGTGCGGAGCATCGAGGGCCAGGGGTCGCGGATGACGAGGTAGCCGCTCTCGCCGGGGGCGACCGAGCGGCCGGCGTCGTCGACGACGTCGGCGGTGATGCCGGGCACGGGGGTCATGGCGGAGCCGGGCTTGGCGGTGGTGACGCCGGGGAGGGGGCTGATCATGTGGCCGCCGGTCTCGGTCTGCCACCAGGTGTCGACGATCGGCGCCGCGCCGCCGCCGATGTGCTGGTGGTACCAGCGGTGCGCCTCGGGGTTGATCGACTCGCCGACCGAGCCGAGCACGCGCAGGCGGGAGAGGTCGTACTTCTCGGGGATCTCCTCGCCCCACTTCATGAACGTCCGGATCGCCGTCGGCGCCGTGTAGAAGAGCGTGACGCCCTTGTCCTGGATGATCTCCCACCAGCGGCCGCGGTGCGGTGTGTCCGGGGTGCCCTCGTAGAGGACCTGGGTCGCGCCGTTGGCGAGCGGGCCGTAGACGAGGTACGAGTGCCCGGTCACCCAGCCGATGTCGGCGGTGCACCAGTAGACGTCGCCGGGCTTGTGGTCGAACACCCCCCAGAAGGTGTACGCCGTCTGCACGAGGTAGCCGCCGGTCGTGTGCAGGATGCCCTTGGGGGTGCCCGTCGTGCCGGACGTGTACATGACGTAGAGCGGGTGCTCGGCGTCGAACGCCTCGGGCACGTGCTCGGGCGAGGCGGCGGCGACCGTCTCGTGCCACCACAGGTCGGTGGCGTCGTCGAACGGCACGTCCTGCCCGGTACGACGGACGACGAGCACGTGGTCGACCGGGCTGTCCGCACCCAGCGTCGCGAGCGCCACGTCGACGGCGGGCTTGAGCGGGGAGGCGGTGCCGCGGCGGTAGCCGCCGTCGGCGGTGATGACGACCTTCGCCTCGCAGTCCGCGATCCGGCTGGCCAGCGCGTCGGCGCTGAAGCCGCCGAAGACCACGGTGTGCGGGGCGCCGATCCGGGCGCACGCCAGTATCGCGACGACCGCCTCGGGAATCATCGGGAGGTAGAGCGCGACCCGGTCCCCGGCCCGCACGCCGAGGTCGGTGAGGACGTTCGCCGCCCGGGAGACCTCGTCCTTGAGGTCGGCGTACGTGAGGTCGCGCTCGTCGCCGGGCTCCCCGACGAAGTGCAGGGCGACGCGGTCGCCCGCGCCCGCCTCGACGTGCCGGTCGACGCAGTTGTACGCCGCGTTGAGCCGCCCGCCCACGAACCACTTCGCGAACGGCGGGTTCGACCAGTCGAGCACCTCGGTGAAGGGCTCGGCCCAGTCGATCCGGGCCGCCTGCTCGGCCCAGAAGCCGAGCCGGTCGGCCGCCGCGCGCTCGTAGGCGTCCTGCTGGAGGTTGGCGTGCCGGGCGAGCTCGGCAGGCGGGACGAGGGCGGGCAGCGGCTGCGTGGCTGCGTCGGTCGGGGCGGTCATCTGCTCTTGCCTCCAGGGGGTGGGCCCGCGAGAATCGCGGCTACCGTCGTGGTCTGTGCCACATGTTCAGGTGGCTCCAGCGCTCGTCGGCACGTTCGAAGGTAGGTAGTGGTGTCCGTGGATCTCATGCGTCCGAGCGACGTCGCGCTGCTGCGGCAGGCGAGTCGCGAGGTTCGTGGCGCGATCCGGGGTGCCGTGTCCTTCGCGGGTCTCTGCGACCAGGGACAGGTGCGCGTCACCGCCGTCGCCGGGGCCGCCACCCGCAGGCTGACCTCGATCGTGCTCCGGCCCTCCCGCGGTCTCGGCGGGCGCAGCTGGGACACCGGGCAGGCCCTCGCCGTGGACGACTACGGTGCCTCCGACGACATCACCCACGACTTCGACGCCCAGATCCTCGGCGAGGGCATCGTGACCCTCGCGGTCGCGCCGATCGTCGTCCGCAGCCGGATGCGGGGCCTGCTGTACGCCGGCACCCGCTCACCCGCGCGCGGGCCCGAGATGGCCCGCTTCCTGGAGCACCAGGCGGGCCAGGTGGCGCACGAGCTCGACGTACGCGACCAGGTCGACCTGCGGCTGCGGATGCTCCTGGCGGCCGACGCGATCCGCGCCGTACCGGCGAGCGCGGCGCCGGGCGAGGACGCCGACGCGGTCCTCACGCCGCGCCAGGTCGAGGTGCTCGAGCTCGTGGCGCTCGGCCTGCGCAACGCCGAGATCGCCGAGCACCTGGGGCTGTCCGTGCCGACGGTCAAGAGCTACCTGCGGGCGGCGATGGCCCGGCTGCACGCGGGCACGCGACAGGCGGCCGTCGTCGAGGCGCGGCGGCTCGGGCTGCTCGCCTAGCCGCCGCCCTCGCCCCAGCCGCCAGGCTCAGAGCACCAGACGCCGTACGTCGGCCACCAGGTGCGCGAGGTGCGCGGTGAACCGTGCCGCGAGCGCCCCGTCGACGACCCGGTGGTCGTAGGACAGGCACAGCGGGAGCATCAGGCGCGGCACGAACGTCTCGCCGTCCCAGACCGGAGCGGTCTTGGAGCGGACCACGCCGAGGATGGCGACCTCGGGGGCGTTGACGATCGGGGTGAAGTGGGTGCCGCCGATGCCGCCGAGGCTGCTGATGGTGAAGGTGGCGCCCTGCAGGTCGGCGCCGCTCAGCTTGCCGTCCCGGGCCCGGGCGGACAGGTCGGCGAGGTCGCGGCTGAGCTCGAGGATGCCCTTGCGGTCGACGTCGCGCACGACGGGCACCACGAGGCCGTCGGGGGTGTCGACGGCGACGCCGATGTTGACGTAGTCCTTGAGGACGAGGTTCTCGCCGGAGAGCGAGCTGTTGACCTCGGGGTGCTCGCGGAGCGCGGCCGCGGCGGCCTTGAGCAGGAAGCTCAGCAGCGTCACGCGGTAGCCGTCGGCGCGGGCGGCCTCGTCGAGCTCGCGGCGGTAGGCGTCGAGGTCGGTGATGTCGGCCTCGTCCGCGTGGGTCACGTGGGGGACGTTGAGCCAGGAGCGGTGCAGGTGGGGGCCGGAGATCCTCTTGATCCGGGACAGCGGCACGGTCCGGACGGGGCCGAACTTGGCGAAGTCGACCTCGGGGACGGCGGGGATCCCGGTGCCGGCCGCGGAGCCGGTACCGGCGGCGGGGGCGAGGGTCTGGGCGTGGTGGGCGAGCAGGTCCTGCTTGGTGACCCGGCCCTGGGGGCCGCTGCCGCGGACGGCGGTGAGGTCGACCTCGAGCTCGCGGGCGAGGCGGCGGACGAGCGGGGTGGCGCGGAGGCCACCGGTCGGCTCGGCCGCCTCGGGTACGACGGCCTCGGCCGCCGGCGCCGCGACGGGCTCAGGGGCGGCAGCGGGGGCGGGCTCGGGGGCGGCCACCGCGGCCGCCACCTCGGCGATCGCGATCACGCTGCCCTGGCTGACGTTGTCGCCGACCGCCACCGACAGCGACACGATGGTCCCGTCGAACGGCGCGGGTACCTCCATCGTGGCCTTGTCGGTCTCCAGCGTGATGAGCGGGTCCTCCGCCCGGACGACGCTGCCGGGCTCGACGAGCACCTCGATGACGGGGACGTCGGTGAAGTCCCCGATGTCCGGAACCTTGATCTCCATCGTTGCTGTCCTCACGCGTGGGCCGGGTCGGCCCGGTCGGGGTCGATGCCGTACTTCTCGATCGCCTGGGCGACGACGGCGGGGGTGACGGTGCCCTCGTCGGCGAGCCGGCGCAGGGCGGTGACGGCGATGAAGTGCCGGTCCACCTCGAAGTGGCGGCGCAGGTTGCGGCGGTAGTCCGAGCGGCCGAAGCCGTCGGTGCCGAGCGCGGTGTAGTCGCCGGGCACGAAGGCGCGGATCTGGTCGGCGTAGGCCTTCATGTAGTCGGTCGCGGCGATCACCGGGCCGGGGCGGCCGGCCAGGCACGCGGCGACGTACGGCGTGCGCGGCTCCTCGAGCGGGTGCAGGGTGTTCCAGCGCTCGGTGGCCAGGCCGTCGCGGCGCAGCTCGGTGAGGCTGGGCGCGCTCCAGACGTCGGCCTCGATGCCGAAGTCCGCAGCGAGGAGGTCGGCGGCGGCGAGGACCTCGCGCAGGATCGTGCCCGAGCCGATGAGCTGGACCTGGGCGGTGCCCTCGGCGGGGCGCAGCTCGTAGAGGCCCTTGAGGATCCCCTCGGTCGCGCCCTCGGGCATCGCCGGGTGCTCGTAGTTCTCGTTCATGAGCGTGAGGTAGTAGAAGACGTCCTCCTGCTCGGCGTACATCCGGCGCAGGCCGTCGGCGACGATGACCGCCAGCTCGTAGGCGTAGGTCGGGTCGTAGGCGATGCAGTTGGGGATCATCGCGGCCTGCAGGTGGCTGTGGCCGTCCTCGTGCTGGAGGCCCTCGCCGTTGAGCGTCGTGCGCCCGGCGGTGCCGCCGACGAGGAAGCCGCGGGCCCGGATGTCGCCGGCGGCCCAGGCGAGGTCGCCGACCCGCTGGAAGCCGAACATCGAGTAGTAGATGTAGAACGGGATCATCGGGGTGTCGCTGCTGGAGTACGACGTCGCGGCCGCGATCCACGACGACATCGCGCCGGGCTCGTTGATGCCCTCCTGGAGGATCTGGCCGCTGGCGTCCTCCTTGTAGAACATCAGCTGCTCGGCGTCCTCGGGGGTGTAGAGCTGGCCGCTCTGCGAGAAGATCCCGACCTGGCGGAAGAGCCCCTCCATGCCGAAGGTGCGCGCCTCGTCGGGGACGATCGGCACGACCCGCTTGCCGATCTCCTTGTCGCGCAGGAGCTTGGTGAGGATCTGGACGAACGCCATGGTCGTCGAGATCGCGCGGCCGTTGGAGCCGGCGACCTGGGCGGCGAACGCCTCGACGCCGGGGACCGCCAGGGCGGCCGACGTACGGCGGCGCTCGGGGAGGTAGCCGCCGAGCGCCTGGCGCCGGGCGTGCAGGTAGGTGTGCTCGGGCGAGCCCTCGGGGAACGACAGGTAGGGCAGGTCGGTGAGGTGCTCGTCGGCGATCGGGATGGCGAACCGGTCGCGGAACGCGCGCAGCGCCGGCTCGGCGACCTTCTTGGCCTGGTGGCTGATGTTCTGCGCCTCGCCGGCGGTGCCGAGGCCGTAGCCCTTGACCGTCTTGGCGAGCACGACCGTCGGGCTGCCGGTGTGGGCTGCTGCGGCGGCGTAGGCGGCGTAGACCTTCTGCGGGTCGTGGCCGCCGCGGGTGAGCCGCCAGATCTCGTCGTCGGACCAGTCCGCGACCAGCGCGGCGAGCTCGGGGTCGACCCCGAAGAAGTGCTCGCGGACGTAGGCGCCGTCCTTGGACTTGAAGGTCTGGTACTCGCCGTCGACGCACGCCATCATCCGGCGCTTGAGGGCGCCGCTGGTGTCCTGGGCGAGGAGCTGGTCCCAGCCGGAGCCCCAGACGAGCTTGATGACGTTCCACCCGGCGCCGCGGAAGACGCCCTCGAGCTCCTGGATGATCTTGCCGTTGCCGCGCACCGGGCCGTCGAGGCGCTGCAGGTTGCAGTTGACGACGAAGACGAGGTTGTCGAGCTTCTCGCGGGCGGCCATCGAGATGGCGCCCAGCGACTCGGGCTCGTCGGTCTCGCCGTCGCCGAGGAAGGCCCAGACCTTGCGGGGGGCGGTGTCGGCGAGGCCGCGCGCGTGGAGGTACTTGAGGAACCGCGCCTGGTAGATCGCCATCAGCGGGCCCAGGCCCATCGAGACCGTCGGGAACTGCCAGAAGTCGGGCATCAGCCACGGGTGCGGGTACGACGACAGGCCGTCCCCGCCGGTCTCCTGGCGGAAGTTGTCGAGCTGGGCCTCGGTGAGCCGGCCCTCGAGGAAGGCCCGCGCGTAGATGCCGGGGGACAGGTGGCCCTGGACGTAGACCAGGTCGCCGCCGTGCTCGGCGGTGGGCGCGTGCCAGAAGTGCTGGAAGCCCACGTCGTAGAGCGTCGCCGCGGACTGGAAGCTGGAGAGGTGCCCGCCGAGCTCGGTGGAGTCCTTGTTGGCGCGCAGCACCAGGGCGAGGGCGTTCCAGCGGATCGCGGAGCGGATCCGGTGCTCGATCTCGCGGTCGCCCGGGTGCTGGGGCTCGTCACCGGGCGCGATCGTGTTGACGTAGGGAGTCGTGGCGACGAAGGGGACCCGCGCGCCCAGCCGCTGCGCCTCCTCGAGGACCTGGTCGAGCAGGTACTTCGTCCGTGCCTCGCCCTCGAACTCGAGGACGGCCGCGAGCGCGTCGCGCCACTCCTGCGTCTCGGCGGGGTCGATGTCGGTCATCCCGGGTCCTGTCGGTCGATGGTGCGGGCGGCACCATCCTCAGCCGGGAATCTTCATGCGTCCAATGCCTAGTTTGCGACCAAACAATGATCAGAGTGCATGGATCTTGCGGCTCGTCCGGAGCGTGTGGGTGCGGAAGTCGGCCGACGCCGCCGGCAGCGTGCGGCCCTTGACCCAGGCCAGGCCGATCTCGCGCGCGGCGTTGACGTCGCTGACCCGCAGGTACGGCGTCGTGGGCGCCGCCGTGCTGCGCGGCTCGGGCAGCAGCGCGACCCCCAGGCCGGCCGAGACGAGCCCGCGGAGGGTCTCGACCTCCTCGCCCTCGAACCCGATCCGGGGCGCGAAACCGACCTGGGCGCAGAGGTCCTCGGTGACGGCGCGGAGGCTGAAGCCGGGCCGCAGCACGATGAACTGCTCGTTCGCGACGTCGCGCAGCCGCGCCGTACGGCGTCCGGCGAGGCGGTGGTCGGGCGGGACGACGAGCCGGAGCGGCTCGAGGAACAGCCGCCGGCTGTCGAGCTGCGGGTGCTCGGGCCGGTCGCCGGTGACCGCGAGGTCGACCATGCCGCCGAGCAGGTCGTCGACCAGGCCCGCGTCGCCGTGCTGGCGCAGGTCGAAGCGCACGTTCGGCCGGGCGACGTGGAAGCTGCGGATCAGCTCGGGCACGAGCCAGGTGCCGAGGGTGTGCAGGAAGGCGACGGGGACGAAGCCGGCGTCGGGGGCGGTGAGGTCCTGGACCGACCGCAGGCCGCGCTCGTAGGCGTCGACCGCCTCGCGGGCGTGCCGGGCGAGCTCTCGGCCCGCCGGGGTGAGCGTCAGCCCGCGCCCGACCCGCTGGAAGAGCGGCGTACCGACCTCGCGCTCGAGACGGGCCAGGGCCCGGGAGACCGCGGGCTGGGTGCGGTGGACGCGCTCGGCCGTCTCGGTGACCGTGTGGCCGTCGGCCACGGCGAGGAATGCACGGATCGTCTCGAGCTCCATGGGCCCATGCTCTCAGTGCATGGATCAGGTACCTAGCAGCTCGCTCTCGATGGCGTCCCGGAGCGCGGCCAGGTGCGGCCCGAGACCGGTGGCTCGGCCGGCGAGATCGGCGCCCGCGCGGCGCCGCTCGTCGGCGTCGAGGGCGACCAGGTCGAGCACGTCGTAGGGGTCCCACTGCTCGTAGGCGATGCACTGGAAGCGCGCCCCGGCGCGGGTCCGGCGCTGCGAGATGCCGACCAGCTTGCGGCCGTCGACGAGGACCTCGCCGGGCCCCAGCGCGGCGAAGCAGACGAGCCGGCCCCACGGCGTCTGCTCGAGACCGCCGCGGTAGAGCTCGGTCGTCACGCCGAGCGTCGCGAGCGCGCGCTGCCAGGCCTCGCCGAGCCAGTAGACGGACGTCCGGACGTCGTCGCTCCACCGCGGGTCGTGGCGGGGCACGACGACGTCGAGCCACACGCTCCGGGCCGGGTCGACGTAGACGGCGCCGCCGCCGCTGCGCCGCCGTACGACGTCCACGCCGGCCGCCGCGGTGGCGTCCGCGTCGGCGACGGTGTGGTCCTGGGCGCTGCCCAGGACGAGCGCGGGGTGGTCGGGGGTGAAGGACCAGGCCTCGGCCTCGGTCAGGTCCTCGGGGATCGGGCGGGCGTGGAAGTCCGCGATCGAGCCCGTGATCTTGCGCAGCAGCACGCTCCGGATTGTGCCCGAGCAATTCACAACGGCCCACCCGCGGTTGTGAAAGCGCGACGTCTAGCCTCACCGCCTCTGCTCGTCAGGGAGGGCGACATGGGGACATCGACCGCACCGCGCCTCGCGATCATCGACCACCACGTGCTGTTCGCCGAGGCGGTCGGGCTCGCCCTGCAGGCCCAGGGGTACGCCGTCCGGCTGGTCGACGTGGGCGACCCGCGGGCCTCGTCGGCGACCGTGCTGAACCAGGCCGTCCGCGGTGGCACCCAGGTGGCGCTGCTGGATCGCTGGCTCGGGCCGTTCGGTGACGGCCTGCGGCTGGTCGGCCCGCTGCGCGCCGCCGGCGTCCGGGTCCTGGTGCTCACGGGGAGCCCGGACCGCGCGTGCTGGGGGGAGTGCCTGCGCCACGGCGCCGCCGGGGTCGTGCCCAAGAGCTGGCCGCTGGACCGGGTGCTCGCGTCGGTGCACCGGGTCCGCGGCGGACAACCGCTGATGCCCGCGGCCGAGCGGGCCGCGCTGGTCGAGCTCGCGCGCCGCGAGGACGCCGAGACCGGCGAGATCCGGCGCCGGCTGGCGCGGCTCACGCCGCGGGAGGCCGCCGTCCTGGGGGCGTTGATGCGGGGTGACCCGGTGGGCGAGATCGCCCGGGCCGGCGTGGTCTCACCGGCGACGGTGCGCAGCCAGGTGAAGTCGATCCTGGCCAAGCTCGAGCTGTGCTCGCAGATCGCGGCGGTCGGCGCCGCTCACCGGGTCGGCTGGAGGGTGCCCGCGGCGGGCTGATCCGGTTCGGCGAGCGCTCGCAGGCGGACGACCTCGGCGCGGGCCTGGTCGACGGCACCGGCGTCGGCATTGCCGTGGTGGGCCGCGGCGATGTCGTGGGTGAGGTCGAGGACCGCGTGGCGCAGGTGCTTGCGGGCCCGGCGGGCGTGGTGGTTCGGGGCGGCCTTGCGGTAGGCCTTGCGCTGGTGCTTGTCGACGACGGCCTCGACCTCGGCGTCGCTGACCACGCCGGCCGCGACCTCGGGGGCGAGGATGTCGCGGATGATCTGGTGCTCGCGCGGCGCGGCGGCGCGGAAGGCCCAGCGCAGGATCACCATGGCCAGGATGATCGAGCCGCCCATGACCGCGAACGTCTGGAGCCCGTTGCCGTTGCCGAGTCCGGCGGCGTCGTCCCAGGTGAAGTGCAGGAACATCCCGGCGACCACCAGGGCGATGCCGCGGCCGATCCTGCGGGGCTGGGCGGCGGTGCCCAGCAGGTAGATCGCGCCGCTGCAGACCAGCGCGCTGAAGAGCGGGTGGGACACGAAGCTGACGGCGATGCGGGTGAAGGAGATCTGGACCGCGTTGCCGACCGGGTCGGTGCCGAAGGCGGTGGCGGTGCTGTTGACGGCGTAGAGGAAGTCCTCGAAGACGGCGAACCCGAGCCCGACGAAGGCGCCGATGATGAGCCCGTCGTTGGCGGTGCGGACCAGGCGCGGGGCCAGGCCCATGATGAGCAGGAAGCCGCACAGCTTGGCGGACTCCTCGGTGAAGGGCGCGGTCAGGCCCGCCGCCCAGTTGGCGCTCCACTCCTGCCCGAACAGCTTGGGGTAGATGCTGAGCATGGCGCCGTTGACGGTGATCGCGAACCCGAAGGTGGCCGGGACCGCGCCCCAGGTCAGGGCGGCGACGACGAGGCCGCGGGGCTGGCGCTCCCACCGGTCGATGTGGTGGAACCACCACGCCCAGGCCGCGCCGCACAGGCCGCAGAGGATCGCGGCGATGATGAAGGCCTGGGCGTAGAAGTCGGCCTTGGG
Organism: Pimelobacter sp. 30-1; assembly: GCF_018831735.1. Taxonomy (NCBI): domain Bacteria; kingdom Bacillati; phylum Actinomycetota; class Actinomycetes; order Propionibacteriales; family Nocardioidaceae; genus Pimelobacter; species Pimelobacter sp. 30-1. The sequence goes on from NZ_NHTS01000001.1 coordinate 564,755, forward strand.
GCCGAAGTACGACCAGACGTGGACGAGACCGACGCCGGTGAGGGCGAGGTAGACCCAGAAGCAGAGGTTCTGGGGCTGGAAGAACGTGAACCGCTCGCCCCAGGCGGAGGTCTCGAGCGCCTCGGTACGGCGCTGGTCGGCGTCGGTGCTCACGAGCCGCTCCCCTCGGAACCGGTGCTGCGGATGCTGGTGATCATGGCGCGGATGTCGGACGAGGCGGCCCGCATCGGGGCCGGTGAACCGTAGGCGGTGACCTTGATGCCGGTCCCGCCGATCACGAAGGCGGCGATCAGGCCGTCGCCCCGGACGCTGCTGTAGGTCTGCAGGACGCCGACCTCGCCGGACGACGTCGTGATCGTGGCGGGGTCGCCGTCGATGCGGAAGGTCGGGTCGTCCGTGGCGCTGGTGACCTTCTGGATCTGCTTCAGCAGCGCGGCGGGGGTGCCGTCGAACTTGTCGGGGACCACCGCGAACGTGACGCCGCCACCGCCGGTGACCACGGCCGGGCCGCTCTGGCCGGGGGTGCCGCTCGCGGGGGTCCGGAAGCCGGACTCGATCTCCCAGCCGGTGGTGGGAGTGAACGCGATCGTCGCGGTCAGGGCCAGCTCGTCACCGGCCCGGACCGGGTCGTCCCAGTCGATCGCCTTGTCGACGAGGGGGATCGCCACGGTGGAGAGGAGGAAGACCCCGATCACGAAGAACGCGAAGGGGAACGATCTCTTGTCGAGGCCGAGGAACCGGTGCTCGACCGGCACCCGGGACCTGCGCTCGTGGACCTGCAACGACACTGGACCTCCCAGAGATCTGGAACCCGCCGACTCGTCACGACCACCCTAGGGGAGACGGCGCTCCCGCGTCGTGGGGACGGTGACGGTTCAGCCGCCGTACGACGGCGGGGGGACGTCCTTCAGCGCGGGGTCGAGCTCGATGCCGCGGGCGAGCGCCTTCTTCGCCTCCGCCTCGTGCCCGAGGTGGCGCAGGGCGTAGCCCAGCCGCAGGTACGTCGGCGCGTCCTCCGGTGCGACCTCCAGGACCCGGCGGTAGAGGTCGACGGAGGCCTCGAGGTCGGCCGGCTCGGTGAGCAGCGCCAGGTTGTAGAGGGCCGGCGCGAGCTCGGGGTCGGCGGCGATCGCCTGCTGGTACTCCTCGATCGCGGTGGCGTCGTCGCGGTCCTGGGTCTGCGCGAGGTAGCCGAGGTTGTAGTGGGCCCGGGCGTGCTCGGGCTCCAGCGCGACCGCGGCCTGGAAGGAGCGGCGCGCACCGTCGACGTCCTTCGCGGCCAGCTGCTCGACGCCGTTCGCGACCAGGGTGTCGGCCGTGGCCGTGGTGGCGCTCGTTGCCGGGCGGCTGTCCTTGTCCTCGTCGCCCCCGCCGCCGCAGCCGGCGAGCAGCACCGTTCCGGCCAGGGCCAGGGCGACCAGGGCGCGGGAGGGACGGGGGACGAGCGAGACGAGTGCGGGCACGTCCGCCTCATCGGCGGGACCCGGTCCCGCTTGAGAAGGCTTCTCCAGATTCCTCGGATCGGCCGGGCCGGCGCCGATGGGGCGCTCGGGCAGCGACGGTGCTGCCCGGTGCGTTCTCACCCCCCTAGGGCCAGGCTCCCGGGTCCGTTTCGCCGAGGAATTCATGCTGATGAACAAGAAATGGCGCCAGGTAGGCCTCTACTCCGTCTCCGTCATGGCCACGACCGCGGCCACGCTGCTCCCGAGCGTCCCGGCCTCGGCCGACGTCGCGTCGGCGGCGCCCAAGGTCAAGCAGGTCATCGGCTGCTACGACCGGGACACCGGCGCGCTGCGCCTGGTCCAGAAGAACGGCCGCTGGCTGGTCAACGGCGCCGAGCGCCGCTGCCGGGCCGGCGAGCGCCAGATCAAGTGGCGCATCGGTACGACGGGCGTCAGCGTGCCCGGTGCCCAGGGCGAGCGGGGCGCCACCGGCGCCACCGGCGCTCAGGGCGCCACCGGTGCCAACGGCACCCCGGGGGCGACCGGCCTCCAGGGCGTCCAGGGCGCCACCGGAGCGATCGGCGCCACCGGCCCGATCGGCCCGACGGGTGCCACCGGCGCGACCGGCGCCACCGGCACGGACGGCTCGGACGGCGCCACCGGCGCGACCGGCTTCGACGGCAACGACGGCTTCGACGGCGCCACCGGCGCGACCGGCCCGACGGGTGCCACCGGCCCGACCGGCCCGACCGGCCCGACCGGCATCGCGGGCGTCGACGGCGCGGGCGTCGCGCCCGCCTATGGCTCGTACGCGAACAACTCCGGCGGGGTCATCGCGGTCGTGCTCGGCGGCACGAGCATCCCGTTCCCGACCACGACCGCGTCGCACGACGTCGTGGTCGACGGCACGAGCACCCAGTTCACGGTCGCCACGGCCGGTGACTACCAGGTGTCGTTCCGGGTCCAGAGCAACGCCGGGTTGCTGGCGAGCGTCCGGGCGCGACTCAACGGTGCGCCCGTGGCCTCGCTCGACGACGGGACTGTCGTGTCGACCAGCAGCTGGGGCGGCTCTGCGGTGCTGACCCTCGCCGCGGGTGACACGATCTCGGTCGAGGCCTACGGCCTGCTCGGCGCGCTGGCGCTCGACACTGGCACCGGCGCGAGCCTGCAGCTCGTCCGGGTCGGCTGACCCACCGCGGAGAGCGAACCACCAGGTCCACGGAGGGAGCACGCGTGCCGGGCATCGGCTTGATGATGATCGTCAAGGACGAGGCGCACGTGATCCGGCGCTGCCTCGACAGCGTGCGTCCCTTCGTGGACTGGTGGGTCGTCGCCGACACCGGGTCGAGCGACGGCACCCAGGACCTCGTGCGCGAGGCCCTGGCCGGGATCCCCGGTGAGCTGGTCGAGCGGCCGTGGGTCGACTTCGGCCACAACCGGCAGGAGGTCCTCGACCTCGCCCGGGCCAGCGCCCACCGTGGCGCCGGTGACTACGCCCTGTGGATCGACGCCGACGAGCAGCTGCGCGACCTGCCGCCGGTCCGGCCCGCGCTGACCGCGTCGGGCTACCACCTCCCGGTGGCGTACGGCGACGCGCGCTACGCCCGGCTGTGCCTGGTCCGGCTGGAGGACCCGTGGCGGTGGAACGGACCGATCCACGAGTACCTCGACCTGCCGGGCGCCGCGCTCGGCACCCTCGACGCACCGGGTGTGCTGGTCCGGCACGACGGCGCCCGGGCCGGCGACCCGGACACCTACCGCAAGGACGCCGCCCTCATCGAGCGGGCGCTGCGTGCGGACCCGGACTCCCCGCGGCTGCAGTTCTACCTCGCCCAGTCCTGGCGCGACGCCGGGGAGCCGGAGCGGGCGCTCGCGGCCTATGCGGTGCGGATCGCCAACCCCGCGGGCTGGGACCAGGAGCGCTGGTGCGCGCGGTTCGAGTCCGCCCGCCTGCGGGAGCGGCTCGGTGCGCCGGTCGACCAGGTCGTCGACGCCTTCCTGGCGGCGTTCCAGGCCTGCCCCTGGCGGGCCGAGGCCCTCGTCGAGGCGGCCCGCCTGGAGCGCACCCGGGAGCGCTACGAGGTCGCGCTCCTCTATGCCCGGGCCGCGGCCGCGCTGCCCATGCCCGGGGGTGAGGCGCTGTTCGTCGACGCCCCGACCTACACCTGGCGCGCCTGGGACGAGGTCGCGGTGAGCGCCTACTGGACCGGCCGGTACGACGAGGGGCTGGCCGCCGCGGAGCGCGCGCTCGCCGTACGCCCGGACGACGAGCGGCTGCGCGCCAACGTCGCGTGGTGCCGCCAGGGCCTGGCCGGCTGAGCCGCCGGGAATCCGGTGGCACGCCGCGGTGTTGCTGCCTATCGTGATCCGCATGTTCGCCGCCACCACCGCGCTCCCGGCAGTCCTGCCGGTCGCAGCGCGCTGCGCCGGTGCCGCGAACCTGTCGTTCTCGCTCGCCGGCGCGCGACGCTGACCCTCCTCCCGCCCCAGCGGGACCGAAGGAGGAGGGTCGGTTCCACCCGGTCCCGGGCGCGAGCGGTCTGGCACGCCCTCGCCCACGTCGTACGCCGACGAACCACCAGCAAGGAAGCAGAACCACCATGGCCAAGGGCCAGTTCGTGCGGACCAAGCCGCACCTCAACATCGGGACGATGGGTCACGTCGACCACGGCAAGACCACGCTGACGGCAGCGATCACCAAGGTGCTCGCCGACGCCGACCCGACCCAGAACACCTTCGTCGCCTTCGACGGGATCGACCGCGCTCCCGAGGAGGTCCAGCGGGGGATCACGATCAACATCGCGCACGTGGAGTACGAGACGGCGACCCGTCACTACGCCCACGTCGACATGCCGGGGCACGCCGACTACGTGAAGAACATGATCACCGGCGCCGCCCAGGTGGACGCCGCGATCCTCGTCGTCTCCGCGCAGGAGGGCACCATGCCCCAGACCCGCGAGCACGTGCTGCTGGCGCAGCGCGTCGGGGTGCCGTACCTCGTCGTCGCGCTCAACAAGTCGGACGCCGTCGAGGACGACGAGCTGCTCGACCTGGTCGAGCTCGAGATGCGCGAGCTGCTCAGCGAGTACGGCTTCCCCGGCGACGAGGTGCCCGTCGTGCGGGTCTCCGCGCTCAAGGCGCTCGAGGGCGACCCGCGCTGGACCCGGTCGGTCGGCGACCTGCTCCAGGCGGTCGACGACTACGTGCCGGTCCCCGAGCGCGAGCTCGGGGAGCCGTTCCTGATGCCGATCGAGAACGTGCTCACCATCAGTGGGCGCGGCACGGTCGTCACCGGCGCGGTCGAGCGCGGCTCGCTGCGTGCGGGGGAGGCGGTCGAGGTCGTCGGGCTCGGTCCGACGGTCGCGAGCGTGGCGACCGGGCTGGAGACGTTCGGCAAGACGCTGGACGAGGTCCAGGCCGGCGACAACGCGGCCATCCTCCTGCGCGGCGTACGACGTGAGGAGGTCCGGCGTGGCCAGGTGCTGGTCGCGCCCGGCTCGGTCACGCCGCACGCCCGGTTCCGGGCGAACCTGCACGCGCTGAGCACGGCCGAGGGTGGCCGGCACACGCCGTTCGCGGCGGACTACCGCCCGCAGTTCTACTTCCGCACGACCGACGTGTCGGGCGGGATGGACCTGGGGGAGGTGGCCGTCGTCGCGCCGGGCGACACCGTCGAGGTCGTCGTCGAGCTCGGCAAGCCGGTCGCGATGGAGGTCGGGCTCGGGTTCGCCGTCCGTGAGGGCGGCCGGACCGTCGCGGCGGGCACGGTCGTGGCGCTGCTCGACTGAGCGATCCGGCGCCGGGACGGTCTGGGGCACGGACGGGTGACGGCGGTCACCAGCGAGGCAGGTAGCCTCCGTTCGTGCCTCAGATCGTCGTCCTCACCGGTGCCGGCATCTCCGCGGAGAGCGGCGTACCGACGTTCCGGGACGCCGACGGGCTCTGGGAGGGCCACCGGGTCGAGGACGTGGCGACGCCCGAGGGCTTCGACCGCGACCGGGCCACGGTGCAGCGCTTCTACGACGACCGGCGCGCGGCGCTGCGGACCGTCGAGCCCAATGCGGCGCACCGCGCGCTGGCCGAGCTCGAGGAGACGCTCGGCGAGGGGCTGCTCGTCGTCACCCAGAACATCGACGACCTCCACGAGCGGGCCGGATCGCGCAACGTGGTGCACATGCACGGCGAGCTGCTCAAGGCGATGTGCCGCTCCTGCGGCGCGATCGTGCCGTGGGACGGCACCCTCGCGGACGAGCCGGTGTGCCCCCAGTGCGGCGTCGCCGACCTGCGCCCGGACGTCGTCTGGTTCGGCGAGGTGCCCTACGAGATGGACCGGATCGCGGACGCGCTCTCGGACGCCTCGCTGTTCGTCTCGGTCGGGACGTCGGGCGCGGTCTACCCCGCCGCCGGCTTCGTCCAGCACGCGCGCCGGCACGGCGCCCGGACGCTCGAGCTCAACCTGGAGCCGAGCGAGGGCAGCCACTTCTTCCACGAGTCGCGCCAGGGCAAGGCGGGCGAGCTGGTGCCGGCCTGGGTGCGCGAGGTGTTCTGGGGCTGATGGGCTGATGGCTGAGCCGAACCTCGGGATGCAGTTCGCCTTCGCCTTCCGGGCGTTGGCCGACCGGCACGCCGAGGTGCTCGCGGAGCTGCTCGGCGAGGAGCTCAAGCCTGCGCATGCCTACCTGCTGCGCGCGGTGGCCGGGGCGCCGTACAGCGTCGGGGGGCTGGCCGAGCTGCTCCAGGTGACCAAGCAGGCGGCGAGCCAGATGGTCGACCTGCTCGAGGACCGGGGACTGGTGGCGCGCGCGGTCAACCCGACCGACCGGCGAGCGCGCGAGGTGACCGCGACGGACCGGGGCCGGTCCGTGCTCGCGACGGCCGACCAGGCCTGGCGCACGGTCGAGGGCGAGGTGGCGGGGACGGTCGGGGCGCGCCGGTACGCCGCGCTGACCGAGGCGCTCGCCACCTACCTGGCCGTGGCGCCCCCGGCGCCCGCGGGCGGGGTGCGCCCGGTCTGGTGATCGTCAATCTGCTTGACCATTCCGTGCGGCCGCCGTACGTTGATGGTCAAGCAACTTGACCATCCGGAGGCCCCTGTGCGCATCACCCACCCCGCCGAGCAGCGCGTCTCGGCCACCCCCAACGCCGTCATGACCACGCTCGCCTCGCCGACGCTGAGCGCGACCGCGGACCTCAGCGTCTGGAGGGTCGCGATGAGCGCGGGTCAGCAGGGGCCGCACCACCTCTTCGACGTGGAGCAGGTCTGGGTGGTGCTCGCCGGGGAGCCGACGGTCGCCGGTGACGGCGCCGAGGAGCGACTGGCGCCCGGGGACGCGGTGACCTTCCCGGCCGGTGTGCAGCGCCGGATCACGGCCGGTGCCGACGACGTGGAGTTCCTGGTGTGCGGCGCCGGCCGCGGCCGGGCCGTGCCGATCGCCGACGAGGGGACGCCGGGCGAGCCCGTCCTCCCGCCGTGGGTGGCGTGAGGGCTCAGGCCGGCGTCCGGGCCAGCTCCTCGTCGATGATCGCGGTCAGCCGGGCGCGCTCGCCGTCGAGGCCCAGGGGACCCAGCCAGTCGAGGATGACGGCCCGGAACAGCTGGCCCGAGGCGATCACGCGCGGGTCGCAGTGGCCCGTCGACTCGAGCGTGACCACGCCGTACAGGGCCGACCAGGCGCGCATGTAGATCCACAGCAGGCCGCGCTCGGCCGGGTCGATGTGCTCGGCCTTGGCCGGGATCAGTGGGTCGAGGACGGACTCGCGGATGACCGGGTCGAGCTCGTCGAGGCGGGGGTAGGGGAAGCGGTACTTCTCCCAGATGTCCCAGAGCAGGTCGGTGAAGTAGTGCCCGGACGTGGCCAGGGTGAGCAGCTCGCGGCGCTCGGTGTCGGCCTCGGCGATGGGGTTGGCGAAGACCAGCGCGAACTGGTGCGGCCGGGACAGCGCCCAGTGCCGGAAGCGGACGCAGGCGACCGCGAGCCGGCCCGCCGGGTCGTCCTCGGGGAAGCGTGCCGCGGCCTGCTCCCACTCCGCCGTCGCCGCCTTGTCGAGCTCGAAGGCGACGAGGTCGACGAGCTGCTGGTAGCTCGCGACGTAGCGGTAGAGCGCCGGAGCCGTCATCCCCATCCGCCCCGCGACCGCGCGCAGGGACAGGTCGGCGCCCTCGTCGAGCAGCGCGGAGGAGACCTCCACGATCTCGTCGTACGTCGCCTGGCGCTGGCGTTCGCGCCGGGTGACCGGTGCGCGGAGATGGGCCATGGGTGCTCCCTCGAGAGTGACAGGCTGACACCATAGTTTACGTCGTTAGCGGCTGGCGCCCGGGAAGTCGGGCCGTGCGGCACTGGGTTCCGGGTCACCGGGCACCGCAGCCTCGGGGCCATGCGATATTCCCGCTTACTCCGCGCGAGCGCACTCCTCGCGCTCCCCCTCCTGGCCGTGGCGGCCCCCCTGCCGGCCGCGCCGGCCGCGGCGGCTGCGGCCGGCGCCGCGGCGCCCGCGAGCCTGGGCACGATCGTCTACCTCAAGGGCCACGACGTGTACGTCGCCCGCCCGGACGGCTCCGGCGAGCGCCGGCTGACCACCAACGGCACGTCCGCGAACCCGTGGCGCTCCCCGAGCAGCGCGGACAACGGCATCGTCGTCGCCGCGCGCGGCAGCGTCGTCTACCGGATGGACCAGTGGGGCACGGTGCTCAGCTCGTTCGACCCGCCGGACCTGCGCGACTCCTCGAAGCAGCCGATCGGCGGCACGATCGCGGACACCACGATCTCGCCCGACGGCTCCAAGATCACCTACACCTACGAGCACTTCACCTGCCCGCCCGACGGCAGTGCCTGCCGGGAGCGCTGGGTCACGGCCGTCAGCGCCGCGACCGCGCTGACGCCGGCGACCCAGCAGGGGGTGGCGTTCTACGACAACCCGTCGTGGGTGACCGGCAGCCGGCTCGTCCTCAACGGCACCGGCTTCGACTCGATCCACCTCTTCGACCTGGCGCGCCAGCAGCAGTTCTGGTTCCACGACGCGCAGTCGTCCACCGACTTCCACCCGCTCTTCGAGCCGACCGTCTCGCGCGACGGCACCGCGTTCGCGTCGACGCGCGGTGAGGGCGGCGAGGCGCACATCATGATCTCGAGCGTCAACGGCAACGTGCTCAGCGGTCCCCGGCCGACCTGGCCGACGCAGCAGTGCTGGACCGGCGCCACGAGCGCGGACTTCGCCAGCCCGACCTTCGCGCCCGACAGCAGCGCGCTGGCCTGGGCCGGCCCGGGCGGCGTCTGGGTCAAGGACGACCCGCTCGACTGCTCGGTCCAGGAGACGCTCGCCGTTCCTGGTGCCCGGGCCCCGTACTGGAGCAACGCCGGGCTGCAGAGCACCCGGCCGACCCATCGCTTCGCGGTGCAGGCGGCGCCGAGCATCAAGGCTCCCCGCGCGGTGCGTCCCGGGGTGCGGCTCGCGGCGCGGCCCGGGACCTGGAGCCCGCAGCCGACGTCGCTGCGCTACCAGTGGCTGCGCGACGGCCGGGCGATCCCGCGGGCGACCGCGGCGACGTACCAGGTCAAGAAGGCCGACCGCCGGCACCGGTTGAGCGTGCGGGTGAGCGTGGCGCGCGCGGGCTTCCAGAACGCCGTGGCGACCAGCCGGATCGTGAAGGTGCGCCGATGAGGACCGCGCTCGCCGCCGCCCTGGCGGCCCTCGCCCTGATCGCCGCCGGGTGTGGCGACGACGACACCGAGCCCACCCCGGGCGCCGACGGTGGCGGCCCGGTCGTCACCGAGGACGGGGGTGGGGACGGCGGTGGGGACGGCGGCGACGACGCCCTCGGCGACGTCCCCGAGGAGTGCAAGGAGCCGTTCCCGCTGGCGATCGGCACGCCCGACCTCGGCGACGTCACGCTGCTGCCCGACGGCTTCCCGGACCCGCCGGTCGAGGCGGTCCTCTGCCTGACCAGCGAGACCATCGGCGGGCAGAACGAGACCGCCTCCTACGCCACCGAGGCCTCCGAGGAGGAGGTCCTGGCCGGCTACGAGAGCGCGCTCGCCTCGTACGAGGCGACCCGGGAGACCGACGGCATCGGCCGGTCGATCGTGACCGCGACGGCCGGCGACGTCTTCGTCCAGGTGACACCGCAGGACGGCGGCTTCGTGATCGCCTTCGCCCGCGGCTGAGCCGACCCTGGCTCGGGGCGTGGCAGTGATGCGTTGACACGGTCGTTAACGGCGTTTACCGTGATGCCTGTTAACTGACCTGATCCCGCATCACTGCTGCGCCTTCGGAGGACTGACCATGATCGAGCGATGGGGCGCCCTGGTCGTGCGCCGTGCGGTGGCCGTGCTGCTGGTCGGGCTGGGCGTCACCGCCCTGGCCGCCCTGGCCGGCGTCGGCCTGGAGGACAAGCTCGCCGCCGGCGGCTTCGACGACCCGGGCACCGAGTCGGCCCGCGAGCTGGTCCAGGAGCGGGCCGCCTTCGGCAACCGCTCCATCGACACGATCGTCCTGTTCTCCAGCGACGACGCGACCGTCTCGGACCCCGCCTTCGAGGCCGAGGTACGCCGTACGGTCGCGGCGATCCCGCAGGACAGCGTCGTCTCCGTCGCCACCTGGTACGACGTGCAGGACCCCGCGATGGTCAGCACCGACCGGCACGCGACGGCCGTCTACGTCTCGCTCGCCGGCAGCAGCCAGAACGACTTCATCGACTCGTTCGACGCGCTGCGCCCGGCGGTCGAGAAGAGCACGCTGCACACCGAGCTGGCCGGACCGTACGCCGTCTACAGCGACGTCAACGAGGAGACGAAGTCCGACCTCCTGCGTGCCGAGCTGGTCTCGATGCCGGTCGTGCTGCTGCTCTCGCTCATCATCTTCCGCAGCGTGGTCGCCGCGCTGATGCCCCTGCTCGTCGGCGCGGTCGCGGTGCTGGGCGCCCGCGCCACGATCGCCGGGCTCAACGAGCTCGTCGACGTCTCGATCTTCGCGCCCAACATCATCACGCTGCTCGGACTGGGCCTGGCGATCGACTACGCGCTCTTCGTGGTCTCCCGCTTCCGCGAGGAGATCGCCCGCACTCCCGACGACACCCGGCGGGCGCTGGTGCGCACGATGGCGACCGCCGGCCGGACCGTCGCCTTCTCCGCGCTCACCGTCGCCGCGGCGATGAGCTCGCTCCTCGTCTTCCCCCAGACCTTCCTCAAGTCCATCGGGTACGGCGGCATCGCGGCCGTGCTCATCGCGATGGTCGCCGCGCTCACGGTGCTGCCGGCCGCGCTCGCCCTGCTCGGCACCCGGATCGACGCGGTCCGGATCCCGTTCCTGCAGCGCTCGACGCCCACCGAGAGCGACCACGGCGCCTGGGCCCGGCTGGCCCGCGCGGTGATGCGCCGCCCGGTCGTGGTGGCCGTGGCCGTCGCGGCGATCCTGCTCGCCGTCGCCTCGCCCTTCCTCGGGGTCAAGTGGGGCAGCGTCGACTACCGGGTGCTGCCGGACGACACCCCGTCGCACCAGGCCTCCGAGCGGCTCAACAGCGAGTTCGGCCCGGAGCGCTCGACCGCCAACATCCTGGTCGAGGGCGCCGACGAGAGCGCGCTGGCGACGTACACGCGGGGGCTGGAGCAGGTCCCTGGCGTCGTCGACGTCCGTCCCGTCGTGAGCGAGGGCGGCACCACGCTGCTGCGCGCTGCCTGGGACGGCAACAGCCAGACCGAGGCCTCCCAGCAGGTGGTGCGCGACCTGCGCGACGTCCCGGCGCCGGAGGGCTCCGAGGCGCTCGTCGGCGGGCTCACCGCCGACACCGTGGACCTGGCCCAGTCGGTCGGCGACCACCTGCCGCTCATGGGCCTGATCGTGGTCGGCGTGATGCTGGTGCTGCTGTTCCTCGCCTTCGGCTCGGTGATCCTGCCGCTCAAGGCGATCTTGATGAACGCGTTCTCGATCACCGCGTCCTTCGGCGTCGTCACCTGGATCTTCAGCGACGGCCACCTGTCCGGGCTGCTGGGGTTCACGCCCCAGGGCTTCCTCGACATGACCAACCCGATCGTGATGCTGGCCGTGCTCTTCGGGCTGTCGATGGACTACGAGGTGTTCCTGCTGTCCCGGGTGCGCGAGCAGTGGGACGCGACCGGAGACAACGACCTCGCCGTCCAGACCGGTGTGCAGAAGACCGGCCGGATCATCACCAGCGCCGCGCTCCTGCTCGCCGTCGTGATCGGGGCGTTCAGCCTCAGCGGCGTGGTGTTCATGAAGATGATGGGCCTCGGCATGCTCGTCGCGATCCTGGTCGACGCGACCGTCGTCCGGGCGCTGCTGGTGCCGGCCACGATGAAGCTCCTCGGCCGCTGGAACTGGTGGGCGCCCGCGCCCCTGGCCCGCTGGTGGGACCGGCACGGCTTCCGCGAGGGCGGCGGCCCGGACGACGACGCCGGCAGCGCGTCCCCCGGCGAGCGGGAGCCGGTGCCTGCGGGCGCCTGACATCTCCGTCCGGTAAAACGGAGGGGTGTCCTTCCCGCAGCCGCCCGGCGACCTCGGCCCGGGCGCCCGGATCGGGCGCTTCCGGCTGATCGAGCAGCTCGGTCAGGGCGGCATGGGGGTGGTCTACCGGGCGCTCGAGGAGAACCTCGGCCGCGAGGTCGCGCTCAAGGTGATCGCGCCGCTGTTCGCCCACGACCCCGAGTTCCGCGCCCGGTTCACCCGCGAGGCGCGGGCCCAGGCCTCGCTGGAGTCGGCCCACGTGGTCGCGGTCTACGCCCACGGCGAGGAGGACGGCTACCTCTACCTCGCCAGCCAGCTCATCCCCGGCGGCGACCTCGGGCACCTGATCCGGACCGAGGGCACGCCCTCGCTGGTCGAGGGGCTCGAGATCATCGAGCAGGTCACCAGCGGCCTGGCCGACGCCCACGACGCCGGGCTCGTGCACCGCGACATCAAGCCCGGCAACGTCCTGGTCCGGCGCCGGCCCGGTTCGGTCCGGGCCTACCTCGCCGACTTCGGCATCGCGCGGCGGATGAACGCCGACGCCACCCTGTTCAGCACGACGACCGCGGGGACGCCGACGTACATGGCGCCCGAGCTGCACGGGGGCGCCCGGGCGGGCGCGGTGACCGACATCTACGCGCTGGGCTGCCTGCTGTGGGTGGCGCTGACCGGGGCGCCGCCGTACCAGGGGCGGTCGGACTACCAGCTCGTCGCGGCCCACGTGCGCGAGCCGGTGCCCCAGCTGGCCGGCGGCAGCCCGATGGTGCACGCGGCCAACCGGATCCTGCGCACGGCGATGGCCAAGGAGCCGGGCGAGCGCTACCAGCGGGCGGCCGAGATGAGCGCGGACCTGCAGGCGGCGCTGCGGCTGCCGGTGACGCCCGGTCCGGCGACGCCGGTCGTGGGTGGGCCGACCGCGGTGCGGCCCCCGGCCCGACCGCCGAGCCCGCCGCCCGTGCGTGCGCCTGCTCCTGCTCCGGCGGCGCCTCCGGTCTATGCGCCGCCGCCGGCCTACCTGTCGGCGCCGGCTCCGGGACCCGCCCGGCGGGGCACCGGCACCGGCAAGTGGTGGCTGCTGATGATCGTCGCGGCGCTGGCCGCTGCGGCGATCGGCGTCGGCCTCGCGCTGCTCCTGCGCGACGAGCCCGGCGCCTCGGGCGCGCCCCCGGGCGGGCCGGGGGCGCGCTCAGCTCAGGCGTTCTCCTTCTTGAACACCGAGGTGCCCCACCAGACGGCGAGCCCGAAGAGCACGACCGTCCAGCCGACACCCCACAGCAGCGAGCTGTCGTAGTCGCCGAAGAACGAGGCCCGCACGGCGTCGACGATGTGCTTGATCGGCATGAAGTCCGAGAGCCGCTCGAGCCAGCCGGCGCCGAAGCTCATCGGGAGCAGGATGCCGCTGAGCAGCAGTACCGGCATCATCACGACGTTGATGACCGGCGCCATCACGTCCTCGCTCTTGGTAGTGAGCGCGAGTGCGTTGGACGCCGCGGCGCAGGCGCCGCCGAGCATCAGGGTGAGCACGACGCCGAGCACGATGCCGCCGAAGGAGGCGTCCATGCCGAGCACCAGACCCAGGCCGATCAGGATGACGGCCTGCACGAACAGCTGGAGCAGGTCGCGGTAGAGGCGCCCGAAGAGCAGCGCGGAGCGGTGGGCCGGGGTGACCCGCTCGGCCTCGATGACGCCCTCGCGCCACTCGCCGATGAGCGAGAAGCCGGCGAAGAAGGCGCCGAAGATGCCGAGCTGGACGAGCATGCCCGGCACGAACCAGGTGTACTTGTTGCCGCCGAGCTGGGCGATGACCGGCTCGAGCAGCGGGCCGAAGAGCAGCAGGTAGAGGACCGGCTGGAGCATTCCGATGATCACCCACGCGGGATTGCGCAGGTTCATCCGGAGCTGGCGGTTGAAGACGATCCAGGACTCGCGGAAGAAGGTGTTCATGCCGGGGCTCCTTCGGTGGTCGCGGCGTCGGCGGCCTCGTCGGGGCTCTCCTTGGCCTCGGCCGCGGCCTCGGCGTCGCGCAGCGAGCGCCCGGTGAGGGTGAGGAAGACGTCGTCGAGCGTGGGCCGGACGATCTCGATCGACTCGAGCGAGACGCCGGAGTTCTCCAGGTCGCGCAGCAGGCCGGGCACGGCCTTGCCGGCGCGCGCCACCCGGCCGCGGACCCGGCGGCCGTCGACCTCGACGTCCGCGCTGATCGAGCCGAGCTTGTCGCGGGTGATCGCGACCTGCTCGTCGGAGCCGACCTCGAGGTCGACCAGGTCGCCGGCGACGGCGGCCTTGAGGTTGTCGGCGGTGTCGCTGGCCACGATCTCGCCCTTGTCGATGATCACGATCCGGTCGGCCAGCGCGTCGGCCTCGTCGAGGTAGTGCGTGGTGAGGAAGACGGTCGCGCCGTCCTTGGCCCGCAGGTCGGCGATGTGGTGCCACAGGTTGATCCGCGCCTGCGGGTCGAGCCCGGTGGTCGGCTCGTCGAGGAAGACCAGGCCGGGGGAGTGGATGAGCGCCATCGCGATGTCGAGGCGGCGCTTCTGGCCGCCGGACATGTTCTTGGGCATCCGGCGCCACAGGCCCTCGAGCTGGAGCTTGTCGAAGAGCTCCTGGCCCTTGGCCACGGCGGCCTTCTTGGACATCCCGTAGAGCATGCCGTGGTCGACGACCTCGTCGCCGGCGTAGGCACCGGAGAAGGTCGAGCCGACCTGGGAGCAGTAGCCGATACTGCGCCGGACGTCGACGGCCTGGGTCGCGACGTCGAAGCCGGCCACGGTCGCGGTGCCCGCGGTCGGGCGCAGCAGCGTGGTGAGCATGCGCAGCGTCGTGGTCTTGCCGGCGCCGTTGGGGCCGAGGAAGCCGACGACCTCGCCCTCCGCGACGTCGAGGTCGACGCCGCGCACGGCGTGGACCTCGCGCTTCTGCTTGCCCTGTCCGGTGTGGAAAGTCTGCACGAGTCCTCGTGCTTCGATCATCTCGATCCCCTCGTAGTCAAGGTTGAATATGGCGAGTATTCAAGATTGAACACGGCGCTGTCAATCGGCGCCGCGCAGCCCGCCACCCCCAGCACAGACCATGCCACCGACAGTGATTCATCGGCGAGGGATTTCCGGTGGTGCGGGGGCCGCGGCCCCAACCGGCTCCCAGCCGGCTCCCAGTGCCTCGTCCGAGCCTGACCGGGACGGTCGCGACGTGTGCGTCCGTCGACGACACCCAAGGAGAGACCATGTCCACCACGACAGCGCCTGACCGGGCGCGACGTCAGCCCTTCTCGCCCCGCGCGGCCACGTGGCTCGCGACCCTCGCGCTCGCCGCCGGCGCCACCGTGGCCGCGGCACCCCCGGGGCACGCCGTCCCGGCGTACTCGGCCAGCGCGCTGCAGGCGTGGGGCAGCAACGACTACGGCCAGACCCAGCTGCCGGCCGACCTGCGCAGCGGGCTCAAGGTCGTCCAGTCGATCTCGCTCGGCGAGCACCAGGGCGTCGCGGCGACCACCGACAAGAAGCTCTACGCCTGGGGCGACAACACGCACGGCGAGGGCTCGGTGCCGGACTACCTGCAGAACCTCGGCACGATCGACGTCGCGGCCGGCGACGGGTTCAACGTGGTCCTCGGCGACGACTTCAACATCCGGGTCTGGGGGAGCACGCCGTACAGCCTCGACAGCGTGCCGCAGCCGATCGTCGACGGTGACGTCGCCAAGGTCGCCGCGGGTCACGACCACGCGCTCGCGCTGATGTCGACGGGCAAGGTCGCCGGCTGGGGCCGGGTCGCGACGGGCGCCACGCTGCCGCCGACCTCGGTGCTGCTGGGCACGATGAAGGACATCGCGGCCGGCAACGGCTTCTCGGTCTCGCTCTCGACCTCGGGCAAGGTCTACGCCTGGGGCGACAACACCTATGGCGCGGCCAAGGTGCCGGCCTCGCTCGACGGCCGCAAGGTCGTCCAGATCGCCGCGGGCGAGCACCACGCCCTCGCGCTGACCGAGGACGGCGAGATCGTCGCCTGGGGCAGCAACGCCGAGGGCGCCCTCAACATCCCCGCGCTCGCGCCGGGTGACCGGTGGGTGCAGATCGCCGCGGGCGACGGATTCTCCGCCGGTACGTCGGAGCAGTCGCCCGTCGCGGGCGTCTGGGGATCCGGCGCCACCGGGATCCGCCGCTCGCCGGCACCGTCGGGCTCCAACGCCGTGTCCGTCGTCGCGGGCGGGGACTTCCTGGTGCAGGGCTTCCGGCGCCTCGGGGTCGCGGCCGCGCCCACGGTCACGACGCTGCCCGGCAACGTCTTCCGCGCCGGCACCACGATCCAGGCCACGCACGCGACGTTCGGGCCGACCGACACCGTCACCAAGACCGGGCAGTGGCTCAAGGTGACCGACGAGGTCGTCAGCACCGTCGGCACCGGCCTGACCTACACGCCGACCAACGCCGACATCGGCTCGACGCTGGTGTTCCGCACCAACGCCACCAACGGCACGTACGGCGCGGCGTTCAGCGACACCCCGCAGGTCCAGGTCAAGGGCCGGCTGTTCACGTCCATCTCCAAGCCTCGCATCGCCGGCAGCCCGTACGTCGGCTCGACGCTCACCGCGGTCGACGTGTCGGCCGTGCCGACGACCACGACCTACCGCTACGACTGGTACGCCGACGGCGCCTACCGCCGGACCAGCGACGCCCGCGGCGAGTACGTCGTGCAGGAGGCCGACCGCGGCAAGCGCATCACCGTCCTCGTGTACGCCGACAAGGAGGGCTACGAGCGCATCCAGGCCGAGACCTCCGACGCCACGCCGGTGGTCACGGACACGCCCGGCTACCAGGTGGTGTCCGCGCCGCGGATCACCGGCACGCCCAGGGTCGGTACGACGCTGGTCGCCGCCGCCCCGGTCGCCCAGCCGAGCCCGGACCGCACGACCTACCAGTGGTTCCGGGACGGGGTGGCGATCCGCGGGGCGACGAGCGAGCGCTACCAGGTCCTGCCGGCCGACGCCGGCAAGCGGCTCGACGTCCTCGCGACGCTGAGCGGCACCGGCCACGCCGACACGACCACCCGGTCGGCCGCCGTCACGATCGCCAAGGCCGCGCCCGCGATCGGCTGGAAGGCCAAGCAGGTCAGCCGCAAGGGCGCCAAGCGCAAGGTCGCGATCAGCGTCGTCGTCACGGCCCCGGGCGTCCCTGCGCTCGGCGGCGTGGTCACGATCCGCGACGGCGGCAAGGTGGTCAAGACGATCGCCCTGCGCGGCGGCAAGGCCTCCGGCACCGTCAAGCTCAAGCGCGGAAAGCGCACGATCACCGTGACCTACGCCGGCACGACGGGTGTCGCCGCGGGCTCGGTGACCAGGAAGGTCAAGGTCGCGTAGCGGCCGTCACCGCACCGGGAGCGCTGCCGGTCAGCGCCCGAGCAGCGCGCGGTAGCGCTCCCGGTCGGTGTTCATCTGCCACCCCGGGTCGTCCGCGGGCGGCGCCCAGGTGGCCGGGTCGAGGCGCAGCTCGTCCTTCTTGAGCTGCTCGATCGTCTCGCGCAGCCAGGCCAGCTCGGCCACCGCGACGTCCAGCCAGAGGACGACGGTCCGCAGCGCGTGGGGCGGTGTCTCGGCCGGGGCCTCCGGCGTCGCGAGCTGGGCGACGATCCCCTCGAGGGCGACCCGGCGGGTGATGAGCGAGCGCAGCGCCCGGTCGACCGGGATCAGCGGGAGCAGGCCGAAGGCGGCGCTGAACGCCGTGCGGTCGACGATGCTGACCTCCTCGAGCCCGGCCCGGACCAGGCGGTCGAGCTCGGTACGCCCGGAGTCGGTGAGCTCGTAGACCGCGACCTCCCGGCCGCCGTCGACCAGGTCGTGGCGGACCAGGTGGCCCTGCTTGGTCAGCGTGGACAGGCCGTTGTAGATCGAGCCCGGGTTGACGTGGGCCCACTCGTCGACCTGCCACGACAGCAGCTCGCGCCGGATCTGGTAGCCGTTGACCGGCTCGAACAGCGCGACGGCACCCAGGAGCAGCAGACGGGTGTCGTGGGCGGCCATGCCGCGATTGTAGGTATCAGCGCTTCCGCTTGATCGTCACGACCGCCCGGGCCGTCGCGCCGGCGGGGACGGTGCCGGTGGCCTGGACCGTCGCCTTGACCTTGCGGGACGCGCGCAGGAGCGCCTTGCCCTTGGCCGTCAGCCGGAGCGGGACGGCGGCGCTGCGCCCGGCCGCGACCCGGTAGCCGCCGCGGGCGACCACCTTGCCGCGGGCGGTGACGGTCAGGGTGCCGGTGCAGCCGGAGGTGTTGGCCGCGGGGCAGCGGGCGCTCAGCACGAGCCGCTTCTTGGCGAGGACGACGGGACGGGCGCCGGTGACGGCGAGGGCCGGTCCGAGGGCCCGCCGGGCACCGCCCCAGAAGGGCATCGTGCCGTCGGCGATCTTGCGCAGCCCGGTGCCGTTGGTGTTGATCACCCAGATGCCCTGGTCCTTGCGCTCGAAGACGATCCGGTCGCCCTCGGCGCTGAACTCCGGGTGGGTGTCCTGGCCGGTGGTGAGCAGCCGGTCGGGCCCGGTCGTCGAGCCGGTCCGGTAGAGCGCCAGCGCGCCGTAGTACGGCAGGCCGAAGCCGGTCGACTCCGGGCCGCGGACGGCGACGATCGTGCCGGCCGCGTTGATGTCGGGGAACGCCGTCTGCTGGGAGAGGTCCGGCTCGACCGCGAGCTGGGTGTCGCAGCCGGGACCGCCCGCGACCTCCAGGCAGATGCGGGAGCCGTAGCTCGTCGTACCGCGGTGGGTGCTCATGAGCTGGTCGCCCTTCCAGCCGATCGAGAGCTGCATCGTCGACGACGCCTGGGCGGTCGAGGGCGCGCCCGCCGGGGCGACCCGGGCGTACCAGCCGAGCGAGGCGTAGTACCAGACCCAGGCGGTGGCGCCGCCCGAGCCGGAGATGGCGGCGAAGTCCGGCGGATCGGCCGCGCCGGGCGTGGCCATGGTCCGGGTCAGGCCGCCGGGCGCCAGCGCGATCTCGCTGACGGTCTGGGTGGAGCGGTCGACGACCCCGGCGGTCCGGCCGTCGGTGGTCACGCCGGCCGGCTTGGCGTTGGCCCGGACCACGCGGCGCGAGCCGGGGACGTCGGGGTCGATCGCGCACACGGACGTGCCGCACTGGTAGACGACGACCGAGCCGGCCAGCACCGCGGCGCTCGCCGGCGGGGTGGCGGTCGGCAGGCCGCCGGTGGGCAGGGCGAGCGCGGCCGCCAGAGCGGCGACGAGCGCGGTACGACGGAGTCCCGGGATCCTCATGCCGCAGGACCCTGCCCCAGGCGTGCCGGCAGGAAACCGAGCCCGAACGAACCCGAACGCCCGGCCGGGCTCAGGCCTCGGCGAGCAGCGCCCCGAGCCCGTCGCGGCCGACGCCGAGCTTGCGGTAGGCCCGGGAGAGGTGCACCTCGACGGTCTTGGTGCTGACGAAGAGGCGCTGCGCGATGTCGCGGTTGCGCAGCCCGGTCGCGGCGAGCGCGCAGACCCGGCGCTCGGCGGAGGTCAGGGCGGCGACGCCGGTCAGCTCGATCCGGCCGGCCCGGCCGCCGGCGAGGGCGAGCTCGGTCGCCGCCCGCTCCGCCAGGGGTACGGCGCCGAGCCGGTGGGCGAGCTCGCGGCCGCGCCGCAGCTCGTCGCGGCCCTCGACCCGGCGCCCCGTACGACGCAGCGCGGCGCCGAGCGCGATCCGGGAGCGCGCCTCCTGGAGCCGGGCCTCGGAGCCGTCGAGGACGGCGACCGAGCGTGCGAGCAGGGCGAGCCCGGCCTCGGTGTCGTCGGCGACCTCGCCGGAGATCCGCAGCGCCTGGCCGAGCACGGCGGCGGCGTCCTTGGCCTCGGCGCACGCGAGCTCGACGGCGGCGAGGGCGCGGGCCTCGTCGATCCGGCCGAGGGCCCACAGGCTCTCGACGGCGGCGGGACGCCAGGCGCACCAGGTGGGGGAGTCCATGGCGAGGGCGGCGAGCCGCTCGCCGCAGGTGTCCAGCGCGGCGAGTGCGCCGGCGTGGTCGCCGGTGGCCGCGCGGACCAGGCCGCGGGCGCGGAGCAGGTGGATGCCGGTGGCGTGGTTGCGGTCCTCGGCGACGTCGTCGGGCACGTGGTCGAGCGCGGCGACGGCCTCGGCCAGCCGGCCCTGGGCGAGCAGCGCCTCGGCGAGGCCGGCCGAGGCCATGAGGCGGAGCAGCTGTCCGCCGGGGACGACCTCGGCGTGGCGCAGCGCCTCGGCGAAGTCGGTGCCGCCGTCGTCGATCCGCCCGGCCCACAGGTGTGCCCAGCCGCGGGTGACCGAGGCGGCGGCGTAGAGCGGGACGGAGCCGGACCGGGCGGCGAGGTCGAGGCCCTGGGCGCAGAGGACGGCGACCGCGTCGTACTCGCCGGCGCAGGCGAGGTGGATCCGGGCGAGGGTCCAGGCGAACGGGTTCGTCACCTGCTCGGGCGTCGCGCCGTCGCCGATCGCGCGCCGGGCCAGGTCGCCGGCCGCGGCGATCGGCGCCTCGGTCGCGTTGGCCACGGATGCCTGGTGGATGAGGAGCAGCCGCTCCCCGGGCGTCGTACCGGCGAGGTGGCCGTGGTGGGCGAGCCGGGTGCGCGCCTCGTCGACCCGGCCCGGCGCCGAGAGCGCGGCCGCGACGAGCTCGGCCTCGACGACGAGGGTCAGGTCGCCGTGCTCGGGCCCGAGGCCGGCGAGCGCGTCGCTGAGGATGGGCACGGAGCGCTCGTAGAACCCGCCGACGTGGTACGCCGCGGCGAGCCCGATCGCGCACTGCGCCCGCAGCACCGGGTCCGTCACGCCGCGGCCCGCGCGCTCCAGGGTGCTCACCGACGCCGGATCGCCGGCCCGCAGCTCGGCGGTGCCCAGCTCGACCAGCAGCCCGGGGAGGTCCGCGGCCGGCGGCGGCTCGGCGATCGCGCGCCGGAGCAGGTCGGCCGCCGCCTGGGGTGCTCCGTCGGCGAGCGCCGCGCGGGCCGCCGTGTGCAGCAGGTTCGCCGCCCACGGGTCCCCGACGCCCTCGGCCTCCAGGAGGTGGCCGGCGGCCAGGTGCAGGCCGTCCGGCTCGTCCGCGAGAGCGCGGGCGGCGCGCCGGTGCAGGTCGTCGCGGGTCGCGGCGCCGGTCGCGGCGGCGACGGCGCTGCGCAGCAGGGCGTGGCGGAACTCCAGGGGCCGGTCGGTCGAGAGCAGCCCGGCGTCGCGCAGCCGGTCGGCGGCGATGCCGGCCCGCTCGGGGCTCAGGTCCGCCAGGCCGGCGGCGATGCGCAGGGGTGCGGACTCGAGGGTCGCCACCGCGCGGGCGAGCGCCTGCTCCGCCGTACCGAGGGCGGTGAGGCGCTGCACGACGGTGTCGACGACGGTGCGGGGCACGAGCGAGCGGACGTCCGTCGTCCCGAGCAGGTCGGCGAGCGCGGTGACCAGGAACGGGTTCCCGCCGCTGACGTCGGCGCACGCCGCGACGAGCTCGTCGCTGATCTCGTCGTGGCCCAGCTGGGCCAGGCAGGAGCGCACCCCGGCGACGCTCAGCGGCGCGAGGTCGAGCCGGGAGGCGCCGGCGACGAGCGCCGCCAGCGCCGGGCTCCGGCGCTCGGGAAGGATGTCGCGGGCCGCGACCACGAGCAGCACCGGCAGCTCGCCCGCCCGGTTGAGCAGGTGCTGGCAGAACAGGAGGGACGCCTCGTCCGCCCAGTGCGCGTCGTCGACCGCGAGCACCAGCGGACCGTCGGCGGCGAGCCCGTCGAGCAGCCAGTAGAGGCTGTTGAGCATCATCGACGGATCGTCGACCGGTGCCCCGCGGTGCAGCACGAGGTCGACCGCGGCCCGGGCCGCGCCGTGCGCGATCCCGCCCAGGCCGTCGAGGGCGGCCGGGTCGAGCGCGGCCAGCGCCCGGCCGAAGAGGTGCCGCACGACGCCGTACGGCGTGTGGGTCTCGAGCTCGCCGGCCGTCGCCCGCAGCACCCGCAGGCCGCCGGCCCCGGTATCGGCACCGGTCAGGACGGACGTGAGCAGCGCGGTCTTCCCGACCCCGGCAGGCCCGAGCAGGCAGAGCGCTCCGCCGGTCCCGGCGCGCAGGCGGTCGAGGGCGGCGCCGGCCTGAGCGAGGCTGGCCTCCCTCTCGACGAGTCGACCGCTGGCCACGGACGAAGCGTAGTGCGGGCCGGCCGAGGATTGGGGTCGTTCCCTGATGCGGTCACCTCGCCGGGGCTGGCTGGATGGGGGCGTGACTGCCCTGCGCCGTACGGCCGCGCCCTTGCTCATGACCAGCCTCCTTCTCCTCGCGACGGCGGCCTGCTCCTCGTCCGACGACGGTGGTGACGACCGTGGTGACTCCGCCCCGTCCACCACGCCGACCACCACGGCGACCACGGCGACCACCACGCCGACCGAGCCGACCAGCGTCGCGGCGGATCCCGCAGCCCGCCTCGACTTCGCCGTCGTCGAGACCGCGGCCGCCGACCTCACCAGCGACAACCCGTCGTGCGCGATCATCAAGTGGGGCACCAACGAGACCGGCGCCCCCGGGCAGGTCGACTTCCGCCAGCTCGACTGCTACGGCGACCAGGACGCGGTCGGCATCGGGCTGCCCGCGCTCTCGCAGACCATCATCTGGGTCGAGATGCCCACGCCGGAGGCGGCCCGGGCCTACGCCCAGGACAACCTGTACGACGACAAGCAGGCGCTGGTCGCCGGCTCGACCGCGCTCGTGGTCAACGGCCTGTGGGGCCAGCAGGGCACCGACCTGTACGCCGAGGTGCAGGCGGCCTGCGGCTGCGGAGAGCTGGTCTCGGCCGGCTGACGGATCGGGCGTCAGTACGCCGCCACCCCGCTGCCGGTCAGGTTCCAGGTGTTGTCGTAGGTCAGGGCCGGCGGGTTCGCCGTGCCGGCGTACGTGTAGCGGTCGGTGGAGTAGCGCAGCCGGTCCGGCTGATCGGGCGTGGCGTAGCCGTTGTAGACCAGCGCGCCCCCGTTGCCGCCCTGTCCCACGCGGCCCGCGGCATTGCCCGGGTTGGGCCCGCAGGTGACCGGCATGTTGCCGGTGCCGGTGACCGGCGCGAGGTAGATGGCGTAGTCCCAGTAGCGCGGGTCGACGTCGTGCCCGGGGCCGGTGGCGCTGTCGTCGACGGTGAAGTCGCCGGTGAGCTGGCTCCCCGTGAGGGTGCCGGCGCCGGTGCAGGTGCCGCTCGCCGTCCAGCTGATCGAGGCCGACTGGACGACATAGTGCACCTGCTGGTCGCGCCACGGCGTCCCGAGCACCGGGTCGTTCTTCTGGAAGACGTAGGTGATCGTGCCGCTCCACTCCACGTGCAGCGAGTCGGGCACGGTGCCGCCGGGGTAGACGGCCGTCTTGGTCCGGCCCGAGACCGTCCCGGTGATGGTCTGCGGGAAGCGGACCGGGCTGCTGTCGTCGTCGGTGATCCGTACGGCGACCCGCGGGGTGCGGATCTTCGCGGCCCGGCTGCGGAGCGCGACGGTGAAGCTCTCGGTCGGCTCGGCGACCCGGTCGTCGACCAGGCGGACGGTGATCCGGGCGGCCTTGCGGCCCTTCTTCACCACGACCTTGCCGCGGGCCGCGCGGAAGTCGCTGCCGGCCCGGGCGCTGCCCGCCACGGTCGCCCAGGAGATCGCCACGTTGCTGCGCGCCTTCTTGGTCAGGCGCACCACGACCACCGCCTGACCGGCACCCTCCGCGACGCTCACCGGGGCGGCCGACGCGACCGGCTTCGGGGCGGCCGCGGCGGCGAGCGCCGGGGTGGCCGGGAGGAGCGCGGCGGCGGTCAGGAGCACCAGGGCAGGGCGGAACCAGCGAGATCGAGACATGTCCGGCACGCTACGAAGGGAGCGGCCGGGGCGCGTCAGGGTCGGCCCCCAATCCTTGCCGCGCACCGTGCTCCGGGACCAACGATCGCCCCCCGATTGTTGTGCTCGGGGACAACGACCGGCCATGTGACTCGCGAGTAGAGTCCGGGACATGAAGCGTGAGATCTACGACGAGGACCACGAGGCATTCCGGGCGTCCGTCAAGGAGTTCGTGGACCGCTCGGTCCTGCCGCACACCGAGGAGCACATCGCCGCCAAGGCGCTGCCCCGCGAGTTCTGGATCGAGGCCGGCAAGCAGGGCCTGCTCGGTCTCGAGGTCCCCGAGCAGTACGGCGGCGCCGAGGCCGGTGACTTCCGGTTCAACGCCGTCCTGCAGGAGGAGCTCGCCAAGGTCGGTGCGGCGTACCCGACCTGCCACGGCATCCACGCCGACATCACGGCGCCGTACATCGTCGAGCTGGGCACCGAGGAGCAGAAGCAGCGCTGGCTCCCCGGCGTCGCCTCGGGCGAGATCCTGCTGGGCATCGGCATGACCGAGCCGTCCGGCGGCTCCGACCTCGCCGCGCTCAAGACCACCGCGGTGCGCGACGGCGACGCGTGGGTGATCAACGGCTCCAAGACCTTCATCACCAACGGCTACTCCGGCGACCTCTTCGTCACCGCCGTGCGCACCGACCCCGAGAAGGGCCCCAAGGGCATCACGCTCTTCGGCATCGAGGCGACCCAGGAGGGCTTCTCCCGCGGCCGCAAGCTCGACAAGGTCGGCATGGAGGAGTCCGACACGGCCGAGCTGTTCTTCGAGAACGTCCGGGTCACCGACGCCGAGATCATCGGCGAGCTCAACATGGGCTTCATCCACATGATGCAGAAGCTCCCCCAGGAGCGGCTCGGCTGCGCGGTCGCCAACGTCGCGCACGCCAAGCAGATCCTCGAGGAGACGATCCAGTACGCCAAGGAGCGCCAGGCGTTCGGCGCCCCGATCGGCACCTTCCAGCACAACAAGTTCCTGCTGGCCGACCTGGTCACCCGGATCGAGGTCGCCGAGGCCTACATCGACAAGTGCGTGCTCGCGCACTCCGAGAAGCGGCTCACCGCGATCGACGCGGCCAAGGCCAAGTGGTACTCCTCGCAGGTCCAGGGCGAGGTGCTCGACCACTGCGTCCAGCTGCACGGCGGCTACGGCTTCATGAACGAGTACCGCGTGGCCCGCGCCTGGCGCGACGCCCGGGTCACCAAGATCTGGGCCGGCTCGAACGAGATCATGAAGGAGCTCATCGGCCGCGACCTCGGCCTCTGAGTCCCCGAACGCACGAACCCCCGGCGCCCAGCGGGCGTCGGGGGTTCGCGTCGTCAGGGGTGGTGCTCAGTGACCGCCGAGACCCTCGGACAGGTCGCGCGTGGTGCGCAGCAGGGCCCGCGCCATCGGGCTGTCGACATCGGCCGAGACGGTGACGGCGGTGCCGACGATCGCCATCGACGCGACGATGGTGCCGCCCTCGAAGATCGGCGCCGCGATGGTGCGCACGCCGTTGATGTCGGGGGAGTTGAGCGAGAGACCGAGCTCGCGGATGTTCTCGAACTCCTCGCCCAGCTCGGGCGCGCGGCGCAGGATCGACTTGAGACCGGGCACCTGGTCCGGGGGCAGGAACGAGCAGAACACCCGTCCCTGCGCGGAGTCGGTGAGGTCGAGCCGGGCGCCGGAGCGGACGCCGATCCGGATGATGTGGTCGGTGTTGTCGACCGAGCGGACCACGGTGGCGGTCTCGCCGTCCCACACCGAGAGGACGACGGTCTCGTCGACCTCGTGCAGCAGCGACTCCATGTAGGGCTCGGCCGCGGCGACGATGGGCAGTCCGGCCCGGGCGGACGCGGCGAGCGTCAGGACCTGGGGGCCGAGCGAGTAGAGGGCGGTGCGCTCGTCGTACCGGAGGAGGTGCGCAGCGCGCAGCGCCTTGGTGTAGCGGTGCGCGGTCGCCTTGCTGGTGCCGAGCGATGCGGTGAGCTCGTTGAGGCTCAGGTAGGGCTTGGCGACCGTGAACGAGCCGAGGACGACCGCGGCCCGCTCCACCGTCTGGATGGTGGGAGCGGTCTCGCTCGTCTCGCGCTTGGGGCTCTTGCTGGCAGTCAATGGGACCTCGAATCGGGGCACGGGCTCGACGGAGTATCGCACGGGGTGGGCGCCGCGCCGATCCGGTTCGGTCGGCGCGGCCCCCGTGTCGTCAGAGGTCGGACGAATGCCCCGGCGTGAGCGCTGATCCGGGCCGGACCAGCGCGGTGATGTGGTTCACGGCGAGGGCGGCCTCGCCGAAGCCGATCGAGATCAGCTTGACCTTGCCCTCGTAGTGGGCGAGGTCGCCGGCCGCGAAGACCCGATGCCGGTTGGTCCGCATGGTGCGGTCGACCAGGATGTGGCGCTTCTCCTGCTCCAGACCCCAGTCGTCGATCGGGCCCAGGTCGGCGATGAAGCCGAGGGCGGCGACGACGGCCTGCACCGTGAGGGTGCGGCTCTCGCCGTCGCGGGTCTCGATGACGACCTCCTCGATGGCCTCCTCGCCGGACACCTTCGCGACCTCGTACGGCGTGAGGACCTCGACGCTCGACTCCTGCAGCTGTGCGACGCTGCGCTCGTGCGCACGGAACTGCGGTCGGCGGTGGACCAGCGTGACGCTGCGCGCGATCGACTCCAGGCCGAGGGCCCAGTCGAGGGCGGAGTCGCCGCCGCCGACGACGAGCACGTCCTGGTCGGCGAGCTCGGCCAGGCGGGGCACGAAGTAGCGCAGCCCGCGGTCGAGGTACTCCGAGCCGACGGGCAGCTCGCGCGGGGTGAAGCTGCCGATGCCGGCGGTGATGAGGACCGCGCCCGCGCGGACCGTCTCGCCGGTGTCGGTGGTGACCTCGACGCCGTCCTCGTGCTCGACGAGGCCGACCGCGGTGCGGCCGAGCAGCAGCAGCGGGTCGGCCGAGCGGGCCTGCGCGTGCAGCGCGTCGACCAGCTCCTGGCCGCGCACGGCCGGGAAGCCGGCGACGTCGTACAGCGCCTTCTCGGGGTAGAGCGCGGCGATCTGGCCGCCCACCTCGGGCAGCGCGTCGAGCAGCGCGACCTTCAGCTCGCGGAAGCCCGCGTAGTAGGTGGCGTACAGGCCGGTCGGGCCGGCGCCGACGATGAGCAGGTCGACCTCGTGGGTCGTGCCCGCGACCGGGGCGGGGGACGTGGCGCTCATGCGACGTCCGGGTGGTCCGCGCCGGTGCGGCCGACCTTGCGGGCACCGCCGGGGGAGCCGAGGTCGGTGAAGAACTCGGCGTTGATCCGCTCGTAGTCCTTCGACTCGTCGGGCAGGTCGTCGTGGTGGTAGATCGAGATCTGGGGGCACACCGGCTCGCAGCGCGCGCACTCGACGCACTCGTCGGGCTGGATGTACAGCATCCGGTCGCCCTCGTAGATGCAGTCGACGGGACATTCCTCCACGCAGGACCGGTCCATCACGTCGATACAGGAACCAGTGATCACGTAGGGCACGGCGACTCCGTTCGTTATGCAGGCCGAGATAGCGTCTCTTATTACAAGACACGACAATGAACCCAGAAGGGCGTCGGCGTCAACCCGTCATGGCTTTGCGACGACCCCTTGACAGTCCCTGCGGGGTGGGCGAGGCTATGTCGCATCGCGAGATGGCATCTCGCGATAGTGACTCAACGTGATGAGGGTGAAGGAGCGACGGCATGCCAAGCGAAGCGTCCGAGCGAGCGGCAGGTCCCATGCTCGTCGAGGACTGGGACGAGCTCACGTTCCGCGTGAATCGGGAGGCGTACCGCTCTCCTGAGATGTTCGCGCGAGAGCGGGTCAACATCTGGCTGCGGACCTGGCTCTACCTCGGGCACGAGACGGAGATCCCGAACGCCAACGACTTCAAGGTCCGGACGATCGCCGGCCGGCCGCTGATCTTCTGCCGCGACGCGGACGGCGAGGTGCGGGCCTGGCTCAACTCCTGCCCCCACCGCGGCACCGTCCTGTGCCGGGAGAACGAGGGCTCGCAGAAGCGCTTCCAGTGCTTCTACCACGCCTGGACGTTCAACAACGACGGCACCGTGGCGGCGATCCCGGACGACGGTGCGTACGAGGACATCGAGTCCCTGCAGAAGAACATGATGCTGCGCTCGGTGCCCCGCCTCGAGATCCACGAGGGCTACGTCTTCATCTCGTTCAACCCCGACGTGCCGCCGCTGCTGGAGCACCTCGGCGACGCCGCCGACTACATGACGATGATCGAGCAGCAGCACGCCTCCGGCGTGACCACGCTGCCCGGCGTCCAGCTCTACAGCGTGCGCGGCAACTGGAAGCTCGCCGTCGAGAACGCGATGGACGGCTACCACTTCTCGCCGACCCACAACACGTTCGTGGGCTACCTGCGCGAGTCCGGCTTCGCGGTCACCGACGACAACCAGTTCGCCTACAACCTGGGCAACGGGCACTCCCTGCTGGTGCTGACCGGCCACGGCGGCCGGATCAGCATGATCTGGGAGCCGCGCTTCGGCGAGGCCGAGAAGGTCCGCACCGAGGAGCACCGCGCCGAGATGGTCGAGCGGCTCGGGGAGGAGCGGGCGCACTACATCGCCGACGAGAGCCACATCCTCTTCGTCTTCCCGAACCTGCTGCTCTTCGACATCGAGGGCCTCTCCATCCGCCAGCTCGAGCCGGTCGCGCCGGGGCACACCGACGTCCGCGCCTGGCAGCTCGTGCCGCGCGAGGAGGACCCCGAGTCCCGTGCGCTGCGCATGAAGACCGTGGTCAGCTTCGTCGGACCCGGCGGCCTGGCCACCCCCGACGACATCGAGGCGTACGAGGCCGTCCAGCGCGGCATCGAGGCGACCAAGGGCGCCGGCGAGCTCGACTACAGCGACATGTCGCGAGGCATGCGCGACGAGGTCAAGGGCGAGCAGGGCCGCTCGATCGACGAGGGCGCCATGCGCGGCTTCTGGCGCGAGTGGGAGAAGGTCGTCGACGGCGGCCTCCAGGTCACGGGCAACCGCCCGGAGAGCTTCCTCGAGGGGAGGGACGTGCGATGACGCAGGCTGACGTGCGCGGCTCGATCGAGGTCGCCGGCCGCACCATCACCCGCGGCCAGGTCGAGGACTTCCTCTACGAGGAGGCCGACATCCTCGACTCGTGGAACTACGACGGCTGGTTCGCGCTCTTCGAGGAGGGCGCGCGCTACGAGGTGCCGACCACCGACTACCGCGGCTGGTCGCTCCACACCGGCGGCTCGTTCGTCGATGACGACTACGACCTCATCAAGGCCCGGGTCAAGCGGCTCAAGTCGCGCAAGGCGCACGCGGAGAACCCGCACTCGCGCACCCACCGCCTGGTCTCGAACGTCCGGCTCTTCCCGGGTGAGGAGGACGGCACCCTGCGCATCCGTGCGTCGTTCGTCGTCCACCGCGCCCGCGACGGGCAGTTCGACACCTACGTCGGCTGGTACGAGCACGTCGTCGTCCCGACGGACGAGGGCCTCAAGTACCGCCTGCGCCGGACGATCCTCGGTCACGAGGCGCTGCCGGTCGGCGCCCGCCTGAGCTTCATCCTCTAGGAGACGCGCCGATGATCCGACACACCCTGCTCTTCCGGTTCGCCGACGAGGTCCCCGCGGGGACCCGGCAGGCGATCCTCGCGGAGCTGGAGACCTTCCCCGAGCGCTATCCCGCGATGCGGCACTGGTCGATGGGGGAGAACATCAGCAGCCGGGACCAGACCTACACCCACGGGATGTCGGTCGAGTTCCCCGACGAGCAGGACCTGCTCGCCTACCTCAACAGTGAGTCGCACGAGACCTTCGTGCGCGAGAAGTGGCGGCCGGTGATCGCCGACCAGGCGATCGTCGCCTACGAGTTCGCGGGCCCCGAGGGCGACGCGGGAAGGGAGGGACGCGTGACGCAGCGTCCACGCGGGCCGTTCGGCATGGAGTACGCCCGCATCGAGGTTCCGGACATGCAGGCGACGATCGACTTCCTGCAGTATCACGTCGGGCTCCAGCTGGAGCAGCAGACCGACGAGTACGCCTACCTCCGGGCTGACATCGAGCACCACGCGATCGAGCTGATCAGCGCCCCCGAGCGCACCGACGGCTGGACCACCGCGGTCGGCTTCAGTGTCGAGAGCGAGGAGGTGCTCGAGGAGATCAAGCAGCGCGCGATCGCCGCGGGCCAGGAGATCCTCCCGCTCCAGGAGCGCCAGCAGGCGCTGTGCGACAACGGCTTCGCGCTCGCCGACCCCGAGGGTCTGCTCGTCGAGCTCTTCACCGAGTTCCAGGAGTACGCCGAGCCGCCGAGCATCGAGATCCGCCCGCTCGACCTGGTCCACCCCTTCCTCGCGACCACCAAGTACGAGGAGATGCTGGACTTCTACATCAACGTGCTGGGCTTCATCCCGTCCGACCACATCGTCGGCTCGGCGACGTTCTTGCGCTGCGAGGACCGCTACCACCACAGCCTCGCGATCCAGAAGAACGACGAGCACTACGTCGCGCACCTCTGCTTCGCGATGAAGAGCCTCGACCACGTCATGCGGATGCGCGCCCGCGCCCTCTACAAGGGTGCGCCGATCGCGTCGGACATCGTCAACCACTCGGCGTCGACGTCCATCGCGTTCTACCTGCACGACACCAAGTTCGGTCCGCGCTTCGAGCTCTGCGACAGCCACCGGGTGTTCACCCCGGAGGAGCACGAGACGCACCGGGCCCGGAAGATGCCCGCCGACCCGCGCAACATCGACGTGTGGCGGCCGGCGTCCGACGACTGGGGTCGTTTCTGACCGAGGACCTGGTCGAGCTCCTGGGCGTGCTCGACCAGACGCCGGCGCCCCGTGGCCGCGAGCGACTCGCGGCCACGGCGCTGGCGCAGTGGTGCGGTGAGCGGTGGCCCGCGATCACCTGGACCGTGCAGCCCTACGGCGCCGAGGGCGCCAACCTGGTCGCGTACGCCGGGCCGGGGCCGCTGCTCTACTCGCACCTCGACACCTCCCTCGACGGGGACGGGATCTCCGATCCCCTCGTCACGGGCCGCGACGACCCGGTCGGTCCACTCCGGATCGTCGACGGCACGGCCGAGGGGTTCGGGCTCGGCGTGGCCCGAGCGCCGGCGGCGGCCGCGGTGGCAGCCTTCGCCGCCGCCGGCAGGGGCACGCTCCTGCTGGCCGGCGGCGGCACGCACCGGCGCGGCGGACGGGGTGAGGGCGTCCGCGCCTTCCTCGCCGACGCCCCCGAGATCCCCTCCGCGATCGTGGCCAAGGGCGGCCCACGCGGGCTGCTCTGGGAGGAGCCCGGCGCGGCGTACCTCCAGGTCCGGGTGACCGGCACCTCCGGCGCCGCGCTCGCGCCCGACTCGGCGACACCGCCGGGCGGCGTGCTGCGGCACGCGGGCGTCGTCCTCGACGCGGTGGACAAGTGGCGCGAGCGCTACCTCGCCAGCCGCGCGCCGGTCGGTCAGGTCGGCGCCCAGGTCGGTGTGGGGGCTCTGCGCGCCGGCTGGCCGGACAAGCCGGACCTGCTGCCCGCCGAGCTCCTCCTCGACCTGTACGTCGTCACGGTGCCCGGTGAGCGCCCGTCGCGGCTGGCCACCGAGCTCACCGCGTGCCTGCACGCCCTGCTGGCGGCGACCCCGCTGGCCGGCTGCGGCTGCGCGGTCGAGGTCGAGTGGCTGCACGGTGCCCAGGCGACCGAGGCCCGCGCGCCCGTCGTACGGGCGGCTCAGGACGCGTGGGAGGGCGTCTTCGGCGAGCCGCCGGCACCGATCACCGGCTGGACCGGCTCGACCGACGGGGTCGTGCTGCGCGAGCACGGGATCGACACCGTCCGGGTCGGCCCGCAGAGCGTACGATCGTCCTCCGATCCGCGGCGCGACGTCGTGGACCTGGCCGAGCTGGAGCGCTATCGGGAGCTCTACACGGCCCTCCTCGCGGGTGACCACCACCCGCACCAGCGGCCGCCGCGGGCCCGGCACGACCACGAGCACCACCACTGAGCACCGGCGCCGTGCCCGTCTCCCTTATCGAGGTCGATATATCCGGCTACGATCGACGCGTGGACATCAGGGCCGAACGGCGCGCGGCGGGGCTGACCCAGGCCGAGCTGGCCGCCGCTGCCCGCGTCCCGCAGCCCAACCTGTCGGCCTACGAGAACGGTCGGCGAGTCCCCAGCCCTGAGGTCGAGGAGCGGCTCCGTCGTGCCCTCCTGGGCCGTCCGTCGGCTCGGGTCGACTGGCATCGCGCATCCATCCGGGCGATCGTCGCGGCACACCACGCCACGGCACCGCGGTTGGTGGGCTCGGTGGCGCGCGGTGAGGACCAGCCGGGCTCCGACGTCGACCTGCTCGTCGACTTCACCGACGAGGCGAGCCTGCTCGACGAGGTCGGCCTCCGGCTGGCGTTGACCGACCTCCTCCAGGTGCCGGTCGACGTGATCGCCGCCGATGGGCTCCGTGAGCCGCTTCGCTCGCGACTGCTCGCCGAAGCGGTCGCGGTGTGAGCAGTGACGGTGTCGCCAAGGCACGTGATGCGGCTGCCCGCGTCGTCCGGGTGTGCGACGTCCTTGCGGAGCTCGCCCCGTCGGAGGCGGGGGCCTTCGCGGAGGACGTGCGGACCCAGTGGGCGGTGGAGATGGGGTTGATCCGGATCGGCGAGGCGGTCCACCGGATCCCGGACGACATCCTGGAGCGCTTCCCCGGTCAGCCGTGGCGGCTGATGATCGCGATGCGCAACTTCGCAGCGCACCAGTACGACGACCTCGACCCGCGCCGGGTCTGGCGGACCTTGACGTCCGACGTGCCTGCTCTGCGCGGCTACCTGGTCGACACGGTGCTGCCCGCGCTCGGCGGAGACGCAACCTGACACATATCGCATTACAAGACGTCATCACGCATGCTTGACGTGTGTGTGCCGGCTCACTAGAGTCGTCGACGACGGCATCGCCTCCCTGCCGGGGAGTCGATTACAGCCCTGACGCACTGCGCGCCGGGTGTGCGGCCGACAGCCACCCGAGATCTCCTGCCAGTGCGTCTACGAGGCGAGGTTGCGCTCTTCGACGAGAGCGGGAACTGGAGGTCAGATGCGCGTGGACACCATCGTCGCCAACGGGCGGATCGTCAGCCCGAGCGGCGTGTTCGACGCGGCGGTCGCGGTCAAGGACGGCCGCATCGTCGCGGTCGCCGACGAGAGCGTGCTCCCCGAGGCCGACGAGCGGATCGACGCCCAGGGCAGGTACGTCCTGCCAGGTCTGGTCGACCCGCACGTGCACCTGGGCGGCGGACGCCCGCTGTCCGAGATCTTCGCCTCCGAGACCGCCTGCGCCGCGGTCGGTGGCATCACCACCGTGCTCCAGTACCGCCGCTCGCCGTCGACCTTCTTCGACACCTTCCCGGCCGAGCTCGAGACCGCGAAGACCCGCATGCTGGTGGACACCCAGTTCCACTTCATCATCTCGTCGATGGAGCAGGTGGAGGAGATCCCCCGCTACGCCGAGGAGTTCGGCGTCACGAGCTTCAAGTTCTACATGGGCGGCTACGAGCCCGGTAACCCCATCGGCCTGGTGTCGGTCAACGACGCCGTGCTCTACGCCGCGATGGAGAAGATCCGCGAGCTCGGACCCTACGGCTGGTGCATGGTGCACTGCGAGGACGACTCGCTGGTCTGCCACCTGACCGCCAAGGTCAAGGAGGCCGGCGGCGACGACCTGGCGGCCTACAGCGCCTCGCGCCCCGACTTCGTCGAGGAGCAGGACCTGCTCCGCGCGATCTGGCTCGCCGACCTCCAGGAGTGCTCGCTCTACGTGCCGCACACGACCGTGGGCATGGCCGTCGACGCGGCCGCCGAGTCGCGCCGCAAGGGCCGCACCGTCGTGCTGGAGACCTGCCCGCACTACCTGGCGCTGACCGCGGACGACGCGCGTCTCGCCGGCTCCGGTGTCGGCAAGGTCGCCCCGGCGCTGCGCAACAGCGAGCACCAGGCCGAGCTCTGGCGCGGTCTGCGCGAGGGCTGGATCTCGACCATCGGCTCCGACCACGTGCCGATCCCCAAGTCCGGCAAGGGCATCTGGGAGGAGGCGCCCGGCTTCGCCGGTCTCGCCACCATGCTGCCCGTCGTCCTCACCGAGGGCGTGCTCAAGGGCCGGATCGCGATCGAGAAGGTCGCCGAGACGATGGCCTACAACCCCGCCCGCCTGTTCGGCCTCGCGCCGACCAAGGGCTCGATCCAGGTCGGCGCCGACGCCGACCTCGTGATCGTCGACATGGAGACCGAGAAGGTCGTCGGTCCCGATGTCACCCAGAGCGAGTTCGTCAGCGCCTTCGAGGGCGTGCCGCTGCGCGGCTGGCCGACGCTGACGATGCGCCGCGGTGACGTGATCTACCGGGACGGCGAGGTGCTGGCCCAGCCCGGCAGCGGCCAGGTGGTCGTGAAGCCGGAACCCGACAAGGACAAGGAGAGGAACTGGCATGCCGCTTAGCGTGAAGCTCGACCCGCGGGACGTGGGTCTGCTCGTCGTCGACATGCAGAACGGCTTCTGCCACCCCGAGGGGTCGCGAGGCCAGGCGTTCGGTGCCGATGCGGTCAAGAACCCGCAGGACATCATCCCGAACGTCACCAAGACGATCGACCTGGCGCACCGCCTGGACATCCCGGTGTGGTTCACCCAGCAGGTCCACTACGACGACGACGTGCTGCGCAGCCGGCGCCGGATCCCGTCGCACCTGGAGCGCCGGGGCGTCAAGCTCGAGCTGTGCCGCCGCGGCACCTGGGACGCCGAGCTGCTCGACGAGATGAAGGCGATCAAGGAGGACCGTGACGAGGTCGTCGTCAAGCACCGGTCGAGCGCCTTCTTCCAGACGACGCTCGAGGTCGAGCTCCGGATGAAGGACGTGCAGGTCCTGGTCGTGCTCGGTACGACGACCAGCTTCTGCGTGGACTCCACCATCCGCGACGCCTACGCCCGGGACTTCGACGTCGTCGTCCCCGCCGAGTGCGTGGCCGACTCCGACGACGCAGCGCACGCCGCGACCCTGGCGAGCATCGAGCGCTTCCACGGCGTCGTCACCGACCTTCCTGGGTTGACCGCCGCCCTCGATGGCTGAGGACCTCCGGGTCGACGGCGACGTCGTCCCGGCCGGGGCGCCCGGGGAGACGTTGCTCGACGTCCTCCGGGCCTCCGGGAACTTCGCCGCGAAGGGCGCCTGCCGGCGCGGCGAGTGCGGAGCCTGCACGGTGCTGGTCGGTGACCGGGCCGTGCTGGCCTGCACGACCCTGGCGGCGCTGGTCACCGACGAGGTGACCACGGCCGCCGGGCTCGGCGACGACGCGGCGGACCTCCGCGCGGCGTTCGCCGACCATGCCGCCTTCCAGTGCGGCTTCTGCACGCCCGGCCAGGTGGTCCGCGCCGAGGCCGTGCTCCGCGAGTCGGTCGAGCGCAGCCGCGACGAGATCGTCCGCGAGATGTCGGGCAACGTCTGCCGCTGCACCGGCTACCGCCAGATCGTCGATGCCGTCTGCGCCGTCGCGCAGACCAGGCACTGCTCCAGGGAGGCCGCGCGATGAACGCCGTCGGGCAGTCCGTACGCCCCCTGGACTGGGAGGAGAAGACCTCCGGCACCGCGCGCTACGCCGCCGACGAGCCGCCCCCGGGCACGCTCGTCGCCCGGGTCCTGCGCTCCCCGCTGCCGCACGCCGACATCAAGCGGCTCGACGTCTCCGCCGCGCTGCGCGTGCCCGGCGTCCACGCCGTCGTCACCGCCGCCGACTTCCCTGAGGGCCGCCTCTACGAGCACAGCGGCGGCCCCTACTCCGACCGGCCGCCGATGGCCGTCGACCGGGTCCTGTACGTCGGCCACGAGGTCGCCGCCGTCGCCGCCGAGACCGCCGAGGCGGCCGACGAGGCCCTCCGCGCGATCCGCGTCCGCTACCGCCGGCGCAAGGCCGTGCTGACCGTCCCCGACGCGCTCGCCCCCGGCGCCCCCCAGCTGCACCAGCGCGCGGACGCGCCCAACGTCGCCGTGGCGACCGCCGAGCACTGGGGCGACGTCGACCTCGCCCAGACCAACGCCGCGTTCACCGCGGGCGGCACGTTCCGCTACCCGCGCGTCAACCACGCGTGCATGGAGCCCAACACGAGCATCGCGTGGTGGCACGACGAGCGCCTGGAGATGTGGACCTCCAGCCAGGCGCCGCACTTCGTCGTCCACGAGCTGGCCAACCTCTTCGGCCTCGAGCTCGACCAGGTCGTCTGCCGCGACGTCGCCGTGGGCGGCGGCTTCGGCTCCAAGTCCAAGATCTCCGAGCACGAGGCACTCGCCGCCGCGCTCTCGATGAAGTGCGGCCGCCCGGTGCTGCTCGAGCTCAGCCGGGCCGACGAGTTCGCCTTCACCAAGCCGCGCCACGCCTTCACCACCCGGCTCGACGCGCACGCCGACGCCGACGGCCGGCTCTGCTTCCTCGACGCCGTCATCGACGTCGACAACGGTGCCTACAACCACTACGGCCCCTCGGTGATGCGGGCCGGCATCAAGCAGCTCGGCTCGATGTACCGCCCCGACGCGGTGCGCTGGGACGCCCGCCTCGTCGACACCAACCTCGTGCCCGGCGGCCAGTTCCGCGGCTACGGCCAGCCGCAGACGGCGATCGGCCTCGAGACGCTGATGGACGAGCTCGCCGAGCAGTGCGGCCAGGACCCCATCGAGTTCCGGATCCGCAACTCCGGCCTGCCCGACACCACGCAGCTCTCCGGCTCCCAGGTCGGCTCCAACCGGCTGCGCGAGTGCCTCGCCGAGGTCCGCGACCGGATCGGCTGGGACGCCAAGCGCGGCCCGGAACGCCGTCCCTACCGGGGTGTCGGCGTCTCGTCGGGCATGCACGCCAGCGGCTCGTACGCCTACCCGGGCGGCAACACGAGCGCGGCCGGCGTCGAGGTCCGCACCACCGGCGAGGTCGTCGTCCGCTTCGGCGGTGCCGACGCGGGCACCGGTCAGCGCACGATCCTGGGGCAGATCGCGGCCGACGTGCTCGGCGTACCGATGGACCGGGTCAGCGTGATCATGTCCGACTGGGACGAGACCCCGCCCGACATGGGCGCGTGGTCCTCGCGCGGCACGCACATGGGCGGTCACGCCGTACGCCAGACGGCGGAGGCGATGGCCGAGCGGCTGTGCGAGCTCGGCGCCGCCAAGCTGGGTGCCGACGACGTGACCCTGCGCGACGGGACGGTCGCGTCCGCGACCGACAGCATCCCGATCGAGAACCTGGTCGACGGCGCGCTGCGCATCGACACCGAGTACGTCGAGCCCAAGATGCAGCCCTACTGGACGGGCATCGAGCGGCCGAACATCTCGGCGACCTATGCCTACGCGGCGCACGCGATCGAGGTCGAGGTCGACCCCGGCACCGGTGTCATCAGCGTGCTCAACTACGCGGCGATCCACGACATCGGCAAGGCGATCAACCCGGCGCTGGTCGAGGGCCAGATCATCGGCGGTGCCGTGCAGGGCCTGGGTGCGGCGCTGGGGGAGAAGCTCCACTACGAGGGCGGTCGCCTGGTCAACGCCGGCTACGTCCACTACCCGCTGCCGCGGGCCACGACGGTGCCGTCGATCGACGTCGGCCTGGTCGAGGGCCCCGAGCCCGCCGGTCCCTTCAACGCCAAGAGCGTCGGCGAGATCGCGCTCATCCCGGCCGCCCCCGCGCTCCTCAACGCCGTCTACGACGCGACCGGCATCCGCTTCCGCGAGCTGCCGCTGACGCCCGACGTCGTCCTGGCCGCGCTGCGCGAGAAGGACGGCGCCGCCGCACGGCGCCACCACCTCGCGCGGCGCCCGTCGCGCTGGCAGATCGGGCTCTTCCGCGCGCTCTACCCCTACGGCATCCACCTGCTGCTCGACCGCTGGGGGACGCGCTTCGCGCGCCGCCGTACGCCGCGACCGGTCGAGCGGATCGCCCTCCCCACGACGGTCGCGGAGGCCGTGGCCGAGCTGGCCTCGCCCGACGCGACGGCGATCGGCGGCGGCACCGACGTCCTGGTGCAGCGCGACCAGGAGCTGCTCTTCCCGACCGTGCTGGTCGGTACCGGCAAGATCGCCGCCTTGCGCGGCATCGACGAGGAGCCCGGTGGGGACTGGCGGATCGGCGCCGCGGTGACGCTCGCCGAGCTGGCCGCCTGGGCGGCCGACCGGGTGCCGATGGTGGCCGACGCGGTCGTGACCATCGCCTCCGCCCAGATCCGTGAGGTGGCGACGGTCGCGGGCAACCTCGGCCAGGAGAAGCGCTGCTGGTTCTTCCGCAACGGCTTCGACTGCTATAAGCGCGGCGGCGTCAGCTGCCCCTGCTACGCCGTCGAGGGCGACCACCGCCTGCACCACGCCGCGATCGGCGGCCACCGCTGCCAGGCGGTCACGCCCTCGGACCTCGCCACCGTCTTCGACGCGCTGGAGGCGACCGTCGTGGTCACCGGCCCCGACGGCAGCCGCCGCGTCTCGATCACCGGTCTGTACGCCGGTCCGGGCGAGCTCGACCTGCGTCCCGGCGAGCTGGTCGAGGCGGTCGTGCTGCCGGCGTCCGCCCTGGCGGCGCGGGGCACCTTCCTCAAGCTCCAGCAGTGGGACGGCGACTTCGCGCTCGTCTCGCTCGCCGCGTGCGCGCGTCGCGGGGCCGACGGCCGCTGGACCACCGCGCGCTACGTCTTCGGCGGGCTCGCCCCCAAGCCCTGGCAGCCGCCACGGCTCGGGCGCGCGCTGGCCGGGGCCGTCCCGACGGCCGACTCGGTGGCCGCGGTGCTCGACCAGGACCTCTCGTGGGAGGCCCACCCCCTGCCGGGGAACCGATGGAAGCTCGACGCCGCCATCGGCCTGGCCCGACAAGCAACCGAGCAGCTGCTCGGCCAGAACGTGAGATGAGGAGTGGCGATGACTGACGTCGATATCGCGACCACGCGGAGTGCGGCGATCGTCGACCGGTTGAAGGCCGGCGGCGTCGGCCTCGCGGCGTACCTGCCCGACAGCTGGCTGAGCCCGCTGATCGGCGAGGTGGTCGCCGACCCGAGCATCCTCGACGTCCGGGTGACGCGCGAGGACGACGCCGTGGCGATCGCCGGCGGCTCGGCCCTGATGGGCCTGCGCTCGGCGGTGCTGTGCCAGAACGCCGGGGTGCTGCTGTCGGCCAACGTGCTGGCCGCGTTCGCCCACCACCACGAGCTGCCGCTGGTCGTCGTGGCCGCCGCGCGCGGTGGCGCCGAGGACGGCTTCTACTACCAGATGTACAAGGGTCAGGTGACTGCCGGCGTGGCCGCCGCGGCCGGCCTGACCGTGCACCACGTCGACGGTCCTGCCGACGACTGGCTGTTCGAGAAGGCCAGCGAGCAGGCCTGGCTGCTGCGGCGTCCCGTCGTGCTGCTCTGCTCCCGTCGCGCGCTCGTGGGGGAGCAGGCGTGAGGCGCGCCGACGTCGCGGGCGCGATCGCCGCGGCCGCGCCCGGCCACGTCGTCATCGCGAGCCTCGGCACCGCCGGCCGCGCCTGGCGCGACCACGGCGGGCCGAACCCCACGTTCTACGCGTCCGACCCGATGGGTGCGGCGCCCGGCCTCGCGCTCGGTGCCGCCCTGGCCCGGCCGGACCTGGACTTCCTGCTCCTCGAGGGCGACGGCGACCTGGTGATGAACCTGGGCTCGCTGCTCGCGCTCGCCGACGCGGCACCCGCCAACCTGCGGGTCGTCGTCTTCAACAACGGCCGGTACGAGACGGGCGGGGGCCAGCCGCTCGCGGCCGGCGCGCTCGCCGACCTGGCCGCGATCGCGCGGGGGGCCGGCTGGCCGTTCGCGCGCACCGTCGTACGCGACACACCCGCCGACCAGCTCCCGGAGCTGCTCGGCGAGCTGCTCGAGGCAGCACCCGGACCGGCGATGCTCGTCGTCGAGGTCGACCCGGAGCCCTCGCCGTACGGCGGGCCGGGCGAGCTCTCGGGCGCGGAGGCGCAGCGGGAGTTCCGGACGGCACTGGCGAACTGGGAACGATCGAAGGGTGACGAAGGATGACGACACGGCTGCTGCGGAACGCCCGGCTGCTGGACCTCGAGCACGGCGGTGAGCTCGGCGACCTGGTGGTCGTGGACGGCGTGATCGCCGACCTCGGCCCCGGCGCCGCCGACCGCTGGCTCGCCCAGGCGGGCTCCGCCGCGAGCGCGGCCGAGTCGACCGACCTCGGCGGCGACCTGCTCATCCCGGGCCTGGTCAACGCGCACACGCACTCCAACCAGACCATCGAGAAGGGCCTGTGCGACGCGCTGCCCCTCGACGCGTGGATGGTCGTCGCGAGCTACGGCGGCGCGGGCGCCCGGCTCTCGCCGCGCGACCTCTACGTCTCGGCGATGGTCGGCGCGATCGAGATGGTCCGCAGCGGCGCGACCTCCGTGCTCGACTGCGCCCGCTCGGACAACGAGTGGGTCGACGACGGCATGGACGCCATCATGCAGGCGTACGCCGACCTCGGCTTCCGCGCCAACGTGGCGATCCAGTACTCCGACCTCGACTTCTTCTCGTCGATCCCGGTCGACCTGGTGCCCGGCGGGGCCGAGCTCCGCAAGCCACCCGTCGCCCAGCCGGACGTCGTCCTCGCGGCGGCCAACCGGTTCGTCGACCGCTGGCAGGGCAAGTCCCCGCTCCTGCAGCCGCTCCTCGGCCCGTCCTCGCTGCCGCGCTGCTCGACCGAGCTGTTCGAGGCCAGCGTCGAGACGGCGCGCACGCGCGGCGTACGGATGCAGACGCACCTGCTCTCCGCGCAGTCGCAGATCCGGATGGCCCAGCAGCGCTACGGCCTCTCGACGGTGGAGTTCCTCGCCAAGCTGGACGCCCTGCAGGACTGGGCGTCCTTCGCCCACGCGATCTGGCTGAGCCCCGAGGAGATCGAGCTCTTCGCGCAGACCGAGGCGGTCGCCGTCCACAACCCGGCGAGCAACCTCAAGCTCGGCGCGGGCGTCGCGCCCGTCCCGGCGCTGCTCAAGGCCGGCGCGAAGGTCGCCATCGGCTCCGACGGCGCGAGCAGCAACGACACCCAGAACATGTTCGAGACCCTCAAGCTCTCGACGATCCTGCACCGCGTGCAGGGCCCGCCGGAGACCTGGCCGACCGCGAACGACGGCCTGGGCATGTGCTGGACCAACGGTGCCGCCGCGCTCGGCGCCGACGTCGGCCGCCTGGCCGTCGGCGCCCAGGCCGACCTGACGGTCATCGACACCGACTACGTCTGGCCCGCGCCCGCCGAGCAGCTGCGCCACCAGCTCGCGTACGCCGAGCTCGGCTCCGCCGTGCGCAGCGTCTACGTGGCCGGTCAGCCGGTGCTCGTCGACCGCGCCTTCCCCGGCATCGACGAGGACGCCATCCGCGCCGAGGCCCGCGAGATCGCCACCCGGATCTGGACCACGCTGCCCGACCGGCTCGCCCGGTTCGAGGAGGTGCGGCCCGTGCTGGAGCAGGTCGAGGCCGCCGTCGGCGGTGGCGGCGCCGCCTGCCACTGATCCCTCGCTGATGCCGAAAGGGGCTCCGATCCGCCGGATCGGAGCCCCTTTCGGCGTTCGGGGAGCCCGGCGGGCTCGTCGGCAGCGGATCTGTCCCGTATTGCCATGCGAGATAACGACTTGCATGTTGACACGACTGCGCGTGGCCCCTAGGTTCGGTCGGAACGTGACGCGGGTCACGTCGCCGAGAGATCGGCGTCCTCGCCAGGGGGTCCGATGCAGACCGACCACGCAGCCGTCCGCGGCGCGGACTGGGCCGGCCGAGCGGGCCCGCTCGCGCTCGGCTCCGCCGGCGTCCTGAGCCTGCTGCTCCTGTGGCAGCTGCTCGGCGCGCTCGACGTCGTACCCCGCTCGTCGCTGCCCGGGCCGTGGTCGGTGCTCCGCGCCCTGCCGACCATCCTCGGTGATCGCGACTTCCTCGCCGGTGCCGTCGACAGCGCCGCGGCGACCGGGATCACGGTCCTGGTCGGCTCGCTGATCGCGGTGGCGGTCGGGCTCGTGGCCAGCAGCTTCGCGTTCCTGCAGCGTCCGACCATGGTCGTGGTCAACACGTTCCGCTCGGTGCCCGCGACCGCGCTCATCCCGATCGGCGTCCTCATCTTCGGCCTGGGCATGGAGATGAAGGTGTCCATCGCGCTCTACGCCGTGGTCTGGCCGATCCTGATCAACACGATCTACGGCGTCGCCACCACCGAGCCGATGCGCCGCGACGTCGCCCGCTCGCTGCGGTGGGGCTGGTGGCGGCAGCAGGCGCTCGTCACGCTGCCGAGCGCGCTGCCCTCGATCCTCACCGGCGTCCGGGTCGCCGTCGGTATCGCCCTCGTCGTCGTCATCTCCACCGAGC
Source organism: Pimelobacter sp. 30-1 (assembly GCF_018831735.1). Lineage (NCBI taxonomy): Bacteria > Bacillati > Actinomycetota > Actinomycetes > Propionibacteriales > Nocardioidaceae > Pimelobacter > Pimelobacter sp. 30-1. Next base: position 606,831 of record NZ_NHTS01000001.1, read on the forward strand.
TGCTCGGCGCGCGCTACGGCGTCGGCACGGTGCTCGTCCAGTACACGCAGGCGTCGCGGCCCGAGGTCGTCTACGCCGGCGTCCTCCTGCTCGGCACGGCGGGCGCGCTGCTCTACTCGGCGCTGGTCCGTGCCGAGCGCCGTCTCGTGAGGTGGGTGCACCATGACTAGGACGCTGCGCCGCGCGCTCGCCGGGGTGGGCAACCTCTGGCTCCTCGCGCTCGTGCTCGTGCTGTGGGAGATCTACGGCCGCACCAGCGAATCGCTGTTCGTACCGCCCATCTCGCGGATCCTCGGCAACTTCGGCGACGTCTGGCTCGGCGGGCCGGCGTCGCACCTCTTCCTCTCCGACCTGTTCTGGAGCGAGGTCACGACCAGCCTGTCGCGCTTCGCGCGCGGCTGGGGGCTGGCCGTCGTCGTCGGCATCGCGGGCGGCGTCGTCCTCGGGCGGAGCCGGGTGATCGCGCAGATGTACGGTCCGGTCGTCCGCTTCTTCGCGGCTATCCCGAACACGGTGCTGCTGCCGGTCGCCGTCCAGATCTTCGGCGTGGCCAGCAACATGAACGTCTTCCTCATCTTCCTCGGCAGTGTCTGGGTCGTCATGATCAACACCGCCGACGGCGTCGCCGGCGTCGACCCGATGTGGCTGCGCAGCGCGCGCAGCATGCGGGTGTCGCGGTGGACGCTCTACCGCCGGGTGATCGTCCCGGCCGCCGCGCCGCAGATCCTCGCCGGGCTGCGGGTGAGCCTGGGGATCGGGCTGATCCTCATGGTCATCTCCGAGCTCTACGCCACCACCGAGGGGCTCGGCTTCCAGATCGTCGTGGCGCAGTCGAGCTTCCGCTACCTCGACATGTGGTCCGCCTTCGTCCTGATCGGCCTGATCGGGATCGTCCTCAACCTGGCCTTCGGCAGGGTCGAGACCCGGCTGCTGCGCTGGCAGCGCCGTACCGGTCTCGACGCGCTGTGACCCGCCGGCCCCACAGGGAGTGAACCGATGAACGTCGTCGTCGACCGAGTCCGCAAGTCCTACGGCCGCGGTGCCGAGGCCAAGGAGGTGCTCACCGAGACCTCGCTGACCGTGCACGCACAGGAGTTCGTGAGCATCGTCGGGCCCTCGGGCTGCGGCAAGTCGACCCTGCTCATGATGATGGCCGGGCTGCTCAAGCCCAGCAGCGGCGAGATCCGGCTCGGTGACGTGCCGGTCTCCGGGCCGCCGGCCGGGCTGTCCGTCGTCTTCCAGGACTACAGCCGCTCGCTGTTCCCCTGGATGAGCGTGCGCCGCAACCTGACCACCGCGCTCAACGCGGCCAAGCTCGGCAAGGAGGAGCAGCGCACGCGCGTCGAGCACGCCCTCGAGTCCGTCGGCCTCGCGGGCAAGGGGGAGATGTACCCCTGGGAGATGTCCGGCGGCATGCAGCAGCGCGTCGCCATCGCCCGGGCGCTCGTCACCGAGCCGACCGTGATGCTGATGGACGAGCCGTTCGCCGCCGTCGACGCCCAGACCCGGGCCGACCTCGAGGACCTCGTCCTCCGCGTCCGGCACGAGTACGACGTCACGGTGGCCTTCGTGACCCACGACATCGACGAGTCGGTCTACATGGCCGACCGGATCGTCGTCCTGGCGGCCAACCCGGGCCGGATCGCCGCCGACCTCACCGTCGACCTGCCGCGCCCGCGCGACCAGGTCGAGACCAAGCTCGACGCCCGCTTCGCCAAGCTCCGCAGCGAGGTCTTCCGCCTCGTCATGCGGCCCGACACTCCCTCCCACTGAAAGGGCACATCATGAGTGCACCCCGGTCCTCGTCCTCCCTGCGCCGGCGGATCGCCGTCGCCGCCGTCCTCGGCCTCTCCGCAACGACGGCCCTGGCCGCCTGCGGCTCGTCCGACGACGGCGACGGAGACGGCCCCCTCCGGGTCACCACCCTCGGCCTCTGCAACGAGGTCGTCTACTGGGCCCAGGAGAAGGGCCTCTTCGCCGACCACGGCGTCGAGGTCGACCTGGTGAAGTCGACCGGTGGCGCGGCGGCCCTCACCGCGCTCCAGAGCGGCGACATCGACCTCGCGTTCGCCAACCCGTTCTCCACGATGCTGGCCATCGACCAGGGCCTCGACCTGAAGTGGATCGCCACCGCCTACGAGACCACGACCGAGGAGGCCGACGCCGCCAACGCCATGGTCGTCGCCAAGGACGCCGGGATCACCGACGCCGCCGGGCTCAACGGCAAGACCATCGGCGTCAACGAGGTCGGCGGCATCAACCAGATCGTCACGAGCCAGTGGATGAAGCTCACCGGCGGCGACCCGGCCTCGGTCAAGTTCGTCGCGCTGCCCTTCAACGAGCTCGCCTCCGCCGTCGCCACCGGCAAGGTCGCCGCCGCCCAGGTCCCCGCGCAGAACGTGGACCCGAAGCTCGGCCTGGTCAGCCTCGGCGACCCGTACGTCGCCGTCGGCGAGGGCAACGGCCTCGTCTTCGCCGGCTACGTCGCCACCGGCAAGGAGGCCAAGGGCAGGGAGAAGGACATCAAGGCCTTCCAGGAGGCTCTGATCGAGACCAACGCCGCCTTCAACGACCCCGCCAACGACGACGAGCGCTTCAAGATCGCCTCGGCCCAGTGCAAGCAGGACGCCGCCGTCCTCGCGACGCTGCCCGAGAACATCTACGAGGCCAAGGTCGACACCGACGCCCTCGAGCGGATGGGCGCGATCCTCGTCGACCAGGACCGCCTCGACGACCCGCCGTCCCCGAGCGACTTCGTGCCGTCGTTCGTGAGCACGAAGTAGCGGGTCGCCGGGGGAGGTGGGCACCTGACGGCGCGGGTGCCCACCTCGGCCGGCGTGGCAGGCCGAGCGCTGGGTCCGGCACGATGCCGTCGGCGACGTCGCCGTGACGACGGCCGACGGTCAGGGCTCTGTCGACCCCGCGGTCGCCGCGGAGTGCTCCTTGGTCACGGCGGCGCGCTTCCCCATCCTGCGCTACGTCAGTCTCGTCGACGAGAAGTACAGGAAGGCCGAGCGCACCGAGGTCCGCTGCCCGGGCTTGGGGCAGCGGACCGACCGGGCGTGGGTGTCCCTCGTCGTGCCCGACGAGGCGACCGAGACGACCCGCAGCGACCTCGGGACCGGCGTCGACGAGCGCCGGTTCCTGTCGCCGCGGGTCCGCCGCGGCTGAGGCTCAGCCGAGGAGCTTGACCGCGACCGCCTTCTCGCGGCTGAACTCGTACAGCGCGCGGTAGCCGTTGCCGGCCGAGAAGCCGCTCTGCTTGGCCATGTTGAACGGCATGCCGATCACGCCCGCGTCGGAGAACTGGTTGACCGAGATCTGGCCGGCGCCGATCTCGGACGACATCCGCAGCGCGCGCGAGACGTCATTGGTCCAGATGCAGGCGAGCAGGCCGAAGTCGGTGCCGTTGGCGAGGTCGAGCGCGTCGGCGTCGTCGGTGAAGGTCTCGACCGTGAGGACGGGGCCGAAGATCTCCTGACCGACGATCGGGGCGTTGCGGTCGGTCACGGAAAGAACCGTGGGGGCGAGGAAGTTGCCCTCGTCGCGGCCCGCGGGGCGCTCGCCGCCGAGGACGAGCTCGACGCCGTCGCCGAGGGCGCCGGTGACGAGGCCGCTGACGCGCTCGTGCTGGACGGGGTTGACGAGGGGGCCCATGTCGAGGTCCTCGTGCCAGGCGCCGATCCGGATCTCCGACATGGCGGCGACGACGCGCGCGCGGACCTCGTCGGCCACGCAGGCCTGGACGAGGAGGCGGGAGCCGGCGTTGCAGTTCTGGCCGGCGTTCTCGGTGATCGACCGGACGATGGCCGGTACGGCGACGTCCAGGTCGGCGTCCTCGAAGACGACGTTGGGCGACTTGCCGCCGAGCTCGACCTTGATGGGGGTCAGGTTCTGGGCGGCGGCCTGCATGACCAGGCGGCCGGTGGCGACGGAGCCGACGAAGCTGATGTGGTCGATGCCCGGGTGGCTGACCAGGGTGGCGCCGAGCTCGACGCCGACGCCGGTGAGGACGTTGAGCACGCCGGCCGGGAGACCGGCCTCCTCGGCGAGCTCGACGAGCGCGTGGATCACCAGGGGGGCGACCTCCGACGGCTTGAGGACGACGGCGTTGCCGGCCGCGAGCGCGGGCGCGAGGTTGGCGGCGCAGAGGACCGCGGGGACGTTCCAGGGCAGCACGATCGCGCAGACGCCGTGCGGCTCGCGGCGGGTGAAGCCGAAGTAGTCGGGCGAGCGCGTCGGCAGCGTCGCGCCGGTCATCTTGTCCGCGCCACCGGCGGTGAACTGGAGGATGGAGCCGGCGATCTGGACGTTGAGGAGGCCGCCGGAGAGCGGCTTGCCGACGTCGCGGGCCTCGAGCGCCGCGAGCCGGTGCATGTTCTGGAAGACGAGCCCGGCCCAGCGGCCGAGGATGGCGCCGCGCTCGGAGGGCGACGTCCTGGCCCACGTGCGGGCGGCCGCGCGCGCGGACGCGACGGCGCGGTCGACGTCGGCGACCTCGCTGGCCGAGATGTGCCCGAACGTCTCGCCGGTGGCGGGGTCGACGGAGGGGAACGACGTGGCGCGATCGAGCCACGCGCCGCCGATGAACGTGCCGGAGTGGTCGCCGCTCGGAGCGGTCGTCAGGGGGGTCTTCTCAGCCGTGGTCACGCTCCGATCGTCCGACCGGCTGATCACATTAGTCAAGATGATGTGTTGCATTGCGAGACGCGCTGGTGCATGCTGGCGCAGTCCCGGGGCTCGGCCGGCAAGGCACTCGGACCTAGGTCGGAACGACCCGCAGTCACGCACTACTCGGATGGATCGAGGGCGGAAAAGATGCGAATCCAGAAGTTCTACGCGGCCTGCATGGCGGTCGCGATGCTCGCTGTGGCGGGCTGTGGTTCGAGCGATGACGAGCCGAAGAAGAAGGGCTTCGACGGCCCGGACCCCTTCGCCGTCGCGCGCGGCGCCGCCATCGGTGAGCCCGGCACGGCGACCTCGCCGGAGTGGGCAGGCGAGGGCCAGGTCCCCGCCAAGCAGCCGGACCAGAACGGCGACGGCAAGGTCAAGATCGGCGTCATCACCTCGGGCGACACGAACGACGGCACGTACTACCAGAGCACCGCCGACGCGGTGGCGTACGCCGCCTCGAAGCACGACTGGGAGTACACGGTCCAGGGTCTGGTCCCGCTGACCCAGGCGGTCACCGCGGCGGAGAACCTCTGCCGCCAGCGGGTCGACATGATCGTGATCGGCGACGCGCAGCTCGCCCAGGCCGTCACCGCGGCCAAGAACCCGATCTGCAAGGACACCTTCTTCTACCTGCAGGGCGGCTACGGCTCGCCGGAGCAGGACGCCACCTTCACCCAGTCGTACGACGTCGGCCTCGGCTACGCGTACGTCGCCGGTGTCGCGATGGGCGCCTACATGAAGGCCAACGACATCAAGAAGACCGGCTTCCTGTCCGGCATCGCGGCTCCCTTCAACACCACGATCGGCAAGGTGTTCAAGGAGGGCGTGAAGTCGCAGGTCCCGAACGCCGACGTCGTCGAGACGTACACCGGCGACCAGCTCGACGTGGGCAAGGCCGTCGAGGGCTTCAACGCCCAGGTCTCGCAGGGCATCGGCGCGATCTACCCGTACTTCGGCGCCCCGACCGTCGCCGTGGCCAAGAAGGCCAAGGAGGCCGGCATCCCGGTGCTCGGCTCGCCCAAGTCGTTCTGCGACTCCAAGGACGGCTCGTTCATCGGCGAGGTCATCTTCGCGCCCGGCTACTACCTGGCCCCGATGCTCGACATGTACGCCGACGGCAAGCTCGAGCTCGGTGTCACCCGCAACTGGCGCCTCGGTGTCGACCCCGTCCCCGCCGTGCACCCGTGCGCGGACGCCGGTGACGGCAAGGACCCGATGAACGCCGCGATCGAGCAGGCCCAGGCCGACCTCAACGCCGGCAAGATCGACGTGTTCGCCATGGCCGGGGCGTCCTGATCCGGTGATGACAGCGGCTTCCCGACCGGAGGCGGAGACGGTGATCCCGGCGCTCCGCATGGCCGGCATCACCAAGCACTTCAACGGGGTTCCGGCTTGCCTCGACGTCGACCTCGAGGTCGCGCCGGGCGAGATCCACGGCCTGCTGGGCCAGAACGGCGCCGGCAAGTCGACCCTGATGAACATCCTCCTCGGGCTGGTCCGCCCGGATCGCGGAGAGGTGTCGCTGGCCGGAGAGCCGGCGGTCATCCGTGACCCGAACGCGGCCCGTGCCCTGGGCGTCCGGATGGTGCACCAGCACTACAGCCTCATCCCGACGCTCTCGGTCTGGGAGAACGTCGTCCTCAGTGGCGAGGGCCGGGTCGACCGGGACCGCACCATCACGCAGATCGAGGAGGTCAGCGAGCGCTTCGGCCTCGAGGTCTCCCCGCGCGCGATGGTCGGTGACCTCAGCGTCGGCGAGCAGCAGCGCGTCGAGCTGGTCACCTGCCTGATCGACCGGCCCCGCCTGCTCGTCCTCGACGAGCCGACGGCGGTGCTGACCCGGCAGGAGTCCCGCTCCCTGTTCACCATGCTGCGCGGCCTGGTGGAGCAGGAGGAGTGCTCGGTGATCCTCATCAGCCACAACCTGGCCGAGATCACCGCGGTGTCGCACAACGCGACGGTGATGCGCGGCGGCCGTGTCGTCTCCCGGGTCAGCCCCAAGGAGACGCCGGTCGCCGAGCTCGCCCGGCACATGATCGGGCGCGACCTGCCCAGTGCGGCCCAGGCGGACGTCGCCGCCGCGATCGGCGCCGGTACGGCGCCGGTCGCGGACGCGCCCGCCGCAGCGGTCGAGCCGGAGCAGCCCGACACCCCGCCGGTGCTGAGCATCGTCGGCGCCACGGCGTCCGCCGACGGCACCCGCGCGCTCGACTCCCTCGACCTGGAAATCCGGGCCGGCGAGATCGTCGGCGTGGCCGGGGTCGAGGGCAACGGGCAGCAGTGGCTGTCCGCGCTGCTCGCGGGCTCGCTCTCCCTGCAGGGGGGCGAGGTCCGCGTGCACGGGAAGCGCATCGCCGTCGGGCGGCCGGGCTCGACCCGCAAGGCCGGCGTGGGCGTCGTACCGGAGGACCGGAAGACGTCCGGCTGCATCCTCGACATGTCGGTGGCCGACAACCTGGCGCTGGCGGGACTGAAGTCCCTCTCGCGCGCGGGTGTCGTCTCCCGCCGCAAGCTGCACAGCCTGGCCGAGCGCCTGGTCGAGGAGTTCGACATCGCCGTCGCCTCCGTCGACCAGCCGATGCGCTCGCTGTCGGGCGGCAACCAGCAGAAGGTCGTGCTCGCGCGCGAGATGTCCGCCGCACCGGCGGTCCTCGTGCTCGCCCAGCCCACCCGGGGCCTGGACGTCGGCGCGGTCGCCGACCTGCACGAGCGGATGCGCCAGGCGGCTGCCGCCGGCGTCGCCGTCCTGCTCATCTCGTCGGACCTGAACGAGATCATGCAGCTCTCCGACCGCATCGCCGTGATCTACCGAGGCCGGATCCAGGGGGAGCTGGCCCGTGCCGAGGCCGACCCCGAGAAGCTCGGTCTGTTGATGGGAGGAGTCAGCGCATGAGCACCGACGTCTCGGAGTCGCCGGTCCAGGAGGACGCGACCCCACCCCCGCCGCGCGGCGGCGCCCGACGCGGCCCCGACGCCGCGATGGGCGGCCTGGTCGGGATGCTGCGCTCCAGCACCCGCCCCGCGATCGAGCAGGTGCTGGCGTTCCTCTGCTTCCTCTCGCTCGGCATCAGCGTCGGTCTGCTGCTGGGCTGGGCGACCGGGCACGACCCGGGCGTCATCCTCGGCGACCTGTTCGAGGGCAGCATCGGCGACAGCATCTCCATCGGCTACATGCTCACCGCCGCCGCACCACTGCTGCTGGTCGCGGTCGGCGCGGTCATCTGCATGCGGGCCGGCCAGTTCAACATCGGCCAGGAGGGGCAGGTCACCCTCGGCGCGATCGGCGCCGGGTTCGTGGTCTTCTTCGTCGACGGCCCCGGCATCGTCGTGATCCCGCTGGCCTTCCTCGCCGCGGCGGCCGCCGGTGGCGCCTGGGCCTTCCTGGCCGCGTTGCTCAAGTTCGGCCGCGGCGTCGACATCGTGGTGAGCTCGCTGCTGCTGGTGTTCCTCGCCGAGCAGCTCCTCACCGGACTGATCAGCGGTGACGGCCCCCTGCACGACAAGGGCGGCGGCACCCTCGGCGCCGGTACGGCGTCCCAGTCGCCGCGCGTCCCCGAGAAGGCGATGCTCCCGACGATCGACGTCCTCGGCGTCGCGGTGCCCTTCGCGTTCCTGCTCGCGCTCGTCGCGGCGATCCTCGTCGCGTGGTTCCTCTCGTCGGCGCACGCCGGCTACCGGCTGCGCATCCTCGGCCAGAACCCCACCGTGGCCGGCACGATCGGCATCAGCGCCCCGCGCCTCGGCTCCCTCGCCGTGGCGGCGTCCGGTGCCTTCGCCGGTGCCGCGGGCGCGGCGATCCTGATGGGCCAGAGCTTCCAGCTCAACCCGGGCGTCGCCAGCTCGATCGGCTGGAACGGCCTGCTCATCGCCCTCGCCGCGCGGACCAACGCGGGCGTCAGCGTCCTGCTCGCCCTCGTCTTCGGCGCGATGGTCGCCGGTGGCGGCCTGCTCGGTGGCGACGGCATCCCCGTCGACATCGTCAACGTCATCACCGCCGCGATCGTGGTCGCGCTCCTGTGTCCCCCCGTCCTGCTCGCCGCGGTCCGCCGCCGGCGGCTGCGCCGCACCGTGAAGGTGGCCTGACATGAACCTGACGACGGATCTGGAGACGATCCTCACCGCGTCGGTCCCGCTGACCGTGCCGCTGCTGTTCGCCGGCCTGGGGGAGTACGTCGCCCAGCGGGCCGGCACCTTCAACCTCTCCGTCGAGGGGATGATGCTCGGCTCGGCCTTCGCGGCGGCGTACGGCGCCACCGAGTCCGGCTCGCCGATCGTCGGCCTGCTCTGCGGCATCGGTGCGGCGATGCTCATCGCGTTCGTGCACGGCAACCTCAGCCACCGCCTGCAGCTCAACACCTACGTCGTCGGGCTCTCGCTCAACGTCCTGGTGCTCGGCGTGACGAACTACCTGCTGTCGACCTCCGCGCTCGACATCCCCGGCGGCTCGCCCTGGCGGATCCCGCTGCTGTCCGACCTGCCGATCATCGGCAAGGCGTTCTTCGTGCAGCCGTGGGTCGTCTACCTGCTGGTGCCGCTGCTCCTGCTGATCTGGTGGGTACGCCGGCGCCGGATGGGCCTCGAGCTCCGCGCCGCCGGCGACGACCCGGTGGCCGGCGACCTGACCGGCATCGACGTCAACGCCCGGCGCCGCCAGGCGCTCCTCTTCTGCGGCTTCTGCGCCGGCATCGGCGGCGCCTACCTGTCGGTCTTCCAGGCCGGGTCGTTCACCTCGGGGATGACCGCCGGCCGCGGCTACATCGTGATCGCGGCCGTCATCTTCGGCGGCTGGATGCTGCGCGGCGTGATCGGCGCGTGCGCCGTGTTCGGTGTCGCCCAGGGTCTCCAGCTGGCCCTCCCGGCCATCGGCTACAGCGCCTCTCCGCAGCTGCTCGCGGCGACGCCGTACCTGTTGGCGCTGGCGTCGCTCGCCGTCCTCGGCGCCCGGTCGAAGAGACCCCTGGCTCTGGGCCAGCCGTTCGCACCCGTGCGTTAGCAGCCACCACCGCGACCCCGGCCGCGGACCCGACCCGCCCCTCTCGGGCGCCCGGGTCCGCGGCCGGTGTCGATCCCGGGAGAGGGCCGCACGCACGGACGCAGCCCGGGCGGTGGACGCTGGACATCTGCTCGTCGGCCTGGTCAGCGCCGACCGGGCCGCGGTGCTCCGCCTTCGTGCTGTGCCCTCCGTGGCTGCTCGACGACTGCCCCTGAAAAATGCGACCGCGCCCGGACCGCGGTCGCGGTCCGGGCGCGGTGCGGCGCCGGTGAGCGTCAGTCGAACAGTACGACGCCGCGCAGGTTGCGCCCGGCGTGCATGTCCTCGTAGCCCTGGCCGATCTCGTCGAGCGTGTAGGTGCGCGTCACGATCTCGTCCAGCTTGAGCATGCCCGCGCGGTACAGGTCGAGCAGCGCGGGGATGTCGGCGGTCGGGTTGCACTCGCCGAACAGCGAGCCCTGGATGCGCTTCTGGTAGAGCGTGAGCTCGGTGAGGCTGATCGGGGCGCCGACGGCGGCGTTGTTGCCGAGGCCGGTGACGACGGCGGTGCCGCCCTTGCGGATCGCGCTGAAGGCGGCACCGACGTGGTCGCCGGTGACGACGCCGACGGTCACGATGGCGGAGTCGGCGCCCTGGCCGTTGGTGTGCTGGCGGGCGATCTCGGCGGCCTCGTCCATGGTGGCGAAGGCGTGGGTGGCGCCGAAGCGCTTGGCCTCCTCGCGCTTGAACTCGACCGGGTCGACGGCGATGACCGTGGTGGCGCCGGCGTGGACGGCGCCCTGGACGGCGTTGATGCCGATGCCGCCGATGCCCATCACGATGACGACGTGGCCGGGCCGGACGGCGCCGGAGTTGACCGCGGCGCCCCAGCCGGTGGCGACGCCGCACCCGACGAGGCAGGCCTTGTCGAGCGGGATGTCCTTGCCGACCTTGACGACCGAGCGGGCCGAGACGGTGGTGGTCTCCATGAAGGCCGAGACACCGCACATCTGGCCGACCGGCGCACCGCCGTCGGCGAGGTGGACGCGGGGGACCTCGGGGGCCATCCACACCTTGCCGCCGTCGTCGCAGAGGTTCTGCATGCCGGAGGCGCACCAGCGGCAGCGGCCGCAGGCGGGCAGGAAGGAGAAGACGACGTGGTCGCCCTCGGCGAGGTCGTCGACGCCCGCGCCGACCTTGGTCACGACGCCGGCACCCTCGTGCCCGAGCGCGAACGGGTAGATCGCGACGGGGGAGTCGCCGACGGCGATGTGGTCGTCGGAGTGGCACAGGCCGGCGGCGGCCAGGCGGACCTGGACCTCGCCGGGGGCCGGGTCGGCCACCTCGAGGTCGACGACCTCGTAGGGGCCGGGGGCGGTGCGGACGATGGCGCCTCTGGTTCGCATTTTGCAGTCCTTCTGGTCCGGGCACGTGCGGGTTCACCCCGACGGTAAAGCAGGGCGAGCCATTGCGCAATGCAAGACGTTGACTCGCCTTGCGAGACGCTGTTAGTCTCGGTTGAGAGTTCGCTCACACGTACGGCCATGAAGGACGGGTATGTCAACCTACGAGGAATTCGACCACCATTCGGCGGAGGCCCGCGACGACATCGTCGGCTACTACGCGGCCTTCCGGGAGAAGTGTCCCGTGGGCAGGTCGACCGCACACGAGAACGGCTACGTCTACACGACGCGCTACGCCGACGTCTTCCACGTCGCGCGCAACGACGCCGAGTTCTCCTCGACGCGCGCCGCGGGCGGGCTCGAGGGCACCGCCATCGTGATCCCGAGCGGTCCGTTCGGCGGCAACATGCAGTACCCGCTCGAGATGGACCCGCCGGACAACGTGGAGTACCGCCGGCTGCTCGACCTGATCCTGTCGCCGGCCGCCGTCGACGAGCTGCGCCCGATGATCGCGCGGCACGCCTCGCGGATCGTCGACCAGTTCATCGAGTCCGGCAGCGTCGACCTGGTCGAGGTGCTGACCAACCCGCTGCCGAGCGCGGTGACCCTCGACTGGATCGGCTTCCCCGAGGAGGACTGGATGCGGATCGGTCGCCCGATCCACGACGTCTTCACCTCCGAGCCGGGCAGCGAGCGCGCCCAGCGCGCGTACGAGGGCATGGCCTACATGGAGAAGCGCCTCGCCGAGCTCATCACCGAGCGCCGCGCGCAGCCGCAGGACGACGTGATCAGCCGCCTCATCGAGGAGCGCAAGGCGGACGGCTCGGCGTTCACCGACGAGGAGCTGTTCTCGGTGATCGGCATCGCCATCACCGGCGGCGTCGACACGACGACCTCGCTGACCGGCTCGGTCCTCGTCCACCTCGACGAGCACCCCGAGATGCGCCAGCAGCTCATCGACGCGCCCGACCTGCTGGTCGACGGCACCGACGAGTTCCTGCGCCGCTACGGCTCGGTCACCGCGATGTCGCGGACGACGACCACCGACACCGAGATCGGCGGCTGCCCGGTCAAGGCCGGCGAGCGCGTGCTCGTCCCCTGGTTCGCGGCCAACCACGACCCCGAGGTGTTCAGCGAGCCGCACGAGGTCCGCCTCGACCGCGACGCCAGCCGGCACCTGACGTTCGGCGTCGGCACGCACCGCTGCCCGGGCGCGCACCTGGCGCGGGCGATGTTCCAGGAGATGATCCACCAGGTCCTCACCCGGATGCCCGACTACAAGGTCGACCGCGAGCACGTCGTCGGCTACGCCTCGCGCGGCAACCACATGGGCTGGGACGTCATCCCGGCGACCTTCACCCCCGGCCCGCGGGTCGGCGAGCAGGTCGACCAGTTCACCGCCGCCAGCCGCGGCAGCAACGAGACCTACGACGTCGTCCTGGACGCCGTCGACCTGGTCGCCGAGGACGTCCTCGCCGTCACGGTCCGCGCGGCCGACGGCGGCGTCCTGCCCGCCTGGGAGCCCGGCGCCCACCTCGAGGTGCGCCTGCCCTCGGGCCGGCTGCGCCAGTACTCGCTGTGCGGCGTCCCCGACGACGGCGCGAGCTACCGGATCGCGGTGCTGCGCGAGCGCGACGGGCGCGGCGGCTCCCAGGAGCTGCACGAGGTCGCGGTCGCGGGGCGCGAGCTGACCGTCCGCGGTCCGCGCAACCACTTCCCGCTCGTCGCGGCCGACGACTACCTGCTCGTCGCCGGAGGTATCGGCGTCACGCCGGTGCTCGCGATGGCGCGGTCGATCTCGGCCCAGGGCAAGACCGCCCGGGTCCTGTACGGCGGCCGCTCGCGCGCCACGATGGCGTTCGCCGACGAGCTCTCCGCCCTGCCCGGCATCCGGGTCGACCTGGTCCCCCAGGACGAGCACGGGTTCCCCGACCTCCAGGGCGCGATCGAGGCGACCGCTCCCGGCACCGCGATCTACTGCTGCGGTCCGGGCGCGATGATCGCCGAGGTGCAGCGGCTGTGCGACGAGCTCGGCCGGCGCAGCGACCTCCACGTCGAGCGCTTCGCGGCGAGCGACGAGATGGAGGCGCGGCTCACCTCGACGGAGGGCAACACGCCCTTCCAGGTCGAGCTCGCGCGCACGGGCGTCACCGTCGACGTCCCCGTGGACAAGCGGCTCATCGAGGCCGTGCGCGAGGCCGTGCCCGGCATCGCCTACGACTGCGAGAAGGGCTTCTGCGGCTCCTGCGAGACGCGCGTCCTCGAGGGCACCCCGGACCACCGTGACGAGGTGCTCAGCGAGACCGAGCGGGCCACCGGCCGGTCGATCATGATCTGCGTCAGCCGGTCCTGCACGCCCAAGCTGGTGCTGGACCTCTAACCCCACAACCCCCCATCGAACACCCGGTACCGCGGCGCGGTGCCGGGTGTTCGTGCTGCCCGAAAATGCGCCGGAATCCCTGTCCCCAGGCGGGTTTCCGTCCTTCTCGACAGGTGCTGGCGAGGGGCGACCCATCTCGCATGCGTTTCACTTGACATGATGCCGTCTCGCAATAAAAGATAGCCGCCATGCACGCGGTGACCACTGAGCACGGGCTCGGACGAGTCGAGGGCGACCAGATCGCCCTCCTCGACAGCCCCTTCCCCGATCTCGGCGCAGTCGTCGAGGCCACTGGCTCGCTCGCCTGCCTCGACGACTGCGCCGTCACCCGGCGGGTGCCGGCGGACGAGGTCCGCCTGCTCGCCCCCCTGGGCCGGCCGCGGGCGATCTGGGGCGTGGGCCTGAACTACCGGTCCAAGGCGGCCAAGGCCGGCCGTGACCTGCCGACCGAGCCGATCCTCTACCTGGCCGCCTCGTCGGCGCTCCTCTCGCCCGACGAGGAGGTCGCCGTCCCCGGTGACGCGACCGAGCAGCTCGACTACGAGGGCGAGATCGCCGTCATCATCGGCAGCCGGCTCCACCGGGCCGCGCCCGAGGACGTCTGGGCCGCGGTCGCCGGCATCACCGCCGCCAACGACATGACCGCGCGCGACGTGATGCGGCGTACCGCCGCTCCGACGCTCGCGAAGAGCTTCCCCGGCTGCAACCCGCTGGGCCCGTCCGTCTGCACGCTCGACGAGCTCGCCGACGCCGAGTCCATCCCGGTCCGCACCTGGGTCAACGACGAGCTGCGCCAGGACGACACCAGCGCCGGCATGATCTTCGCGATCCCGGACCTGGTCTCGCGGATCTCCTGGTACGCCGCGCTCGAGCCCGGCGACGTCGTCCTCACCGGCACCCCCGCCGGGACCGGCCAGGACCTCGACCGGTTCCTCGTCCCCGGCGACCGGATCCGCATCGAGGTCGGTCCGGTGCTTCCTCTCGTCACCACCGTGGGCACGTCGTCCGGCTGAGCCGAACGCCCTCTCCCTCCACCCAGGCCCAGCCACCACCTTCACTAGGAGCCAGCAGATGTCCGACAACCAGGGGTACGACCTCGTTCTCAAGGGCGGCACCGTCCTCGACCCGGCCAACGGCCGCAACGAGCGTGCTGACGTCGCGATCAGCGGCGGCACCATCGCCGCGATCGGCCCGGACCTGGCCGCCGGTGGCGCGCAGGTCGTCGACTGCGCCGGCTCGACCGTCGTGCCCGGCCTGGTCGAGGGCCACAGCCACATCTTCCAGGACGTCTCGAAGGTCGGCGCCCCCGCCGACGAGGCCCACCTGCGCCGCGGTGTCGTCGCGGTCGCCGACGCCGGTACGGCGGGCGCCTCGACGTTCGACGCCTTCCGCAAGGTCGTCGTCGACGCCAACGAGATCCGCGTCGTCAACTTCCTCAACGTCTCGGTGCTCGGCCTCATCGACTTCCGCTTCGGCGAGCTGCTCAACCCCGACACCCTCGTCGTCGAGGACGCGCTCGAGGCCGCCGCCAACCACCCGGGCATCGTCCGCGGCTTCAAGATCCGTCTCTCCGAGGACGTCGTCGGCCACCACTGGCAGGCGCTGCTGAAGAAGTCGGTCAGCCTGGCCGAGCAGGCCGGCCTGCCGCTGATGGTGCACATCGGCGAGACCGAGGAGCCCGTCCCCGCCGTCCTGGACTACCTGCGCGCCGGCGACATCGTCGCCCACTGCTACACCGGCAAGCCGCACGGCATCCTCGACGAGAACGGCAAGGTGCTCCCGGGCGTCAGCGCGGCGCGCGAGCGCGGCGTCCTCTTCGACTCCGCCCACGGCAAGAGCAACCTGAGCTTCAACGTCGCCCGCGAGGCCATCGCCGACGGCTTCCTGCCCGACATCCTCAGCTCGGACACCAGCGCTCGCAACTGGCGCGGCCCGGTCTTCGACCTGGTCACCAGCATCTCCAAGCTGCGCGCCCTCGGCGCCCCGCTCGACGAGTGCATCCGCCGCGCGACCATCGTCCCGGCGCAGGTCCTCGGCCTCGACAGCGAGGGCTACGGCCGCCTCGACGTCGGCGGGATGGCCAACGTCACCGTCCTCACCGAGACCGCCGAGGTCACCCTGCCTGACGCCTCGGGCAACTCGATCGTCGCGCCGCGCCTCGAGCCGACCACCGTCGTGCACAAGGGCGCGCTCGTCGAGACCACGCCGTGGCGGGGTGGCGCGTCGGCGTGAGCACCGTGCACCAGCTCCGGCGACGGGTCCGGGAGGGACTGGCGGGGGAGGGCCGGCTGACCGGCACCTTCGTCAAGCTCCCCACCCCGGACGTCGTCGAGCTGGCCGCGCGCTCCGGGCTCGACCTCGTCGTGGTCGACCTGGAGCACTCCACGCTCACCGAGCGGGACGCGATCGGCCTGGTCCGGCACGCCGCCCTCTGCGGGCTTCCCGCACTGGTGCGGCTGCCGGTGGTCGACGCCCCGCTCGTCGCCCGCCTGCTGGAGAACGGCGCCGCCGGACTCCAGCTCTCGACGCTCCAGTCCGTCGCCGAGCGGGAGCGGCTCCAGGAGTGCTGCCGGTTCGCGCCGGTCGGCACCCGCTCGGTCAGCCTCGCCAACCGCGCGGCGGCCTTCGGGGCGATCCCGCTCGCGGAGTTCCTCCGCATCGAGGACGCCGACCCGCCGCTGCTCGTCGGCCAGATCGAGACCCCGGTCGCCGAGCCCCTGGCTGACGTCGTCCGCGGCCTCGACGTCGCCTTCGTCGGCACCACCGACCTCGCCGTCAGCCTCGGCCTGCCCGCGCCGGACGCCCTGGCGGCCGCCGTCGACGCCGTCCGCGCCGCCGCCGACGAGGCCGGCGTCGCCTTCGGCGGCTGGGTACCCGCGCTCGCCGAGGTCTCCCGGCTCGGGCTCGACGCCGCGTCGTACGTCGTCGTCAGCTCGGACCTGCAGCTGCTCGCCCACGGCCTCCGGGCCGTCACTCCCCAGGAGGACGCATGACCGCGCTCAACCCCTCGCTCTTCGGCAAGGTCGTCAACTGGGACGACCTGCCCCAGCGCGAGATCCGTCCCGGCGTACGCCGCCGGATCTTCGCGACCGACGAGGTCCTCATCGCCCACCACGAGCTCGAGGTGGGGATGACGCTCAACCCCCACTCCCACGAGGACTTCGACCAGCTGGTGTTCATCGCCTCGGGTCGCTGCAACTACCACGTCGCCGGGGTCGCCCACGACATGCGGCCGGGCTCGTTCCTGCTCGTCCCCCGGGGTGCGGAGCACTACGTCGAGCCCACCGAGGGGCCGTGCGTGAACATCGACTACTTCGTGCCGCCGCGCGCGGACCTGCTCGAGAAGCTCGAGCTCCCCGTCTAGCCCTCCACGACCGCCACGGCGTCGATCTCCACCCGGAAGTCCGGGTGGACCAGCCCCGCCACCTGCACCAGCGAGCTGGCGGGCAGCCGGTCCGGGTCGAGGTACCGGTCGCGCACCGCCCGGACGGCGGGCAGGTCGGCGAGGTCGGTGAGGAAGTAGCCCATCTTCACCACGTCGCCCCAGCCCGCCCCCGCGGCGGCCAGGGCGGTCTGCAGGTGCTCGAACACCTGCTCCGCCTGGGCCGTCACGTCGGCGGGGTCGACGACGGTGCCGTCGGTCCGGGCCGGCACCTGACCCGAGACGTGGACGACCCGTCCCGGGCCGGCCACGGTGACGTGGCTGTAGCCGTTGCTGGGCGGCAGTCCCTCCGGACGTACGAGGTGGTCGGTCATGCCGCCATTCTTACCGGCCCCGCGGTCTCAGGGGCGCCGCGGCAGCAGCGCCCGGACCGACCGGGCCCGCAGCGCGCCGGCCCACAGGCCCGCGCCGTAGGCGAGGTCGTCGAGCCGCCGCGCCACCAGCCCGTACGGCGCACCGGGGTGCTCCACCCGCGCGACGACGGCGTCGACGACGAGCGCCGTCGCGACCATGCGCCGTACGGTGCGGCTCGGCAGGGCCAGGGCCACCGTCAGCGGCCACCAGTGCCGCAGCAGCAGCGCGGACTCCTGGCGGACCGCCCAGCCGAAGCCGCGGGCCACCAGTCCGGCCGCCAGGCGGTGTCGTCCGGATTCCACGGGGAGCCGGCGCTCGACCGAGACGAGCCCGGTCGCGAGCCCGGCCGCCACCACGGGGGCCGACCAGCGGCGCCGCGCGAGCAGGGCCGCCGCCGCGCCGGCCATCGGCAGGGAGAGCACGGCGGGCGCGATCCGGTCGCCGTGGCGGGCGGCGAGCGGAGCGCCGCCGGTCCCGTAGACGAACTTGCGGCCGAGCCAGCCGCCCATCCCTGGCCGTACGTCGTGCGCGGCCACCTCGTCGGGGTCGTAGCGCACCACCCCGCCCGCGGCGACGGTGCGCCAGACCAGGTCGACGTCCTCGCCGACGCGCATCGCGGCGTCGAAGCCGGGACGGATCGCGTCGGTCCGGGCGACCAGGCAGGCGCTCGGCAGCCAGCCGACGGCGGCTCCGGGGCGGACCGCGCACGCGCGGGTGCCGAGGCTGAGCGACGAGGCCTGCTCGTCGTACCGCTCGAACCAGCGGGGGCGTGCGCTCCGCGCCCGGCCGGTGATCCGTGGGCCGGCGAGGGTGACGGCGGGGTCCTCGAAGTGCCGGGCCAGCCGGCGCAGCGTGGCGGCGTCGACGGTGACGTCGGAGTCGACGAAGGCGACATAGGGGGTGCGGACCCGCGCCAGACCGGCGTTCCGGGCTCCGGCCGGGCCCACGTTGACGTCGAGCGGGACGACGGAGGCGCCGTGCGCCGCAGCCACCCGGGCGACCGCCTCGGGGTCGCGGGAGGCGTCGTCGACGACGATCGTGGCCAGGGGCGTGACCGCGGCGAGAGCGCGGTCGAGCTGCTCGGGACGGTCGCGCACGGGGACGACGACGGTGAGCAGCCCCGGGTCGAGGCCCGGGCCGGTGAGGACGGGATCGGCGAGGTTGCCGTCGAGGAGCCGCCGCGCGACCAGTCCGCTTGCCCGGTCGCGCACGCGCAGGTCGTCGCCGTCCATCAGGGACCGGGCGCGTGGCGTCAGCCGCAGCGCCCGCAGCGGAGAGCCGCCCACGAGCAGGTCGCCGCCGTCCGCGCGCTCGACGTCGGCGCGCAGCCGGACCGCGAACCCGTCGGGCAGCGCGTCGCTCACGGCGCGAACCCGCCGTCGGCGTGGACGACCGAGCCGTTGACCGCCGCGCCCTCGACCGAGCAGCAGAACGCGATCACGGCGGCGACCTCGGCCGGGTCGAGCAGCCGCCGCAGCAGCTGGTTGCCGGCGAACTCCTCGACGTCGGACAGGCCGTAGAGCGCCGCGGTCGCGTCGAGCATCGGTGTCCGTGTCGAGCCCGGGGAGACCGCGCACGCGGTGACGCCGGTACCGACCAGGTCGGCGGCGAGGCCCTTGGTCAGGCCGACGACGGCGTGCTTCGCCGCGTTGTACGCCGCCAGGTGGTGCAGCCCGTGGTGCCCGGCCGCGGAGGCGACCGCGACGAACCGGCCGCCCGACGGGTCCGGACCGGCGAGCATCGCCGGGACCGCGACGGCGGCGGTGTTCCACACGCCCTTGACGTCGACGTCCCAGAGCAGGTCGAGGTCGGCCTCGGAGGTCTCCCACAGGGGGCGGCCACCGGCCACGACCGCCGCGGCGGCGACGGCGGCGTCGAGCCGGCCCCAGCGGTCGAGCGCGAGGTCGACGGCTCCGGCCAGCGCGGCCCGGTCGCGGACGTCGGCGACGCAGCCGATGACGCCGGCGTGGTCCGCGTGGCCGTCGTGGCCGTCGTGACCGTCGTCGAGCGGCAGCTCGTCGACCGCGACCACCCGGTCGCCGCGCGCGAGGAGCGCGCGCACGGTGGCCGCGCCGATCCCGCGGGCGGCACCGGTGACCAGGACGACCCGGCCGACCCGGCCGTCCATCAGGCTCCGCCCACCGCGCGGACCACGTCGCCGACCATCGAGGCCAGGACGACGGCGCCCTCCTCGGCGCTCGCCCCCGCGGGATCGCCGAGCACGCCGTTGGGCGAGACCGCCTTGACGCCGCCGGCGATCATCGCGGGCAGCAGCTCCTCGATGGTGCCGGTGTTGCCGGCCTCGGCACGGTCGACGCGGACGTTCCACGGCGCGAGGTGCAGCATCAACGAGGTCTCGGTCCGCCCGGCGTGCAGGTCGACGTCCTCGGTCGCGCAGGCCACCCAGGACACGTCGTGGCCCTCGTCGGTGAGCTGCCGGACGGCGCCGCGCAGGGCGGTCAGGTTGCCGCCGTGGGCGTTGACGAGCACGACCCGCGCGGCCCAGGTCCGCATCGAGCGGGTGAGCTCGACGACGACCTGGTGCAGCACGTCGGTCCCGATCGAGCTGGTCCCGGCGAAGTCCTGGTGCTCGCCGCTGGAGCCGTACGACAGTGCCGGCGCGACCAGCACGTCATGGTCACGCAGCGCCAGCAGTCGGGCCGCCTCGGTCGCCACCGCGGTCGCGATGACCGTGTCGGTGTCGAGCGGCAGGTGCGGCCCGTGCTGCTCGATCGAGCCGACCGGGACGAGCACCGTCGCCCCGGCCGGGAGGCCGGGGGAGGTGGCTGCCGCCAGCGCCCGCTCCATGGTCACGGCCTCGCGGTCGCCGGCTCGGGCACCCCGAGCGCGCGGTCGAAGCCCTCGGGGATCAGCAGGTGCTCGGGCCGCAGCTCGCTCGTCGAGGAGAGCGCGAGCCCGCGCAGCGCGGAGTCGACGCCGCCGGAGAGCACGTCGAGGACGTTCTCGACGCCGGCCTGGCCGTTGGCCGCGAGGCCCCACAGGTACGCGCGGCCGATGAGCACGGCCTTGGCGCCCAGGGCGAGCGCCTTGACCACGTCGGAGCCGCGCCGCACGCCGCCGTCCATGACGACGTCGATCTGGTCGCCGACCGCCTCGGCGATCGGGCGGACCATCCGGATCGCGGCCGGCGTACCGTCGAGGTTGTTGCCGCCGTGGTTGGAGACCGAGATGCCCGCGACACCGGCGTCGACGGCCCGCAGCGCGTCGTCGACGCGGCACACGCCCTTGAGTACGAACGGCGTACCGCTGATCTGGGCCCAGGTCTCACGCATCCACACGACGTCCTCCCACGAGGGCGGCGGCGTGGTCATCCACTCGTAGTAGGCGCCGAAGAACGTCGGCGCCTCGCCGCCCGGAGGAGCCAGGTTGGGCGCGGTCAGGTCGGGGAGCTTGCCGGTCTGGCGGAACTGCTGGCCGAACTGCCACATCCAGCGGCCCTTGGTCGCGACCTTGGGCGCGAGCCGGATCATCGCCTTGAGGTCGACCTTCTCGGGGATCTCGGGGCTGCCCCAGTCGCGTCCCATCGAGAACGACCAGTCCAGCGTGGCGATCAGACCCTTCGCGCCGGCGTCGTGGGCGCGGGTCATCCGCTGGATCATCGTGTCGCGCTCGCCGGTCCAGTACATCTGGAAGAACGTCGTCGCGCCGGTCGCGGTGACCTCCTCGACGCTCTTGGAGGCGAAGTTCGACAGACCCATGATCGTGCCGCGGGCGGCGGCCGCGCGGGCCACGGCGACCTCGCCGTCGGGGTGCACCGCCTGGACGCCGGTCGGGCTGATGATCACCGGGCTGCCGAGGGTGTGGCCGAAGACCGTCGTCGCCTGGCTGCGCTCGGGGAGCTGGCCCACGACGTGCGGGGCGAGGCCGAGCTCGGCGAACGCGGCCTGGTTGTCGCTCACGCTCTGGCCGCGCTCGGAACCGGCCACCAGGGCGCCGTACACGGGCTGGGGGAGGTGCTTGCGCGCCCGCTCCTGGGCGACGGCGACGGACTCGAACCAGGGGTTCTGCTTCCAGGGGTTCTCGATCTTCATGGTGCGGGATTCCTCAGGTCTGGTCGGGGACGAAGCCGGCGAGCGGGCTCTCCGCGCAGTCGGAGACCGGCGGGCGGGTGAGCAGCGTGAGCATCACCGGCTGGTTGCGCGTGGGGTTGGTCTTGGAGTGGTCCTGGCTCGCGGGCGGGATCACCCGGTCGCCGGCGAGCGCCTGCTCGCCGTACCCCTGGACGCACTCGGGGTCGGGGCCGTCGAGCGGGAGCCCGGTGAAGAACTTCGCGGCCATGCAGCCGCCGCGGCACGAGTCGTAGAACTGGCACTTCGCGCACGCCCCGCCGGTCTGGGGGGAGCGCAGCTCCTGGAACAGCGGCGAGGTCTGCCAGACCTGCTGGAAGCCGCCGTCGAGCAGGTTGCCGGCCAGGAAGTTGTCGTGGATCGCGAACGGGCAGGCGTAGACGTCGCCGACCGGGTCGATCAGGCAGACCACGCGCCCCGCGCCGCACAGGTTGAGGCCCGGCAGGGACTCGCCGAACGCCGCGAGGTGGAAGAACGAGTCGCCGGTCAGCACCTGCTCGCCGTCGGCGGTGTGCGCCATCAGCCAGTCGTAGAGCTCGCGCTGCTGCTCGGGGAGGGGGTGCAGCTCGTCCCAGACGTCGGCGCCGCGGCCGCTGGGGCGCAGCCGGGTCAGGCGCAGCGTGGCGCCGTACTGGTCGGCGAGGGCCTTGAACTCGTCGAGCTGGCCGATGTTCTGGCGGGTGCAGACGACGCTGATCTTGGCGTCCTGGAAGCCGGCGTCCTGCAGGTTCTGCAGGGCGCGCAGGGCGGTGTCGTAGGAGCCCGGGCCGCGCACGTAGTCGTTGACCTCGGCGGTCGCGCCGTCGAGGGAGATCTGCACGTCGACGTAGTCGGTGCTCGCCAGGAAGCGGGCGCGCTCGGGGGTGATCCGGACGCCGTTGGTGGAGAACTTCACGCCGACCTGGTGGTCGACGGCGTACTCCAGGAGCTCCCAGAAGTCCGGGCGGATCGTCGGCTCGCCGCCGCCGATGTTGACGTAGAAGACCTGCATCCGCTGGAGCTCGTCGATGACGGCCTTGCACTGCTCGGTGCTCAGCTCGCGCGGGTCGCGCCGGCCGCTGCTCGACAGGCAGTGCGCGCACTCCAGGTTGCAGGCGTAGGTGAGCTCCCAGGTGAGGCAGATCGGGGCGTCGAGGCCGTACTCGAACTGCTGGACCAGGGTGCCGGTCTGGGGCCGCTCGGGGGCGAGGGTCATGCGCTCTTCTCCTCGGCGATCGCGCCGACGGGGCGCGGGCGGATCATGTCGGTCGCGGCCAGCCCGCGCAGGGCGGCCGCATAGGTGGCGTGCTGGGAGGCCGGGACACCCGCGTTCTCCAGGGCGGTCCGTACGTCGGGCGCCGCGGCGAGACCGCGGACCACCGCGACCAGCTCGGGTCGCTTGAGGAACGTCAGCTTGCGGTTGCCGAAGTGGTAGGCGAGCGCGCCGAAGGGCTCGGGGCGCAGCGCGACCGACGGCGAGAGCGTCCACGGCTCTCCCAGCAGGGCGTCCATCAGTAGACGCCGCACATGCCGTCGATCGAGACCTCCTCGATGAGGTCCTCGGCGACGAGCTCGTCCTGGTGCTCGTTCTCGGGGTTCATGGCACACCTCCTTGGTTGACCTGTGGTGCCGGACACACTAATGGCACTCGTGGTCAAAAAGGAAGCCTCGCGCCGTGCTAACTTGCGGCGCCATGGTCGAAGCAGCGCGGACGTCCGCACGGGGCCGCCCCGTCGCGACCAGTCACGCCGCGATCGAGCAGGCCGCCTTCACGCTCTTCACCGAGCGCGGCTTCGCCTCGACCACGCTCGACGACATCGCCCGGGCGACCGGCGTCGGCCGGCGCACGCTGTTCCGGTACTTCGAGTCCAAGAACGACATCCCCTGGGGCCGCTTCGACCTGACCCTCGCCGGGTTCCGCGAGCTGCTCGCCGCCCAGCCGCACGACCTGCCGCTGCACGAGGCGGTGCACCGCGCCGTCGTCGCGTTCAACAGGTTCCCCGGCGACGCCCGGCCCAGCCACCGCGACCGGATGCGCCTGATCCTCACCACGCCCGAGCTCGAGGCGCACTCGGTGCTGCGCTACGCCGACTGGCGCGCGGTCATCGCCGACTACGTCGCCGAGCGCACCGGCGAGGCGCCGGGCGACCTGCGTCCCCAGCTCGTCGCGCACGTCTCGCTCGCGCTCGCCATGACGGCGTACGAGGCGTGGCTGGGGGACGAGGACGCCGAGCTGGAGGACCTGCTCGACCGCTCGATGGCCGCGCTGCGCGACCACCTGGGCGTCGTACCGGGTCAAGGCGGTCGCGGAGAGGGCCTCCCGCAGGGGATCATGGGCGGGTGAGCGGCGCGACGACCGAGACCGGTCCTGAGGGGGAGGAGCTCGGCCCCCACGAGGACGAACCCCACGAGCAGGGCTTCAACAACCGGCTCAACTGGCTGCGGGCCGGCGTCCTCGGCGCCAACGACGGCATCGTGTCGACCGCCGGCATCGTGCTCGGCGTGGCCGGCGCGACCACCGACCGGTCCGCGATCCTCATCGCCGGCGTCGCCGGGCTCGCCGCCGGCGCGATGAGCATGGCCGCCGGCGAGTACGTCTCGGTCAGCACCCAGCGCGACTCCGAGGAGGCGCTCCTGGCCAAGGAGAAGCGCGAGCTGCGCGAGGACCCCGAGGACGAGCTCGCCGAGCTCGCCGGGCTCTACGTCGACAAGGGCCTCGAGCCCGACCTCGCCCTCGAGGTGGCCAAGCAGCTCACCGCCAAGGACGCCCTCGCCGCGCACGCCGAGGTCGAGCTCGGCATCGACCCCGACGACCTCACCAACCCCTGGATGGCCGCGCTCGCGTCGATGCTCTCCTTCACCCTCGGCGCCCTGCTCCCGCTGCTCACGATCCTGTTCGTCAGCGACGACCTGCGGGTCGGCGTCACCGTCGGCGCCGTCGTCCTCGCCCTCGCGGTGACCGGCTGGGCCAGCGCCCGCTTCGGCTACGGCTCCCCGGGCCGCGCCGTCGCCCGCAACGTCCTCGGCGGCCTGCTCGCCATGCTCGTCACCCACGGCATCGGCCAGCTGGTCGGCACCCAGGTCTAGGGTTCCTCCACCTATGCGTATCTTCACCGCCGTCATCCCCTCCCCGGACGCCGTCGACCACCTCGACGCCTTCCTCGAGCCCCGCCGCGCCGCCGCCGACTTCCGCTGGACCCGCGCCGAGCAGCTCCACCTCACCCTCGCCTTCATGGCCTCCGTCCCCGAGCCCCGCGTCGACGACTACGTCGACCGCCTCGCCGAGTCCCTCGACGACATCACCCCGGCACCGGCACAGCTCGCGGGCGCCGTCGTGTTCCCGAACGTCGCCGAGGGCCGCATCCTCGCCACCGGACTCACCGGCACCGCCCCCTTCGCCCAGCTCGCCGTACGGGCGCGCAACGCCGCCGTCGTCTCCGGCATCGAGGTCGACGGCCAGCGCTTCCGCCCCCACGTCACCGTCGCCCGGACCGGCGGACGGCCGACCGAGCTGACCAGCTGGGTGCGGCTGCTGGAGACCTACGAGGGTCCGGAGTGGTCGGTGGGGGCCGTCGCGGTCGTCGCGTCGCACCTGGGCGAGGGGGCTCGGCGTACGCCTCGGTACGAGACCCTCGCCGAGATCCAGCTCTGACACCCGCCCCCGCCGAAGTCGCGGGGTTTCTGGGTCGAAGTCGCGGGGTTGCTGCGCCGAGGGTGCAGGTTTCCTGGGTCGAGGTCGCAGGGTGGCCGGTGAGCTGGGTTGCGGTGGCGGCCGCGCTTAGCCGGCCGTCTCCCGCCGTCAAGGACCCTCGCTGCGCTCGGTCCGCTTCGCGGCGCCTTCGGCGTCCTTGACTGCGGGGCCCTGACGGCCGGCTTGGGGCGCGACAACGGCACGGGCTCCGCCCGCGCCGCCGCTGTGCGGCCGCCACCTCCGGCTGGACCCGTCGGCTTCGCCGCCTCGTCCCGCAGACGGCCAGGGGCCCGGATCCTGGTGGATCCGGGCCCCTGGCGTTGGTGCGTGGGTGCGGGCTGGGTCAGTCCAGCGCGCGGACGATGTCCTCGACCCGGTCCTTCGCGTCGCCGAACAGCATCTGGCTGTTCTCGCGGAAGAACAGCGGGTTCTGGACACCGGCGTAGCCGGCGGCCATGGAGCGCTTGAAGACGATGACGTCCTTGGCGTTCCAGACCTCGAGGACCGGCATGCCCGCGATCGGCGAGCTGGGGTCCTCGGCGGCGGACGGGTTGACGGTGTCGTTCGCGCCGATGACCAGGACGACGTCCGTCTCGGGGAAGTCGTCGTTGATCTCGTCCATCTCGAGCACGATGTCGTAGGGCACCTTGGCCTCGGCCAGCAGCACGTTCATGTGGCCGGGGAGGCGACCCGCGACGGGGTGGATGCCGAAGCGTACGTCGACGCCCTTGGCGCGGAGCTTGGCGGTGAGGTCCGCGACGGGGTACTGCGCCTGCGCGACGGCCATGCCGTAGCCGGGCGTGATGACGACCGACGAGGCGTTGGCGAGGAGCTCGGCGGCGGCGTCGGCCTGGATCTCGCGGTGCTCGCCGTAGTCCTTGTCCTCGGCGGGGCCGGCCTCGATGCCGAAGCCGCCGGCGATGACCGAGATGAACGAGCGGTTCATCGCCTTGCACATGATGTACGACAGGTACGCACCGGAGGAGCCGACGAGCGCACCGGTCACGATGAGCAGGTCGTTGCCGAGCAGGAAGCCCGAGGCGGCCGCGGCCCAACCGGAGTACGAGTTGAGCATCGAGACCACGACCGGCATGTCGCCGCCGCCGATGGAGGCGACGAGGTGCCAGCCGAGGGCCAGGGCCAGGAGCGTGATGACGGCCAGCAGGATGGTCGCGCCGGTGTCGTCGTGGGTGTCCATCGCGACGTAGACGGCCGTCAGGATGGCGAACAGCACGAGCGAGCCGATGTTGATGAAGTTCTTGCCCGGGAGCATGAGCGGGGCGGACTTCATCTTCGCCGACAGCTTGAGGTTGGCGACGATCGAGCCGGTGAAGGTGACCGCACCGATGAAGATGCCGATCGCGACCTCGGCCTCGTGGATGTTGATGAGGCTGGGCATCGTGTCGTGCGAGCCGAGGACGTGACCGTTCCAGCCGATCGCGACGGCGGCCAGACCCACGAACGAGTGCAGCAGCGCGATGAGCTCGGGCATGCCGGTCATCTCGACGATCTTGGCGCGCCAGATGCCGATCGCGGCACCGATGGCGATGGCGGCGAGCATCAGGACGATGACCAGGCCGCGGCCGTCGATGTACTCGCTGACGTCGATGGTGCCGGCGACGGTCGCGACCAGGGCGACCGCCATGCCGACGATGCCGAAGGTGAGGCCGTTCTTGGCGGTCTCGTGCTTCGACAGGCCCGCCAGCGACAGGATGAACAGCAGGGCCGCGACGATGTACGCCGCGCCGGTGATGGAGTTGATGTCCATGGTCAGGCTCCCTTGCTGAACATCGCGAGCATGCGTCGGGTCACGGCGAAGCCACCGAACACGTTGATCGACGCGAGCAGGATCGCCACGGCCGAGAGGCCGACGACGAGCTTGTCGTCACTGGCCACCTGGACCAGGGCGCCGACGACCACGACGCCGGAGATGGCGTTCGTGACCGACATCAGCGGCGTGTGCAGGGCGTGCGCGACCTTGCCGATCACGTAGTAGCCGATCACGATCGACAGCATCAGCACGGTGAAGTGCCGGCGCAGCTCGTCGGTCGGCGCCAGCGCGTTGACCAGCCAGAAGAGGCCGATGGCGCCGAGCACGAGGCCGACCTTGGCGCCGGCCGACATCGGCGGCTTGGTCTCCTTGACCGGGGCCGCTGCGGCGGGCGCGGCGGCCGGGGCCGCCGAGACCTGCACGGCCGGCGGGGGCCAGGTCGACTCGCCATCCCGTACGACGGTGATGCCGCGCTGCACGACGTCATCGAAGTCCAGCGTCAGGTTGCCGTCCTTCTCCGGGGTCAGCAGCTTGAGCAGGTTGACGATGTTGGTGCCGTAGAGCTGCGACGTCTGCGCGGCCAGGCGGCCGGCGAGGTCGGTGTAGCCCAGGATCGTGACGCCGTTGTCGGTGACGACCTTCTGGTCGGTGACCGTGCCGGCGGCGTTGCCGCCGTTGGCGGCGGCCATGTCGACGATGACCGAGCCGTTGCGCATGCCGGCGACGGTCTCGGCGGTGATCAGGGACGGCGCGGGACGGCCCGGGATCAGCGCGGTGGTGATGACGATGTCGGCGGCGCGCGCCTCCTCGTCGTACATCGCGGCGGTCGCGGCGACCTGGGCCTCGGACATCTCCTTGGCGTAGCCGTCGGAGGAGACCTCCTGCTCCATGTCGACGTGGACGAACTGCGCGCCCATCGACTCGACCTGCTCGGCGACCTCGGGGCGTACGTCGAACGCGCGCACGATGGCGCCCATCGCGGACGCCGCACCGATCGCGGCGAGACCGGCGACACCGGCGCCGACGACGAAGACGCGGGCCGGCGGGATCTTGCCCGCGGCAGTGACCTGGCCGGTGAACATCCGGCCGAACTCGTGGGCCGACTCGACGACGGCGCGGTAGCCCGCGACGTTGGCCATCGAGGACAGCACGTCCATGGACTGCGCGCGGCTGATCCGCGGGACCGCGTCCATCGCGAGGCCGGTCACGCCCTGCGCCTGGAGCTTGTCGATCAGCTCCGGGCTGCGGCCCGGCGCCATCATCGAGATGATCGTCGCACCCTGCTTGAGGCGGCCGATCTCCTCGTCCGTGGGGGCGTTGACCTTGACGACGACGTCAGCGGCCCACACCTCCTGCGTCGTACCGACCCGCACTCCGGCCTCGGTGAACGCGGTGTCGGGCTGGTCGGCGTGGTCGCCGGCGCCCGACTCGACGATCACGTCGTAGCCGAGGTTGGTCAGTTGGGATACGGTCTTGGCGGTCGCCGCAACCAGGGATTCGCCCGGTTTCGACTCGCGCGGGATGCCGATGAGCATCAAGCCTCCAGCCCTTCTGTGGATAAACGCGAGTCAACCTACACAGAGGGCACCCTCTTACGGGGGGCGTCTTACGTGTGACGTACATCTAGGGCGCGACCGTTGCGCCCAGCGGGACTGGTGTGGCTTCTCAGCCCGCCGCGATGCCGTAGAGGCGGTCGCCGGCGTCGCCGAGGCCCGGGACGATGTAGCCCTTCTCGTTCAGCTTCTCGTCCATGGCCGCGGTGACCACGGTCACCGGGATCTCGAGGTCGGCCAGCTCCTGCTCCAGGCGCGCGCAGCCCTCGGGCGCGGCGAGCAGGGTGACCGCGGTGATGTGGTCGGCACCCCGGTCGACGAGGAACCGGATCGCCGCGGCGAGCGTGCCGCCCGTCGCGAGCATCGGGTCGACGACGTAGCACTGGCGCCCGGAGAGGTCCTCGGGCAGCCGCTCCGCGTACGTCGTCGCCTCGAGGGTCTCCTCGTTGCGCACCATGCCCAGGAAGCCGACCTCGGCCGTCGGGAGCAGCCGCATCATGCCGTCGAGCATGCCGAGCCCCGCCCGCAGGATCGGTACGACGAGCGGGCGCGGCGTCGCCAGCCGGGTCCCCGTCGTCGGCGCCACCGGCGTCTCGATCCGGGTCGGCTCGACCCGCACGTCCCGGGTCGCCTCGTAGGCGAGCAGGGTCACCAGCTCGTCGGCCAGCGAGCGGAACGTGGGGGAGTCGGTGTCCTTGTCCCGGAGCACGGTCAGCTTGTGGGCGACGAGCGGGTGGTCCACGACGATGGTGCGCATGGGCCGCAGCCTAGTGGCGCCACGCCGAAATCCTCTGGTCCTGTGCCCGATCCCGTGTCACGCTGAGGACATGCCCGCAAGCGACGCCGTCGACTTCGCGCTGGCCGCCTACCGCGAGGAAGGCGTCTGGCGGGTCGCCGAGCTGACCCCCGACCACGCCACGGACGTCGACGGGCTCGCCTCGGCGCTGCGCCGGTTCCCCGGTGACGGAGGTGCGGTCGGCATGGTCGCCGTCGACGAGGACTTCTTCGTCGTGGTCCGCGTCGCCGGGGCGCGCACCCGGGTGATGCTCTCCGACATCACGGCAGCGACCGAGTGGGAGCTGGCCGCGATCGTGGTCGAGCACCTCGGGCTGCCGGTGGTCGACGACGACGACGATCCCGAGCCGGCCGGGGACCTCGAGCTCCTCAGCGACCTCGGGGTCGACGCGATGGACCTGGCGGCGATCCTCGACGACGACGAGCTCTACCCCGACGAGATGCTCTCCGAGATCGCCCGCGGCCTCGGCTTCGGCGACCTCTTCGACGACGTCGTCGGCCTCACCTCGGCGTGAGGCGCGCCTGGGAGGCGCCGATGCGGGCGGCGCTGGCCGAGGCGTCGGCGGCGCTCGCGACGGGCGACGTACCGATCGGCGCGGTCGTGCTCGATGCGTCCGGTGCGGTGGTCGGGACCGGCCGCAACGTCCGCGAGCGGGACGCCGACCCGACCGGGCACGCCGAGGTGGTCGCGCTGCGCGAGGCCGCCCGCGCCCGGGGGGAGTGGCGGCTGACCGGCTGCACCCTGGTCGTGACCCTGGAGCCGTGCACGATGTGCGCCGGGGCCGCCGTGCTGGCCCGGGTCGACCGCGTCGTCTTCGGTGCGTACGACGACAAGGCCGGCGCCGTCGGCTCCCTCTGGGACGTCGTGCGGGACCGCCGCCTCAATCACCGCCCCGAGGTGGTCGCCGGGGTGCTCGAGGCCGAGTCGGTCGCGCTGCTCGACGGGTTCTTCGCCGAGCACCGATGAGTCGGCCGCCCGGCGGCGGTCAGGACGTCATGGACCTCATCGACTTCGTCCCGGCCACGGCGACCCTGCGCGACCTGGTCGCCTCGGTCACCGACGACCAGCTCGGCGCCCCCACGCCCTGCCCCGACTACACCGTCGGCGACCTCGTCGAGCACGTCGGCGGGCTGGCGATCGCCTTCGCGGGAGCGGCCCGCAAGCAGCCCGTGCCGGGCGCCGAGGAGGGCGGCAGCGGCGACGCCTCCCGCCTCGAGCCGGGCTGGCGCACGCGGATCGACACGGACCTGGCCGACCTCGCCGCGGCCTGGTCGGTGCCGGCGGCCTACGAGGGGGAGACCCAGGCCGGGCCGTTCCTGATGCCGGCGCCCGAGGCCGCCGCGGTCGCGCTGGACGAGGTGGTCGTCCACGGGTGGGACCTGGCGACGGCGCTCGGCCGGCCGTTCGTCGTACGGGAGGAGGACGTGGCGGCGTGCCTCGCCTTCGCCGAGCCGTTCTCGACCCCCGAGGCGGTGGCGATGCGCGCGCCGGCGTTCGGGCCCGTCGTACCGGTGCCGGACGGGGCGCCCGCACTCACCCGTCTGCTCGGACTTCTCGGTCGGTCAGCAGGCGCGAGCGGATGAGGAACCGGACGCCGTAGGGCGCCTCGAGCGAGAAGCCCGCGCCCCGGCCGGGGACGACGTCGATGGTGAGGTGGGTGTGCGACCAGTACTCGTGCTGGGCGCGCGACATCCACACCGGCACCGGCCGGTCCAGGCCGACGTCGAGGTCGCCGAGGTGGACGTCGGCGTCGCCCAGCAGGAACTCCCCGTCGGGGTAGCACATCGGCGCCGACCCGTCGCAGCACCCGCCGGACTGGTGGAACATGACCGGACCGTGCGCCTCGGTGAGGCGGCGGAGGAGCTCCGCCGCCTCACCGGTGACCGCGACGCGCTCCATCAGAAGAAGCCGAGCGCGTCCGGGCTGTACGAGACCAGCAGGTTCTTGGTCTGCTGGTAGTGGTCGAGCATCATCTTGTGGTTCTCGCGGCCGATGCCCGACTGCTTGTAGCCGCCGAACGCCGCGTGCGCCGGGTAGGCGTGGTAGTTGTTCGTCCACACCCGGCCCGCCTGGATCGCCTTGCCGGCGCGGAAGGCCTGCGCCCCGTCGCGCGACCAGACGCCCGCACCCAGGCCGTACAGCGTGTCGTTGGCGATCTTGAGCGCGTCGGCCTCGTCGTCGAAGCCGGTGAGCGAGACGACCGGGCCGAAGATCTCCTCCTGGAAGATCCGCATCGAGTTGTCGCCCTCGAAGACGGTCGGCGTCACGTAGTACCCGCCGGCGAGGTCGCCGTCGAGGATCGCGCGCTCGCCGCCGGTGAGGACCTTCGCGCCCTCGTCCTTGCCGATCTCGATGTACGACAGGATCTTCTCGAGCTGGTCGTTGGACGCCTGCGCGCCGATCATCGTGGTGTCGTCGAGCGGGTTGCCCTGCTTGATCGCCTCGACCCGCTTGACCGCGTCGTGCACGAAGTCGGAGTAGATGCTGCGCTGCACCAGCGCGCGGCTCGGGCAGGTGCAGACCTCGCCCTGGTTGAGCGCGAACATCGCGAAGCCCTCGAGCGACTTGTCGTAGAAGGCGTCGCGGTCGCTGGCGACCGACTCGAAGAAGATGTTCGGGCTCTTGCCGCCGAGCTCCAGCGTCACCGGGATGATGTTCTGACTGGCGTACTGCATGATCAGGCGCCCGGTCGTGGTCTCGCCGGTGAACGCCACCTTGGCCACGCGCGGGGACGACGCCAGCGGCTTGCCCGCCTCGACGCCGAAGCCGTTGACGATGTTGAGCACGCCGGCCGGCAGCAGGTCCCCGACGAGCTCGACCAGCTTGAGGATCGACCACGGCGTCTGCTCGGCGGGCTTGAGGACGACGGCGTTGCCGGCGGCCAGGGCGGGCGCGAGCTTCCAGACCGCCATCAGGATCGGGAAGTTCCACGGGATGATCTGGCCGACCACGCCCAGCGGCTCGTGGAAGTGGTAGGCGATCGTGTTCTCGTCGATCTCACCGATGGAGCCCTCCTGGGCCCGCAGCGCGCCCGCGAAGTAGCGGAAGTGGTCGATCGCTAGCGGGATGTCGGCGGCGAGCGTCTCGCGCACCGGCTTGCCGTTCTCCCAGGTCTCCGCGACGGCGATGGCGGTCAGGTTCGCCTCCATCACGTCGGCGATCTTGAGCAGGATGTTGGACCGCTCGGTCGTCGAGGTCCTTCCCCACGCCGGCGCCGCCGCGTGCGCCGCGTCGAGCGCCGCCTCGACGTCCTCGGCCGTGCCGCGGGCGATCTCGGTGAACGGCTTGCCGTTGACCGGCGAGATGTTCTCGAAGTAGTCGCCCCGGATCGGGTCGACCCACTGGCCGCCGATGAAGTGGCCGTAGCGGGGCGCGACGGTGACCAGCGAGTCGGGCTGGCCGGGTGCTGCGTAGACGGTCATGTGGGTGCTCCAGTGTGTCGTCGGAACGCCGTCGTTGTGACGGCGGTCACGACGCTAGGAGCGGGAACGTTGCGGGTGCGTTGCGTCAGCCGAGCTCGGCGTCGAGCCGGGCCAGCTGACCCTCGACCAGCGCGCGCATCGGCGACGTCGCCGGTACGGCGGACCGCTGGGCCAGCCACATCTCGTAGTCGTCGCGGCCCCACCCCGAGCGGGTCCAGGCCGACATCAGCTCCGGCGTGCCCGAGCGCAGCAGCGCCTGGCGCACCGAGGCGGCGAGGCGTTCGCGCAGGGCGACGATGCCGGGAGCCGTCGAGCGCGGCAGCACCGGGCCGCCGTACCCCTGCATGGCGGCGCGGAGGTCGCCCGCCGCGAGCTGCGCCTCGACCGCCAGCCAGTCGCCGGTGACCGGCGCGGTGAGCCGGTACGGACGCGAGGCGAGCAGCTCGTCACCGAGCAGCCCGCGCAGCCGGTTGAGCTCGGCGCGCAGGGTGGAGGTGCCGCCGTCCTCCTCGTAGAGCAGGACGGCGAGCTCATCGCCGGTCAGGCCGCCGGGCGTGGCCGCGAGCAGGGCGACGATCTCGCTGTGCCGGCGGCTGAGCCGGATCCGGGAGAGGCGCGCGCGGCCGTCGTCCACGGTGACGAGGGCCTCGTCGTGGCCGAGCAGCTCGAGGAGGAGGCGCACGCCCGTCGTACGGGCGTCGGAGGGGGCGGGCGGCGGCGGTGCCTGCCGAGCCAGCTCGGCCTCGGCCAACCGCGCCGCGGCCCGCACCATCGCCATCGTCTGCGGTACGACGAGCGCATCCCCGCCCGTCACGTCGAGCACCCCCAGCAACCGGCTGGTCAGCGGATCGTGGATCGGCGTCGCCGCACAGCTCCACGACCGCACCGCCGACCGGAAGTGCTCCTCGCGCGTCACCAGCGCCTCACGCCCGGTCGCCAGCGCCAACCCCGGAGCATTGGTCCCGACCAGCCGCTCGTCCCAGTTGCTGCCCTCGACGAACCCGATCCGCTCCGCCTGCCGCAGGGTCTCCGGCGTCCCGCAGACCCACAGGAGGGTCCCCTCGGCGTCCGCCAGCGCCATCACCGCCCCGCAGTCGCGCACCTCGCGCCCCAGGACGTCGTCCAGCAACGGGAACACGCGCGCCAGTGGATGCGCCTCGCGCCGCCCCCGCAGATCCGGCGTCTCCAGCGTGATCGGCGCATCCCCCTGCCCGACCTCCACCCCGGCCGCCGCCGAGCGCTCCCACGACGCCGCCACCTCGGCCCGCATGTGCGGCCGCGCGGCGTCCGGACTCATGACTTCAGTAGACAACGTCGTCCCCCATGTGACCAGGGTCTCTCCCCGCGACTCTGCTCGTCGTACGTTGCATGGACGTTGCATCGGCGCCTCCGGAGGGATCGCGAGGTCGATTTCGGGCGTGGCGCGGCGCTCCGGTAAGGTTCCCCGCGGTGGCGTGTCCGAGCGGCCTAAGGAGAACGCCTCGAAAGCGTTTGTGGGTGCAAGCCCACCGAGGGTTCAAATCCCTCCGCCACCGCCAGCACGGAGAAGCCCCGATCGGATGTGTCCGACTCGGGGCTTCTCTGCGCTCGGTTCGGTGGAACCGCCGATCGCCTAGCGGCGTGTCGAGTGCTGTTCCGGGACCGGATTGAATAGGTTCATCAGCACCAGGCGCTCCGCTTCGGCTCGCGTGAGGAATATCAGGTGCGACACGAATCCTTGTCAGATCCTTCTGGTCACGGCCCCGGCCCGAGAGACCCGCGAAGGGATCGGTTGAGCCTGGTCAGGGTGCCTGAGAGGTCCTCCCCGTTCACCATCGCGCGCGAGAGAGTCGACCTGATCCCGGATCTGGCTCTCAGCCCGACCCGCGCCGAATGGCTCCGACGCACGGGGGCGCTCGCTGTCGTGCACCTCATGGTCGGCGATCCTCGGCAAGCGGAAGCGGAACTCGCCGGCGCCCTCGACGCGAAGCTTGCCGGGCGTGACCCAGTCGTCCGCCGGCTCGAGGCGTACGTCGTCATCGAGTTCCGGGTCGGGACGCTCGACGACGACGAATGGGCATGTGCCGCTGAAGTGGCTGCCGGCGTCGCCGCCTACCTTGACCTTCCGGAGGACGCACGGACGGGCGTCCGGCTTTCAAGGCTCACGTAGGCAAGGTCCATTGCCCTGTCGTGTCTGAGCGGTTAACATCCGAAGCTGTTGTTGAAGACAGACCTGCGTTGAGGGGAAACCCGAGTGGCGAACAACAGTGAAGAGTATGACCATTCCTTGCTTGACGAGCGCATCCTGGTCAAGTTCAAGCAGTTGACCGCGGCTAGCCAGCTTTCGATCTTGCGAAAGCTGGCGACGCCTGACATGCCGACCTGGTTGCAGAGGACACGTAGCCCGCGCAAGAAGGTCGGGGTCGAGCGAGAGATCGACGACTATGCCGCAGCCGAGAACCTGATGTTCGTCGGGATCCTCACGGCCGAGGAACAGTTCAGGGATGCGAGCAGGCGAGTCCGGCGGATCCTCGGCTTGGAGCGACAGCCTGACGGCCGACCTGCCTGAAGCGCATGAATGCTCTTGAGTTCACTGCTGCGGCGATCGACTCGCTGGCGTGGCCGTTGGCGGTCGTTCTCCTCGTGCTCGTGCTGCGAAAGCACGCTCCCGAGTTCCTCGCGAGCATCCGCAAGGTCAAGGTGCCTGGTATCGAGGTTGAGCTCGAGAAGGCGAAGTCGGAGGTCGCAGAGCTGGTCGTCAGCGTTGGTCCGGGGACGGCGGATGCCTCCGATGTTCTCGTCTCGGGGTCGCTTCATCCTAGGGCGGTCATCGACTCCTACTACGAGAAGTTGGAACAGGCGCTGCGGAGCCTCTTACGTGACCCGCGGGACGCCGAAGGGCGGACCTTCGTCGAGGTCTTGAGGAAGGCGCAGGACGGTGGAGTCCTCACAGCCGAAGGTGCTGGCGCAGCGCACGCCCTCCGGCTCATGCGGAACGCGGCGATGCAGCAGGACGAGTGGACGCTGACGTCTGGTGACGCGGCGGAGTTCGCCATTCTGGTCGACGCCGCAATCAAGGCGATCGAAGACGGTGGCGACGGCACGTGATGGGAGGCGCCGGGCCTGGTCCCGCGTACGCCGTGACGACTGACTCCTGAGGACGGGCTGGGCGCCCACCTGAAACCATGTCCCCATGGACGACCTGCGGACTCTCCACCGCACGCTCGACCTCTGCCTCAAGGTCGGCGAGGTCCTGCTCTCCTCCGGCGCCGGCGCACCGGACGTCGTCGCCACCATGCGCGCCGTCGCCCGGTCGCTGGGCATCCGGCACACCCAGGTGGACGTGACGTTCACGTCGCTGGCGATGAGTGTCCAGCAGGGGGCCGATGAGGCGCCGGTGGTGCAGATCCGGCAGGTGACGCAGCGGGAGATCGACTACGAGGACCTGACCCGGGTCGATCACCTGGTGCGGGACGTCGTCGCGGGGCAGGTCGATCTCGAGGAGGCGCGCAACCGGTTGGCGCAGATCGTGTCGTCGGGGCACGCGCGGCCGCGGTGGGCGGCGACGCTCGGGTGGGGGCTGATGTGTGCGGGTGTCGGGCTGCAGCTCGGGGGCAACCTGGTGGTGGTGCTGGTGGCGATGCTGGCGGCGATCTGCATCGACCGGCTCCAGCTGCTGATGACGCGGCGGCGGCTGCCGCTCTTCTACCAGCAGGTGGCGGGTGGGGTGGTCGCGACGGTGCTGGCGGCGCTCGGTACGCGGTTGGCCGAGCCGT
The DNA here is from genome assembly GCF_018831735.1 of Pimelobacter sp. 30-1. Taxonomy (NCBI): domain Bacteria; kingdom Bacillati; phylum Actinomycetota; class Actinomycetes; order Propionibacteriales; family Nocardioidaceae; genus Pimelobacter; species Pimelobacter sp. 30-1. Next base: position 643,111 of record NZ_NHTS01000001.1, read on the forward strand.
GGCTGCACCTCAACGCGTCGTTGGTCGTGACGGCCAACATCATCATGCTGCTGGCGGGCATCGGGTTCATGGGGGCGATCCAGGATGCGCTGTCGGGCTTCTTCGTGACCGGTGGGGCCCGCATCCTCGAGGCGGTGCTGGCCACGGCGGGCATCATCGCGGGGGTCAGTGGCGGGTTGTCGTTGTGCGCGGCGGTGGGGTTGGAGGTGCCGCGGCTGACGTTGCCCCGCTTCGACCTCGTGGGGGTCAGTGCGGTCGGGGTCGGCGGGGCGATCGCGGCGGCGGCGTTCGCGTTCGCGTCGTACGCGCCGCTGCGGACCCTGCTGCCCGTCGGCCTCCTCGGAGGTACGGCGCTCGCCGCGACGGAGATCATGGGCGAGGCCGGTTTCGGCCGCACCTGGGCGGTCGGGCTGTCGGCGTTCGTGATCGGCCTGTTCGGCTACACGGTCGGGCGCCAGTTCCGGGTGCCGCCGCTGGTGGTCGTGGTGTCGGCGGTCGTGCCGATGCTGCCCGGCCTGTCGATCTACCGCGGCCTCTTCCTGCTCGGCGAGGAGGGCGGCCAGCAGGCCGCCCAGGGCCTCCTCGCGATGGTCACCGCCGCCTCGATCGCCATCGCGCTCGCGTCCGGCGTCATCCTCGGCGAGTACGTCGCCCAGCCGGTCATGCGCGAGGCCCGACGCGTCGAGGTGCGGCTCGCCGGACCGCGCCTGGTCGGCGTCACCCGGGTACGACGGAACCGCCGGCGCCGGGACCTCGAGTCCCGGTGATCCGGGGCGGTTGCCCCTGGTTCCCGGGTCACCGGGCACTCCACAGTGGAGCCCGTGCCACGCCGTCTCGCTCTCCCTAGCCCCCGCGTCCCCATGGTCGTGACCGGGGTGCTCGCGCTGGTCGCGAGCCTCCTGCTCGTCCTGGGGACGCCGATGACGGCGTCGGCACAGCGCCCGCCGGCGCCGGACCTCACCGGCCCGGCGGGCCCCGTCGTACCGGGGGCGGTCGTCATCCTCCGCGGCCGCACCCGTACGACGTCCGCCCGCCCCCTCGTCGAGCTCGAGCGGGAGCAGGCGGGGCGATGGGTGCGCGACCAGCAGGTGAGGGCGAACCGCGTGGGGCGGTTCGTGCTGCGGGTGCGCGTGCCGGAGCAGACCCGGTTCCGGGTCCGCGTCGGCGAGCGCACCTCGCGTCCGGTCCTCGTGCGGGTGCGCCCCGGCGTCCGTACGACGACCGCGTCCGCGCCCGTCGCCACCACGGCGCACACCCGGGTCCCGCTCACCGCGACCAGCCGACCCGCGCGGCCGGGGGCCACGGTGGTGTTCCAGCGGCGTGAGGCCGACGGTCACTGGCACACGCTGGGCACGGCGGTCGAGAACCGCACCGGCCGGGCGAGCTTCCTGGTCACGCCCGAGGCGACGACGACCTACCGGGTCCAGGCCACGGGTGCGTCCGCGGCGACGACCACGGTCGCGCTCCGCGCGCGGTCCGCGAAGCCGTGGGTGACCGGCTACTACGCGGGCTGGTTCTGGGACCAGGAGTACGCGCCCCACGAGGTCGACATGAGCGACCTGTCGCACTTCGTGTTCGGCCGGGTCGCGCCCGGCGGCGGCTCGCTCGACGGTGTCCCGGGAGCCGTCGTGCCTGGCGCCGGCTCCGCGCACGACCCGGCCGCGTCGCCGTACCCGGGGACGACGGTCGAGGACTATCTCGTCGACCGGGCGCACGCGGCGGGTGCCAAGGCGCTGCTGATGCTCGGCGGCGACGGCTTCGACGGCCGTGGGTTCGTGGCTTCGACGACCGATGCGGTGCGCCCGATATTCGTGCGCAACCTCGTCGACTACCTCGTGGCGCACGACTACGACGGCGTCGACGTCGACTGGGAGAACTGCCTCGGCGGCGAGGCCTGGGAGTGCGGCGTCCGGATCTCGCGCGATGAAGCGGTCCGACGGCTCAGCGCCCTCGTCGTCGAGGTCCGGGCAGAGATGGCCACCCGCCCGCGGTACGCCGCGCAGCCCGGCCTGATCACCTTCCCCGGCTACCCGGTCAACACCAACCACCTGCAGCCCGGCGGCAAGGTCGACGCCTGGCAGGCGGAGATGACGTGGCTGGTCGACCAGTACAACCTCATGTCCTACGGCATCGGTACGACGTGGAACCGCGACGGCTGGAGCTCCTGGTTCTCCGGCGCGCTGGACGACGAGTCGCCGACCACGCCGGTCAGCATCGACAGCAGCATCGACGCGTACGTCGCGACCGGCGCGCCGCGCGACAAGATCGGCCTGGGGATCGGCCTCTACGGCATCTACTTCGGCCCCAACGTGACCGGACCGCGCCAGTCCACCGAGACCAACGAGATCTACGAGACCAACGACGTCGCGCTGTCGTACACGCGGTTGGTCGAGATGGGCTACCTCGACCACGGCACCCGGCGCTTCGACGCCGACGCCTCGTCGACGTACCGCACCTACGGGGGCGGCGGCTACGTGCCGCCCACCGAGCCGGGTCTGCCGCCGCGCAACCCCGCGGGCTTCCTGTCCTACGAGGACGAGGAGTCCATCGCGGCCAAGGCGGACTACGTCGCCGCCGGGGGAGCGGGCGGGACGATCGTCTGGACGCTCAACTACGGCGCCCTGCCCGACGGCAGCAACCCGCTCCTCGACGCGATCGGGCGTACCTTCCTGCGCCGCTGACCGAGCACCTCTCTAGGTCCGCACCTTTGGGCCCCCGCTTCCGGCGGGGGCCCATCTTCTTTTGGTCCGGACCTTGACGCAGCCGTGACGTGCGTCATATACATACCTAAACCTGAAATCAGATTCGTAAATGAGGTCGAGGGATGGCACTGGTCGCGCACGTACTGAAGGAGGGCGCCTCGGCGGACGCCGGCCTCCTCGTCCTGCGGGTCGCGGTCGGGCTCCTCGTCCTCGGCCACGCGGTGCAGAAGTCCCTGGGCCGCCTCGGCGGTGACGGCCTCGCCGCGACCGCCGCGATCTTCGAACGGGTCGGCTACCGGCCGGGGCGGCCGATGGTGGTCATCGCCGCCGCCTCCGAGACGGTCGGCGCGGTCCTGCTCATCGCCGGGCTGGTCACCCCGCTCGCCGGGGCGATCGTCGCCGCGGTGATGGTCGTCGCCTGCTCCGTCCACTGGCCGTACGGCGTGTGGGCGGCCCAGCGCGGCTTCGAGCTGCCCCTCACCTTCGGCATCGCGGGCGCCACGCTCGCCCTCGTCGGCCCGGGGCGCTGGTCGCTCGACGCCGCCTTCGGGATCGACCTGCCCGCCTGGTCCGGGGCAGCGGCGCTCGCCGTCTGCCTGGCCGGTGCCGCGGCGCTGATCGCCGTCCGTGCCGTCAACCAGCGCCGCCCCTCCTAAGAAGCGTCCTGCGCGCGGTCCGGGCGCGCCAGACGAGCCCATCTCACCTGTCACACCGTCGTACCTGGGAGAACACATGAAATCGTTCGTGAAAGCCGTCGCCCCCGCGCTCGCCCTGGGCCTGGCGGTCTCGGCCTGCTCGTCCAAGGCCGACGAGGCCTCCGGTGGCGTCGGCGCCGACGGCGTGAAGATGGGCGCCGGCGTCACCAAGGACAGCATCACGCTGGCCGCGCTCGTCCCGCTCAGCGGCCCGATCGGCGGTCTCGGCCAGGACGGCGTGGCCGGCGTGAAGCTCTACTTCGACAAGGTCAACGCCGACGGCGGCGTCTGCGAGCGCCAGGTGGCCATCGAGGCCCGCGACAACAAGTACAACTCGCAGGAGACGATGACGCAGTACACCGGTCTCAGCGGTGACGTCGCGGCCGTCGCCAACCTCTCGCCCGGCACCGACGCGATCACGCTCGAGAGCCGGCTCAAGAAGGACGGCCTGGCCGTCATGGCCGGCTCCTACGACCCGCTGCTGCTCGCGGTCCACCAGGCGTTCATGCCCGGCACGCCCTACGACGTCGAGGCGGTCAACGGGATCAGCCACCTGGTCGACGAGGGCACGCTCGTGAAGGGCGACACCATCGGCGTCATCGCCTACCCCAACGGCATCGGCGAGGCGGTCACCAAGGGCGTCGACGGCGCGGCCGAGCACTTCGGGCTCAAGGTCGAGCACACCAAGATCGACAGCACCGCCACCGACGCGACCTCGCAGGTCAACACCCTCAAGCGGGCGGGCGCCAAGGTCATCGTGATGGGTACGGCGGGCGGCCCGACCGTCTCGGCCGCGTCCGTCGCCTCTGCCAGCGGGTACGACGTCACGATCCTCGCCACGAACCTCCTCTCGCAGGGCGACGTCCAGGGCGCCGCCAAGGACGCGATCGTCGACCACGTCGTGCTCACGTCGAACAGCGCGCCGTTCAGCTCCGACGCCCCGGCGGTCCAGAACCTGCTCGCCGCCTGGGAGAAGCAGGCCGACGGCCGCCCGATCACCGCGCCGGTCGCGGCCGGCTACCTGATGGCGGGCGTGCTCCACAAGGCGCTCCAGCAGGCCTGCGACGACGGTGACCTGACGCCGCAGAGCATCACCGCCTCGATGGCCAAGGTCGGCAAGATCGAGACCGACGGCCTCGGCGTGGACCTCGACTACTCGACGCCCGGCACGGCACCGTCGCTGGCGAGCTTCATCCTCAAGCCGGACCCGCAGGCCGAGGGTGGCGCGGTCATCGTCGCCGGTCCCGAGGAGAGCGACGCCGCCGCGGCGTACGCCGACGCGCAGGGCTACGTGAAGTAGGTCAGTGATGATCGAGGTCAAGGGTCTCGCCGTGCGCTACGGCGCCGCCGAGGTGTTCCACGACGTCAGCCTCCGGGTGGACGACGGGCGGATCGTCGCCCTGCTCGGCAACAACGGTGCCGGCAAGACGACGCTGCTCCGCACCCTGTCGGGCATCCTCGGCGGGCAGGGCGGCCGCGTGGTCGCCGGCACCGCGCACGGCGAGGCCCTCGACCTCACCCGCAGCCGGGCCGACCGGATCGTCCGCGCCGGCATCGTGCAGGTGCCCGAGGGGCGGCGGGTCTTCGGCCAGCTGTCCGTCGACGACAACCTGGCGGCCGGCGCGCTGTCGGTCCGCTCGCGGATCCAGGCGCGCAAGACCAAGGCTTGGGTGCACGAGCTGTTCCCCGTCCTCGCGGACCGGGCGCAGCAGCCCGCCGCGCTGCTGTCCGGTGGTGAGCAGCAGATGCTCGCCATCGGCCGGGCGCTCATGAGCAGCCCTCGGGTGCTGCTGATGGACGAGCCGTCGCTCGGCATCGCCCCGCTGGTGGCGCGGCAGATCATGGACACCGTCCGCGAGGTCAACCGGTCCGGCACGAGCGTGCTGCTGGTGGAGCAGAACACCAAGCTCGCGCTGTCGGTCGCGCACCACGCCTACCTGATGCACGGGGGCACGATCGTCGCCGACGGTCCGGCCGACGAGCTGGCTTCGTCGGACCTGCTGCTCGCGGTCAGCCTCGGCAAGCACACGGCAGCAGCCGTGCCGACCGGAGCGAACGCCCATGGTTGAGCCGATCCTGCAGGCCGAGGGCCTCACCGTCCGGTTCGGCGGCGTGGTCGCGCTCGACGACGTCTCGTTCTCGGTGGCGCCGGGCACCATCCACGCGATCATCGGCCCCAACGGAGCGGGGAAGTCGACCTGCTTCAACGCGATGACGGGCCTCTACCCCCTGGCCGCCGGCACGGTGCGGCTGTCCGGGGAGCGGCTCGATCGCGTGCCCCGGCACCGGATCATCGGCCGCGGCGTCGCCCGGACCTTCCAGAACCTGGTCCTGCCCGACGCGCTCACCGTCGCCGACGTGCTCCGGCTCGGCCGGCACCACCGCACCCGTGCGGGACTCCTCGGCACGGCGCTGGCCCTGCCGGCGGCGCGCCGCGAACGCCGTACGGACGACGGGGTGGTGCGGCAGGTTGCCGAGATCCTCGGTCTGGAGGGACATCTGACCGATCCGGTCGGCGTCCTCCCCTATGGTCTGCGCAAGAAGACCGAGATCGCCCGCGCGCTCTGCGCGGAGCCCGAGGTCCTCCTCCTCGACGAGCCCGTCGCGGGGATGAACGATGCGGAGTCGCGCGCCCTGGGCGAGCGCATCCGCGAGTGCCGCGAGCAGTTCGGGCTGACCGTGCTGCTCGTCGAACACGACATGGAGCTGGTGATGAGCCTGTCCGACCACGTGACGGTCCTCCAGTCGGGACGCGTCATCGCCGACGCTCGTCCCGAGCGGATCCAGCAGGACCCGGTGGTGATCGCCGCCTACCTCGGCGCCGACCCGATCGAGCTGACCGACGAGCGCGACGAGCGTGAGGACCGTGCGGAGGCGGTCGCTCGTGGATAGCCTCCTCAACGCGCTGGCCAGCGGCCTCTCGCTCGGCGCGCTGTACGCCGTGATGGCGCTCGGCTTCGTCGTGATCTACCGCGCCACCGGCGTCCTGAACTTCGCCCACGGTGCCTTCCTCCTCGTCGGCGTGTACGTCGCCTCGGTGGTCAGCGAGGACCACGGCTACCTCGTCGGCGTGCTCGCCGGACTGCTCACCGGAGCGCTCGTCGCGGTCGTCGCCGAGACGGTGTTCCTGCGCAACAGCCGCACCCACGACCACGTCACGCTGACGATCCTCACGCTCGGCCTCAACCTGCTCGTCGTGACCGAGATCAGCCGCCGGATCGGCACCGAGACGCTGCCGCTGCGCGACCCGATCGGCAACGACGTCGTCGAGATCGGCGCCGTCACGATGCCGACCGTGCGCCTCATCGCCCTCGTCGTGGCGGTGCTCGCGATCACCGTGTTCCTGCTGCTGTTCCGCTTCACCAGCTGGGGGCTGGCGATGCGCGTCAGCAACCAGGACGGCGAGGTGGCTGCCCTGATGGGCGTCCGGCTCTCCGCGGTGTCGTGGACGAGCTGGGCCATCGGCGGCGCACTCGCCGTCCTGTCGGGCCTCTTCCTCGCATCGTTCCCGACGCCGGGCGTGACGCCCGCGCTGGCGGACACGGCCTTCCGCGCGTTCCCCGCCGCTGTCATCGGCGGCCTCGGCTCGGTCGGCGGCGCACTCGTCGGCGGCGTCATGCTCGGCATGGTCGAGGCGTTCGCGGCGACGTACGAGGGCTCGCTGGGCGGCTGGGCGCACAACCTGTCCGGGATCTCCGCGTGGGTGCTGCTGCTCGTCGTCCTGCTGCTGCGGCCGCAGGGGCTCTTCAGCGCCAAGCAGGTGCAGCGTGTCTAGGGGGCGGGTGCTCGTCGCGGCCCTGCTGCTCGTGCTGCTCGTCGCGCCGTACTACCTCGACGGCTTCTGGCTCCAGCTCGGCGCGCTCGCCATGGCGGCCGGCGTCGCGGCCATCGGGCTCACCCTCCTGGTGGGCGTGGCGGGCCAGATCTCCTTGGCCCACGCGGTGTTCGTCGGCATCGGTGCCTACGGATACGTCGTGCTCGCCTCCGACCCGAGCGAGCTCGCCTGGGGCCTGGGCTGGCCGCCGGCGCTCGCGGTGCTCGGCGGTATCGGCCTCGCGGCCCTCGGCGGACTGGTGCTGAGCCCCCTCTCGGGCCGGGTCAACGGGCTCTACCTCGCGGTCGTGACGATCGGCCTGGTCTTCATCTGGCAGCACGTGCTGCAGGAGGTCGGCGGCATCAGCGGCGGGTACGTCGGACGCGCGGTGCCCGAGCTCGACATCTTCGGCATCAACCTCGGTGACACCGAGCCGTGGGTCGTCGCGCAGGTGCCCTTCGGGGCCGCCGAGAAGCTCTGGTGGCTCGCGCTGCTGGTGCTCGTCGTCGCCTTCGTGACCGCACGCAACGTGGTGCGCGGACGCCCCGGCATCGCGCTCGCGATGGTCAAGGAGAGCGAGATCGGCGCCTCCGCGCTGGGGATCGACGTCCGTCGGGGCCGGGCGGCGGCGTTCTTCCTCGCCGCGCTCTACGCCGGTGCGGCCGGTGTGCTGGTCGCGCTGACGGCCCAGTTCGTCACGCCGCAGGCGTTCGGCTTCCAGCTCTCCACGGACTACCTGGTGATGATCATCATCGGTGGCCTCGGCAGTGTGCGCGGCGCCGTGGCCGGCGCGGTCTTCGTGACGGCGCTGCCCCGCGTCCTGGGCCAGTACGCCGACCGGATGCCGTTCCTCTCGCCCGTCGGCGAGGGCGGCATCGACGCCAACGTGATGAGTGTGTTCGTCTACTGCGGGCTGCTCATCGTGGTCATCATGTTCGCCCGCGGTGGGCTCGACCGGGTGCTGGGCCTGCTGGTCGGTGGCCGGCGCCGGCGTCCGGCGCAGGAGCCCGTACCCGAACCCGTCCTGGCGGAGGTGGCCTGATGCAGACCTGGATCCACGTGCTCGACTGGCGGGCCAGCGCGGACGCCGATGCGGTGGCGATCCGCGACGACCGCGGTGCGCTGACCTACGGCGAGCTGCACGCCCTGGTCGAGTCCCGGGCCGGGGGCTGGCACGACCGCGGTGTGCGCAGCGGCGACGTCGTCGCGGTGCTCTCGCGCAACAGCGCGGAGCTCCTCGTCCAGACCCTCGCCCTGGTGCGGATCGGCGCGCTGCCGCTGCTGCTCAACTGGCGGATGACGCCGTCCGAGGTCGCCGAGCTGGTCGAGATGACCGCACCTGTGGCGGTGTTCGCCGACCCGACGTCGACCGGGCTGATCGGCCTGGTGCCGGGTGCGACCTGTGTCGTGGACGGTCCGGCGACCGAGGGGTGGCTCGCCGCGGCGAGCCTCGTGGGCGCCGTACCGGCCCGGCCGGACGAGCGGCTCAAGGTCGACGAGGTCGCGATGCTCATGCACACGAGCGGCACCACGGGGCGGCCGAAGGTGATCCCGCTCGACCACGGCTCGCTCGTGCGCAACCTGGCCGGCTTCGCGATCGACATCGGCGACCAGGTGCGCGGCAGCAACCACCTCGTGATGATGCCGCTCTTCCACCTCGCCGGGTTCGCCCAGGCGATGCAGTGCTTCCTCACCGGCGGCACGCTCGTCGTCCACGACGGCTTCGACGTCGACCGGGTGATCGACACGATCGCCGGCCAGCGGATCAACTTCTTCACCGCGGCGCCGACGATCATCGAGATGCTCGTCGACGCGCTCGAGACCCGGCGCCAGGACGCGGACCTCTCCAGCCTCCGCGAGGTCCAGTACGGCGCCGCGCCCATCGCGCCCGAGCTGCTGGAGCGTGCGCTGCGCCGGGTGTGCGGCCGCTTCCGGCAGATCTACGGCAGCACCGAGCTCCAGGGCTTCCTGTCGGTGCTGCGCCCCGAGGACCACGTCGCCGGCACCGCACGGCTCGCGTCCGCCGGCCAGCTCGTGCTCGGTTGGGAGGCCCGGATCGTCGACGCCTCCGGTGCCGCCCTGCCGGCGGGGACCCCGGGGGAGCTCCTCGTCCGCAGCGAGAACCTGATCGCCGAGTACTGGAAGGACCCCGAGGAGACGCGTCGTGCGTTCACCGACGACGGGTGGTTCCGCACCGGTGACGTGGGCGTGCTCAGCGCCGAGGGCTACCTCAGCATCGTCGGTCGCGCCAAGGACATGATCATCAGCGGCGGCGAGAACATCTACCCCGCGGAGATCGAGCGGGTGCTGCTCGAGCACGCCGACGTTGCCGAGGTCGCCGTCGTGGCCCGTCCCCACGAGCGTTGGGGGGAGACGCCGGTCGCGTTCGTCGTCCCGGAGCCGGACGTGGCGACCCTCGACCCCGAGGAGCTGCGGGCGTTCTGCCGCGCGCGGCTCGCCGGGTTCAAGTGCCCCAGCGACTACACCGTCATCGACGCGCTGCCCCGCAACGCCCTCGGCAAGGTGCTGAAGGTCGACCTGCGGCGCCGGCTCGTGGACACCGTTCCCCCGACGAGATAGGCAGGACCCGATGGACCACCACCGATCGATCGGCAGCATGCTGCGCCACTGGGCGGGCGTGCGGCCGGACGCGCCCGCCGTCGCCGTCGAGGGCGTCGCGGAGCACACCTTCGCGAGCTGGCTCGACGCGAGCAGCCGCCTCGCCGGCGGCCTCGCCGCCCACGGTGTCGGCCCGGGCGGCCGGGTCGGCTTCATCGGCAAGAACGCGGTGACCTGGGCCGAGGTGCTCGCGGCCGCGTCGTTCCGCCGGGCCGCCGCCATCCCGTTCAACTGGCGCCTCAGCGCCGACGAGACCACGGCCGTGCTGGCGGACGCCGACGTGGCCGTCCTCGTCGTCGAGGCGGAGTTCCTGCCCCTGCTGGGCCGTCCCGTCCCCGAGGACGGCGCCGCCCGGGTGCTGCTGCCCGGCGGCGACGAGCAGCCGTACGACGCGTGGCTGGCCGGGCAGGTCGCCGTACCGGCGCTGGATCCGGAGCCCGACGACATCGCGTTCCTCATCTACACCTCGGGCACGTCCGGCCGGCCCAAGGGCGTCGAGCTGCCCAACCGGGCGGTCGCCGCCAACCTCGCCGCGCCCGCGCCGTGGGACATCGCCGAGGGCGACGTCGTCATGGTGCCGGCGCCGATCTTCCACCTGTCCGGCACGGGCTGGGTGTTCTACTGCCTCGGCCTCGGCGCGACCTCGCTCTACGTGCTCGACATCCGCCCGGACCTCGTCCTCGGCGTCTTCGCGGACGGACGCGTCGACCACGCACTCACCGTGCCCGCCGTCGTGCAGGCGCTCGTGCAGCACCCCGGCGCGGCCGAACGCGCGTACCCGCGGCTGCGCACGCTCATCTACGGCGGTTCGCCCATGTCGCCCACGGTCGCGGACGCCGCGCGCGAGCTGTTCGGCTGTGACCTGGTCCAGAGCTACGGGATGACCGAGACCTGCGGTCCCATCACCTTCCTGGGGCCGGAGGACCACCGCCGTGGCGGGGCGCGGCTCGCGTCGGCCGGCGTCGCCGTCCCCGGTGTCGAGCTCGGCGTCTTCGACCCTGCGACGGGGGAGCGCTGCGCCGAGGGGGAGACGGGAGAGGTCTGGACCCGCAGCGCGCTGATCATGGCCGGGTACCGCAACCAGCCGGGCGAGCTGAGCGCCGTGCTGCGCGAGGACGGCTGGTTCCGCACCGGTGACGCGGGCTACCAGGACGCCGACGGCTACCTGTTCCTGTGCGACCGGGTGAAGGACATGATCGTGTCGGGCGGCGAGAACATCTATCCCGTCGAGGTCGAGAACGTCCTGATGACCCACCCCGGCGTGCGCGACGTCGCCGTCATCGGTGTGCCGCACGAGCGCTGGGGGGAGACGGTCAAGGCCGTCGTCATCCCCGCAGCGGAGCGGCCCGACCCGGCCGAGCTGGTCGCCTACTGCCGCGAGCGGCTCGCCCACTACAAGTGCCCGACGTCGGTCGACCTGGTCGAGGCGCTCCCGCGCAACCCGAGCGGCAAGCTGCTCAAGCGCGAGCTGCGGGCGCCGTACTGGGCCGGGCGCTCGCGCGAGATCGCCTGACGGACGCAGAGAAGAAGGGGGAGCACAGTGGTCGCACGCTACGAGGAGGTCGCCCGGTCGCTCGCGCGCCGGATCGAGGACGCGACCTACCCGGTGGGCTCGCAGCTGCCGCCGGAGGTCGAGCTCGCGTCGGCGTACGCCGTCTCGCGGGCGACCGTGCGCTCCGCGCTCGACTCGCTCGAGCGGCTCGGCATGGTCTCGCGCCGCCGCCGGATCGGCACCCGGGTCGAGGCGGTCCGGCCCACGACGGGGTACGCCCGCACCGTGACGACCATGAACGAGCTCGTCCAGTACTCCACCGAGACCCGCCGCAGCGTGCTCGGTCAGCGCGAGGTCGTCGCCGACGCCGATCTCGCGTCCCTGCTGGGCTGCGAGCCCGGACGGCCGTGGGTGCACCTGCGGATGCTGCGGCTCGACGAGGTCGGCGGTCTCGACGAGCAGCGCCCCCTCTGCCACACCGACGTCTACCTCGACCCGGACGTCGCCCTCGTCGTCGGTGACCGGATGGCCCGTCCCGACGGGCTGATCAACGAGATCGTCGAGCAGTGCACCGGCCGGATGACGGTCCGGGTGGACCAGCGCATCCGGGCCTGCTCCCTGTCGGCCGACCTGGCCGACGTCCTTCGGGCCGAGATCGGCAGCCCGGCGCTCCAGATCGTGCGCCGCTACGTCGAGCGCGGCGGCGACGTCGCCCAGGTGACCGTCTCCGTCCACCCGGCGGACCGTTTCGAGTTCACCGTCTCCATGGAGCGAGCCGGCGGCTGAAGCAGCCCTCGCTCCACCACCCCATCCCGGGAAACCCCCTAGAAATGAGGAAGAAGTGCGCATCACCGAGATCCGCGAGGTCGACGTACCCCTGCAGGGGGACATCGCCAACGCGGTCGTCAGCTTCGCCGAGCACAAGGTCTCGCTGGTCGCCGTGGTCAGCGACGTCGTGCGCGACGGGGTGCCGCTGACGGGTGTCGCGTTCAACTCGATCGGCCGGCACGCGCAGGGCGGCATCCTCCGTGAGCGGATGATCCCGCGCCTGCTGAGCGCCGACCCCTCGTCGTTGCTCGATCCCGACGGCGGCCTGCTCGACCCGGCCCGGGTGCTCGGCAGCGCGCTGCGCGACGAGAAGCCCGGCGGGCACGGCGACCGAGCGGCGGCCGCGAGTGCCGTCGAGCTCGCGTGCTGGGACCTGCTGGCCAAGGTGAACGACGAGCCGGCGTACGCCACGATCGCGCGGGCGCACGGTCGAAAGCCCGTACTGGAGGGGGTTCCGGTCTATGCGGCCGGTGGGTACTACCAGGCCGTCGACGACCTGGGCCGGCTCACCGACGAGGTGCGCGGCTACCTCGACGCGGGCTATCCCGCGGTGAAGATCAAGATCGGCGGGCTCCCGCTCGCCGAGGACCTGCGCCGGGTCGAGGCCGCCGTCGCCGCGGCCGGTGCCGGTGACCGCGTCGCCGTCGACGCCAACGGCCGGTTCGACCGCGAGCGTGCCCTGGCCTACGCCGAGGCGCTCGCGCCGCTCGGACTGCGCTGGTACGAGGAGGCCGTCGACCCGCTCGACTACGCCCTGACGGCCGAGCTGACCGCGGCGTACGACGGGCCGATCGCGACCGGCGAGAACCTCTTCTCGCGCCAGGACGTCGCCAACCTGCTCCGTTTCGGAGGCGTCCGGCCCGACCGCGACCTGCTCCAGATGGACGCCGGGCTGAGCTACGGGCTCACCGAGTACGCCGCCATGGTCGCGCTCATGGAGGAGGCCGGGTTCGACCGCCGCGCCGCCGTCCCGCACGGCGGGCACCTGGTCAACCTGCACATCGTCGTCGGCCTCGGCCTCGGTGGGTGCGAGGCGTATCCCGGTGTCTTCCAGCCGTTCGGCGGCTACAGCGACGACTGCGTGCTCGCCGACGGACTGATCCGCCCGGCCGACCACCCGGGCTTCGGGCTCGAGGCCAAGGTCGGCCTGGGCGACGAGATCGCGAAGCTGGTCGCCTGATGGCCGCCACTCCCTTGCGGATCGCCGTCGTCGGCTGCGGCGCGATGGGATCGGTCTACGCCGCCCGCCTCGCCGGCGCCGGCCATGACGTCCTCGTCGTCGACGCATGGGCGGACCACGTCCAGGCGATCGCCCGCGACGGACTCGCCCTCTCGGGCCCTGACGGCGAGAGAACCGCGCAGGTACGGGCGTTCCAGTCCCCACCCGCCGAACCGGTCGACCTCGTCGTGCTGGCCGTCAAGGCGGCCGACGTGGTGTCGGCCGCGGCCGGCCTCGCTCCGTTGCTGGACGACGACACCGTCGTCCTCACCGTCCAGAACGGCCTCGGCTCGGCCGAGGAGGTCGCCCGCGTCCTCGGCGCCGGACGCCTGGCCGTCGGCATCGCCAGCGGCTTCGGCGCCTCCCTGACCGCCCCCGGCCGGGTGCACCACAACGCGATGAAGGCGCTGCGCTTCGGTGCCTACGACGGCGTCTCTGGTGGTGGGCTTCCCGCCGACGACGTCGAGCGGATCGCCGCCGCCTGGCGGGCCGGCGGCTTCGACGCCGCCGCGGTCGGCGACATCGCCGCGATGCAGTGGGAGAAGCTCATCTGCAATGTCGCCTACAGCGCCCCCTGCGCACTCACCGGCCTCACCGTCGGCGAGGTGATGGACCATCCCGAGATGGGACCGATCAGCCGGGCGGCCGCCACCGAGGCGTGGGAGACCGCGCGGGCGCTGGGCATCGGGATCGACGTACCGGACCCGGTGGTGCACGTGCGCGACTTCGGCGCCCAGATGCCCGCCGCCAAGCCCTCGGCCCTGCTCGACCACGAAGCCGGACGCCGCAGCGAGATCGCCGTGATCAACGGCGCGATCCCGCGCGAGGCCGCGAAGGTCGGGCGGACCGCTCCGGTCAACGCCACGCTGACCGGGCTCGTCCGCACCCGCGAGGCGACCTTCTGAGAGCCGGGATCGCCGGTTTCTAGAGGTCTTCCGGCGCGCTCAACCGGCCCCGGATCGCCGTCGCCGCCGCCACCGGCGGCGAGACCAGGTGGGTCCGGGCGCCGTCGCCTTGGCGTCCCTCGAAGTTGCGGTTCGTCGTCGACGCCGAGCGGACGCCGGGCCCGAGGGCGTCCGGGTTCATCGCGGTACACATCGAGCAGCCCGACCCACGCCACTCGAACCCCGCCGCGGTGAACACCCGGTCCAGCCCCTCGGCCTCCGCCGCCCGGACCACGACCGCCGACCCCGGCACCACCAGCGCCCGTACGCCGTCGGCGACCGTGCCGCCGTTGGCCCGCAGCACATCCGCCGCGGCCCGCAGGTCCTCCAGCCGGCCGTTCGTGCACGAGCCGATGAACACGGTGTCGACGGCGATCGCGCGCATCGGCGTACCGGGGGAGAGGTCCATGTACCGCAGCGCCCGCGCCGCCGTCTCGTCGCCCGGTGCAGGTTCCGGCACGACGTCGTCGAGCGCGACCGCCTGGCTCGGGTTGGTCCCCCACGTGACCGTCGGGGAGACGTCGGCTGCATCGATCGTGATCGAGCGGTCGAAGACCGCGCCGTCGTCGCTGCGCAGCGTCCGCCAGTGGTCGGTCGCCGAGTCCCACGCCGCTCCGGTCGGCGCGAACGGCCGCCCCTCGACGTACGCCAGCGTGGTCCGGTCGGGCGCGATGACCCCACCCCGGGCACCGCACTCGATGCTCATGTTGCACAGGGTCATCCGCTCCTCGACGCCCAGCGCCTCGATGCAGCTGCCGCGCAGCTCCAGCACCGATTCGGCACCGCCGTTGGCCCCGATCGCCCGCACCACGTGCAGCGCCAGGTCCTTCGCCGTCACGCCCGCCCGCAGGACGCCGTCGACCCGCACCTCGAAGCTGCGCGGCCGCTCCATCCACAACGTCTGCGTGGCGAGCACGTGCTCGACCTGGCTCGTCCCGATCCCGAACGCCAGCGCGCCCAGGGCGCCGTGCGTGGACGTGTGCGAGTCGCCGCACACGATCGTCAGCCCCGGCTGGCTCAGCCCCTGCTCCGGACCGATCACGTGCACGATGCCGTTGCCCGCGGATCCCAGCGGGTGGTGCGGAACCCCGAACTCGGCGCAGTTGCGCCGCACCGTCTCCATCTGGAGGCGGCTCAGCGGGTCGAGCACGCCGTCGAGTCCCCCGGAGAGCAGGGGCGTGGTCGGGACGTTGTGGTCCTCGGTCGCGACCGTCAGGTCCGGGCGGCGTACGCCGCGACCGGCCGCGCGCAGCCCGGCGAACGCCTGCGGCGAGGTCATCTCGTGGAGCAGGTGGAGGTCGACGTACAGCAGGTCGGGGCCGCCGCCACGGTCACTGCCGCGGACGACGACGTGGTCGTCCCAGAGCTTGTCGAGGAGCGTGCGGGGACCCACCGGGTCAGCCGGTGACGGCCGCCGGCTGCCTCCTGTCGGCGGCGGTGCGCGGCGTGGTGCCGAGGTCGTCGGCGTTGAACGCACGCATCCAGCACGCGAACTCGAGCAGCACTCCGTCCGGGTCCTGGAAGTAGAACGACCGGACGTACACGCCGTCGTGCATCTCCGCCGCCACCTGCGAGGCGCTGTCGTCGTGGTTGACGATCGGACCCACCCGCACGCCGGCCGCCTTGAGCTTGGCCCGGTACTCCTGGAACTTCTCCGGCGGGACGTCGAACGCCACGTGGTTGAGCGAGCCGATCGCGCTCGTCCACTCGCCGAAGCCGGGCTTCTCGACCGGCGCCGAGATGCCCGGGACGCCGTCGGGGGCGTCGGGGAACCAGAAGAACGCCAGCGAGTTGCCGTTGCCGGCGTCGAAGAAGAAGTGCTGGCCGAGGTCGTCGGGCAGGTCGAGCGTCTTGAGCAGGGGCATGCCGAGGATGCCGCTGTAGAAGTCGACCGTCCGCTGCATGTCCGAGGACACCAGAGCCACGTGGTTGAAGCCGCGGAGCTCGAACTGGGTGTTGGCGTTGCCGCTCATCGACCTGCCTGCCTTCCGTCGCAGAAACTGATACTGACATCAGATTCAGGTATGAAACTAACACCAGGTTCGAATTCCACGCAAGAGTCGCCCCGCTCTGCCGGATCGGCGCCCCGGTTCCGGTACAACTGACCTGTGACCAGCACGCAGGCGCCCCGCCCCACCAAGCGGGGCCGGCAGACCCTCGAGGCGATCGACGCTGCCGCGCGCAAGGTCATCGCCGAGAAGGGCTTCCTCAAGATGACGGTGTCCGACATCGTCAAGGAGGCCGGCAAGTCCCCGGCCTCGTTCTACAACTACTACGACTCCAAGGAAGCGCTCCTCGAGCACTGGGCCCGCCAGTTCCAGGACGAGGCGCGTGACCGGCTCCAGGTCGCCGAGCAGAACGTCGGCTCGGATCCCCGTGAGCGCATCGAGGCCGCCGCCCGCGCGCACTGGGAGACCTACCGCGCCCGGATGGCCGAGATGGTCGGCGTCTTCCAGCTCGCGATGATCAACGACGAGTTCTCGCGGGTCTGGGACGAGATCTGCATGGAGGCCGAGTCGGGCATCGCCCGCGCGGTCGCCCGGGCGCAGCAGCGGGGCTTCTGCCCCGGGGTCGACCCGAACCTGACCGCCGGTGCGATCGTCGCGATGCTCAACATGTTCTGCTACGAGAACCTCGCCAACGGGCGGGCCGCCGACGTGAACGACGAGGCGTGCATCGCGACGCTCGCGAACGCCTGGTACCACGCGATCTACTGGACCGCGGACTAGCGGACTGACAGACCAGCGGACTGACAGACCAGCGGACTGGCCGACCGGCGGACTAGCGCGCCTGCTCGGCCTGGAGGCGTAGTCCGGCGAGCAGCAGGTCGAGCCCGGCGCGGAACTGGTCGGCGTCGTCGTGCCCCTCGAACTCGTCGACCACCTCGTGCAGGAACGGGTACGACGCCGGGTCGAGCCCGCGCCACTGGTCGGCGTAGCGGCTGAGGTACTCGTCGCGCCCGACGGTGCCGTCGAGCACCTCCTGGGGCGGCTGCTGCCCGAGGTCGGCGGCGATGCCGATGGCGAAGCCGAGGATCGCCGACACCGCGTGGAAGCTCTGGCGCGGGGTGAGGCCGAGGCGGAGGACCTGCTGCCCGATGCGTTCGTAGAGCAGGAGCCCGTTGGGCTGCGTGCCGGTGTCGCGCATGAAGTACGCCGCCAGCCACGGCCGCTCCACGATGGTGCCGAAGAGCGACACGGCGATCGAGCGGAGGTCGTCGATCGGGTCCGGGCTGCCGGTGAACGCCTCGGTGTCGACGAGCACGCCCGCGAGGACGTGGTCGGTGGCGCGGTCGAGGAGCTCGTCCTTGTTGGCGACGTACCAGTAGATGCTGGCGACGCCGCCGCCGAGCCGGGCGGCGAGTGCGCGGAAGGTCAGCGCCGGCTCGCCGGCCTCGTCGAGCAGCGCCACGGCCTCGCCGATCACCGCCTCGAGGGAGTGCGACGCGCGGCGCCGTCCGCCCGGGCGCGCTCCTGCCGGGGTCCGCCTCGTCGGTGCTGCCATGTCGTTCATCCCATCACATCGGGCGTCGTGGTCTTGCCTCGCATCGAACACCGTTCTATCGTATCGAACGTCGTTCGAGAATCGAACGCTGTTCGATACCACTGGAGGTGTCCGATGGAACCCGCTCCCCACGCCGCTACCGCGGCCGCACCGCAGGCCGCGGCCACCGCCACCGGGGCCGCACCGCAGGCCGCGGCGCCGTCCGCCGCCGGCGCGCGGACCTACTCCTCCCTCCGGGCGGCGTGGATCCCGCTGGCCGCGCTCTGCCTGGCCTTCTTCGTCGAGATGGTCGACAACACGCTCCTGACCATCGCGCTGCCCACGATCGGCCGCGACCTGGGGAGCGGGACCACCGCGCTCCAGTGGGTTACGGGCGCCTACTCGCTCACGTTCGGCGGGCTCCTGCTGACGGCGGGCTCCGCGGCCGACCGGCTCGGTCGGCGCCGGGTGCTGCTGGTCGGGCTCGCCGTGTTCGGGGCCGTGAGCCTCGCGGTGGTCGCGGTGGAGTCGGCCGGTGAGCTGATCGCGCTGCGTGCGGCGCTCGGTGTCGCGGCGGCCGCGATGGCGCCGATCACGAACTCGCTGGTGTTCCGGCTGTTCGACGACCAGGCGCTGCGGATGCGGGCGATGACGCTGATGATCGTCGTCGGGATGAGCGGCTTCATCCTCGGTCCGCTGCTGGGTGGCTCGGCCCTGGCGCACGTGCGCTGGGAGTGGCTGCTGGTCGTCAACGCGCCCATCGCGCTCATCGCCTGGATCGGGGTACGGATCGGCGTGGCCCCTGACCGTCCCGAGGACCTGACCAGCGAGCGCCTCGACCTGCCGGGCGCGGTGCTCAGCATCGCGGCGATCGGGTTCGCCTGCTACGCGCTCACCAGCGGTGTCGAGCACGGGTGGGTGTCGGTCGTGACGCTGGGCTCGGTCGCGGCGGCGGTGCTCGCGCTCGTCGCGTTCGTCCGCCACGAGCGGCGTACGGCGGCGCCGATGCTCGATCTCGGGGTCTTCTCCGACGGCACGGTCCGCGGGGCCGCCCTCGCCCAGGTCGGTACGTCGATCGCGATGGCGGGCGTCATGTTCGGCCTGATCCTGCACTTCCAGTACGCCTACGGCTGGAGCCCGGTCCGCGCCGGCCTCGCCAACCTCCCGCTCATCGTCACGATGATCGTCGCGACACCGATCTCGGAGCAGCTCGCGAAGCGGCTCGGGCACCGGGTCGCCTGCCTCGTTGGCGCGGCGCTCCTGGCCGGCTCGCTCGCGGGCCTGGCATGGGGCGTCGACCACGGCTATCCCGCGATCGCCGCCTGCATGGTGGTCCTGACGATCGGCCTGCGCACGGTGATGACCATCTGCGCGGTGGCTCTCGTCAGCGCGATGCCCAGCAACCGGACCTCGCTCGGCGCCGCGCTCAACGACACGGCCCAGGAGGTCGGTACGAGCGTCGGCACCGCGGTGGTCGGCACCCTCGTCGCGGCTCTGGTCACGACGAGCCTGCCGCCGGGGGTGTGGAGCAGTGAGCTCGTCGCGTCGTTCTTCCACGGCGAGCGCGTGATCTACGGAGTGCTGGCCGTCGTGGTCGGGATCGTCGCCGGTTGGGGCGCCCTGACGCTGACGGACTCACGCGTGACCGAGGAGCCGCGGGAGGAGCCGGTCCCGGCCTGACCCTGGACGTCGCTGTCCCGCTCTGATACAAACCTGACATCAGATTCGTATTTAGGAGTGAGATGTCGAGCACCGAGCGCACCTTCGTCGGCCTGCCGTCCCTGAACCTCCCGCGCGCGGGCGCCGGTGGCCACCCGTGCCAGGGCATCTACCACCGGCGAGCGGGGACGCAGCCGAAGGTCGCGATCATCGCGACGCACTACCAGATCGACTTCTCGGAGCACTACCTCGCTTCGTTCCTCGCCGAGCGCGGGTTCGGCTTCCTGGGCTGGAACACCCGGTTCCGCGGGGACGAGGCGCACTTCCTGCTCGACCACGCGCTGAGCGACATCGGCGTCGGTGTCCGGTGGCTGCGGGAGGAGGCCGGGGTCGACACGGTGATCCTGCTCGGCAACTCCGGGGGTGGCTCGCTGATGGCGGCGTACCAGTCGCAGGCGGTGGAGCCGATGGTGACCGCGCTGCCGGGCATGCAGCTGGCGCGGGGCGTCGAGGACCTGCCGCTCGCGGACGGCTACCTCTCGACGGCGGCCCACCTCGGGCGCCCCGACGTCCTCACCGCGTGGATGGACGGGTCCGTCACCGACGAGAGCGACCCGCTGGCGACCGATCCCGAGCTCGACCTGTTCAACCCCGCCAACGGCCCGGCGTACGACGACGCGTTCGTCGCGCGCTACCGGGCGGCCCAGGAGGCGCGGAACCACCGGATCACCCGCTGGGTCAAGGACGAGCTGGCCCGGCTGACCGCGGCCGGCTACCACGACCGGCCGTTCTCGGTCGCCCGCACGTGGGCCGACCCGCGGATGGTCGACCCGGCGCTGGAGCCGACCCGGCGCGAGCCGAACAGCTGCTACGCCGGTGTTCCCGAGCGCGCGAACCGCTCCGTCTACGGCATCGCGTCGGCGTGCACGCTGCGGACCTGGCTGTCGCTGTGGAGTCTCGAGGACTCCCAGACCCGCGCCCACGCGCACCTGCCGAAGATCACCGTCCCGGCGCTCGTGGTCAACGGCAATGCCGACACCGGCGTCTTCCCGAGCGACGCGCAGGCCATCCACGACCTGCTCGGCGCGAGCGACAAGGAGTCCCACGAGCTCGACGCCGACCACTACTTCCTCAACGACGGGGCGCGCGACGAGGTCGCCGACCTGATCGAGGCCTGGATCGGCAAGCGCTTTGCCTGAGCCGATGATCGACGTCTCCGACCGCTTCTTCGCGGCCGCCACCGCCCAGGATCTCGACGCCGTCCGCGCGCTCTACGCCGAGGACGCCCGGATCTGGCACAACTGGGACGACCACGAGCAGGACGTCGACGAGAACCTCGCCACGCTCGGCAGCCTGCCGCAGCGCTACGACCGCTTCGAGTACGACGCCGTGCGCACGGTCGCGCTCGCCGACGGCTTCCTGCGCCAGCACGACATCGTGGTCGAGCGGGCCGGGCGGTCGGCCCGGGTGCCGGCGATCCTGCGCGGGTACGTCGCGGACGGGCGGATCACCCGGATCGAGGAGTACTTCGACCTCGGCCAGCTGGCCGAGGTCCGCGCCGCCCAGCGCTGACCCCGCCCGGGGGCCGGGCCGGGGCCCCGCGCCGTCTCGCCAGACGGGCCCCAGCACGCTGTCTGACTGGAACTGCCTCATCATGCTGTCATGGACGTCGCGGGTGCGGACGACCCGATCTGGGTCGTGAAGCGGTGGCGCCGCTACGGCAACGACCGCCTGTACGTCGAGCTGGCCGACGGCGCCAAGGTCGGCTACTGGGACCTGGTCGCCGACACCGCGCACCCCAGCACGCCCGCTGACGAGGCGCTGCTGCTGCGGGCCGTCGCCGACTGGAAGGGCGGCCACCAGGTCGCCGCCGCGCCCCCCGCCGCGCCGCAGGCCGAGCCCGCGCCCGACCCGGAGCCCGTCGCCCCGCTGCCCTGGATCGACCTCGCGACGACGCCTCCCGGCGCCGCCGCCCGCGAGCAGGCCGAGGCGGCCCGCGCGGCCGCGCCGATCAAGACGGTGCTGGCCCGGGTGCTGGGTGTGCACACCGACGAGCGGGCGTGGCGGCTGGGCGCGGTGGGGGAGGAGCAGGTCGCCGCGCAGCTGGCCAAGGTGGCCCGGGACGACGGACGGTGGCGGTTCCTGCACGCGATCCCGGTGGGCAACCGGGGCAGCGACATCGACCACCTGGTGATCGGGCCCGGCGGCGTGTTCACGGTCAACACCAAGCACCACCCGGGCGCGAGCATCTGGGTGGGCGGCGAGACGTTGCTGGTCAACGGGACGCGGCAGCCCTACATCCGCAATGCGCGGCACGAGGCGGAGCGGGCCGGGCGGCTGTTGAGCGCGGCGTGCGGGTACCCGGTCCACGTCGGTGGTCTGGTGGTGCCGGTCAACACCGACGAGGTGGTGGTCAAGAGCCAGCCGGCGGGCGTGGCCGTCGTCCCGCGGCGCCGGTTGGCGGGATGGCTGCGGCGGCACGGGGAGATCCACCCACCGTCGACCGTCGAGGCCATCTTCGCGATGGCTCGACGGTCGACGACGTGGCAGTGAACGGGCCCAGCCTGAGCCCGGGCAGCCGCCCGGGCCAGCGCTAGCGCTGCGGTACGGCGGCCGACGTGCGCGCCGGGACGCGCAGGCCGGTCGAGGCGCCGGCGCTGCGGAACGCCTGGACGGCGCCCTCGGTGTCGCCGACCTCGGTGAGAAGCTCGGCGAGCTCGAACCACAGCTGGGCGGCCCGGCGGTCGGAGCCGGCCGCGGTCAGCGCGGTGACGCCGTCGCGGAACAGGTCGCGGGCGGCGTCGCGGTCGCCGTCGGCGAAGGCGATCCGGCCGCGCAGCACCGAGACGGAGGCGCGCAGCACCGAGGCGTCCTCGGGTGCGGTGGCGGTGGCCTTCTCGACGCACGAGCGGGCGGCGTCGTGGTCGCCGAGCGCGAAGTGCGCCTTGCCGCGGGTCAGGTGCACGAGCGCGACCTCGGTGGCGGACGCGCCGGACCAGGCGAGCTCCTGCTCGGCACCGGCCAGGGTGGCCAGGGCCGCGGCGGGGTCGGCCGGGTCGGAGAGCAGCTGGAGGTTGGCGACCTGGGCGCGCAGCGTGGCCAGGTTGCGGTTGTCGTCGCTGAGCGCGAAGAGGGCGAGCGCCTTGTCGGAGAGCTCGAGCGCGGCCTGGGTGCCGCCGCGCTGGGCCTCGGCCCGGCTCGCCTTCCAGTACGCCGTGGCCTTGCCGACCGCGGAGTCGTGCTGCTCGGCGGCCTCGAGGGTGCGTGCGCACATCCGCATCGCCTGGCCGGTGTCGCCCTGGAGCTCGTAGGCGCCGGCGACGGTGACGGTCAGCTCGACGGCCTCGCTGAGCCCGGACAGGCCGAGCTCGTCGATCATCGTGGCGGAGCGCTCGGCGATGCTGATCGCACGGGTGTGGTCGCCGCTGTCGCGGTAGCACCGGCACAGCGCGACGAGCGCCTCGAGCCAGCCCGCGTCGGGCGTCGGGGCCGAGGTGAGGTCCTCGAGGAGGAGGATCGCGCCGTCGAGGTCGCCGCTCGCCTCGAGCGCACCGGCCCGGACCTGGCGCGCCGCGCGCTGCACGAAGTCGATCCGCTCGGTCGCCGGGTCGTCGAGCACCGTGCCGACGGCGGCCAGGGCGCCCTCGGGGTCACCGGAGATCAGGCTCAGCCGGGCGTGGTCGACGGCGAGGCGCAGCTCGTGCACCTTGTCCCGGGGGACGTCGAGGAGCAGGTCCTCGAGCGTGACGCCCATCCGGTTCGCCATCCGTTCGAGCAGGCCGGCCTCCGGACGGCGCTGGCCGTCCTCGATCCGGGACAGGTACGCCGCCGAGACGTCGTCACCTGCGACCTGGGCCTGGGTCATCCCGGCGGCCACACGCGCGATGCGCATGCGGCGGCCGAGCTCTGCCGCGTCGATGGTGCGGCTCAATTCCGCGAGGTGTGTGTCCACAGCGCCTATTCTGCCTCGACTTGACAAGGAGCGATACGAGGGACACGCATTTTGGTCGAGGTCACCGGAAGTTCGGTACGCCGCCGTCCGGGGCGGCGCCCGGCTTCGGACCCAGGCAGACGGCCACGAGCTCGCCCGCAGCCTCTCCGCTGAAGACCGCCCAGCCGCGGTCGAAGGACACCAGCTCGGTGCCTCCTGCCGGGGTCCGGACGATCGCGGTGCTCGGGATGACGTCGCGGTCGAACCCGGTGACCGAGCAGCGGTTCTGCTCCATCAACGCGTCGAGCGGTCCCATCGACAGGCCGAGCTGGGTGGAGGGCGCGCTCGGCTTGGGTGTCGAGACGACACCGACCGCGCCGAAGCCGACCAGCAGGGTGAGAGCGGCGACCGTGGTCGCCGTCCGCACGGAGTGGACGCCGACCCGCAACCAGCGGGGAGGCGTGATGGTGTCGCGCACCTTCGTCCCCCTCGTCCGGTCTGGTCGTCCACGTTCGGTCCGTCGTGATCTCAACGACCTGGACGGCGCCGGGTCACGACTGGTCGGCTACCGGCAGGATGGGTCCATGAGCATGACCTGGTTCGACTCACCGACCGACGCGACGGCCCGGCTCGAGGGCGCCGGCTACCTCGCGGACGCAGCGACGGCGACCACCACGTTCCTCGCGGGCGCACTGGAGAAGCCGCTCCTGCTGGAGGGTCCGGCCGGTGTCGGCAAGACCGAGCTGGCCAAGGCGGTCTCGCGCGCGACGGGCGCCGAGCTGGTGCGGCTCCAGTGCTACGAGGGGCTCGACGAGGCCCGCGCGCTCTACGAGTGGAACTACAAGAAGCAGTTGCTTGCGATCCAAGCCAGCGGCGCCGAGGCACAGGCAGGACCAGGGACCACTGGGGACGGCGACCACCAATCCCGGCCATGGGAGGACCTGGACCGGAGCATCTTCACGGAGGAGTTCCTGCTGACCCGGCCGCTGCTCACCGCGATCCGGCGCGAGGAGCCGACGGTGCTGCTCATCGACGAGGTCGACAAGACCGACATCGAGGTCGAGGGCCTGCTGCTCGAGGTGCTCAGCGACTTCCAGGTCACGATCCCCGAGCTGGGCACGGTCGCCGCGACCCGCCGTCCCTACGTCGTGCTCACGTCCAACGCGAGCCGCGAGCTCTCCGAGGCCGTGAAGAGGCGCTGCCTCTACCTGCACATCGACTACCCGGACGCCGCCCGCGAGCGGCAGATCCTCCAGCAGCAGGTGCCCGCCCTCGACGACCGGATCGCCGAGCAGCTCGTCGCCACGGTCGGCCGGCTACGCGAGCTCGAGCTCAAGAAGGCGCCGTCGATCGCGGAGTCCGTCGACTGGGCGCGCACGCTCATCGCACTCGAGATCCGCGAGCTCGACGAGAAGGCGATCAAGGACACCCTCGGCGCCGTCCTCAAGCACCAGTCCGACCACGAGCGTGCGGTCAAGGAGCTCAAGCTCGCCCGGGCTTGAGGACGCCATGACCGACCGCACCGACCAGTCCGGGCTGCTCGACCGCCACCTCGCGTTCGTCGAGGCGCTGCGCGGCGCCGGGCTGTCGGTGTCGCTCGCCGAGGACACCGACGCCGTCGCGGCCCTGGCGGCCGTGCACTGGTCCGACCGTACGACGGTCCGCGACGCCTTCGCCGCGACGCTGGTCAAGAAGCAGGCCCAGCGCACGACCTTCGACGCGCTCTTCGACGTCTACTTCCCCGCGATGGTGGGCGATGGCGCCGCAGCGGCCGCTGACGCGGACGACACCGATGCGGCCGGCCCGAGCAAGGACAACGCCACGGCGCTGGTCGGTTTCCGCGACCGGCTGGCCGAGGCGCTCGAGGCCGCCCAGCTCGACGACGCCCAACTGCGCCAGATGGCCGCCGAGATGGTCGGCACGTTCGGCGCGATGCCCGGTCGTGGGCCGGGGCTGTCGTCGTGGTCGGCCTACACCGCGCTCCAGCGGGTCGCCCCGCAGGAGCTGATCGACCGGCTGGTCGCGGGTCTGATGAACGCCGGCGCCGACGAGGACGACGCCCGCCGCCAGGCCGGCCGCCGGATCGGCGCGTTCACGGCCCTCGTCGAGGACGACGCCCGCCGGCGGATCGCCGAGGAGAAGGGGCCCGACCACGTCGCCGACGTCGCGATCCGGCCGAGCATCGACAAGCTCGCGTTCATGGCCGCGCGGCGTACCGACCTCGACGAGATGCGCAAGGAGATCTTCCCCCTCGCGCGCCGGCTCGCGACCCGGCTCGCCAAGGAGCAGCACTCCCGGCACGCGCGGACCGCGCCGCTCGACTTCCGTCGTACGGTGCGCGCGTCGATCGCCACCGGCGGCGTCCCGATCACCACGCACCACCGGCCCAAGCGCCCGCACCGCACCGACCTGGTCGTGCTGTGCGACGTGAGCGGATCGGTCGCCAACTTCGCCCAGTTCACGCTGCTGTTCGTGTTCGCGCTGCGTGAGGTCTTCCAGTCGATGCGGGCGTTCACGTTCATCGACCACGTGCACGAGGTGACCGGTCACTTCCGCCCGGGTGCCGACCCGGTCGACGTCCTCTCCGACCTCGCGGCCAGCGCCAGCCATGCGGCGCTGTGGGGCCGGACCAACTACGGCCGGGCGTTCACGAAGTTCGCCGAGAACCACGCCGACGCGCTCACCCCCAAGACCACACTGCTGATCCTCGGCGACGCGCGCTCCAACTACAGCGACCTGCACGAGGACACCCTCCGGCAGCTCACGAGCTCGGTGAAGCGCACCTTCTGGCTCAACCCCGAGCACCAGCGCAACTGGGGCACCGGCGACTCCGCGGCCCCTACCTATGCCGAGATCGTGCGGATGATCGAGTGCCGCAACCTCACCCAGCTCAGCGAGTTCGTGCACGAGCTCGCCTGGTGATGCAGTGAGGCCGGTGCGCACGGGTCAGGCAGTGAACTCCAGCGGCTCGTTCTCGACCGGCTTGCGGAAGACCAGCAGGTCCTTGAAGTAGTTCATCTTGAGCCGCCACGGCTCGACCGAGCCCTGCTTGGGGAACTGCTCGATCGAGCGCATGACGTAGCCCGCCTCGAAGTCGAGGAACGGCTCCTCGGCGACGGCCGGGTCGCGACGCGGTACGACGACGCGCGTGCCGGTCTTGTCCAGGTGCTGGAGCACGCGGACGACGTACTGGCAGACGAGGTCGGCCTTGAGCGTCCAGGACGCGTTGGTGTAGCCGACGATGAACGCGAAGTTCGGGATGTCGCTGAGCATCATGCCCTTGAACGCCATCGTGTCGGGCAGCTTGACCTCGGCACCGTCGACGGCGAGCGTCGCGCCGCCGAAGACCTGGAGGTTGAGGCCGGTCGCGGTGACGATGATGTCGGCCTCGAGCTCCTGGCCGGACTCGAGCAGGATGCCCTTGTCGGTGAAGCGCGCGATGCGGTCGGTGACCATGTCGACGGTGTGCCGGCGCAGTGCCTTGAACAGGTCGCCGCGCGGGACGACGCACAGCCGCTGGTCCCAGGGGGCGTAGGGCGGCGTGAAGTGCTCGTCGTACGAGACGTCCTTGGGGAGCTGGCGCTCGGACATCCGGCGGATCAGGGCGCGCGCCTCGCGCGGCCGGGCGCGGCAGAACTCGTAGAAGCCGATCGTCATCGCGAGGTAGCGGCCGCGGACGAGCTTGCCGGCGACCTTGTCGGGCAGCGTCTGCAGCAGGCGGTAGGAGATCGGGTCGGTGAGCGGCTGGCTGACGATGAACGTCGGCGTGCGCTGGAGCATCGTGACGTGCCCGGCGCCGCTGTCGGCCAGCGACGGGATCAGCGTGACGGCGGTGGCGCCGGAGCCGATGACGACGACCTTCTTGCCCTGGTAGTCGAGGTCCTCGGGCCAGTGCTGCGGGTGGATCACCTGACCCTGGAAGTCGCCGATGCCCTCGAAGTCGGGCGTGAAGCCCTCGTCGTAGCGGTAGTAGCCGGACGTCGACCACAGGAAGCCCGCGGTGATCTGCTTGGTCTCGCCGGTGTCGGTGTGCTCGACGGTGACGGTCCAGCGCGCGTCGTCGGTGGAGAACTCCGCGTGCACGAGCTTGTGGTGGTAGCGGATGTGCTGGTCGATGCCGTTCTCGCGCGCGGCCTCCTGGAGGTAGGCGCGGATGTCGGCACCGTCGGCGATGGCCTTCTTGCCCTTCCAGGGCTTCCAGCCGAAGCCGAGGGTGTACATGTCGGAGTCGGAGCGGATGCCCGGGTAGCGGAACAGGTCCCAGGTACCGCCGAGGGCGTCGCGCATCTCGAGGATGGCGTACGACCGGGCCGGGAAGGCCTTGCCGATGTGGTAGGCCGCGTCGATGCCGGACAGGCCGGCGCCGATGATGAGGACGTCGAGGTGCTCCACGGAATCGGACATCTAGGCTTCCTTCAGGTTGAGGAGCTGCTCGACCGGGAGGTCGGGCACCTCGATGTTGCGGGAGGCGGCGAGCCCCTCGATCTGCAGCCAGGTCACGTCGGCCAGCAGCCGGGTGAACTGGGGGGCCGGCGGGCGCAGCTCCTCGCGGGAGCTCCAGTTGCGGACGGCGGCCATCACGCCACCGACGAGCAGGAAGACCCACGGCGTCAGGGCGTCGCGGTCGTCCTCCTCGACGTCGGCCTCGAGGACGGCGAGGAAGCCGCCGATGACCAGCTCGATCTGCTCGGCGATCTGGCCGATCGCGACGTCGAGCGGCTTGGACGCGGCGCCCGCGATGTCGCGCTCGGCGAACCTCATCAGGGCGACGTTGTCGGCGCCCCAGCCGACGTAGGCGTGGACGATCCGCTCGACGATCTCGCGCGGGGTGCCCTCGAGGGTGACCGCGGCGAGCAGGAGCTCGCCGGCGCGGGTGCAGATCTCCTGCTGGATGGCGACGTCGAGGTCGGTGCGGTCCTCGAAGTAGCGGTAGAGCACGGTGCGGTGCACGGAGGCCTCGTCGGCGATCAGCTGCACGCTCAGCTCGGCACCGGGCTCGAGGTCGCGCGCGAGCACCGTCAGGGCGGCGTCGATGACGGCCTGCCGGCGGTCGGCGTTGTGCTGCTGCCAACGCCGCTTGCGGCCGTCGGTCGAATCGCGTCTCCCGTTGCCGGTCGCCACGGCGACACCTCCTCGCATCGTCACGATGTCAGCGACACCGTACGACGAAGCAGCCCGCGCCGCCGGGTCGCGACCGGAGTCGCGGCGACCGAGCGCTGCTCGGCGACGTCGGTGATCTTGGCCCGCGGCCGGCCCGCCTGCGCGCCCCGCTCGCGCTCGGCGGCGTCGAGGCGCTGCCAGGCGGCGAGGTCGGCGGCCTGGGGGTGCCGGGCGGTGACGAGGGCGGTGAGCTCGGCGGCCGAGCCGGTGGGTGCGGGGAGTCCGGCGTCGAGGTCGTCGAGGATCGTCTCGACGGTCTCCTGGGCGTCGGTCTTGTTGGTGCCGATGAAGCCGGTCGGGCCGCGCTTGATCCAGCCCACGACGTAGAGACCGGGCTCGACCCGGCCCTCGTGGTTCGGCACGGTCGCGGTGCGCTCGTCGAACGGCAGCCCGGCGACGGGGCGGCCGCGGTGGCCGACGGAGCGGACGACCAGGCCGGCCTCGATGGTGCGGACGTCGTCGGTGGCGACGGCGCGGACCGTGCCGTCGGCGTCCGCGACGAGCTCGTTGCGGGCGACCCGGACGCCGGTGACCCGGCCGTCGGCGCCGAGGACCTCGACGGGGGAGGAGGTGAACGCGAGGACGATCCGGCGCCGGCCGGCGTCGCCCGAGGGGGCGCGCTCGGCGAGCTCGCGCAGCAGGGTGCTGCGCTGGTCGTCGCCCGTGAGCAGCGCCGGGTCGGCCTCGACGACCACGTCGACGTCGTCGAGCGCGGCCAGTCCGATCAGCTCGGGCACGGTGAACGCGGCCTGGGCGGGACCCCGCCGGCCCAGGACGACGACCTCGCGGACCGCGCTGGCGCGCAGCTGGTCGAGCGGGCCGGGAGCCAGGTCGGTGCGCTCCAGCACGTCGATCGGGCGGGCCAGGATGCGGGCCACGTCGAGGGCGACGTTGCCGTTGCCGACGACGACCGCCCGCTCGTGGGCGAGGGGGACGTCGAGCCCCTGCTGGTCGGGGTGGCCGTTGTACCAGCCGACGAGGGCGGTCGCGGGGACCGAGCCGGCGAGCTCCTCGCCGGGGATGTCGAGGCTGCGGTCGGCGGAGGCGCCGACGGCGTAGACGACCGCGTCGTAGTGGGCGCGCAGGTCGGCGAGCGTCACCGCGTCGGCCCGGTCGGGGGCGCCGACCTCGACGTCGAGGAAGTAGCGGAACCGCGGCTGGCGCTCGATCGCCTCGAAGAGCCGGGTGACGAGCTTGGTCGAGGCGTGGTCCGGTGCGACACCGTGGCGGACCAGCCCGTACGGCGTGCGCAGCCGGTCGTAGACGTCGACGCCGCCGACCTCGGGGTGCTTGAGCAGCTCGTCGGCCGTGTAGAGCCCGGCGGGCCCGGCACCGACCACGGCGACCCGGAACGGGCCGGTGCGGGTGAGCCGGCGCTGCTGGGGGACCAGCGCGACCGGCGTCCGGTCGGCGTGCGGGAAGGCGTCGTAGTAGGCGGCGTTGAGCTCGAGGAACGGCAGCTGCTTGGTCGTCAGCGCCGCGTCCGGCACCATCGCGCCGACCGGGCAGGCCGTGGCGCAGGCCCCGCAGCCGACGCAGGAGTCGGCGTCGACGTAGACCATCTCGGTGGTGCCGAAGCCCGGCTCACCGGGAGCGGGGTGGATGCAGTTGACCGGGCAGGCGACGACGCACGAGGCGTCGGCGCAGCACGACTGCGTGACGACGTAGGCCATGGTGGGTCCGCGGTCCGCTCAGACGGCGGCGGACTTGGGCTCGCTGCGGAAGCGCGAGGGACGGCCGTCGATGCCGAGCAGGCGCCACACGCGGCGCGAGACGCGGTTCATCAGGCCGAGCTCGTCGGCGAGCATGCGGACGTCGCCGAAGGTGTCGCGCAGGAGCTTCTCGGACTTGTCGGACTTCCAGTAGACCTCGCGCATGACGCTCTTGGGGATGTCGAGGTCCTTCTGCATCTTGCGCGTGGGCTTCATGATCACGTCGCACAGGACCCGCATGATCAGCGGGTAGGCGAGCGAGAGCCCGAACCGCTGGAGCGTGCCGTAGTCCTTGGAGCGCTCGACCAGGTAGGAGTGCGCGAAGCCGATGTGGCGGGCCTCCTCGGCCACGTGGATCTGCATCACCCGGGTGACCATGGGGTGCATCTCGTGACCCGAGCGCAGCACGGACTTCTGGAGGTAGTCGATCGGCTCCTCGCCGGCCAGGATGCCCATGAAGAAGACGTTGGGCAGGCCGCGGCCGGCCAGGGTGAGCAGCGGCGCGACCTTGACGAACCAGCCGGGGCCGCCCTGGACGTCGATGCCGATCCGGTTGACGCCCTCCTGAAACATCTGGGTGTGGTGGCACTCCTCGGTCACCTCGTGGGTGGAGTAGCGGAACTCCGCCTGGCCGTTGGGCATGCCGATCAGGTGGTTCATCACGCCGGCGATGAGCAGCTGCTCGAACTGGAGGCCGACCTTCATGATGTTGGCCATCCGGTACATGCCGATCTCGATCTGGCGCTCCTGCGGGAGCGAGCGGTACCAGTCGGTGCCGCCGAGCGAGTCGATCTCGGGGAGGATCCAGCGCGGGTCGTTCGGCACGACCTCGAGCTCGGGGCTGTCCCAGGCGATGTCGAGGAAGGCGTCGAAGTGCTGGTGGACCGACGCCTCGGACAGCACGCGCAGCGTGTCCTGGTAGCTCAGGCCAGTGGTGTCGACAGGGGTGTCGACGGGGGTGTCGGCGGTCGCAGTCATGTCGTCGGTCCGTTTCTCGTCATCGAAATCAGGAGCATGCGCTGTGTTAGCGCAACACCATGTTGCGTACATTGACCGGGGTTTTGTCAAGCGATTCGTCGAAGATTTGAGTACTCGTGCCCAGCCTGGACGGCGCTCGGGTGATCAGGATCTCTCCCATGTCCCACGCCCTGCTGCCCTCCGCCGCCGCCCTCGCCGACCGCACCCCGCCCGAGCGCAACCGGGTCGTCGACCTGCTGCGCGCGGTGGCGATCATGGTCGTCGTCCTCGGGCACTGGCTGATGGCGGCCGTGTACGTCGACCGGGAGGGCGGTCTGCACCGCGGCGACCTGCTCGACCTCGCCGCGTGGACCCACCCGCTGACCTGGGTGCTCCAGGTGATGCCGGTGTTCTTCCTCGTCGGCGGCTACGCCAACGCGCTGTCGTGGCGCTCGGCCCGCCGCCGCGCCCAGCCGTACGGCGGCTGGCTCCGGTCCCGGTTGCGCCGGCTGGTGCTGCCCGTGCTCCCGCTCATGGTGTTCTGGGCGGTCCTCGCACCGGCGGCGCACGCGCTCGGCGCCGACCCGGACCTGCTCCGGATCGCCAGCCGGGCCTCGCTCGTGCCGACCTGGTTCCTCGCGGCGTACGTCGTCGTGGTCGCGGTCGCGCCCCTCACCCTGCTCGCGTGGGAGCGAGCGGGCTGGTGGGCGGTCGCCGGCGGGCTGGCGCTGGGTGGGCTGGTCG
Source organism: Pimelobacter sp. 30-1 (assembly GCF_018831735.1). Lineage (NCBI taxonomy): Bacteria > Bacillati > Actinomycetota > Actinomycetes > Propionibacteriales > Nocardioidaceae > Pimelobacter > Pimelobacter sp. 30-1. Next base: position 675,070 of record NZ_NHTS01000001.1, read on the forward strand.
ACTACGTCAGCGTGAGCCGGGACCTGCTCGCGGTGGGCTTCCTCAACTACGTCGTGGTGTGGTCGACGGTGCACATGCTCGGCTACGCCTGGCTCGACGGACGGCTCGCCTCGGCCGGTCGCCGGCTGGCGCTGGTGGTGCTCGGGCTCGGCGTCCTGTGGCTGCTCACGGTCCACGGCCCCTATGCGGTCTCGATGGTCGGCGTCAGCACCGACGAGATCGACAACGCCTACCCGACCCGGGTCACCCAGGGCTTCCTCGGGCTGCTCCAGGCCGGCGTCGTGCTCAGCCTGGAGCCGCTGCTGCGACGGCTGGTCGCGCGGCGCCGGGTGTGGGTCGCCACGGGGCTGGTCAACGGCCGGATCATGAGCATCTACCTGTGGCACCTGACGATGCTCGGCGTCCTCGTCGCGGGCTCCCTGGCGCTCGACGGCCTCGGCCTGCACCGGCTGCCCGACACCGCGGGCTGGTGGGCGACCCGGCCGCTGTACTTCGGGGTGCTGGCGCTGCTGACCGCCGGTGCGGTCGCGCTCGTGGGGCGCTTCGAGACGCCCGCGGCGGACCCGCGCCCCGCGCCCGCCGCCTGGCGGCCGGTGCTGGCGGTGCTCGGCGTGTGCGGCGGCCTCGGTGCGCTGGCGGCGCTCGGGATCGCCCGGGACGGCGCGATCCTCTGGTACCTCCCGCTGGTCCCGATCGCCGCCTGCCTGGTCGGGGGCGTGGTCCGGCTGCCGGGTAGCCTCGGCCGCCATGCAGCTGATCCGGCCCGGTGAGCCCCGCAGGTTCGTCCAGCTCTGGGTGAGCGAGGCGACGGGCGCATGGGTCCGGCGCGAGGGCGTCGTGGGCCGCGCGGGCAAGGCCACCGAGCTCGGCCTCGCGGGCGACGCGACGACGGCGGCGGAGCTCGCGGCGCCGTACCTGGCTGAGGGGTTCGCCGAGGTCGAGGACGCCGCGCTCGACTGGCTCGTCGTGCAGTGGGCCTCGCAGACCAAGCGCCGCGACGACTGGCTGGTCGAGCACGCGGGGCAGTGGCTGGCGGCCGTGCTCGACGAGCGCGGGCTGGGCTACGTCGACGGGCACGACCGCGGCAAGCGCGGCTCGGACGGTGCGCTGGTGCTCAACGTCTACGTCCGGGTCGCCGATGCCGAGGCGGGGCGCACGGCCGTGCTGGCCGCGCTGCGCCAGGGGCGGGCCGACGAGAAGCGGGCGAGCATCGCGCACCGGGCGCCGGACGGCGCGGAGTGGACGGTCCGCCACGAGCGGACGTCGGGGCGGCTGCCGGGCGGGTTCAGCCTCTGAGGTAGCCCGCCGCGCGCCAGCGGTCGAGCGCCGCGCGCAGGTCCGGGTGGTCGGCGCGGTCGGCGGCGCGGCCGCCGGCGACGAGTGCCGGGACGCCGGGCTCGGTGCCGGCGTCGTAGACGACGGTGACCCGGTTGGGCGTGCCCGCGTTGATGAGCGAGCCGAGCAGCGCGACGGGGTCGGTGCGGTCCTCGAGCGAGAGCACCTGGACGTCGGCCGGCAGCGCGGGCAGCTGGGCCGCGGGGGCGTTGGCGGTGACGACCTGGTCGACGACGAAGCCGGGCAGGTCGGTGCGGGTGGCGACCTCGAGCGCGGCCGCGCCGCCGCTGCCACGGCCGACGAGCATCACCCGGGTGGGCGCGGGTCCGGGCTCGACGGCGGCGCCGAGCGCGCGGATGACCGCGCCGGCCTGGCCGGAGGCGTCGCCGGAGACCAGGCGCAGGCGACCGGGGGCGGGCGTCGTCGTACCGCCGCAGGAGACGAAGGCGACGAGGCGGCCCGGCGCGACCCGCAGCACCCGCACGGGCTCGTCGGCGTCGGCACGGGCGAGGAGGGTCATCAGGTCGCCCAGGCCGGTGGGCGCGGCGCCCGGGTCGTCCTCGATGGCGACGGTCCCGCTCGCGGACGCGGTGGTCGCGTCGGGGGCCTCGGTGAGGTCGACCGCGACGTCGCGCAGGGCGGCGGCCCAGTCGTCAGTGAGCGGCGCGATGCCGGACGCGCGCAGGCCGCCGGAGCGGGCCGCGGCCCCGGCGTCGCCGGCGAGCACGCCGGCGGTGAGGAGCCCGCGCATCTGGAGGCTGTCGAGCACGCCGCCACCGGTGGTGACGTGCTCCATCAGCTCGGGGTTGGCCTCGGCCAGCTCGCCCAGGTAGGCCGCGACGCCGTCGCGGTCGAGCGCGTCGGTCTCGATCAGGCCGGCCGCCACGATCGCGCCGCCGAGGTTGACCTCGGGGGCGAGGTAGCCGATCGCCTTGCCCGCGATCGAGCCGAGGGTCTGGTAGGCCGCGGCCTGGAGGTCGTCGATCCAGCGGTAGGTGAGCACGGTCGCGCGCAGCACCAGGGCGTCGGCGTCGAGCTCGATGGAACGCCCGAGCAGGCCGCCCTTGCCGGTGGTCGCGCCGCGGACCTCGTCGTCGGCGGTCGCCCAGGTGGTGGGCGAGAGCGGCGCCGAGTCGGCGACATCGGGATCGGCGAGCACGTCGCGGCCGAGCTGGGCCCAGCTCCGCATCTGGGCGCCGGCGTCGTCGAAGAGGTCGGCCAGGCGCAGCATCTGGTCGTACTTGTCGGCGAGGTCGGCGGCCTCGACCGCGGTCGGCGGCGGGGTCTGCGGCGGGGTCTGCCGTTCGGCGGTCATCGCGCGGCCTCGCCGAGCACCGGCGCCACCACGGCGGCGAGGTCGTCGGGACCGACCGCGCGGACCTCGAGCCGTAGCGCCCCTTCGGCGTGGTGCGGCCGCAGCGCGCGCCAGCCGTCGGCCAGCAGCGACCAGGAGACGACGCCGACGGTGTCGACCGCGTCGCCCGAGACGTCGGCGACGAGCGCGCGGAGCCGGCCGCGGGCCTCGCCGGAGAGCGCGGTGAGGACCCGGACGACGACGTCGTCGGCCAGCGGACCGTCGGCACCGTGGACCCGGCCGGTGTGGCGGGCGACGAGCACGGGCAGCAGGTCGCCGCGTCCGGCGCTGCCTGCCTCGGCGGCGGCGTCGGCGAGCTCGAACGGCAGGTCGACGTACGACGGGACGGCGGAGCGCTCGACGGTGACCTCCTCGGAGGGCACCGCGATCCGGGCCAGCTCGGCCGGCCAGGCGTCGGTGCCGAACCAGCCGAGCTCGAAGACCATGCCGTCGGCGGTCGCGAGCGAGGCGACGGCGCTGCCGTCCTGGCGGTGCCAGACCTTGGCCTGGACGCCGGCCATCGAGACGTCGACGTCGAGCGCCAGGCGCGGGGCCGCGAGCAGTCCGATCGCGCCGGCGAGTCCGGGGTCGAGGCGGGTGCCGTCGAGCAGCCCGCGCCGGGCCAGCGACTCGTCGGGATCGTGGAGCGCGGCGACGACGCCGCGGTAGGCCTGGTCGTCGAGGGTGGCCGGGCTGCGGCCCAGCCGCGCCTGCATGGCGTCGGTGTCGCGCGGCGGCGCCACCTCGAACGGCAGCGGCGCCCCGCCGGCGAGCCGGGCGGCGTGCTGGAGCTCGGGGAGGGTGAGCCCGATCCGGCGCGGCGCGGCGACGAGCGCGGACGCCGGCCGGGTGGCGACGGTCGTGAGGTCGATGGTCGGCACGCGCTCAGCGCTCCAGGCCGGGGACGTCGACGCCCAGCCAGTCGCGGTGGCCGGACGGGGGCGGGGTGAACGCCGCGAGGGTCTCGTCGAGCGGGTCGGGCGTGATCCGCGGGCCGTGCCCGGCCTCGTTGCGGGTGGCGATCGCCGCGATCCGGCCCTGGGCGTCGGCGACCAGCGCGGACACCCGGGTCTCGGTCGCGCCGATCTCGTCGCGCACGGCGTCGACCGCCTCGGCGTGGTCGGCCAGGGCGTCGGCGGCGCCGGTGTGGCGCTCGGCCGCGATCCGCAGGTGGCTGGCCCGGTCGGTCACCCGCTCCCGCATCGCGTCGCCGGCCCGGCCAGTCCAGCCGAGTGCCTCGACCCGGGCGACCAGCTCGTCGGCGAGGGCGCGCACGTCGGCGCCCTGGTCGCGCAGCTGCGCGACCCGGCGCCGGATGATCTCGCTGTCGCCGTACATGAGTCGCGCCCTTCCCGTTCCCGCCCCGAGTCAAACCTGGGGGATTCCGCCCTCACGGACGCCTTCGTTGAGTCATCCTCGATCCATGACCGGCTCCCGTCATGCTGTCATCCGCTTCGCGATCGCGGAGTCCGCTCTCGGCTGGGTGCGTCGCGAGCACCACGAGTGACGGCGCGGAGCCGGGCCGCGTTCGCGCCCGAGGACGTCGCCGACGCACGCCGCGGAGAGCCCGCGACCGACCTGTCCGGCTGGGCTTCCGGAGCGGGCTGGGAGTACCTCGGCCAGCAGGTCCCGTCGGGCTTCGCGTCGGTCGTACCGATGTGGGCCGAGCACCTCTTCAGCTGCGCGCGCGGCGTCCTGGCCGGTGACGTCTTCGCCGCGGTGATGCACCAGCTCTACGAGGTCGCGGTGAGCACCGACGGCCCGGAGATGGACGGCGCCTTCCACGACGTCCGCTCGGGCGGCACCTGGAAGTGGCTGGGCACCTGGGACAACGGCCCCCGCGACGAGCCCTTCGCCCGCGACGCGGTCTGGGTGCCGGCCACCCGCGGCGCCGCTCGGGTCCCGCAGGCCGCGCTGCTGCCGCGGCTGTGCCTGCGCCGCTCGGACCGCCTGCCGTCGTCCGGCTCGCGCGACCTCGCCGACCTCGGGCTGGAGGGCTTCCGGCTGGCCGGCGAGACCGACCCGGTCCTCGACGAGATCATCGCGACCTGGCTCGGTGGCGAGGCGGGCGCCGCGCTGCGGGCGCTGCCGCACCCCTTCGTCGAGGTGGTCGTCGCGGGCGGGCACGTCGCCCTCGTCCGCAACGGGTACGCCGCCCCGGACGAGGCCGACGCCTTCGCGGCCGGGCTCGCCGCGCTCGCCCGGGGGCTGCGCGACGCCTGCGCGCCGCTCGCCGTGCCGGCGCCGGTGGGGAGTGCTCTGCCCCCGCCCGCGTGGGCCGACCCCGCGTGGACCGCGCCCGGCCTGCTCGACGTCCTCTCGGGCGCGTGGTGGGGCGCCTACCGCGAGGCCGCCGCCGAGCTCGGGCTCACCCTCGAGGACCCCGACGCCTTCCACCGCGCCTTCCCGGACCAGCCGGTGCCCGGTCGGGCCCAGGGCGTGCTGCGCGGCCGGGTCGACGGGCTCGCCACCGAGGCCCGACTCGCCTGGTTCGCCGACGGTGTCGCGCCGGTCGACGGCTGGGTCCGCGCTGCCCTGCTGCTCCCCGCGCCGGCCGGCGTCCCGGTGGCCGCCACCCGCCGCGGCGGGAGCCTGGTCGAGGAGACCGGGATGTGGGGTGAGGTCGTCGGCGACCTCGCCGCCTGCTGGACCGTACGACGGCTCCCGGGCACGCTCGACGCGGCGGGCGTCGTACCGGCTGCGGTGGCGGCGGCGCGCCGCCTGGGCTTCGTCCCGCCCGCCTAGCCGCGGCGGCGGGCGACCCGGCGCGCGGCGGCGACGACGGGGAGCACGACGGTCAGCACGAGCCCGGCGCCCGCGGTCGCCAGCACGCCGGCCGATCCCGCCCCGACGGCGGCGAGGACGAACGTGCCGCTCAGCACCGCGCGGGCCGCCACCCACCACCAGGGGCGCCGGCGCCACGACCGGGCGCGCGGGTCCGGCGCCGCGGGGTCGGCCCAGTGACCGGGTACCGGTAGGTCGCTCGGCTCCGGCACGCCGCGCAGCCGGCGCACGCGGCGGGCGCGGTGCTGCCGGTGCGCGAGCCGGAGGACGTAGGCCCCCAGCCCGCCGCTGAGCGCGGTCACCGCGAGGCCGCCCCACGCGGGCCCGTGCCCGTCGGCGACCGGCAGCAGCACGATCAGCCACGACGCCGCGAACACCGCCGCCATCAGCGCGGCGAGCACCGACAAGCCCCACCAGCTGGTCACCTGGGTGCCCGACACGACCGGGCCGAGGCCGATCTCGTCGGGTGCATAGCTGTGCGGCTCACCCGACCGGGTCAGCCGCAGCACCCGGTGCTCACCGCGCGCGAGCGCCGCCCGGTGCTCGTCGACGACGGCCTGGGGGTCCGGGGACTCAGCCCTCACAGCCGCCCGTCGAGCCGGTCGAGCGCGGTCGTGATGTCGTCGGCCGTCCCCGCGAAGCTGAACCGCAGGAACCGCCCGCCGTCCACGGTGTCGAAGTCGACGCCGGTCGCGACCGCGACGCCCGTGCGGGCGAGCAGGTCGCGGCAGTAGGCCATCGAGTCGGTGGTGAGGTGCCCGACGTCGGCGTAGGCGTAGAAGGCGCCGTCGGCCGGGGCGAGCCGGTCGATGCCCAGCCGGCGCAGGCCGTCGAGCAGCAGGCCGCGGTTGTGGGCGTAGCGCGCGACGTGCCCGTCGAGCTCGGCGTACGACGCGTCGTCGAAGGCGGCGAGCGCGGCGTGCTGGGCGAGCGCGGGCGGGCAGATCGAGAAGTTGCCGGTCAGCACGTCGACGGGGCGGCGGAGCCGCTCGGGGGCGAGCATCCAGCCCAGCCGCCAGCCGGTCATCGAGAAGTACTTCGAGAACGAGCCGAAGACGATGGCCTCGCGGGAGGTCTCCCAGGCGCTGCTCGACCGGGAGCCGGCGTACTGGATGCCGTGGTAGATCTCGTCCGAGACGAGCTGGACGCCGTGCTCCTCGCACCAGCGGGCGATCGCGGCGAGCTCCTCGGGCAGCAGCATGGTGCCGGTCGGGTTGGCGGGGCTGGCCACCACCAGGCCGTCGAGCGGCTGCTGCGCGTGCGCCTCGGCCAGCTGTGCAGGCGTCGGCTGGAAGCGGGTCGCCGGGCCGGTCGGGATCTCGACCAGGTCGCAGCCGAGCGCGCTGAGGACGTTGCGATAGCAGGGGTAGCCGGGCCGGGCGATCGCCACCCGCGCGCCCGCGTCGAAGGCGGCGAGGAACGCCAGCAGGAAGCCGCCGCTCGACCCGGTGGTGACGATGACGTCGTCGGCGTCGACCGCCACGTCGTAGGTACGGCGGTAGTGCCCGGCGATCGCCGCGCGCAGCTCGACGACGCCGGTCGCGGTCGTGTAGCCGAGCGGGTCGCCGCTGCCGAGCAGCCGGATCGCCGCCGCGCTGACGCCCGCGGGCGCGCCGGTGCTGGGCTGGCCGGCGACGAGGTTGACCAGGTCGCCGTGGGTGCGCTGCCGCTCCGCCGCCGCGGCGAGCAGGTCCATGACGTGGAACGGCGGGACGTTCGCCCGGGCGGCGGCGGTGAAGCGGTCGGTCACCCTCCGACCCTATGCGTCAGCGGGTGGCGGCGTGCCGGCCCGCCCGGCGGCCGAAGAACGAGCCCTCGCCGAGCTGGGTGCCCGAGCAGTAGCCCGCACCGTCCTGGGCGATGTTCGCCGCGCAGGCGCCCGCGGCGTAGAGGCCGGGCACGACCGACCCGTCCGTACGGCGTACCTCGCCGTCGACGGTGGTCGCCATGCCGCCGATGGTGAAGCCGGCGTAGAGCGCGACCCCCAGCGACAGATCCAGGACCGCCCACGGACCGGCGGTCTGCGGGGCGATCCAGTCGGGGTGCTTGTGGAAGTCGGGGTCCTCGCCGGCCGCCGCGTTGTCGTTGTAGCCGGTGACCGTCTTGACGAGCGAGCCGGCCGGCATGCCGAGCCCGGCCTCCATCTCCTCGAGCGTCTCGAAGCCGTCCTTGAGGGGCACCAGCGGCATGTGGTCCTCGCCGAGGTGCTCGCTGTCGACGATGAGGTACGCGACGGCGTCCGGCTGCTGCATCACGTGGTACGACGTCCGCGCGTGGTAGCTGTCCTCGGCGACGAAGCGCTGCCCGTCCTTGTTGACGATGATGCCCTTGCAGCGCGACGACGGCGGGTAGAACGGCGCGGTGATGAACGGCTCCTCCATGTTCTCCAGCGCGGCGCCGACCGACTCGCCCAGGCGGATGCCGAGGCCGTCGTCGTACGTCGAGCCGAGGGTGAACAGCTTGGAGCCCAGCGCGGGCGTGTAGCGGGCGACCATGTCGGCGTTCATCACGAAGCCGCCGGCCGCGACGACCACGCCACCGGCGCGGATGACGCCGGTCTGGTCGAACGACTTCCAGGCCAGGCCGACGACGCGGCCGTTCGCCGGGTCGCCGTCGACGACCAGGTTGGTCGCGCCGGTCTCGTAGCGGACCTCGACGCCGGCCTTCTCGACCTGCTCGCGCAGCAGGTCCATCACGATCTTGGTGCCCTCGGTGTCGCCGGGGACCGGGACCTTGTGCCCGCGCGGTGCCGGCGCGACCTGGTCGCGGAACGGCCAGACCTTCTCGTTGCCGGTGAACATCAGGCCCTCGGTGCCGGGCTGGATGACCGCCTTGCCGGGGAAGTACGAGCGCTCGAACTCGAAGCCGAGGGCCTCCAGCCAGTCGAAGTGGGCGACCGACCCCTCGCAGTAGGCGCGGATCTTCTCCTCGTCGGGGTCCTTCGTGCTCGCCATGAGGTAGCCGGCCATCGCCTCGACCGAGTCGTCGTGGCCGGTGGCCTGCTGCACGGCGGTCCCGCCGCCGAGGTAGAAGTGCCCGCCCGACATGGACGACGTGCCGCCGTGGACGGCCGCCTTCTCCAGCAGCAGCACCCGGGCGCCGCTCCGGGCGGCCTCGAGCGCGGCGCACCCGCCGGCGATGCCGAAGCCGACGACCACGACGTCGTACTGCTCCGTGTCGGGGGTCAGGACGTCGGCAGGCAGCGCGGCGGGAATGGCCAGGCCGGCGGGGAGGTTGTCGTTGTGCGAGCTCACGGGCTCAATCTAGAACATGTTCTACCGATAGACTACGGTCCCGCCACCCGACGAAAGCCGAGTTGCCTCTTGACGTTCGACGTCCACCAGCTCGACATGTTCCTGCTGATCGGCGCCGGGGTCACCTTCCTGGCCGTGCTGGCGGTGCGCGCATCCTTCGGGCTGGGTCTCCCCAGCCTCCTCGTGTACCTGCTCATGGGTGTCGCGCTCGGCGAGGCCGGTCTCGGGATCGGCTTCGAGGACGCCCAGCTCGCGCACGCTCTCGGCTTCGGCGCGCTGGCGGTGATCCTGGCCGAGGGCGGCCTGACGACCAACTGGCGTGACGCGCGCCCGGCGATGCGGCTCGGGCTGTCGCTGGCGACCCTCGGCGTGCTCGTCTCGATCGTGGTCGTCGCTGTCGGCGCGCACTTCCTGCTCGGGCTGTCCTGGCAGCTCTCGATCCTGCTCGGGGCGATCTGCTCGCCCACCGACGCCGCCGCGGTGTTCTCGGTGCTGCGCGTGGTCCCGCTGCCCAAGCGGATCACGGGGACGCTCGAGGCCGAGTCCGGCCTCAACGACGCCCCGACCGTCGTCCTGGTCACCCTCGTCTCGTCCGGCGCGGTCGGCGAGCACGGACTGCTCGGCACGACGGGGATCATGGTCTACGAGCTCGTCGCCGGCGTCGGGATCGGCCTCGCTGCCGGCTTCGGCGGCGCCTGGGTGATGCGGCGCGTGGCGCTGCCGGCGTCCGGTCTCTACCCGATCGCCGTGCTCTGCCTGACCTTCATCGGGTACGGCGCCGCGGCCGAGGTGCACGCGAGCGGCTTCGCCGCGGTCTTCGTCGCGGGGCTCGTGCTCGGCAATGCCGACCTCCCGCACCGCGCGGCCACCCGCTCGTTCGTCGAGGGCCTGGCCTGGCTCGCCCAGATCGGGCTGTTCGTCATGCTCGGCCTGCTGCTCTCGCCCGAGCGGCTCTCGTGGGCGACGGTCGGCATGGCGGTCGTCGCCGGCCTCCTGCTGACGTTCCTCGCCCGTCCGCTGTCGGTCCTCGTCAGCGCGGTGGTCAAGCCGATGAAGCTGCCCGAGCTGGCCTTCATCTCGTGGGCCGGCCTGCGCGGCGCGGTGCCCATCGTCCTGGCCACGATCCCGCTCGCCGCGGGCGTCGACGGCGCCACCCGGCTCTTCGACATCGTCTTCGTGCTCGTCGTCATCGACACCCTCATCACCGGCCCGACCCTTCCGCTGACCGCGCGCCTGCTGCGCGTGGCGCGGCGCTCGGAGCCGCGGGGGATCGACGTCGAGGCGGCCCCGCTCGAACGGGTCGCCGCCGACCTGCTCCAGATCACGATCAGTCCGTCGTCCAAGATGCACGGCGTCGAGGTCGGCGAGCTGCGGCTACCGCTCGGCGCCAACGTCGCGATGGTGGTGCGCGAGGGGCACACGCTGGTGCCCGAGCGGCGTACCGTCCTGCGCCACGGCGACGACCTGATCGTGGTCACCCCGCGCAAGCTCCGCGAGGACACCGAGCGCCGACTGCGCCAGGTCAGCTCGGGCGGGCGCCTCGCGCAGTGGCTGCACGACTGAGCGCGCGGACCGTCAGCTGACGCTGTCGGGCTGGCTGCTCAGCGGCGGCGTGCAGATGTGGGAGTCCTTCTGGGCGGTGACCTTGTCCTGGCCCTTCTTGACGCCCTGGAAGCGCTTGCCGACGACGATCGTCACGCCCGGGTAGCCCGAGGGCTGGTCGACGATGTCGACGTTCTTGCCGAGGTACGACGCCAGCAGGAGCGCCGCCGGGTCGCCGGGGTCGCTCGCCCACACCTGCGCACCCACGGCGCCGGTCTTGTCGGGGGCGTTGCCGAGCTTGCCCTTGACGAAGCCGAAGGTCTCGAGCTTGGACAGCGTGTCGCCCGCCAGCCCGTTGGGCCCGCCCGCGTTGAGCACCGTCACCATCACCTGGGGCGGCGCGACGTCGTCCCCGGCCGGGATGAGCGTGTCGGTGCACGGCTGCGCGGCGACCTTCTCGGGGAACGGCTCGGCGATCTGGGACCAGGCCCAGATCACCCCACCGAGGAAGAGCACGGCCAGCACGGCCAGGGTGATGGCGGAGCGGCTGTTCTCCCGCACGTCCAGGGCCACGTCGTCAGCCTTCCATCCGGATCACGCGGGCGTGGAGCACGTGCCGCTGCTGGAGGGCCGCCCGCAGCGCGCGGTGCAGCCCGTCCTCGAGGTAGTAGTCGCCCTGCCACAGCACCACGTGGGCGAACAGGTCGCCGAAGAAGGTCGAGTCCTCGTCGAGGAGCGACGAGAGCTGGAGCGTGTCCTTGGTGGTGACGAGCTGGTCGAGACGGATCTGGCGCGGCGGCACGGCAGCCCACCCCTTGGAGGTGAGGCCGTGGTCGGGATAGGGACGACCGTCCCCGACGCGCTTGAAGATCACGGCTTCGGAGTCTACGGGTCGGGTGCAGACAGGCGCCGGTGGCATGTTCGGTCTTCACGGAATCTCCTAGAGTTCCGCACATGACCCAGGAGCAGACGCCCACTCCCGACGCAGCACCTGAGACCGCACCGGCCGCCGCGCCTGAGACCGCACCCGCGAGCACCAACCCGATCGAGCAGGCGATCGCGCCCGGCTACGCCTTCGAGGGCCCGGCCCTCGAGCTCGGCGGGCTGATGGCCGGTCCCGACGAGCTGACCGGCAGCACCATCCGGATCCCGCTCGCGATGCTCAACCGGCACGGCCTGGTGGCCGGCGCCACCGGTACCGGCAAGACCAAGACCCTCCAGCTGCTCGCCGAGCAGCTCAGCGCGGCCGGCGTCCCGGTCTTCGCGGCCGACATCAAGGGCGACCTGTCCGGCCTGGCCACCGCCGGCGAGGCCAACGACAAGCTGCTGGCCCGTACCAAGTCGGTGGGCCAGGAGTGGACGGCGACCGGCTTCCCGGTGGAGTACTACGCGCTGGGCGGCCAGGGGATCGGCATCCCGATCCGGGTGACCGTGACGTCCTTCGGGCCGATCCTGCTGAGCCGGGTGCTGGGGCTCAACGACACCCAGGAGTCCAGCCTGGGCCTGGTCTTCCACTACGCCGACAAGCAGGGCCTGCCGCTGCTCGACCTGTCCGACCTGCGCGCCGTCGTCCAGCACCTGACCAGCGACGAGGGCAAGGCCGACCTCAAGGAGCTCGGTGGGCTCTCGTCGGCGACCGCGGGCGTGATCCTGCGCGAGCTGATCGGGTTCGCCGACCAGGGCGCCGAGGCGTTCTTCGGTGAGCCCGAGTTCGACTCCGCCGACCTGCTCCAGCAGGCGGCCGACGGGCGCGGGCTGATCAACCTCGTCGAGCTGCCGAACCTCCAGGACCGCCCGGCGATCTTCTCGACGTTCCTGATGTGGCTCCTCGCCGACCTCTTCCACGACCTGCCCGAGGTGGGCGACGTGGACCAGCCCAAGCTGGTGTTCTTCTTCGACGAGGCGCACCTGCTGTTCAAGGACGCCTCCAAGCCGTTCCTCGAGTCGATTGCCCAGACGGTGCGGCTCATCCGGTCCAAGGGGGTCGGCGTCTTCTTCGTGACGCAGAGCCCGACCGACGTACCGGACGACGTCCTGGCCCAGCTCGGCTCGCGGATCCAGCACCAGCTCCGCGCCCACACGCCCAACGACGCCAAGGCGCTCAAGGCGACCGTCAACACCTACCCCAAGAGCGCGTACGCCGACCTCGGCGAGGTGATCACCACGCTCGGCATCGGCGAGGCGATCGTGACCGTCATGGGCGAGAAGGGCGCGCCGACGCCCGTCGCCTGGACCCGGCTGCGCGCGCCCGAGTCGCTGATGGCGCCCAGCACCACGGAGTCGATGGAGGCCACGGTCAAGGCCAGCCCCCGGGCCACCAAGTACGCCGACGTGATCGACCGCGAGTCGGCCCGCGAGATCCTCGCCAAGAAGCTCGAGGAGGGCGCCAAGGCGGCCGAGGCGGCCGAGGCGGCCAAGTCGGCGCCGGCCGGCAAGAGCACGGGCAAGGCCGCGCCCAAGGCCAAGAAGGACGACGGCGGCGGGGCCGGCGAGATCGTCAAGGACGTCGTGAAGTCCTCGGCCTTCAAGCAGTTCATGCGCACCGCGGCGGCCGAGATCGCGCGCGGCATGTTCGGTACGGCCCGCCGCCGCCGCTGACGCACCACCGCCGGCCCGGCTCGTGCGTGACGAGCCGGACCGGCGATGGGGGGAAGTGGACGGTGGGTCGGTCAGGCAGCCAGGTGGTCAGCCAGCCTGGTGGTCAGGCGGTCCAGCGCAGGGAGTCGTCGACGAAGTCGGCGAGCGGGTGCACGCCGCGCAGGTCGCCGCGCTCCTCCATCAGGCGGGACAGGCCGGCCGCGTGCCGGTTGCGGAGCGCGGCACGACGGGCGACGGTGCGGTCCTCGGGGTTCAGCTCCTCGATGTTGTTCATGTCGTCCAGCCTGCGCGGCGCAGGTTTCTGCGCGGCCGCTCGACGGTTACGAGTCGGTGACCTGGGCTGTGATCGCCACTACATCCCCGAGCGGCCTGCCCCCAGGCGGGCAAGCTCGTCGTGCGCCGCGACCATGGCCGGGCCGTACCAGGTCAGCAGCCGGCCCGACGCCAGCTCGGTCGGCACCCGGGTGAACGCCTCGGGCCCGTCGTCGGCGGTGAACACGTAGGGCTCGTCGGGCAGCAGCACCAGGTCGACGTCGTCGCGGTCCAGCGCGGCGAGCTCGACGTGGGGGTAGCGCTCGGCACCGTCGTCGAAGGCGTTGGTCCAGCCGAGCCGGCGCAGCAGGTCGCCGGTGTAGGTGCGCGGGCCGACCACCATCCACGGGTCCCGCCAGATCGGTACGACGACCCGCCCGCGGCTCGGGGGCAGCGGCCGGTCCCAGCGCTCGCGGGCCTGGCGAAGCCAGTCCGGCCGGGCGTGGGCCAGCGCGCCGTCGTACAGGCGGTCGAGGGAGGTGAGCGCCTGCGGCACCGTCTCGATGTCGGTCACCCACACCGCGACACCCGACTCGCGGAGGCGGCGGACGTCGAGCTCGCGGTTCTCCTCCTTGTTGGCCACGACCAGGTCGGGGGCGAGCGCGCGGATCGCGGCGAGGTCGGGGTTCTTGGTGCCCCGCACGCGTCGTACGTCGAGGTCGGCGGGGTGGGTGCACCAGTCGGTCGCGCCGACCAGGCGCTCGGGGACGTCGCGGGCGAGGGCCTCGGTGATCGACGGGACGAGGGAGACGATCCGGGCCGCCGGGGCGGTCAGGGGGACCGCGTCGCCGAGGTCGTCGGCGGGGGCGTCGACGGGGGCGTCGACGGGGGTCGCAGGGGTGCCGCTCACCGGTTCAGGCTAGGTCACGGGCGGGGGCGGGGCTGACGGTCGCTGCCTGCGGCATAGCCCGTTCGTACCACTCCCTTCGGACCAGTTCCCTCTAGCCAGCGCGCAGTTCTTTACGCAAGGATCGGCCTCGACCCCGTGATCCGGCCGCATGGGAAGCCGTCAGGCTCGGCCGGATCGCTGCTGGGGGAGAGAAAGGGTCGTCATGCTCCGTCTTCGACTTCTGTGCGCCGTCGGGACCGCCGCCGTGGCCACCGCGGCGCTCGCGCCGGTGGTCAGCAGCGCCCCGCCGGCCGTCGTACCGGTGACCTTCGCGGCGGCCCCGGCCACGACCAAGGCGCCTACCTGCGGAGGCGAGCGCCCGGTCAAGACGGGCGGCGGCCGCTACACCTGCTCGTTCGACGACGACTTCAACGGGACCGCGCTCGACATGACCAAGTGGGTGGTCCAGGAGACCGCCGTCACCGGGATCAGCGCGCTCGGCAAGGGCTGCTACGTCAACAACTCCAACAACGTCCGGGTCAGCGGCGGGCAGCTCCTGCTGACCTCGCGCAAGGAGTCGGCGTACTTCCAGTGCCAGAGCCCGTTCGGCACGTACACGACCGAGCGCACGGCCGCCACGATCGGCAGCTACGGGTTGTTCAACCAGACCTACGGCCGTTTCGAGTTCCGTGCCAAGATGCCGGCGACGACGATCACCGGCATCCACTCCGCGCTCTGGCTCTACCCCCAGAAGCACACCTACGGCGGCTGGCCGAACTCCGGCGAGGTTGATGTCGCCGAGTGGTTCAGCGCCGACGCCTCCCGGGTCTACCCCTCGGTGCACTACGCCGGCGAGGACACCCGCCTGAGCACCGGCTACAACTGCCGGATGCTGGCGACCTCCCAGTTCCACCGCTACGCGGTGGAGTGGACGCCGACCTCGATGCGCTTCCTCTACGACAACCGGGTCTGCTACACCCACACCTGGACCCCGGCCTCGCCCCTGTCCGCCCCGCAGCCCTTCGACCAGCCGTTCTACGTCGTCCTGACCCAGGTCTTCGGCGGCGCCTGGAACGCCATCACCGCCCAGACCCCCACCTCAGCGACGATGACCGTCGACTGGGTCCGCGTCTGGAAGTAGCCCGCCCCCCGCCGAAGGCGCAGGTCTCCCGCCCCGAGGGCGCAGGTTTCCGGTGCCGAGGGCGCAGGTTCCCGGCGCCGAGGTCGCCGGGCGCCGGCCCGCCCGGGCCACTGCGACCTCGAGCGGGCAACCCTGCGCCCTCGAGGCGGGAACCGCGCGACTTCGGCGCCGGAACCCTGCGACTTCGGCGGGTGGGGGGATCAGCGGAGGGCGAGGGAGCCCGAGGTGACCGGGGCCCAGGGGAGCTCGGCGTGCTCGGCGATGCGCTGGTCGAGGCCCTGGGCGATGTCCTCGGGCCAGGGGGCGGTCTTGCGGTCCTCGAGGCGGACGCAGAGGAAGATCTCCTCGAAGACGCACGCGACGCGGCCGTTGGTGTCGTCGAGGACGTAGACCTGGGCGTGGGCGGCGCGCTCGGCGCGGCCGAGGAGGCGGACCCGGACGGACATCTCGTCGCCGGTGCGCAGCTCGTGCAGGTAGGTCAGGTGGTGCTCGGCGGACAGGCAGGCGAAGCCGGTGAGGACCGGCCAGTTGAACGGGATGCCGAGGTCGTAGAGCGACTCGTCGAGGCCCTCGCTGCCGATGCCGAGGTAGTGGCGCACGTTGAGGAAGCCGTTGCTGTCCTCGAAGGCGCTGGGGACCGGCTGGACCGCGAAGGCGGGCAGCGGGGCGAGCTGGTCGTACGTCGGCTGCGTGCTCATACCCCGGACCCTAGCGAGTCCGTCCGGGGATTGGCTGGCGGGCGACACGCAGGCGTACCCTGGACGGAGTAGTTCCCATCCGTGGGTGCATCTACCTCGCGCCGGAGCAAGACCGGCGGTCCAAGGCGGCACCGTTCCACCCCTTGGAGTCGAGGTCATGAGCGATCACGCGCCTTCTCTGGTCCGGGCCACCGGTCCGTCGTACTTCCCGATCGCGCTCGTGGCGCGGCTGCCCTACGCGATGATGGTCGTCGGGGTGCTCACCCTGGTGGTCGCCGGTCGCGACTCGCTGGCCTTCGGTGGCCTCAACTCGGCGCTGGTCGGGCTGGGTGCGGCGTGCGTGGGTCCGCTGCTGGGGGCTGCGGCCGATCGCTACGGGCAGCGGCGGGTGCTGCTGGCGAGCGGCGTCGCGTCGGCGTCGGCGCTCGCGCTCATGGCGTGGGTGGTCTACAGCCCGCTGCCGGGGGTCGCGGTGCTGGCGGTGGCGTTCCTGGTCGGGGCGAGCGCGCCGCAGATCGCGCCGATGTCGCGCAGCCGGCTGGTCCAAATCATCGGCTCCAAGATCGCGCCGGGACGTCGTTCGCGCACGTTCGACGCGACCATGGCGTACGAGTCGGCGGCCGACGAGATCGTCTTCATCGTGGGCCCGTTCGTCGTCGGCATCCTCGGTACGACGCTCGACCCGTGGGCCCCCGTCGCCGGCGCTGCGGTGCTGACCCTGGTGTTCGTCTCGGCGTTCGCGCTGCACCCGTCCGCCGCCCTCGCGGCCGGCCACGGCGAGCAGGCGATCGTCCCCGCGCCCGTGCGCGAGCTGACCCGGCCGGCGCTGCTGGCCGTGGTGGCGGGCATCTTCGGCGTGGGGCTGTTCTTCGGCTCGATGCTGACCTCGCTCACGTCGTTCATGGCCGACCACGGCAGTGCCGCCTCCGCCGGCCTCGTGTACGGCGTCATGGGCATCGGCTCGGCGTCGCTGGCGCTGGGCGTGGCGCTGTTCCCGTCGTCCTTCTCGCTGCGCGCGCGGTGGCTGGTGTTCGCGCTGACCATGCTGGCCGGTGCGCTGCTGCTGCCGCTGGCGTCGTCGGTGCTCGGGATGTGCCTGGTGCTGCTGGTGATCGGCTGCGGCATCGGCCCGACGATGGTCACCCAGTACAGCCTCGGCGCGGTCCGCAGCCCGATCGGGCGCTCGGCCACCGTGATGACGATCCTCGGCTCGGCCGTGATCGTCGGGCAGTCCACCGCCTCGGCCGTCACCGGCGGTCTGGCGGACCGGTTCGGCACCGACGCCGCGCTGGTCGTGCCGATCGTCGCGGCCGCGGTCGTCGTCCTGGCGGGTGTCGCCAACTGGGTGCTCTCGCCGGTCGAGCCCGGCCCGGCGGCCGACCCCGCTCCGGCGCCCCGACCGGTCGCCACGGCGGCGTCCGGGGCCTGATCCCGACGGCTCAGGGGCGGGGCTCGATGATCGAGCCGTGCCGGTCGACGATGCGGGCGGGAGGCAGCGCCGGCTGCGCTGCGAGCCGGTCGAGCACCGCCGTCGCGGTCGCTGAGCCGGCGAACGACGACGCTGCCTGAAACAGGAGCGCGTCGGGGTGCACCGTGACGCGCTCACCCTGCTCTTCCAGCATCTCGACCACGTGGACCAGCGGGTTGGTGCGGGGCCCGGCGTCCGTCGCCAGCCGGAAGGCGCGGCGCACCTCGTCGACGTCCGCCGGCCAGGATCGGAGCTCCTTCCCGATCATCGCCGCGTGTGCCTCGTAGGCATCGCCCGTCGTCTCGACGGACCACCCGGGCCAGAGCAGGTCGAAGGGCACGATCTGCATGTCGTCGTCGCCCAGGGACCACCACCGGACGGTGCGTGCGTCGAAGTCGACGTGGATCCCGGTCACCAGGCGGCGGTCCAGCCGGGCCAGGTGTGCTCGACGACGTGGTTCACGATGCGGGGGAGGTAGTTGAGCTCGCTCTCCTCGGCCCATGCCACCAGCCGTCGCCGCAGGTCGATCAGCAGCGAGCCCTCGATCCAGGTCGCACCGGTCCACTCGGCCGGGGTGTCGACCCCCATGGGCTCCATCCGCCGGACCCGGTCGATGGTCGCCTCGAACCCGTCGAGAGCGATGTCCATGCCGATCGTCTGCGCCGCCCAGTGGTCGTAGTAGAGGTCCGCGCGCGACCCGTCGAGGACGATCACACCCAGTCGCGAACCCATGCCGGACATCCTGCTCGTTCGCCCCGGCGACGTCGCCTGAATAACTCCGGTGTGCCCCGGGCCGGAGCGACCCGAGGCACACCAGCAGCGCTCAGAACAGGTCGGGGACCGTCCAGCCGTCGAGGTCGTACTCGGCGAGGAACTCGTCCGCGAAGCCCTTCATCGCGGCCACGTGCCCGCGGTTCTGGGCGGCGAAGAGCAGCTCGGCCTTCACGTTCTCGTGGTTGCCCGAGTAGTTGCGCTCGTACAGCTCGTGGCGCCCGCCGAACTCGGAGCCGATGGAGTCCCACAGTGCCTTCATCACCTTGACCCGGTCGACGGCGGTGATGCCGTTGGAGCCGCGGACGTACTTGTCGAGGTACGGGCGCACCTCCGGCGACTTGAAGTCGGCGGCGCCCGAGGGCAGGTAGATCAGGCCCGAGGCGACGTCCTGCTCGATGATCTCCTTGACCCGCGGGTAGCCGTGGATCATGAACATCCGGTAGGTCAGGCCGTACTCGAGCTTCGGGATGACGGCGTCGCCGACCCACGGCTCGGGGTCGCGAGCCATCGACTCGGTGAGCGACCAGAAGAGGTTGCGCCAGCCGATGACCTCGCCGACCCGGGTCTGGACGCCGCGGAAGTCGCCGGAGCCGGTGGCGTCGAGGGCCTTCATCAGCAGGCCGGCGATGAAGTCGAGCTTGACCGCGAGGCGGGTGCAGCCCTGGAAGGTGAAGCGGGGCAGGAAGCCGGACTGGGGGAAGAACGCGTTGATCCGGTCGACGTCGCCGTACATGAAGACGTTCTCCCAGGGCACGAGCACCTTGTCGAAGACGAAGATGGTGTCGTTCTCGTCCATCCGGCTCGAGAGCGGGTAGTCGAAGGGCTCGCCGTTCTTGGCCGCCTGCTCCGTGTACGACGAGCGGCAGATCAGCTTGATGCCCGGCGCGTCCATGGGCACGGTGCAGATGAGCGCGAACTGCTTCTTGCGGATCGGCAGGCCGTAGTGGGCGATGAAGTTGTAGTTGGTGATCGCCGAGCCGGTGGCGACGACCTTGGCGCCGGAGACGACGAGGCCGGCGTCGGTCTCCTTCTCGACCTTCATGTAGACGTCGCCGACCTCGTCGGGCGGCAGGTTGCGGTCGACCGGCGGGTTGATGATCGCGTGGTTCCAGTAGAGGACCTTCTCCTGGGACTCGCGGTACCAGCGCTCGGCGTTGTCCTGGAACGGCGCGTAGAGCTCCTTGTTGGCGTGGAGCGTGCCGAGGAAGGACGCCTTGTAGTCGGGGCTGCGGCCCATCCAGCCCCACGTCATCTTGGCCCAGCGGGCGATCGCGTCGCGTTCCTTGAGCAGGTCGGCGGACGAGGTGGGGGTCTTGAAGAACGGCATGGTGACGCCGCCGTTGCCGGTGTCGGTGGGCACCGTGAGCTCGTCGACGTGGGGGCCGGTGTGGAGGGCGTCGTACAGGCGGGCGGTCATCCGGACCGGGTTGCGGAACGCCGGGTGCGTGGTGACGTCCTTGACCCGCTCGCCGTGGAGGTAGATCTCGCGGCCGTCGCGGAGGCTCTCGATGTACTCGTCCCCGGTCATCGGCCGGGACGCGAAGTTGGTCTGCTGGTTGGCGGGGGCGTTCGCGGCCGGGTTGACGGTCGGCGGACCGTCGCCGGCGGCGGTCTCGGGGGCGAGGGTGTCGGTCATCGGGTTCTCCTCAGTAGTGGGTGTCGGCCGGCACGGGTGCGCCGAACCATCCGGTGTGGGGGTCGTCCTGGCAGCCGAGCCAGATGACGTCGGACGAGCGGTCGCCGAGGTGGTGGAACGAGCTGTCGCTGAACAGCAGTGGACGCCGGCCGGTG
This sequence comes from Pimelobacter sp. 30-1, assembly GCF_018831735.1. Taxonomy (NCBI): domain Bacteria; kingdom Bacillati; phylum Actinomycetota; class Actinomycetes; order Propionibacteriales; family Nocardioidaceae; genus Pimelobacter; species Pimelobacter sp. 30-1. The sequence goes on from NZ_NHTS01000001.1 coordinate 694,950, forward strand.
CTGTGGACCTCGACGATCTCGCCGAGGAAGAGCAGGTGGTCGCCGCCGTCGTCGGTACGCCAGGGGCGGCACACGAGGGTGGCGGCGGTGCCGCGCAGGGTGGGGGCGGTGCTGCCGGCGGCCCAGGGGAGCGGGTCCGGGCTGGGCCGGCCGGCGAAGTGCATCGCGACGTCGACCTGGTCGTCGGCCAGGACGTTGACCGCGAAGGCGGCGCCGTCGAGGAAGGCCGCCGCCTTGGAGGTGCGGGTCAGCGCGACCTGGACGAGCGGCGGGTCGAGCGAGATGGGCGTGAACGCGGTGACGGTCGCGCCGTGGTGGGCTCCGTCCGGCGTACGACAGGTGACGACGGTGACGCCGGTGGCGAAGCGGCCGAACGTCGAGCGCAGGGTCCGCGGGTCCATGGGTCCTCCTCGGGTTCGGACGATCAGGGGGCGAGTGGACCGGGACGCTAGGCCGGTACGACGCCCGCGGCGATCCGCTGCGCGAAGGGGCTGTCCGGAATGCGCACCGGGTTGGGCCGAGTGCGTTTTGCGGATGATCCGGGCTCGGTAGTGTGAGGGGCGTCACTGAGGGGGTGAGGTGCGACATGACGGGCACCTTGACCGCGTCGTCCGAGCAGCTCGGCGACTTCTCCGACGCCGTCGCGCGGGCGTACTTCCCCCACGACCTCGTCGTGAAGCGGCGTCCGGCCGGTCCGGCGGACCTGCGCGCGGTCGACCTCGGCCCGGTCCGGCTGGCCCGGATCGGCTGGGGCTCCGAGGTCGCCGTCGAGTCCGACCACCCCGGTGCCTGGGCGATCAACGTGCCGCGCAGCGGTGTCCTCGAGGCCCAGGTGGGCGGCCACCACGTGCTCTCCCTCGACGGCCAGGCGACGGTGTGCCCGCCGGACGAGCAGACCCGGATGACCCGGTGGTCGGCCGACTGCTCGATCGTCGGCATGCGGATCGACCGCGGCTACCTCGCCGACGAGGTGACCGCGCTCGTCGGGCTGCCGACCGACCGGCTGCCGGCCCAGGTGGACCTGCGCACCGAGTCGGGCCGGGCCTGGATCGGGCTGCTGGCCTCGATCGGCACCGAGGTGCTGCGCAACCCCACGCTGGCCCGCGACGAGCGGGTCGGACGCCGCCTGGCCGGCACGCTCACGGCGTCGTTCGTGGCCGCGTGCTTCCCCGAGGAGCCGGGCTGCGGGACGGTCCGCCCGCGGATCGTGTCCCGCGTGGTCGAGGCGATGGAGGCCGACCCGGCCCGCGACTGGACCGCGGCCGAGCTCGCCCGCGAGGCCGGGGTCGGCATCCGCCGGCTCCAGCAGGGCTTCCAGCGCTACCTCGGCCGCACCCCGAGCCAGCAGCTGCTGCTCATCCGCCTCGAGCGGGTCCACGCCGACCTGCTCGGCGGGGGCGCGACGAGCGTCGCCGAGGCCGCCAACCAGTGGGGCTTCAGCCACCTGGGCCGGTTCGCCGGCGCCTACCGCGACCGCTACGGCGTCGCGCCGTCGGTCACCCTGCGCGCGCGCTGAGGTTCGCTGGGCGGCACCCACCCTTGTCCCGCCCGTACGGCGGCCGGAGGCTGCCGCCATGGAGCTCGAGGGCAGGCGCGTGCTGGTCGTGGGTGGGGCGTCGGGGATCGGTGCCGGGGTGGTGGCGGTCGCCCGCCGCGAGGGGGCCGAGGTGCTGGTCGCCGACCGGACCGCGGGCGCCGACGCCGTGGTCGACGTGACCGACGCGGGGTCCTGCGGGCGGCTGGCGGACGTCGTACGGGCGCGCTGGGGCGGGCTCGACGGGCTGGTGCTCACCGCCGGCGCGGCCCACATGCAGCGCGTCGGCGAGGTCGACGCCGAGACGTGGCAGCGGCTCCTCGCGGTCAACGTCGTGGGCGCGAGCAACCTGGTCACCGCGCTGCTGCCGCTGCTCGGCGCGGACGCGTCGGTGGTCACCGTCGCGTCGTCCACGGCGCACCGCAGCTATCCGGGGATGGGCGCCTACGCCGCCTCCAAGGCCGCCCTGGTGCGGTGGAGCCTGGTCTGCGCGCGCGAGCTCGCCGGCCGCGGGATCCGGGTCAACTGCGTGAGCCCGGGGCCGGTGGACACCCCGATGCTGCGCGGTGACGCCCCGCCGGGCGTGCCCGCCGACGACTTCGTCGCGATGGTCGGCCGGCTCACCGCGCTGGGCCGGGTGGGACGACCCGGCGAGGTCGCCGAGCCGATCGCGTTCCTGCTCTCGGCCCGCGCCTCGTTCGTCACCGGCACGGTGGTGCACGTCGACGGCGGCGAGACGGCGTACGACGGGCCGGGCGCCGACCTGCACTGAGCCACCCGCGCGGCTCAGGTGGCGTGCCGGCGCAGCAGGTACTGCCAGGCGTGCTCCCGGTTGGCAGGCCCCCAGACCCGGTCCCGCTTGGCGCGTGCCTCGGCCGCGTCCGAGCTGGCCGGGGCGCGGCCGCCCGCAGCGGCCAGGACCGCGAGCTGCACCCGGCAGGCCTCCTCGAGGACGACCGCGCGGAGCACCGCCTCGCCCAGCGTGGCCCCCACGGTGACGACCCCGTGGTTGACCAGGAAGGCCGCCTCGGTGCCGGCCAGCGACGCAGCCACGGCGGCGCCGAGCTCGGGGAGACGATGAGGTCGCCGGTCCGGTCGAAGCGGCCGACGGGCCGGTCCGCGAACAGGGTCGCCGCGTGCGAGAGCGGGAGCAGGTCGACGCCGAGGGTGGCGAAGGCGACGGCGGCCGCGGGGTGCACGTGGGCCACCGCGGCGAGGTCGTCGCGCGCGGCCAGCACCTCGGTGTGGATCGGGTACTCCAGGTGCCGCGGCCCGTCGCCGGCGAGCACCGTGCCGTCCCAGCCGACCAGCAGCACGTCGCCGGCGCCCACCTCGGACAGGCCGATGCCGTTGCGCTTCATCCACACCCCGCGGCCCGCGGGATCGCGCAGCGAGACGTGCCCCCAGACGTAGTCGTCGCCGACCTCGCGGCCGAGGACCCGGCCGGCGACCGCGACCTCCTCGCGCAGGGCGGCGGGGTCGGGGTCAGGGGCGGGGCGGGTGCTCGGCACGGGGGCTCCTCGGGGCAGGACGGGAGGGATGCCGCCGATCGCATCACCACGCCGAGGTGACCGGATCCACAAAGTTCCGTGATGCGGAACCTCTTGGAGAGATTCGCCCGTTCTCGGCACCGTCGGTACCGCGACGCGGAACTCTCCGTTGGAGGCGACCGGCCCGCATCGGCACGCTCCCCCCACGACGTGATGGACGCCACAGGAGGAGAGAACGTGGACTATCGAGCGGGAACCGATGTGGGTGGCACCTTCACCGATGCGGTGCTGATCGGCGCGGACGGGTCGCTGCACGTGCAGAAGTCGCCGACCACGCCCGAGGACCGGACCCGGGGCGTGCTCGACGCGCTCGCCGTGGCCGCGCCCGACGGCGACCTGGCTGGGCTGATGCAGCAGATCGGCTACTTCGCGCACGGGACGACGGCCGCGACCAACGCCTTCATCGAGCGTCAGGGCGCGCCGACGGCGCTGCTGACGACGCGCGGCTTCGCCGACATCCTGCGCCTCCAGCGCTCGATGGCGAGCTGGACCGGGCTGACCGTCGCGGAGGGATCGCACTACTCGCAGCGCTCGCTCCCGGTGCCGATCATCGAGGCGGAGCAGGTCGGCGAGGTCAACGAGCGCGTCGACTACACCGGCACCGTGATCGTGCCGCTCGACGAGGAGCGGACCCGCGCCACCATCCGCGCGTACGCCGACGCGGGCGTCACCGCCTTCGCCGTCAGCCTGCTCTGGTCCTTCCGCAACGACGCCCACGAGCAGCGGGTGCGCGAGCTCATCCGCGAGGAGGCGCCGGGGGCCTACGTCACCCTGTCCTCCGAGCTGATCCCCGTGCTGGGCGAGTACGAGCGGACCTCGACCACGGTGATCAACGCCTACCTGGGCCCGGTCATCCACGACTACGTCTCCCGGCTCGACGCGGCCGTCCAGGCCGCGGGCCTGCGCGACACCGCGACGATCCTGGACTCCGCGGGCGGCGTGCTGACCGCGGCCGAGGCGGCCGAGCGGTCCGCCGGCCTGCTCACCTCCGGACCGGCCGGCGGCGTGCTCGCCTCGGCCAAGCTGGCCCGCCGGATGGGCCTGGACAAGGTCGTCACGACCGACATGGGCGGCACGAGCTTCGACGTCGGCATGGTGCTCGACGGCGAGCCCGTGCTCGAGGCGAGCCGCTCGGTCGGCCGCTACCACGTGGCGCTGACCAGCATCCGGGTCGAGGCGATCGGCGCCGGCGGCGGCTCCATCGCCCGGGTCCGCGACGGCCACCTCAGCGTCGGCCCCGAGAGCGCGGGTGCCCAGCCCGGGCCGGCCTGCTACCGCCGCGGCGGCACGCTGCCGACCGTCACCGACGCCGACGTCGTGCTCGGCGTCATCGACCCCGACTACTTCCTCGGCGGCCGGATGCCGCTCGACCGGGCGCTCGCCGAGCAGGCGATCGAGGAGCACGTCGCCCGTCCGCTCGGCCTCAGCGTGCTCGAGGCCGCGGCCGGCATCCGCGAGGTCGCCGACAACCAGATGGCCGACGTGCTGCGCAGCACGACGCTGCGGGCCGGCTACGACCCGCGTGAGTTCGCGCTCTTCGCGTTCGGCGGGGCCGGTCCGGTCCACGCCTACCGCTTCGCCGCGACCGCGGGCATCGGGCACGTCGTCGTACCGAGCACGGCGACGGCGCACTCCGCGCTCGGCTGCGCGCTGGCCGACCGGCGGCGCTCGTTCTCGGCCGCCTTCGGCCGGCACACGCCGGCCGGCTTCGAGCACCTGGCCGACCACGTCGAGCCCGGCCTGCTCGGCGACGCCGTCGGCCGGCTCGAGGGCCGGGCCCGGGCGGCGCTCGGCGACGACGTCGAGATCAGCCGGTACGTCGGCATGCGCTTCCGGCTCCAGGTCCACGAGCTCTACGTGCCGATCGGCGCCGACGACTTCACGCCCGCGGGCCTCGACGCGCTCGTCGAGCGCTTCCAGGAGCAGTACGAGGGCATCTACGGCGCGGGTACCGCGCTCAAGGGCTCCGGCGTGGAGGTGACGACGGTCCGGGTCGACGGGATGATCCCGACCCCGGACGTCGCCTGGCGCCGGCCCGACTGGGAGAGCGCGGACACCGTCCGGACCCGCGAGGTCTACTTCTTCGAGGCCGGCGGCGCGGTGACCACCCCGATCTACCTGGCCGGCCAGGTGCCCCTCGACGAGGAGATCGCCGGCCCGGCGATCGTCGAGTACCCCGGCACGACCGCCGTGGTCGGCCCCGGCCAGACCTTCCTCATGCACGCCTCCGGCGACCTCTCGATCCACATCCCCACCGACCCGAGCGCCGAGGAGGCCGCCCGATGAGCGCCCTGCAGCAGACCGACGTCGACCCGATCACCTTCGAGGTCATCCGGCACCGCCTGGAGTCCATCAACACCGAGCAGGCGGTCGCCCTCAAGGCCGTCTCCGGCTCGCCGATCGTCAGCGAGGCCGACGACTTCAACGTCGGTCTCTACCGTGCCGACGGCCAGCTGGTCGCGATGGGCCGCACGGTGATCTACCACGCCTCGTCGATGTCGGAGATGGTCAAGCACGTCATCGCCGACTGCGCCGAGGACCCGGGCATCAACGAGGGCGACTGCTTCGTGCTCAACAGCCCCCACAAGGGCGCGCTCCACGCCCCCGACATCGGCATCCTGCAGCCGATCTTCCACGACGGGCGGCTCGTCGCCTGGGCCGGCGCGTGCAGCCACCAGCTCGACATCGGCGGCATGGAGCACGGCGGCTTCATGCCCCAGGCCCGCGACATCTACCAGGAAGGCCTCCAGATCCCGCCGGTCAAGCTGGTCGACGGCGGCAAGGTGCGCACCGACGTCTGGTCGATGATCACCGGGATGAGCCGGCTGCCCGACGCGCTCAGCCTCAACCTGCGCGGCCTGATCGCCGCCAACCGGGTCGGTACGACGGAGCTGGGCAAGCTCGTCGCCCGCTACGGCCTCGACACCGTCCTGTCGGTGATGGACCGGCTGCTCGACCTGAGCGAGGCGCGGGTGCGCGAGCGGCTGCGCGAGCTGCCCGACGGCGTCTTCCGGGCGCGCTCGTACCTCGACCACGACGGCCACACCAACACGCTGCACCGGGTCAACCTCGAGCTGACCAAGACCGGCGACGCGCTGCGCTTCGACTTCACCGGCACCGATCCCGAGGCCCACGGCTTCGTCAACTGCACCCGCACCGGCCTGCTCGCGGGCGTCTACGCCGGGGTGCTGCCGCTGCTGGCCTTCGACATCCCCTGGAACTCCGGGGCGCTGCGGGCGATCGAGATCGTCTGTCCCGACCGCACGCTGCTGACCTCGCTCCCGCCCGCCGCGTGCAGCCAGGGTCCGCTCGGCGGCATCTGGATGGCCGAGATGACCACGACCGAGGCCGTGTCCAAGCTGATGGCCACGCACCCGACCTATATCAACGAGGCGCAGGCCTCGCCGGCCGGCGGCACCGACCTGTTCTGCCCCAACGGCATCGACCAGTACGGCGACTACTCGGGCTGGATCGTGCTCGACGCCATGCAGACCGGCGGCGGCGCCTACGCCCACCGCGACGGCCTGAGCCCCCAGGGGCACCGCTGCATCAGCCACTGCCAGGTGCCCAACGTCGAGGCCCAGGAGATGATCATGCCGCTGCTGTGGCTCTACCGGCGGCTGCTGCCCGACTCGGGTGGACCCGGGCGCCAGCGTGGCGGGCAGAGCGCGTCGGCGGCGATGACGCTGCACCACGCGCACTGGCTGCGCGCGGCGGTCGGCGGGCACGGCTTCGAGGTGCCGACGGCGTCGGGGATCTTCGGCGGCTACCCGGCGCGCTGCAACGCGCGGGTCGTCGTACGGGGGAGCGACTTCTGGTCCCACGTCGAGGGCGGCGAGGTGCCGCTCGAGATGGACCGCCTGGCCGGCACGGTCGAGGAGACCGAGGCCAAGACCGCCGACTTCATGCTCCAGGCCGGCGACGTCTTCTTCTGGTTCCCCCAGGCCGGCGGCGGCTGGGGCGACCCGATCGAGCGCGACCCCGCCGACGTCCAGGCCGACCTCGCCCAGGAGGTCATCAGCGCGGAGACCGCCACCCAGATCTACGGCGTGGTGCTCGCCGACGGCCGGGTCGACGAGGAGCGCACCCGGACCCGTCGCGACGAGGTGCGCGCCCTGCGCCGCGCCTGGCCGCGGGCCAAGGAGGGGCCGGTCGCCGCCGCGGGCGAGCCGCGCCCGACGCTCGCGCTGCTCGGTGACGCGCTGCGGATCGAGGGCACGGTCGACGACGCCGTGGTGGCCTGCCGGTGCGGGCACGCGCTGGCGCCCGCCGCCGAGAGCTGGAAGGAGTACGCCGGCGTGCTGGCGATCGACGCTCCCGACCTCGGCACCGAGATCCGGCTGCACCGCGACCTGCGCTCGCAGATGTACGCCTGCCCGGCCTGCGGCCGGCTCCTCGAGATCGAGACCTCCCGCCCCGACGACCCGCCGCTGGTCGGCGCCGAGGTCGACCTGACCACCGTCGGCGTGCTGACCGAGGCGTTCGCGGCCCGCCGGTAGCGACAGAGAACGGAGACAACGAGCATGTTCGCCCAGGATGTGATGGACCAGCTGATCCGGACCGGCCCGCAGGACCCCTGTGGCCGGCTGATGAGGCGCTACTGGCAGCCCGTCGCGCTGTCCGAGGAGGTCGACAACAAGGCGCCGCTGCCGTTGACGATCCTCGGTGAGGACTACGTCGCCTTCCGCAACGCGGACGGCGTACCGGGGCTGATGGCGCGGCTCTGCGCCCACCGCGGCGCCGACCTGAGCTACGGCGTGTGCGAGCCCGAGGGCCTGCGCTGCCTCTACCACGGCTGGAAGTACGACGTGACCGGCCAGTGCGTCGAGCAGCCGCCCGAGCCCGAGGGCCGCGGCTTCGCCGACCGGATCAGGCTGCACGCGCCGCCGGTCGTCGAGCGGGCCGGGCTGCTGTTCGCCTACCTCGGCGAGGGTGAGCCGCCGGAGTTCCCCGACTACGAGTTCCTCCGCTACGACGAGGAGAACACCTTCGTGACCAAGGTGTTCCACGAGTGCAACCACCTGCAGGCCAACGAGGGCAACCTCGACCAGTCGCACCTCGGCTTCCTCCACGTCTTCTACCCCGAGGAGACCCACAGCCACCAGGAGCTGGAGAAGAGCGCGCCGGGCGGGTCCAAGAACGCCGTCGAGCTGATCAACGAGGACAAGGCGCCCGAGATGGAGGTGGAGTACACCGACTACGGGTTCACCGAGTTCACCACCCGGAAGGCGCCCGAGGGCAGGTACCTCAAGATCCAGTCCTTCCTGCTGCCCAACGTCGCGGTCTTCCCGGGGGCGGTCCAGGGCATCGGCGGCCACCAGGTGCACTGGCACGTTCCGGTCGACGACGAGAACCACTGGAAGTTCGTGCTGGTCTTCCGCCGCGACGAGGCGGTCGACAAGGCGCGCCTGGCCAAGGCGCTCGTCGGTGTCGACGAGCTGCTGCCCGGCTACCGGATGAAGCGCACCCGCGCCAACCACCATCTGCAGAACCGGCCGCAGATGGCCAGTGCGCTGCCGACCAACGGGCTCGGGCTGGGCTTCGAGATCCACGACGCCGTGATCTGCGAGTCCGGCGGCGCCATCCAGGACCGGCTCCAGGAGAACCTCGGCTACAGCGACCGGTCGGTCATCGCGCTGCGCCGCTCGATGCTCGACGCGATCAAGCGGATCGACGCCGGCGAGCCGGCGCCCGGCACGGTGCACCGGCCCGAGGACAACGGCTTCCCCGAGATCAACGTGATCGCCCAGGTCATCGCCGAGGGCGAGGACCCGCGCCGGATCGCGGCCGAGGTCGCCGACCGGCGCCGGGTCGAGGAAGCCGCCCGTGGGTGAGCTCGTCGCCCGGGCGCTGATCGCGCTGCTGTTCGTGGTCAACGGTGCCGCCACGGCCCGCGACCCGGAGCCGCGCCGCGCCAAGGCGGCGTGGTTCGGCAACCCGCCGCTGCTCGCCGTCCGGGCCAACGGCATCGCGATGGTGCTGCTCGGCCTGGTCCTCGTCACCGGCTGGCAGCGCACCTGGGTGGCCTCCGCCCTGATCGTGCTGCTCGCGCTGACGACCGTCGGCGGCCATGCCTTCTGGCGCGCCGCCGACGGCGCCGAGCGCAGCCGCGAGCTGACCCAGGTCATCAAGAACACCGCCGTCCTGGGCGGCCTGCTGCTGCTCGCCCTGCCCTGACCCACCCGGCCACGAGGTGGCCCACCAAGAGGAACGAGAGAGATGTCCAACCTGACCAAGGCGATGGTGTCCTCGCACGCCTACGCGTTCTTGACCCCTGACGACTGGGACCGCCGGCGCCAGGCCACCCGGCGCAACTACGAGCGGCTCAACGGCGTACCGGCGCCGGATGAGCAGCCCGAGGCGCTCGCCGAGACCCTGGCCGACAACCTGGTCCGGCACGCGCCGATCAAGGCCGGCTTCGAGGCGCTGCGCGAGTCCGTGCGCGCCGACCGGCCCGACGTCCTCGTGCTCGTCGGTGACGACCAGGACGAGAACTTCACCGACCCGCTGCGTCCGCAGTTCGCGGTCTACACGGGTGCGGAGTTCACGATCACCGGCGAGTCCGGCGACCCGGTCACCTACCGCTCCGACCAGGAGCTCTCGCGCCGGATCCTCGAGACCTGCGTCGCGGCCGACGTCGACATGGCCTGGACCGAGGGCTTCGCGGACGGACGGCTGCGCGACCACGCCCACTACGAGCCGCTGCGCTACCTGGACCCCGAGGGCGAGACCACCGTCGTGCTGGTCTTCCTCAACTCGATCCACCACCCGGGGCCCAACCCGAGCCGTTGCTACCGCGTGGGCCAGCTGATCCGCGAGGCCATCGAGTCCTACGCCCCCGACCGCAAGGTGATGCTCTACTCCTCGGGCGGCTTCTCGCACTTCACCGCCGGCTACCCGTGGAAGCACTACGAGGGTCCGTTCACGCTGGGCTCGATCAGCGCCGACTTCGACCGCCAGGTCGTCGCGGACCTCCGGGCCGGCCAGGGCTCGCGCCTGGCCGAGCTCACCTCGGACGACCTGCTGGCCAACGGCCAGGTCGAGCTGCGCCAGACCGTCGTCCTGGCCGGTGCGGTCGGCGACGGCGTCGAGCCGGACTTCCTGGAGTACGAGCCGTTCTACCGTGCGGTGCTCGGCATGGCCGTGGGCCAGTGGACGCTGTCGTGAGCGCGGCCCCGGGCTGGAGCAGCCGCTTCGTGCGGCTCTCCGACGGCCGGCGTACCCACTACCTCGAGGCGGGCGAAGGAACGCCGGTCGTGCTGCTCCACGGCGGTGGACCGGGCGCGGCCGCCCGGTTCTCCTGGCCCGCCACGATCCCGGCGCTCGCCGAGCGCTACCGGGTGCTGGCCCCCGACCTCTACGGCTACGGCTGGTCCGACCGGCCCAAGGGCGCGGACTTCTCCCACGAGGCCCACGCGCGCCAGCTGCGCGACTTCGTCGACACCCTGTGTGGTGAGGCGGTCGGCCTGGTCGGCAACTCCGCCGGCGCGTACGTCGCCACGAAGTTCGCGCTCGACAACCCCGACCAGGTGCTCGGCCTGTTCACGCTCTCGTCGGGCACGGTCGCCTACGCGATGGGGATCGCCAACCCCGACCACCTGCCGGCCCGCCAGGCGCTCAAGGCCTTCGACGGCACCGAGGCGCCGCTGCGCGCCTTCCTCGAGGGCCTGCTGCACACCCCGCCCAGTGACGAGCTGGTCAAGGCCCGGGTCAAGATCGCCGCCGAGCCGGCCGCGATGGACGCCTGGCGCTCGATGGGCGCCTACCAGCGCCGGCTCGCCACGGACCCGAACCTGTGGCAGCGGTTCTCGCTCCGGGGCCGCCTCGAGACGGCGACCTTCCCGCAGCACGTGCTGTGGGGCCTCGACGACAAGTTCGCGCCGATCAGCCAGGCCCGCGAGCTCGCCGCGATGCTGCCGCACGCGGTCTACGAGGAGCTCGAGGACTGCGGGCACCAGTGCCAGAACGACCGCCCGGACGCCGTCAACGAGAGGATCCTGGCGTTCTTCGACCAGGTCGTCGCGGGCGGGACGGTCGCGGCCGCGCCGTGACCTCTCCCGACGGTGCCGACTCCTACCTGGACCGGCTGTTCGTCCTGCTCGACGCCTTCGGGCACGACCAGGACAGCCTGACCCTGGGCGAGCTGGTGACCCGGACCGGGTTGCCCAAGACGACGGTCTACCGGCTCGCCCAGGCGCTGGTCCGGCACCGGGTGCTGGAGCACGCCGACCGCGCGTACCAGCTCGGGCCGCGGCTCTTCGAGCTCGGCGAGCTGGTGCCGCGGGTGCGGGTCATCCGGCGCCAGATCAAGCCGTTCCTGCGGATCCTGCGCGACCAGTCCCAGGGCACCGTCGCGCTCGGCATGCTCGACGGTGAGGAGGTCCTCTACCTGCTGGAGGCCTCGACCGACGTCCACGCCGAGAACCCGCTGCGCGACGGCCAGCGGATCCCCGTGCACTGCACGGCGATGGGCAAGGCGATCCTCGCGTTCTCCCCGCCCAGCCTGGTCGAGCGGATCGTCGCCGCCCGGCTGCCGCGCTACACCCCGCAGACGATCGTCGACCCGCGCAAGCTGCGCGCCGAGCTCAGCCTGATCCGGGCCCAGGGCTATGCCACCGAGATGGAGGAGCACCGGCTCAGCCACTACGCGATCGCCGCGCCCGTGCTCGACCCCCTGGGCCGCGTGGTCGCGGCGATGACGGTCGAGCGCGAGAACGCCCCCCGTGAGTTCACCCGCCACGTGCGCGAGCTCCGCCTGCTCGCCCACAATGCATCGGTCGCGCTGGCGCAACGGCGCCGGCCGCGACCCTGACCCAGAGAGAACAGATCCATGCGCATCGCCCACCACGAGGACCGTGCGGTCCTCGTCAGTCCCGACGGTACGACGGCCGCCGACCTGGCCACCGCCAGCGCCGGGCTCTTCGACGCCGACCCCGCGCTGCTCTACCCGCGCTGGCCCGAGCTCGTCGCCTGGTACGACGAGTGGGAGCCCGTGTGGGACGTCCCCGTGCGCCGCGAGGCGCTCGGCTGCCCGTCGCCGCGCCCCCGCCAGATCTTCGCGATCGGGCTCAACTACGCGGCGCACGCCGACGAGACCGGCCTCGGCCGGCCCGAGGGACTGCCGCCGGTCTTCACCAAGTTCGCGAGCAGCCTGACCGGCGCGGACGTCGTCGTCGACCTGCCCGAGGGCGACATCGACTGGGAGGTCGAGGTGGTCGCGATCCTCGGCTACGGCGGCCGGGACCTGACCAAGGCCGACGCCTGGTCGGCCGTGGCCGGTCTCAGCGTCGGCCAGGACCTGTCCGAGCGGGCCCGGCAGCTCGCCGGACCCGCTCCGCAGTTCAGCCTCTGGAAGTCGTTCGCCGGCTTCGCGCCGGTCGGCCCGTGGCTGGTGACGCCCGATGAGCTCGTCAACCCCGACGACCTGCGGCTCAGCTGCACGGTCAACGACGAGGTCGTCCAGGACGGCCGGACCCGGCACCTGATCTCGAGCATCCCGAGCACGATCGCCGAGCTCTCGCGCGTGGTCGAGCTCTACCCGGGCGACGTGATCTTCACCGGCACGCCCGACGGCGTCGGCATGGGCCGGACGCCTCCGCGCTACCTCGCCGCGGGCGACGTCCTGGTGTCGCGGGTCGAGGGGATCGGCGAGATCCGCCAGGTCCTGCGCTGATCCCTGGCCTCAGAGCCAGGGACCGAGGGCGGCCGCACCGGTGAGTCCGTGCGGCCGTCCCGCCAGGTAGGCCGCGACGTCGGGCCGGGGCCCGGCCGGGACGGCGTCCAACCCGCGCCGGGCCACGATCTCGGCGACGAGCTCGTCGAGGAAGTCCGCGGGCAGCGCCGCGAAGCCGATCCCGGTGGCGAGGTCCACGGCGTGGATCCACACCTCCCGCGCGCGCATCCAGAGGATCTCGGTGGCGGGCACCGTGCGTCCCTGCGCGGTGACCACCGGCGCCTGCCACGGCGCCTCGTCGAGACCGCCGAGGCCGCCCAGGTCGCCGGCCAGCGCCGCCGCCGACGAGTGCGCCCAGAAGCGCAGGTCCGCCGGCGCCCGCAGCGCGCCGGCGGCGATGTCGTCGGCACGCTGCTGGAGCGAGGCGTACATCGGCGTCTCGACACCGGTGGCCGCCCAGTGGACGAGGTTGCGCAGAGCGTCGGCGTTGGCCGCCACGTGGGCGACCAGGTGGGCGCGGGACCACCCGGGCAGCCCGCTCGGCGCGGCGTAGTCGTTCTCGCCCAGGTGGTCGACGGCGTCGAGGAAGAGCGAGGTGCCGTCCTGCATCCAGGTCAGCGCGGTCGCCGCCGCTCGCGCCATCAGCCCGCCTCGACCAGCGTGGTGCACGCGCCGAGACCGTCGATGGCCGCCACCACGGTCTGGCCCGGGCGCAGGTAGACCTGGGGGTCGCGGGCGTGGCCGACGCCGGCCGGGGTGCCGGTGGCGATCAGGTCGCCGGGGCGCAGCGTCGTGATCGTCGAGATGTACTGCACGAGCGCAACCGGGTCGAAGAGCAGCGTGCCGGTGTCGTCGGACTGCACGAGCTCGCCGTCGACCGTGGTCGAGACCCGGAGCGCGGGCCGGACGCCGCCGACCTCGTCGGGCGTGACCAGGTAGGGCCCGACCGGGGTGGAGGCCTCCCAGATCTTGCCCTGGGTCCACTCGATGGTGCGGAACTGCCAGTCGCGCATCGAGATGTCGTTCATGACCGTGAAGCCGGCGATCGCGGCCTCGGCCTCGCTCGCGGAGGCGCGGCGCACCTCCCGGCCGATCACGATGACCAGCTCGACCTCCCAGTCGATGTCGGACGACTCGGCCGGCGCCCGCAGGGGGTCACCGGCACCGATCAGGCTGTCGGCGAACTTGGTGAAGAGCGTCGGGTACGCCGGCAGCTCGCGCCCCATCTCCTTGATGTGGTTGGTGTAGTTGTGGCCGACGCAGATCACCTTCGCCGGGTTCGGTACGACGGGCGCGAAGTCGGCGTCCGCCACCGGCCAGGTGGTCGCGCCGCTCGTCGCGCCGGCCGGCGCCTCGGGGGATCCGGCGGCCAGGTAGGCGCCGAGGTCGGCGTACCCGAGGTCGACCAGGAGGTCGCCGTCGAGGCGGACCGCGCGGGTGCCGGTGGAGGTACGGAGGGTGGCGAGCTTCATCAGTCGTCCTTGCTGTGGGTCTGGGTGCGGTGGAGCCGGAGCGCCTCGAAGACGGGCGCGTCGGAGAAGCGGAAGAGGTCGAGGGCTCCGGAGTCGGAGTCGGACGCCCCGGCCTCGGAGCGGGCCGAGAACGGGAGCCACGAGGGGACGACGAACAGGTCGCCGCGGGTGACGGTCCAGGTGGCGTCGCCGACGGTGACCGTGCCGGAGCCGTCGAAGACCTGGTAGACCGACGACCCGGTCTCGCGCACCGGCGCGGTCTCGGTGCCGCGGGTGATCCGGTGCATCTCGGCGCGGATCGTGGGCAGCACGTCGCCCGCGGTGGCGGGGTCGGTGTAGCGGACGGCGGCGTGCCCGGGCGCGACGCAGCCGGCTTGGCCGTCGGTGGCCAGCGCGAGCTGGTCGGCCAGGGCCCGGTCGGTGTGCTCCCACTTGTAGGACAGCAGCGGCGTCCCGGGGCCGGTGGGCGTCGCCGCGAGCGGGCGCAGGCCGGGGTGGGCCCAGAGCCGCTCGGAGCGCGAGCGCTCGGGGGTGATCCGCTCGGCCTCGCTGATGGTGTCGCGGCCGAACTCGAAGAACTGGGCGTCGACGACGTACTGGAGGGGGATGTCGAGGCCGTCGATCCACGCCATCGGCTCGCTGGTGGCGTTGTGGTGGGCGTGCCAGTTCCAGCCGGCCTGGGGGAGGAAGTCGCCGCGGTTCATCGGGACGGCGTCGCCGCCGACGACCGTCCAGACCCCGGAGCCCTCGACGACGAACCGGAAGGCGTGCTGGGTGTGCCGGTGCTCGGGGGCGTCCTCGCCGGGCATGAGGTACTGGATCGCGGCCCACAGGGTCGGGGTCGCGAACGGGCGTCCGCCGAGGGCCGGGTTGGCCAGGGCGATCGCCCGGCGCTCGCCACCGCGGCCGACCGGGACCAGGTCGCCGGCCTGCTCGGCCAGCGCGCGCAGCGCCTGCCAGCGCCAGCGGTGCGGCACCGCGCGGGAGCGCGGGTGGGCCGGCATCAGGTCGCCGATCTCGGTCCAGAGCGGGACGAGCAGCTCGCTCTCGAAGCCGCGGTAGAGCTCGACGAGGGCGGGGCTGACGACCGGCTGGTCGGGGGACTCGACGGCGGCGATGTGGAGGGGGGAGGCCGCGGTGCTCATGCGTACGCCTGGACGTAGGTCTTGATCTCCTGGAACTCCCCGAGCGCCGCGACGCCGTTGAGCCGGCCGACGCCGGACTGCTTGAAGCCGCCCTCCTCGAAGAAGTCGGTGACCACCGCCCACGCGTTGGTCCAGACCGTGCCGGCCTCGAGCCGGCGGCCGACCCGGGCGGGTACGTCGACGTCCCGGCTCCAGATCGAGGCGGCCAGGCCGTAGTCGGTGGCGTTGGCGCGGGCGACCGCGTCGTCCTCGTCGGTGAACGTCTCGAAGGTGGCCACCGGGCCGAAGACCTCGTGCTGGACGATCGGCGCGGTGACGTCGCCGACGGCGAGCAGGCTGGGTTCGTAGAACGCCGTGCCCGCGCGCTGACCGCCGCGCAGCAGCGCGGTGGCCGAGCCGTCGTCGAGCGCGGCCTGGACGGTCGCGTCGACCCGGGCGGCGTTGGCGGCGTCGATCATGGCGCCCATCTGGCTGGCCGGGTCGGTGCCGGGGCCGACGGTGACCGCGGACAGCGACGCGACCAGGCGGCTCGCGAGCTCGTCGGCGATGTCGGCGTGGGCGAGGATCCGGCTGCCGGTCATGCAGAACTGGCCGGCGAAGGTCGTCACCGCCGCGGTGAGGGTCGGGACGACGACGTCGAGGTCGGCGTCGGGGAACACGATCATCGGCGACTTGCCGCCGAGCTCGAGCGAGACCCGCTTCAGCCGGGCCGCGGCGCCGGCCATGATGATCCGGCCGACCTGGGTGCTGCCGGTGTAGCTGATCACGTCGACGTCGGGCGAGGCGACGAGCAGCTCGGCCAGCGCCGAGCCGGACTCGGTGACGGAGTTGACGACGCCGGCCGGCAGGTCGGGGGTGTCGGCGAGGAGCTGGTGCAGCATGCCGTTGACCAGACCGGTCTGGGCGGGCAGCTTCATGGCGACCGTGCAGCCCGCGGCCAGAGCCGGCGCGAACGAGCGGACGGCCAGGACGACGGGGGAGTTCCACGGCACGATCACGCCGGCGACACCGGCGGCCTGGGGCACGCTGCGCTGGATCAGCCCGGGGGCGACCTCGGCCGCGCGGCCGGCCTCGGTCAGCGTCAGGGCGGCGTAGTAGCGCAGCTTGGGGATCGTCAGGCTGATCTCGAAGCCGGCCTCGGCGAGCGTCTTGCCGTTCTCGCGGGCCAGCGCCTCGATGAACGCCCCGGACCGCTGCTCCAGCAGGTCGGCCATCTGGAGCAGGACGCGGTGGCGCAGCGCGCGGTCGCGGGACCATTCGGTGCGGTCGAAGGCCGCGCGGGCCGCGGCGACGGCGGCGGCTGCGTCGTCGGCGCCGCCGTCGGCGAAGGTGCCGATCGGGGCGCCGGTGGCGGGATCGGTCGCCGTGCCGCTCGCGGCCGAGCCGACGAGCTCGCCGTTGATGTAGTGCAGTGCGGGGTCAGCCATGCGGTGGAACGTACGGACGCCTCGGGTCGGGCTCCCGCACCTTCCGTCATGCAGAATCCAGTGGCGCCTCGGCGTCGAGGTCGCGGGCCAGCCGGAGGGCGGTGTCCCAGAGCGCCGCGTGCAACCGGGGGTCGCGGACGCCGTCGGCCTCGGTCACGGGCAGCGAGACGGCGAGCCCCAGCCAGGGTGCTCGGGTGCGCGTGGGCACGGCGCAGCCGACCGCGACCAGGTCCACCTCGGTGCGGCGCAGGTTGTAGGCGACGCCCTCGTCACGGACCCGGGCGAGCTCGGCCTCGAGCGCCTCGAGCCGGGCCGGCGTCATGCTCTCGCCCTGGCGGGCGGCGTGGTGCCCGGTCAGCAGGGCGTGCAGGTCGGCGCGCGCGAGCTGGGCCAGCAGGGCCTTGCCGGACGAGGCCTCGACCGCGGGGAGCGTCGTACCGGTGCGCTCGGAGATGTGGTCGCCACGGGTGGCGACCACGGTGCGCAGGATGCGCACGGCACGGCCCTCCAGCGCCATCGCGCTCACGGTCGCGCCGGTCTCCTCGCGCAGCGTCGTCAGGTGGCGCTGGAGCAGGTCGTCGAGGTGGTCGGCCTCGCGCCGCGCGCCCAGCAGCCGCGGGCCGAGGCGGTAGCGGTGCGAGGCGTCCTGCTCGGCGAACCCGCGGTAGACGAGCGTCGAGAGGATCCGGTGGGCCGTCGAGGGCGACGTGCCGAGCAGCTCGGCGACGTCGGCGAGCCGGACGCTGTCGCGCTCCTGGAGCAGCATGATCACGCGCAGGGCCTTGTCGACCGATCCCACCGCGTAGGGAGGCTGCTTGACGACCTTGACCTGCCGCACGCTCGAACCCTACGTCAGCCGGCCGGCGGCGGCGCGCTGCTCCAGCAGCGCCCGCTCGCCCGCGTTGCGGGTACGACGGGCCGCCTCGGCGAACTCCGCCGCCGCCTCGTCGGCCCGCCCGGCGCGCGCGAGCAGGTCACCGCGGACGCTGGGCACCAGCGGGGAGTCGGGCAGCGCGTCCGGCGGCAGCGCCGCGAGCACGGCGAGGCCCGCGTCGGGGCCGGCCGCGCGGCCGTGGGCCACCGCCCGGTTGACCTCGACGACCGGGCCGGGCGCGGCCTGGGCCAGGACGTCGTACATGCGGGCGATGCGGGGCCAGTCGGTGTCGGACGGCGTGGTCGCCTTGGCGTGCTCGGCGGCGATGGCGGCCTGGACGACATACCGGCCGATGGGGACGCCGCGGGTGGCGATCGCCTCGGCCCGGCCGAGCGCGGCGAGACCGCGGCGGATCAGCAGGGCGTCCCAGCGGTCGCGGTCCTGGTCGTCGAGCAGGACCGGCCGGCCGGCGGCGTCGGTGCGCGCGGACAGCCGGGAGCCCTGGAGCTCGAGGAGCGCCTGGAGGCCGTGCACCTCGGGCTCGTCGGGCGCCAGCTCGGCGAGCATCCGGGCCAGCCGGATCGCCTCGGCGGCGAGGTCCGGGCGGACCCACTCGTCGCCGGAGGTGGCGGCGTACCCCTCGTTGAAGACGAGGTAGACGACCGCCATCACGTCGTCGAGCCGCGCGGTCCGGTCGGCGCCGGTGGGCATCTCGAGCTGGGCGCCGGAGGCGGTCAGCGTGCGCTTGGCCCGCGAGATCCGCTGGCCCATGGTCGCGTCGGGGACCAGGAAGCCGCGGGCGATCTCGGTCGTGGTCAGGCCGCCGACCATCCGCAGGGTCAGGGCCGCGCGGGACTCGGGGGTGAGTGCCGGGTGGCAGCACAGGAACATCAGGCGCAGGACGTCGTCCTCGATGTGGTCGACGTGCGCGTCCAGGTCGGGCATGGGGTCCGCCTCTCCGGCGGTCCGCTCGAGCTCCTCGGTCTTGCGCCGCAGCGTGTCGGCGCGCCGGAAGGCGTCGATGGCCCGCCGCTTGGCCGTCGTCATCAGCCACGCTGCCGGGTTGGCCGGGACGCCCGTGTCCGGCCACTGCTCGAGCGCGGTCACGAAGGCGTCCTGGGCGAGGTCCTCGGCCAGGGAGACGTCCCGGGTCAGCCGGGTCAGCGCCGCGATGAGCAGCGGCGCCTCCCGGCGCCAGACCTCGACGACGGCGTCGGACGGGCTGACCTCGGGCATGAGGCCAGCCTAGGGCGGGTCCTGGGAGCGCCGGGTCCGCAGGGACCCGGCACTCCGCGGTCTCACTCGCTGGGCGGGGGACCCTCGGAGACCTGGCGCAGGGTGATCACCAGCTCCTGCTCGGGCCAGTGCTCGACGTGGAGCTGCGCCATCTCGCGCATGTTCTCCACGGCGTCCTCCTCGTTCTCGAACTGCAGGAGCGCCCAGCCGCCGACGACCTCCTTGGCCTCGGCGTAGGGACCGTCGACGCGGGTCATCTCACCCTTGCGGATGACGAAGTTGACCGCGTCCTCGGTCCCGAAGAGACCGCCACCGTCGAGGAAGCTCCCGTTGGCGGCGGACTTGGCGATGAACACGTCCATCGCGTCCATCAGCGCCTGCGGCGGGGGCTCGGTGATGCCCTCGGCCATCTTCACCAGACCCATGTAGCGCGTCATGCGGATCAGTCCTTCGTTCGTAGGTTCGTGCTGCTGTCGAACCTACGTCGAACGACGGTCGCCGCTTTCGACACGAGCCGGAAAAGAAATTCTCAGACGTTGCGGCGGTACTGCCCGCCCACCTCGAAGAAGGCCTCGGTGACCTGGCCCAGCGAGCACACCCGGGCGGCGTCCATGAGGACGGCGAACACGTTGTCGCCGTTGACGGCCGCCTGCTTGAGCCGGGCGAGCGCCTCGTCGGCGGCGCTGCTGTGGGCCGCCTGGTAGTCGCGGACCCGGCTCAGCTGGGACTGCTTCTCGCCGTCGGTCGCCCGGGCCAGCTCGAGGACGACGGGGGTCTCGTCGCCGCCGGGCTTGCGGAAGGTGTTGACGCCGATGATCGGCAGCGTGCCGTCGTGCTTCTGGTGCTCGTAGAGCATCGACTCGTCCTGGATCCGGCCGCGCTGGTAGCCGGTCTCCATCGCGCCGAGGACGCCGCCGCGCTCGGAGATCCGGTCGAACTCGGCGAGCACGGCCTCCTCGACGAGGTCGGTGAGCTGGTCGATGACGTACGAGCCCTGGACGGGGTTCTCGTTCATCGCCAGGCCCCACTCGCGGTTGATGATGAGCTGGATCGCGAGCGCCCGGCGCACCGACTCGTCGGTCGGGGTGGTGACCGCCTCGTCGAAGGCGTTGGTGTGGAGCGAGTTGGCGTTGTCGTAGATCGCGATGAGCGCCTGGAGCGTGGTGCGGATGTCGTTGAAGTCCATCTCCTGCGCGTGCAGTGAGCGGCCCGACGTCTGCACGTGGTACTTCAGCTTCTGGGAGCGCTCGTTGGCGCCGTAGCGCTCCTTCATCGCCACCGCCCAGATCCGGCGGGCGACCCGGCCGATCACGGAGTACTCCGGGTCCATGCCGTTGGAGAAGAAGAACGACAGGTTGGGCGCGAAGTCGTCGATGTCCATGCCCCGCGCGAGGTAGGACTCGACGTACGTGAAGCCGTTGGCGAGCGTGAACGCGAGCTGGCTGATGGGGTTCGCCCCGGCCTCGGCGATGTGGTAGCCGGAGATCGAGACCGAGTAGAAGTTGCGGACCTGCTGCTGGATGAACCACTCCTGGATGTCGGCCATGCAGCGCAGCGAGAACTCCGTGGAGAACAGGCAGGTGTTCTGGCCCTGGTCCTCCTTGAGGATGTCGGCCTGGACCGTGCCGCGCACGGTCTTGAGCGCCTCGGCGGGGTCGATGCCGCGCTCGCGGGCCTGGTCCATCACGGTGTTGAGGAAGAACGCCAGCACGGTCGGGGCCGGGCCGTTGATCGTCATCGAGACCGACGTCGTGGGGGAGAGCAGGTCGAAGCCGTCGTAGAGCGCCTTCATGTCGTCGAGCGTGGCGACCGAGACGCCGGACGTGCCGACCTTGCCGTAGATGTCGGGGCGCTCGTCGGGGTCGCGGCCGTAGAGGGTGACCGAGTCGAAGGCGGTGGACAGGCGGGTCGCGGGCTGGCCCTCGGAGAGCAGCTTGAACCGCTTGTTGGTGCGGAACGGGTCGCCCTCGCCGGCGAACATGCGGGCCGGGTCCTCGTCGGCGCGCTTGAACGGGAAGACGCCGGCGGTGAAGGGGAACCTGCCCGGCAGGTTCTCGCGCCGCCAGTAGCGGACCAGCTCGCCGTGGTCGTCGTACTGGGGGACGGCGACGCGGGGGATCCGGTTGCCGGACAGGGAGATCCGGCCGTTCTGGGCGGTGTCCTCCTGGTAGGCCTCGACCGTGGCGGGCCAGGACGCGACCTGCTCGACGACCTCGCGGGGGAGGTCGCGCTCGGCCTGGGCGGCGAGCTCGGCGACCTCGGCGACCTCGACCTCGGCGGCGACCGCGGCGAACCGCTGCGCGCGACGGGCCTGGGCGACCAGCGTGTCGGTCTCGGCGTGGTAGTCGCGGACGGAGCCGGCGATCTCGGCCAGGTAGCGCACCCGCTCGGGCGGCAGCACCTGCTGGATGCGGGTCGAGCTCTTGGTCGTGACCGGCGCGAGGTGGCCCTCGGCGACGGCCAGGCCCTGGTCGGCGAGCAGGCCGCGCAGGTGCTGGTAGAGCGCGGTGACGCCGTCGTCGTCGAAGGTCGCGGCGGAGGTGCCGTAGACCGGCATGTCGGTCGGCTGCTTGCCGAAGGCCTCGCGGTTGCGGACGAGCTGGCGGCCCACGTCGCGCAGCGCGTCGGCCGCACCGCGGCGCTCGAACTTGTTGATCGCGACGACGTCGGCGAAGTCGAGCATGTCGATCTTCTCGAGCTGGGAGGCGGCGCCGAACTCGGGCGTCATGACGTAGAGCGAGACGTCGCAGAACGGCACGATCGCCGCATCGCCCTGGCCGATGCCGGGGGTCTCGATGACGACGAGGTCGAAGCCGGCCGCCTTGAGCACGGTGAGCACGTCGGTGAGGTGCTCGGGCACCTCGTGCGCGCCGCGGGTCGCGAGGCTGCGGAAGTAGACCCGGTCGCGGTCCCACTGGGTGCCGGTGGTGGTGCCGAGGTCGAGGCTGTTCATCCGGATCCGGTCGCCGAGCAGCGCGCCGCCGCCCTTGCGCCGGGTGGGGTCGACGGCGACGACCGCGACCCGGACCTTGTCCTCCTGGTCGGTACGCAGCCGCCGGACGAGCTCGTCGGTGAGGCTGGACTTGCCGGAGCCGCCGGTGCCCGTGATCCCCAGCACCGGTACGACGCGCGCCGCGGCCGTCGCGCGCAGCTCGTCGAGCAGCGCCGCGTCGAGCCGGCCGGTCTCGGCGCCGGTGATCGCCCGGGCGACGGCGGCACGGTCGCCGCTGACCACCTGGGCCGCGGTGACCGGTCCGACCTCCCAGAGGTCGGTGTCGCAGGCCTCGACGACGGAGTTGACCATGCCCGGCAGGCCCATCCGCTGGCCGTCCTCGGGCGAGAAGATGATGACGCCGGACTCGCGGAGCCGGGCGATCTCGTCGGGGACGATGACGCCGCCCCCGCCGCCGACGACCTGGACGTGGTCGGCGCCGCGCTCACGCAGCAGCTGGACGAGGTACTCGAAGTACTCCACGTGCCCGCCCTGGTACGACGACACGGCGATGCCCTGGGCGTCCTCCTCGATCGCGGCGTCGACCACCTCGGCGACCGAGCGGTTGTGCCCGAGGTGGACGACCTCGCACCCCTGGCTCTGGAAGATGCGCCGCATGATGTTGATCGAGGCGTCGTGCCCGTCGAAGAGGCTCGACGCGGTCACCAGGCGAACCGGGTGCTTGGGCGTGTGCAGCGTGGTCTCGGCCATGTGGGTGTCGTCCCTCCAAAGTCCTTGGACTTCCAATAGTAGGACGTCCTAGTAAATCTAGGAAGCCCGCGCGGAGGGCGCGACGGTGTGACCCGCGCGACAGGGGGTGGATGCCCTAGGGTCTGCCCCATGTCCGACCCGCGGCTCCCCTTCGACCCGATCGATCGCGCCGGCGACCTGTGGGAGCGACACTTCGGCGACGCGAGCGCGATGCGGCTCGCGACCTCGGTGATGCGCGTCCAGCAGCTGATGATCGCCGCGCTCGACGCGGCGCTGAAGCCGTTCGGGCTGACCTTCTCGCGCTACGAGGTGCTCGTGCTGCTGCTGTTCAGCAAGAGCGGGTCGCTGCCGCTGAGCAAGATCGGGGAGCGGCTGATGGTGCACCCGACCTCGGTCACGAGCGCCATCGACCGGCTCGAGGCCCAGGGCTTCGTCGAGCGGGTCCCCGACGAGGACGACCGCCGTCGTACGCTCGCGCGGCTCACGCCCGAGGGCCGGGCCACGGTCCGCCGGGCGACCAAGGCGGTGACCGCGATCGACTTCGCGATCACCGGGCTCGACGAGGGCCAGCAGGCGGACGCCTACGGGCTGCTGCGCCAGGTGCGCCAGGCGTCCGGTGACTTCCCGGAGCAGGCGCCCGATCAGTAGACCGTGATCCGCAGGGCCCGCATCTTCGCGTAGAGCGTGGTCCGCGAGATCCCGAGTGCCTGGGCGGCGCGCACCTTGTTGCCGTCGTGCTCGCGCAGCGCCTCGACGATGACCGTCCGCTCGGCGCGGTCGATCGGGGCGAGGTGCCGGCTGGGCTCCTGGGTGCGATAGGCCTCGGGCAGCTCGTCGACGATGACGGCGCCCGTGCGCTGGCGTCGTACGACGTGCTCGACGACGGCGCGCAGCTCGCGCAGGTTGCCGGGCCAGGGCTGCGAGGACAGCGCGCTGAGGGCGCCGGGCGTGAAGTGCAGCGAGGAGTCGGCGCCGAGCTCGGCGAGCATCGCCCGGACCAGCTCGGGGATCTCGTGGGGCCGGCTGGCCAGCGGCGTGAGGAGGCGGCGCTCGGTGCACTCGCCGGCGAGCGCGGCGGCCCGCCCGGTGAGTCCTTCGAGCGGGCCGCAGACGAGCACCAGGCGGGGGGCGCGCTGCTCGGCGACGTGCGAGGCGACGAGGTCGACCAGGTCGTCGGGCAGCAGGTCGACGCCGTCGACGCAGACCGTGCCCTGGCCGGCCCGCAGCAGCGCGCCGAAGTCGCGCGCCCACGCCTCGGAGCCGTCGAGCAGCGCGGACGCCGCGCTGAGCACGGTGACCGGCTGGGTGTCGGCGAGCCGGCGCGCGGTGGTCGAGCGACCGGAGCCGGGCGGTCCGGAGACGAGGACCGGCAGGTGGGTCACCGGTACGTCGGCCACGGGCCGCCGCGGCCGCGGCTCGCGGTGCGGCTCGACGTGGAGCAGCGCCCCGCCGCGCGTACCGCCCACCCGGGTGGCCTCGACGCGCACGGCCAGGCCGGACTCCAGGGTCAGGTCGATCGCGGCCTCGTCGCGCACGTCGGTGGCGAGCATCCGCAGCAGGGCCACGTCGGTCGAGCCGAGCAGGTCGGTGGCGGCCTGGTTGGACATGAGCAGGTCGTGCCCGATCGCGAGGACCGCGCGCCGCCGGGCGCCCGCGGCCTGGAAGGCGGCGAGGAGCTGCTTGTCGGAGACCCGGCTGCCGTCGAGCAGGCGCTGCTCGATGTCGGCGACGGCGCGGGCGACCAGCGGCGGCAGCAGCGGGCTGGCGTCCTCCATCAGCGCGGAGATGTCGAGGACGCCCTCGATCCGCCGCGTCGTCGGGTGGAAGATCGGGTGGCCGTAGCAGCTGAACCGGCGCAGCGGCACCGCGAAGTGCTCGCGGCCGTTGACGGTGATGCTCGTGCGGGTCTCGAGCACGGTGCCGAGCGCGTTGGTGCCGACGGCCTCCTCGAGCAGCGAGGCGCCGACGTCGACGCCGAGGTTGTCGAAGGCCCGGCGCGAGCCGTTGTCGCCGCACCAGCGCTGGGCGACGCGCCCGTCGCGGTCGACCAGCAGCGTGCAGAACATGGTGCCCTCGAGCTGCTCGTTGAGCTCGTCGAGCACGGGCGAGGCCGCGGCCTGGAGCGGACCGGAGTGGTCGACGTCGGCGTACGTCAGGTGGTCGAGCGCCGAGCTGGGGTTGAGCCCGGCCAGCTCGGCCCGGCGCCACGACAGCGCGATCGGGTCGCGGAGGGCATCGGTCTCCGTCGTCACGCGTCACTCCCTGGGTCGTGGGTCTCGCCCGCAGCGGCGCACACCCTGTGGCCGCGGTCACAGTATGCGGAGGAGGGTTGGTACCGGGTTGTCCAGTTTCTGAACACTCGGCCGGGGCCGGTCTTGCGAGCGTGTCGGGCATCACGTCCGAGCCGTCACCGCCCCACAGGAGAACCCGATGAAGACCAAGGCCGCAGTCGTCTACGAGACCGGCAAGCCGATCGTGATCGAGGAGCTCACCCTCGACAAGCCGCGTGAGGGCGAGGTGCTCATCCGCTACACGCACGCCGGTCTGTGCCACTCCGACGTCCACATCGCCCACGGCGACCTGGAGGCCCGGCTGCCGATGGTCCTGGGCCACGAGGGCGCCGGCATCATCGAGGAGGTCGGCCCCGGCGTCACCCGGGTCAAGGTGGGCGACCACGTGGTGTGCTCGTTCATCCCCAACTGCGGCACGTGTCGCTACTGCGCCAACGGCCAGCAGTCGATCTGCGACATGGGCGCCACGATCCTCGACGGCTACCTGCCCGGCGAGCGCTTCCCGATCACCGGCCCCGCCGGTCAGTACGGCGCGATGTGCATGCTCGGCACGTTCAGCCAGTACGGCGTGATCCACCAGAACTCCTGCGTCAAGGTGGACGACGACCTCCCGCTCGAGAAGGCCGTGCTGGTCGGCTGCGGCGTTCCCACCGGCTGGGGTGCCGCGGTCAACACCGCCGAGGTCAAGGCCGGCGAGACCGTGGTCGTCATGGGCATCGGCGGCATCGGCATCAACGCCGTCCAGGGCGCGGCCCTGGCCGGCGCCAAGAACGTCATCGCGATCGACCCGCTCGCCAACAAGCGCGAGAAGGCGATGGAGCTGGGCGCCACGCACGCGTTCGAGTCCGCCGAGCTCGCGATGGAGACGATCACCAACCTGACCCGCGGCCAGATGGCCGACTCGGCGATCCTCACGCCCGGCCTGATGACCTCCGAGATCGTCTCCGACGGCTTCAACGCGGTCGGCAAGGGCGGCAAGGTCGTGCTGACCGGGCTCAACAAGCTGGAGGAGACGAACATCCAGCTGCCCGGCTCGATCCTCACGCTCTTCCGCAAGGAGCTGCGCGGCAGCCTCTTCGGCGACTGCAACCCGACCGTCGACATCCCGCGGATCCTCGGGCTCTACCAGTCCGGCGACCTCAAGCTGGACGAGATCCTCACCCGTACCTACACCCTCGACGAGGTCAACGAGGGGTACGACGACCTCCTCAACGGCAAGAACGTCCGCGGCGTCGTCGTCCACGAGCACTGAGCGTCGAGGACCGATGACTGCTGTGCTCGCGGCGCTCGCCGTCGTCGACCGCGCGCGGGAGACCGAGCTCCTCGAGGCGGCGTTGGCCAGTGGCGCCCACGTCGTCCTCGAGGGGCCGCCCGGTACCGGCAAGACCACCTTGCTGCGCCGGGTCGCCGCCGGCCGGGACCGCTCGTTCGCCCTCGTCGAGGGCAATGCCGAGCTGACCCCGGCCCGGCTGGTCGGCCACTTCGACCCGGCCCTCGTGCTGAGCCGGGGCTACCAGCCGGACGTCTTCGTCGACGGCCCGCTGCTCACCGCGATGCGCGAGGGCGGCCTGCTGTACGTCGAGGAGCTCAACCGGGTGCCCGAGGAGACCCTCAACACCCTGCTCACGGTGATGTCCGAGCGCGAGATCGCCGTCCCCCGGCTGGGCACGGTCCGCGCGGCCCCGGGCTTCGCGGTCGTCGCCGCGATGAACCCGTACGACGCCGTCGGCACCGCCCGCGTGTCGTCCGCCGTCTACGACCGCACCTGCCGGATCGCGATGGGCTACCAGTCCGCCGAGGCGGAGGGCCAGATCCTCGCCCAGCGCGCGCCGGTGCCCTCCGACGACTGGCGCGACCGGGCGGTCGCGCTGGTCCGGGCCACCCGCGAGCACCCCGAGCTGCGGGTCGGCTCGTCGGTGCGCGGCACGATCGACCTGGCCGGCATCAACCACCAGCTCGCCCGGGCCCGCGGCGTCGCCGAGGGCCACTGGGCCACCGGCCTGGACGCCGCGCTGGTGGCGCTCAGCGGGCGGGTCCGGGTGGACGAGTCGTCGACCCGGCGGCCCGAGGAGGTCATCACCGACCTCTACGTCGCACACTTCGGCGCCGACCCGGAGTCCTCCTCGGACGCCGGTGCGGAGGAGGAGCCCCGCTCGGGGGAAGCCTGAGCCCGCCCCCTGCGGGGGCGGGCGGCACCCCACCGACACCTCCGCCCGGCTCCCGCCGGGGCCGACCCGAGCGCACCAACGGTCGCGCGGAGCTGTCCCGCAACCCGCGCTTCGAGGAGCTCTCGCCCGAGGTGGGCGAGCTCGACGTCGAGGCCGTCGAGGCGGCCGTCGCCGAGGACCCGGACGACGTCCTGCCGCTGCTCGCGCTGATGAGCCGTGCGACCGACCCGGCCCTGCGCGCGCGGGTCCAGGCCCTCGTGCCACGGCTCGTGCTCGAACGCGCGCGCAGCGGTCCGCACGGGCGCATCGGCGCCGGCCGGCTGCGCCCGGCCCGCGCCGACCGCGGCGGCGACCTCGACCTCGACGCCTCGCTGGAGGCCGTCGCGGTGGCCCGCGGCGAGGGCCGTCCGCCGTCCCTCGACGAGCTCACCGCCTCGGTGTGGGAGCGACCGGCGACCGCGCTGTGCCTGCTCGTCGACCGCTCCGGCTCGATGGACGGGCACCGCCTGGCGACCGCCGCCATGGCCGCCGCGGCGTGCGCGCTGCGCGCCGCCGAGTCCGGGGGCGAGCTCGCCGTCGTCGCCTTCGACCGCCGGGCCGAGCCCGTCGTCGCCCTCGGGACGCCGAGCCCGGTGCGTCGTACCGTCGAACGGGTGCTGGGCCTGCGCGGGCACGGCATGACCTCGCTCGACGCCGCCCTGCGCGCCGCGCGCGAGCAGCTCGCCGGTGCCCGGGCCCGGCGCCGGATCACCGTGCTGCTCTCGGACTGCCGGGTCACCGACGACATCGACCCGCTGCCCGCCGCCCGCGGTCTCGACGAGCTGCTCGTCGTCGCGCCCGCCTCGGACGACGACGAGGCGCGCCGCTTCGCCCGCGAGGCCGGCGCCCGGATGGCGTCGCTCGACGCCCTCGCCGACCTGCCCGCCGTGCTCGACCGGCTGCTCGCGCCCTAGCGGGCGAATGTCCAGAACCTGAACACCCCCGCAGCGCCTGGGCCACGACGCTCGGCGCTACCGATCGTCATCCCCACGGAGGAACCATGACCGACCTGCTCGTCCCCACCGACCACGCCGTGCTCCCCGAGGTGCGCGACTGGCTCGCCCGCCCCAAGGGCCTGTTCATCGGCGGCTCCTGGGTGGACGCCGCCTCCGGCCGCACGTTCGAGACCCGCGACCCGGCCACCGGCCAGGTGCTGACCCAGGTCGCCCACGGCGAGGCCGAGGACGTCGACCGCGCGGTCCGCGCCGCCCGCAAGGCCTTCGAGGGCGAGTGGGCGCTCTGGACGCCGGCCCAGCGCCAGCGCCTGCTGTTCAAGATCGGCGAGGCGATCTACGACCACGCCGAGGAGCTCGCCCAGCTGGAGTCGCTCGACAACGGCAAGTCCGCCGCCGTCGCGCAGGCCGTCGACATCACCTGGGTCGCCGAGCTCTTCCAGTACTACGCCGGCTGGGCCACCAAGATCGAGGGCCGCACGCTGCCCGTGTCGGTCCCGTGGGCCCCCGGCGCCCAGTGGCACGCCTACACGCTGCGCGAGCCGGTCGGCGTCTGCGGCGCGATCGTGCCGTGGAACTTCCCGCTGCTCATGGCCGCCTTCAAGGTGCCGGTCGCGCTCACCTGCGGCAACACCGTCGTCCTCAAGCCCGCCGAGGACACCCCGCTCACCGCGCTGCGCCTCGCCGAGATCATGGCCGAGTGCGGCCTGCCGGACGGCGTCTTCAACGTCATCACCGGGTACGGCGAGGCCGGCGCCGCGCTCGCCGCGCACGACGACGTCGACAAGATCGCCTTCACCGGCTCGACCGAGGTCGGCAAGCTCATCGTCGACGCCGCCAAGGGCAACCTCAAGAAGGTCTCGCTCGAGCTCGGCGGCAAGAGCCCCCAGGTCGTCTACGCCGACGCCGACCTCGACCTCGCCATCCCCGGTACCGCCTCGGGCTTCCTGTTCAACCAGGGCCAGACCTGCACCAGCGGCACCCGGCTCCTCGTCGAGGACCGGATCTTCGACGAGTTCACCCAGGGCGTCGCCGAGGTCGCCGCCGCCAGCAAGGTCGGCCCCGGCCTCGACCCCACCACCGAGGTCGGCCCGCTCGTCTCGCAGACCCAGCTCGACCGGGTGCTCGGCTACGTCGACCAGGGGCTGCGCGACGGCGCCCGCGCCCTCACCGGCGGCCGCCGCCGCGGGGACGCCGGCTACTACGTCGAGCCCACCGTGCTCGTCGACGTCGACTCCTCGTTCAGCGTCTACCGCGAGGAGATCTTCGGTCCGGTCGTCGTCGCCACCCCGTTCAACGCCGAGCGCGGCGTGGCCGCGGCGGCCAACGACACGCCGTACGGGCTGGCGGCGTCGGTGTGGACGCGCGACGTGAGCAAGGCGCACCGCACCGCGCGCCAGATCAAGGCCGGCACGGTCTGGATCAACTGCCACAACGCGTTCGACACCGCGATGCCCTTCGGCGGCTACAAGCAGTCCGGCTGGGGACGCGAGCTCGGCGCCTCGGCGATCGACGCCTACACCGAGCAGAAGTCGGTCAACGCGCTGCTGACCTGAGCCCCACCTCGCCCTCGTTCGGGGGTGTCGTGAGGAGCCCCCGAACGAGGAGAGTGGAGATCATGAGCACCACCCTGAGCACGGCCCGCGACCTGCTGCGCACGCTGCGCACCGACCGCGCCGCGGCGGTCGCCGCCTTCACCTGGCCCGACGTCGGGCCGGCGTTCAACTTCGTGCACGACTGGTTCGACGGCTTCGCCCGGGACAACGACCAGCCCGGGCTCGTGATCGTCGAGGAGGACGGCGCCCGCTCGTCGTACTCCTTCGGGGAGCTGGTCACCCGCTCCGAGCAGGTCGCCGCCCACCTCGCCGCCCAGGGCATCGGCCGCGGCGACGCCGTCGTCGTGATGCTCGGCAACCAGGTCGAGCTGTGGGAGTCGATGCTCGCGCTCATCCGCCTCGGTGCGGTGATCATGCCGACCACGACCGCCGTCGGCACCGCCGAGCTGGTCGACCGGTTGGAGCGCGGCGCGGCCCGGGCGGTCATCTGCAACGCCGCCGACGCCGCCAAGTTCGACGAGGTGCCCGGCGCGCCGGTGCGGCTGGTCGTCGGTTCTGCCGACCTCGCCGGCTGGCTGCCGTACGCCGCGGCGTACGACCTCGCGCCGGCCTCGGTGGCGCACCCGGGCAACGCCAGCGACGACCGGCTGCTGCTCTACTTCACCTCCGGCACGACTTCGCGGCCCAAGCTCGTCGAGCACACCCACGTCTCGTACCCGGTCGGGCACCTGTCGACGATGTACTGGCTCGGCCTCCAGGCCGGCGACGTGCACCTCAACATCTCCAGCCCCGGCTGGGCCAAGCACGCCTGGTCGAACTTCTTCGCGCCGTGGCTCGCCGAGGCGACGGTCTTCGTCTACAACTACGCGCGCTTCGACGCCGCCGCGCTGCTCGGGCAGATCCGGGCCGAGGGCGTGACCACCTTCTGCGCCCCGCCGACCGTGTGGCGGATGCTCATCAACGCCGACCTCTCCGCCGGCCCCGGCGTCCTGCGCGAGGCCATCGCCGCCGGCGAACCCCTCAACCCCGAGGTGATCAGCCAGGTCGAGAAGCACTGGGGCCTGACCATCCGCGACGGCTTCGGCCAGACCGAGATGACCGCCTGCATCGCCAACACCCCCGGCCAACCGGTGGTTCCGGGCGCGATGGGACATCCGCTGCCCGGCCTGCCCGTCGTGCTCGTCGACCCGCTCGCGGGCACGGTCGTCGACGGTGTCGGCGAGGGCGAGCTCTGCCTCGACCTCGCCGCCCGCCCGCTGCCGCTGATGACCGGCTACCAGGGCGACGCGGTCCGCAACGCCGAGGCCATGGCCGGCGGTTTCTACCACACCGGCGACGTCGCCTCACGCGACGCGGACGGCTGCATCACCTACATCGGGCGCACCGACGACGTCTTCAAGGCCTCCGACTACAAGATCAGCCCCTTCGAGCTCGAGAGCGTCCTCATCGAGCACCCGGCGGTCGCCGAGGCGGCCGTCGTACCGGCTCCGGACCCGGTGCGCCTCGCCGTACCGAAGGCCTATGTGGCGCTGGTGCCGGGGTTCGAGGCGACGGCGGAGACCGCGGAGTCGATCCTGCGGTACGCGCGAGAGCACCTCGCGCCGTACCTGCGGGTGCGGCGGGTGGAGTTCTACGAGCTGCCCAAGACCATCTCGGGGAAGATCCGGCGGGTCGAGCTGCGGCAGCGGGAGACGGCGCTGGATGTCGAGGGGGCCCGGGCCGCGGGGGAGTTCCGCGACGAGGACTTCCCGGGGCTGCGGGGCTGATCCCGCTCACCCCACGAGGTGCTCCGGTCGCTGGCGCGAAGTGCGCCGGTTGCTGGCGCGAGGTGCGCCGGTTGCTGGCGCGAGGTGCGCCGGTTGCTGGCGCGAGGTGTGGCCTCTCTTGGGTGACAGCCGTGCCTCGGTCCAGCAGCTGCCGTACTTCGGTGCAGCAACCGGCGTACTTCGTGGTGTCGGAAGAGAGGTCAGCCGTAGGTGTAGAAGCCGCGGCCGGTCTTGCGGCCGAGCAGGCCGGCCTCGACCATCCGGGCCAGGAGCGGCGGGGCGGCGTAGAGCGGCTCCTTGAACTCCTCGTAGAGCGACTCGGCGACGGCCTTGGTGGTGTCGAGGCCGATCAGGTCCGCCAGGGCGAGGGGGCCCTGGGGGTGGGCGGCACCGAGGACGAGGCCCTGGTCGATGTCCTCGGCGGTGGCGAAGCCCGACTCGAGCATCCGGATCGCGGAGAGGATGAACGGGATCAGCAGGGCGTTGACGACGAAGCCGGCGCGGTCCTGGCAGTCGATGGCGTTCTTGCCGAGGTCGTCCTGGACGAAGGCGCGGGCGCGCTCGGTGGTCTCGGCGTCGGTCATCAGCGAGGGCACGAGCTCGACGAGCTTGAGCACCGGCACCGGGTTGAAGAAGTGGACGCCGAGCACGTGGCTCGGGCGCTTCGTGGCGACCGCGAGCTTCATGATCGGGATCGACGAGGTGTTGGACGCGAGGATGGCGTCGGGGCTGGTGACGATCTCGTCGAGGCGGCGGAAGAGGTCGGTCTTGGCGGCCTCGTCCTCGACGATGGCCTCGATGACGATGTCGCGGTCGGCCAGTTCGGTGAGGTCGTCGACCACCCGGATCCGGTCCAGTACGGCGGCCGCCGACTCGATCTTGCCGCGGCTCTCCGCGCGCTCGAGCGAGCTCGTCAGGCGCTGACGGGCGTTCTCGACGGCGGCCGCGGACGACTCGACGACGACCACGTCCTTGCCGGCGCGGGCGTTGACCTCGGCGATGCCCGACCCCATCAGGCCGCCGCCCACCACGCCGACCCGTTCGATGCCCGTCATCTGGTTCTCCCTCCGCAGGCGCGCCTCGTGCGCACCCGTGCTGATTTACTTGGACGTCCTAGCAAAACCTAGGGGTGACCCGTCGGTAGCACCACGT
This sequence comes from Pimelobacter sp. 30-1, assembly GCF_018831735.1. Taxonomy (NCBI): domain Bacteria; kingdom Bacillati; phylum Actinomycetota; class Actinomycetes; order Propionibacteriales; family Nocardioidaceae; genus Pimelobacter; species Pimelobacter sp. 30-1. The sequence continues at coordinate 727,489 of NZ_NHTS01000001.1, forward strand.
GAAGCAGGTCACCGGTCAGGGCGTCGGCGGTCCGCTCGACCATGGCGAGGACGGCGCGGAAGCCGGCGTCGCCGCCGTAGTACGGGTCGGGCACCTCGCCGGTGCCCTCGGGGTCGAAGTCGCGGAAGAGGCGGACCCGGGTCGGGTCGGCGGGGCCGAGGGCCTGGAGGCCGGCCAGGTTGTCGTCGTCCATGGCGAGCAGGAGGTCGTGCTCGTCGAGCCAGGCGGGGAGCACCTGCTGGGCGCGGTGCCGGCTGGCGTCGTACCCCTCGGCGGTGAGGAGGGCGGCGGCGCGGTGGTCCATCGGCTCGCCGGCGTGCCAGCCGCGGGTGCCGGCGCTGACCACCTCGACGATGTCATCCAGGCCGGCGTCGGCGACGCGGGCGGACAGCACGACGTCGGCCATGGGGGAGCGGCAGATGTTGCCGAGGCAGACGAGGGCGATGCGGTAGCTCCCCGGCGTCCGGGGCGGCGGTACGACGCTCACCGGGACGTCAGTCGTCGACGCCGACCAGGGCGTCGAGGAACCACGTCGTGATGCTGATGATGATCGAGCCCCAGAACGCCGCCCAGAAGCCGCTGACGTGGAACCCGATGTCGACCAGGCCCGCCAGCCACGCGGTGAACCGCAGCAGCAGCGCGTTGAGGATGATCAGGAACAGCCCCAGCGTCACCAGGATGAACGGGATCGACAGGAACGTGAGGACCGGCTTCACCCACGCCGTGACCACGCACGAGATGAGCGCGACCAGCAGCAGCGGGAGGATCTTGTCCTCGAGCTCGGCGCGACCGGAGTCCGCGCCCTCGAACCAGATGCCGCCGAGGAGCTGCGCCGCGACCGCGAGCGCGGCGGCCGTGATCGCCCAGCGGGAGAGGAAGGCCAGCATGCGGCCATCCTTGCAGAGACGCGGCTGACGGCGTCCCAGGGCGGGCTAGCGCAGGTCGAGCGCGTCGATGACCTCGACCTCGGCGTCGGCGATGTGCTGGCGCAGGAAGGCGTACGCCCCGCCGGCGCCGTCGATCCGGCCGGCCTCGAGCAGGGTCACCAGCCCCTCGTGGGACTCGGCCTCGTCGTGGGCGTTGCGGCGGATCCGGTCGACCTGGGCGAGGGCGAGCTTGAGCTCGTCCATCAGCGCCTCGGCCATCTGGACCAGGCGCGGGCTGCCGGTCAGCTCGACCAGCGAGACGTGGAAGGACAGGTGGCGCTCGTTGAGCTCCTCGTACGACGCCCGCCCGCCGCGGACCGCGCTCGTGTAGGCCTCGAGCGTGTCCCGGACCCGCTGGCGCTGCTGGTCGTCGGCGCTGGTCCAGGCCTGCACCCCGGCCCCTTCGAGCACCCAGCGCGCCCGGCACACGTCGCGCACCGAGTCGGCCCGCGGCGTGGCGACCGCGACCCCGCGGTGCGGCTCGCGGGTGGCGAGCCCCTCGGCGACCAGGACCGACAGCGCCTCGCGCACCGTGGGCCGCGAGACGCCCAGCGACTCGGCCAGCGCGATCTCGCGCAGCGGCGTACCGCTCTCGAGCTCGCCCTCGAACACCGCGCGGCGCAGCTCGGCCGCGACCCGGGACACCGTCGAGGCGTGCTCGACGCTGAGCGTCGCGAAGCGGCCCTGGGGCGCGGAGGACGGTGCGGCCATGGGTTCATTGTGCCGGGGGAGCCGCGGGATACGGTGTGGTCGTCCCCTCCGACCGACCCCCGCAGGAGGCCCGGGTGCCCGGACCGACGCCCAGCCAGCCCGGCTGGTACCCCGACGCCGACGGCAACCAGCGCTGGTACGACGGCAACGCCTGGACCGACCACGTCCGGACGGACCCCTCGGCACCGGCCACGCCTGGTGCGCCTGCTGCGCCCGTCGGTGGGGAGACGGTCGCCGTACCGCCGGCCGGCGGCGACCCGGGGACGCCGGAACCGACCGCGGTGCTGCCGCCCCTGCCGCCCGGACCACCGCCGGGCTACGCGCCGTACGCGCCGGGGCCGGGGCCGGGTCCGGGACTGGGACTGGGTGCGCCCTCGCTCGAGGTCGGCGGTGGCAAGGGACTGCGGATCGCGATCGCCGTGCTCGGCGTCGTCCTGCTCCTGGCGATCGTGGTCGTCGGCGGCATCGTGCTGCTCGGCAAGGACGACGGCGACAAGAACAAGGACGAGAAGGTCAGCGAGGACACCTCCACCACCACGGACGGGCCGACCGACGCGCCGTCGACCTCGCTCGACCTGCCGACGATCAACCCGTCGGACTTCCCGACCGAGTTCCCGAGCGGGCTGCCGACCGACCTGCCGAGCATCCCGTTCCCGACGAAGCTGCCGAGCGAGTTCCCGACCGGCCTGCTGCCGGACGACTTCCCGACGAACCCGTCCGAGCTGGAGTCGTGGTTCAGCGAGTTCCTCGAGCAGGTGAGCCCGCGGTGAGCCTGCCTCCGCCGCCGCCCGGGCCTCCGCCTCCGCCTCCCTCGGGGCCTCCACCGCCGCCCGGGCCGCCGCCGTCGTTCGCGCCGCCCCTTCCTCCAGGTCAAGGCCCGGCCAAGGGCAAGGGTCTGTGGATCGGGCTCGGGATCGTCGGCGTCCTCGCTCTCGTGGGCGTGGTCGTGGGTCTGGTCCTGGTCCTGACCGGCGGTAACGACGGCGACGACCGTGGCGACCGCGGTGACCGGGACGACCGGAACAGCAGCGCCCGATCCCCGGAGGACGTCGTCGACGACGTCCTCGATGCCGCCGAGGACGGCGACTGCGCCGCGGCCGAGAAGCTCCTCACCGAGACCGCCCGGGCGGCCCGGCCGTGCGAGAGCGACGAGTTCCAGCTGCTGTCGGCCGAGGACGTCGACGCCGAGGTCGGCCGGGGGAGCATCGACGGCTCGACGGCGACCGTACCGGTGCGGTTCACCAGCCCCGAGGGCTCGACGGACTACCTCTTCAGCCTGGATCAGGTCGACGGCGCCTGGCGGGTCGCGTCCTACGCGGCCGGCCGCTCGACCGGCGCGCCGAGCACCCCCAGCAGCCCGAGTGCCTCCAGCAGCCCGAGCGCGACGGCCACGGGTACGCCGAGCGGCACCAGCACCGCGTCCGCCGTGCCCAACGAGCCGGCGGCCGTGGTCGAGGCCTTCCTCGATGCGGCGTTCGCCGGCGACTGCGCGACCGCCGAGGAGCTGGTGACCAAGGCGTACCTCAAGGCCAACGGCCGCTGCGCCAACGACGCGATCCCCACCGAGCTCGGCAACCAGGTCACCTACGACGTCGGCAAGGCGAGTGTCGACCAGGCCCGCGGTACGGCGAGCGTCGCGGTCGAGATCACCGCCTATGGCAAGAGCCAGGAGACGGCCGTCAAGCTCGTCCAGGAGGACGGTCGCTGGCTGATCGACCGGGCCGGCGACCAGACCGGCTGAACGGATTTCGCGCAACCGGTGGAGCGGACCGGGCCGCGCTCCTAGGCTGAGGCCATGACGCAGCCCCCGCCGTACGGTGTCCCGCCGCAGCCCGGCGTCCCGCAGGGCTACCCGCAGCAGCCGGCCCCGCCGCCGGCGTACCTCGGGGGCGGTCAGCCGGGTCACCCCGGACAGCCGGGCTACCCCCCGGCCGGCTACGGCGTCCCGACCGGCCCGGGCCTGCCGCCCCCGCCGGCCAGCGCGAAGCGCACGATCGGGTTCACCATGGGCCTGCTCACGGCGATCGCGCTCATCGGGTTCGTCGTGGTCGTCGCGATCATCACCGCCGGCTGAGGCGATCCGCTCCGCGGCGCCCCGCGGCGCTCCGGCCCGGCGGCGGGCCTCCGCTCGCGTGACATGATGCGGCCCGGTCCGCGCTGCCCGCAGGCTGCTCGCCGTCTCGAGGAGTGAATCCGCATGCCCGACCCGAACCAGCCCCCGTCCCCGCCGGGTGGTACGCCGACGGGCTGGGCGGTCAGCGCTGGTGGGACGGCACCGGGTGGACCGAGCACACCCAGCCCCCGCCGCCGCAGCAGCCTCCGCCGCCCCCGGCGCCCCCGGCGCCCCCGGCGCCCCCGGCGCCCCCGGCGCCGCTGCCCCTGGCACCGCAGCCCCCCGCCTCCGGCAGCAACAAGACCCTCGTCGTGCTCCTCGGCGCCGGCGGCGGCGCGCTCGTCCTGCTGGTCCTGGCCGTCGTCCTGGTCCGGGGCCTGACCGGTGGCGGACCGGAGGCTGTCGCCGAGGACTACCTGCAGGCGCAGTTCGAGAGCGACTACGGCAAGGTCTGCGAGCTGACCGCCGAGGACGCCCGGCAAGCCCTCCTCGACCTCCGCGACGCCGACGACTGCGGCGAGCTCGCCGAGAGCACCGCGAAGGACGAGGAGGAGGCGGCCGAGGACTACGAGGACCAGCTCGACCTGTCCTTCGACGAGATCCGCGGCAACTTCGACCAGGAGGTCGAGATCACCGACGTCGACGAGCGCGGCGACGACGAGGTGGTCGTGTCGGTACGCCAGACCACGGACTACAAGGGGGACGATGCCTTCCTCGACGAGGTCCTGGAGGGCGAGAGCCACCACAGCCGGAGGTTCGACATGCTCCTGGTCGAGGAGGACGGCGACTGGAAGGTCGCCGAGCCCGAGTACAGCGGCAACTAGGGAGTCACGATGAGGTCCTTCACCGCAGTCGTCACGGTCCTGCTCGCCACCCTGCTGGCGCCGTTCGCGATCGGCGCCACCTGGGTGACCGAGCGCGTCGACGACCGCCAGGCGTACGTCGACACGGTCGGCGACCTCTCCGACGACGCCGTCGTGCAGCAGGTGCTCGCCGACGCCGCGGCCGACGCGGCGGTCAAGGGCCTGCAGAAGCACATCCCCGTCGGCCTGCCGAGCGCCGTGCGCGAGTGGGCCCGGGCGGCGGCGCTCAAGGTGGTGCGCAGCCCGGACTTCCCGACGTTCTGGCGCCAGGCCAATGCCGACCTCCACCAGCAGGTGCTGGCGATCCTCGACGACCCGGACGCGGCGACCGAGGGCTCGATCACCGTCGACGCGAGCCCGCTGGTGGCGCAGGTGCTGCTCCAGCTCGAGGACCGGGGGATCCCGGTCGGGCTGCTGCCCACGATCCCGCTCGACGTCCCGGTCGAGGCCAAGGCCAAGGTGGCCGAGGCCGGTCCGGCGTACCGGGCCGCCGACCGGGTCAACCGGCTGCTGCCGATCGCCTGGGCGGCGCTGGTGCTGCTCGGCCTCGCCGTTGCGCACGGGTGGCGCGGCCGGGTGCGGACCGCCGGCTTCGCCCTGCTGGGCGCGGCGCTGGCCGCCGTCGTCGTCCTGCTCGCCGTGGACCCGGCGACCACCGCCGCGCTCGACCAGGTCGACGCGAGCCGCCGGGAGCTGGTGGGCGTCATGCTCGATGCGGTGGTGGGCTCACTGGCGCCCTATGCGCGTGGGTTCCTGGTCGCCGCTCCCGTCGGGCTGGTCCTGGTCGGGCTCTCGCTGTGGCCGCGGCGCGAGCGGGCCGCCGCGGAGCCCTACCCCTACCCGCACCCGCAGGAGCAGTACTGACCGGTCGGGGCGACACCGCCACCCGGCAGTGCGGCCCGCCACGGGCGGCGCAGGCGCTCCCGCCCGCTTCGGCGATTCCTGGTGCGCGGGACCAGATCACTCCCTAGGCTCACACGAGTGAGTGATCAGTTCCCGCCGCCCGGACAGCCCGGCGAGCTCCCCCCGACGCAGATCGCGCCCACGTCCGGCGGTGCGCCTGTTCCTCCTCAGCAGCAGCCCCAGCAGCCCTACGGCCAGCCGCAGCAGCCGCAGCAGCCCTACGGTCAGCCGCAGCAGCCGTACGGCCAGCCCCAGCCGCCCCAGCAGCCCTACGGCCAGCCGCCCGCTCCCGGCGGCTACCCCGGCCAGCCCGGCGGCTATCCCGGCGGTCCCGGTGGTCCCGGTGGTCCCGGTGGTCCGGGTGGTCCCGGCTACCCGGGCGGCTTCCCGGCCCCGCCGGCCGGCGGCAGCGGCGGGGGCGGCAAGAAGGGCCTGATCATCGGCATCGTCGCCGGTGTGGTGGTCCTCGTCCTCGGGGTGGCGGCGATCCTCGCCTTCACCGTGTTCAAGGGCGATGACGACGACAAGAAGGCCAGCGACGAGAAGACCTCGCAGAGCCCGACCGACGAGCCGACGGACGAGCCCACCGACGAGCCGACGGAGGAGCCGACCGAGACCGACTCGCCGACGGGCAGCCTCGGCGACGCTCCGACCGACGACCCGACGATCACCGCCCGGGCCTTCCTCGACTCGCTCCTCGAGGGGGACTGCCTGGCGGTCGAGGGGCTGACCACGCCGGACTACTTCGCCTCGGAGTTCACCGACCAGGCCGGCTGCAAGAAGGTTGCCGGCAACCTGACGATGTCCAACGCCGAGTACACCTTCGAGGACCCGACCACGGTCGGCGACATCTCCGAGGTCAAGGGCGACGTCTACGCGCCCAACACCAAGAAGACCCTCCAGTCCACCTGGGCGCTCGACGGATCGTCCGGCACCTGGCTGGTCAGCGGGTACAGCTACGTAGAGAAGAAGTAGGCAGGACGACGGCCCGGGCAACGCACGCCCGGGCCGTCCTTCACGAGTCGGACATGGGGACGAGTATCGTGGCGGTGAGCGTGTGTTCCGGATCACACGTCACGCCACCCCTGTGACCGAGCCGGACCACGGAACGACCCCTAACCGTTCCGCGGCGGCGACCCCGCCGGGACGGACGCAAGGAGTGGTGATGACCGACCCCGTCTTCGGACCGCCGGCCCCCGAACCGGCCGACCCCGAGCTCGTCCAGCTGCTGACGCCCGAGGGGGAGCGGGTCCACCACCCGGGCTTCGACCTCGACTTCACCCCCGACGAGCTGCGCGGGTTCTACCGCGACATGACGCTCGTACGCCGTCTCGACATCGAGGCGACCGCGCTCCAGCGCCACGGTGAGCTCGGCCTGTGGGCCCAGCTCCTCGGCCAGGAGGCCGCGCAGATCGGGGCGGGACGGGCGCTGGCCCCCCAGGACTACGTCTTCCCGACCTACCGCGAGCACGCCGTCGCGTGGTGCCGCGGGGTCGACCCGGTCAAGCTGCTCGCGCTCTTCCGCGGCGTCGACCAGGGCAGCTGGGATCCCGACGAGCACAACTTCGGGCTCTACACGATCGTGATCGGCGCGCAGACGCTCCACGCCACCGGCTACGCGATGGGCGTCCAGCGCGACGGCCTGGTCGGCACCGGCGACCCCGAGCGCGACACCGCGGTGGTGGCCCACTTCGGCGACGGCGCCTCGTCCCAGGGCGATGTCAACGAGGCGTTCGTGTTCGCGGCCTCCTACAACGCCCCGGTGGTGTTCTTCTGCCAGAACAACCAGTGGGCGATCTCGGAGCCGTTCGAGCGCCAGTCCCGGATCCCGCTCTACCGCCGCTCCCAGGGCTTCGGCTTCCCCGGCATCCGCGTCGACGGTAACGACGTCCTCGCGACGTACGCCGTGATGCGCGCCGCGCTCCAGCGCGCCCGCGAGGGCCAGGGCCCGATCCTGATCGAGGCCTACACCTACCGGATGGGCGCTCACACCACGACCGACGACCCGACGCGCTACCGGCTCAGCGACGACGTCGAGCACTGGAAGCTCAAGGACCCGATCGCCCGCCTCGAGGCCTACCTGCGCCGCAACGGCCTGGCCGATGACGAGTTCATGGCCGCGGTCGCCGCCGAGGCCGACGCGCTCGGTGAGCGGATGCGGCGCGAGTGCCATGCGCTGCCCGATCCCGACCTGCGCGACATGTTCGCGCTGGTGCACGCCGAGCAGACGGCCGAGCTGGCCGCCCAGCAGGCGGCCTACGACGCCCACGCCGCGTCGTTCGAGGAGGTGACGGCATGACCACGATGACCCTGGCCAAGGCGCTCAACGCCGGTCTGCGCCGCGCGATGGAGGACGACGACAAGGTCGTCGTCATGGGCGAGGACGTCGGCACGCTCGGCGGCGTCTTCCGGATCACCGACGGCCTCCAGAAGGACTTCGGCGACGACCGCGTCATCGACACCCCGCTCGCCGAGTCCGGCATCGTCGGCACCGCCGTCGGCCTGGCGATGCGCGGCTACCGCCCGGTCGTCGAGATCCAGTTCGACGGCTTCGTCTACCCCGCCTACGACCAGATCGTCTGCCAGGTCGCCAAGCTGCACTTCCGCAGCCAGGGCCGGATCCGGATCCCGATGGTCATCCGGATCCCGTTCGGCGGCGGCATCGGCGCCGTCGAGCACCACAGCGAGTCGCCCGAGGCGCAGTTCATCCACACCCCGGGGCTCAAGGTCGTCGCCTGCTCCAACCCGGCCGACGGCTACGCGATGATCCAGCAGGCCATCCACGCCGACGACCCGGTGATCTTCCTCGAGCCCAAGCGGCTCTACCACTCGGCCAAGGCCGACGTCGACGAGGCGGCACCGCCCGCGCCGCTGTGGCAGTCGCGCGTGGTCCGGCCCGGCGCGGACGCCACGCTCGTCGCCTACGGCCCGACCGTGTCGACCTGCCTGGACGCCGCGACCGTCGCCGCCGAGGAGGGGCGCTCGCTCGAGGTCATCGACCTGCGCACCCTCTCGCCGCTCGACCTGCTGCCCGTCCACGAGTCCGTACGCCGGACCGGCCGGCTCGTCGTCGTCCACGAGGCCCACCAGACGCTCGGCCTCGGCGCCGAGATCGCCGCCCGGGTCACCGAGGAGTGCTTCCACTCGCTCGAGGCGCCCGTGCTGCGGGTGACCGGCTACGACACGCCCTACCCCCCGGCGCGGATCGAGGAGGCCTTCCTCCCCGACCTCGACCGGGTGCTCGATGCCGTCGACCGCACCTTCGGGTTCTGAGGAGCGCCGCCCCATGTCGAACGAGTTCAAGCTCCCCGACGTCGGCGAAGGCCTGACCGAGGCCGACATCGTCGCCTGGCGGGTCAAGACCGGCGACGTGATCGCCATCAACGACATCGTGGTCGAGATCGAGACCGCCAAGTCCATCGTCGAGCTGCCCTCGCCCTACGCCGGCGAGGTGCTCGCGCTCCTGGTCGCCGAGGGCGACACCGTCGAGGTCGGCACGCCGATCATCCGGATCGGCGAGCCCGGCTCCGCGCCGGCCCCCGCCGCGACCCCCGCGCCCGCGGCACCGGCCGCGGCACCGGCGTCCGCCGGCCCCGAGGTGATCGACACCAACGTGCCGCCCGAGGGCAACGCCACGCTGGTCGGCTACGGACCCAAGCAGCGTGCGCTCAAGCGGCGCACCCGCAAGGGCGAGGCCGTGCCCGAGGCCGAGGCCGGGCCCGCGCCGGCCCCGGAGGCCGCGCCGGCGCCCACCCGTCCGATCCGCGCCCTCGCCAAGCCGCTCGTGCGCCGCCTGGCCCGCGACCTCGGCGTCGACCTCACCGCGCTCGTCCCCACCGGCCCGCGCGGCACGGTCAGCAAGGAGGACGTCCTCGCCGTGGCCGCCGGAGGCACCCCTGCCCCCGCCGCCACGCGCGTCGCCCCCGGTCCCGTGGTCGCCGACCCGGCGGGCCGCGAGACCCGTGAGCCGATCAAGGGCGTCCGCAAGAACATGGCCGCGGCGATGGTCTCCTCGGCCTTCACCGCGCCCCACGTCACCGAGTGGGTCACGATCGACGCGACCGCCACGGTCGAGCTGGTCGCCCGGCTCAAGGAGCGCCGCGAGCTCGCCGGGCTCAAGGTGAGCCCGCTGCTCGTCATCGCCCGGGCCTGCCTGCTCGCGCTGCGCCGTACGCCGCTGCTCAACTCGACCTGGGACGAGGCCGCCCAGGAGGTCGTGGTCAAGCACTACGTCAACCTCGGCATCGCCGCGGCGACCCCGCGCGGGCTCGTCGTCCCCAACGTCAAGGACGCCCACGCGCTCTCGCTCGTCGAGCTCGCCCAGGCGCTCGAGGCGTTGACGGCGACCGCGCGCGAGGGACGGACCCAGCCGGCCGACCTGTCCGGCGGCTCGTTCACGATCACCAACGTGGGCGTGTTCGGGGTCGACGGTGGGACGCCGATCATCAACCCCGGCGAGTCCGCGATCCTGTGCCTCGGCGCGATCAAGGCGCAGCCGTGGGTGGTGGGGGACCAGGTGGTCCCGCGCCAGGTGATGACGCTGTCGCTGTCCTTCGACCACCGCCACATCGACGGCGCGACCGGCTCCCGGTTCCTCGCCGACGTGGCCGACCTGGTCAGCGATCCCGCCACGGCGCTGCTCTTCTGACCCGCGGCCGCATGGACGACGCGCAGCCGGGGCTGGCCGGCTTCCTCGGCACCGACCGGCCCCGGGTGCGCTGGTTCCACGCCGCCTCGGACCTGCGCGACTTCATGATCACCACGTTCCGGGTCAGCCCGGAGCGGCTGGCGCGGCACCTCCCCGCGGGCTACGTGCCCGAGGTGGTCGAGCTCGCCGGCGGACCCGCGGCGCTGGTCTCGGCGGTCGCCTTCCGCGACGAGAGCTTCCACTTCCGCGGGCTGCCGCGGGTCGCGATCACCTGCGGGCAGGTCAACTACCGCGCCTACGTACGCCGCGACGGCGTCCGTGGCGCCTGGTTCCTCGGCACCGCCTTCGACCACCCGACCGTGGTGCTGCCGCGGCGGCTGTGGGGGATGCCCTGGCGCCGCGAGCGGATCGGCCTCACCGCCACCTGGGACGACGGCCGCGCGTCGTGGGCGCTCCGCACCGACGAGGCGACCTGCCGGGCGAGCGAGGCGGCCGCCGTACCGGCGGGGCTCGACGGGTTCGCCACCGAGCGCGACTGGCAGGCGCTGCTGACCCACCCGACGGTCGGCTGGTACCGCCGCGGCCGGGCCGGCCGCGTCGGGACCTACAGCATCTGGCACCCGCCGATGGCCGCGCGCCACTTCGTCGCGGCCGAGGCGCGGTTCCCGTTCCTGGAGCGGCTCGGGCTCGTCCAGCCGGGCCAGGAGCCGCACTCGCTGCTCGGCCAGGAGCTGCTGCCCTTCGACATCCACACCCCGCCGCGCCGGGTGCGAGGACCGGTCACCGCGACGCCGTGACCAGTCCGGCCAACCGCTCGCGTCGGGCCGCCAGTGCGGCCTGCTCGGCGTCGAGGCGGGCGGCGATGGCGTCCAGCTCGGCGCGCAGGTCGGGGCACAGCTCGAGGTAGGTGCCGTGGCGGCCGTCGCGGGCGCAGTCGAGGAAGCGACGGATGGTCGCGGTGCCGATCCCGGCAGCGAGCAGGGTCCGGATCTGCGCGACCCGCGCGACATCAGCCGCCGCATAGGTGCGGTAGCCGCCCGTCGTGCGGTCGGGGACGAGGAGGCCCGTGTCCTCGTAGTGCCGCAGCGCCCGGGTGGACGTCTCCGTGCGGCGGGCGAGCTCGCCGATCAGCATCCGGTTCCTCCGCTTGACCTTCACGCCGGCGTGAACCCCTACGGTCCTCGCCATGACGACGAGTGCAACCCCGCCGCGCGCCACGATCATCCACGGGTACGGCGCCACGCCGGCCGATCACTGGTTCGGCTGGCTCGCGGCACGGCTCGCCGAGGCCGGCTGGGCGAGTGTCGTCCCCGCCCTGCCGGAGCCGGACTCGCCCGACCCGGGCCGGTGGCTCACCGCCACCGCCGCGGCGGTCGGGACACCCGGAGCCGGCGACCTCGTCGTCGGGCACAGCCTCGGCTGCCTCACCGTGCTGCGCCACCTCGCCGCGCTGCCCGGTGACTGGCGGCTCGGCCGGCTCGTGCTCGTCGCCGGGTTCGTGGACCCGCTCCCCGCGCTGCCCGGCCTGGACCCCTATGTCGCCGGTGCGGTCGCGGGCCTGGCCCGGATCGCGTCCCGGACCGGCGAGGTCACGGTGCTCCGCTCCGACGCGGACGCCTACGTCCCCGCCGGGCACACCGACCGGCTCGCCCACCTGCTCGGCGTACCGGTCCGGGTGGTGCCCGGCGCCGGCCACTTCCTCGCCGAGGAGGGCGTCACCACGTTGCCGGCCGCGCTCTGAGCCGCCGGCTCAGGAGTCCTTGATCCGGATCAGCCCCACGATCGTCGCGACGTACAGCGCCCCGTCGGGGCCGAGGTAGATCGACGCGTAGTGGTTGTTCCACTGGATCCCGGTGCCGGTGAGCCGGCTCCAGCGGGTCTCGCCCGTGCGGATGTCGATGGCGGTGACGTACCAGGCGTCGAGGATGTTGCCCGGCGGCTTGGAGTACACGTAGACCAGCCCGTTGCCGAGCGAGGCCTTCGGCACCGACGTCGGCGCGACGGTGGGGTTGGTCCAGGCGACGCGGCAGCCGTCGTCCTCGATCATCACCCGCGAGACGCCGGGCGTCGTGGACTTGCCGAGCAGCGTGGACTGCACGCCGGCGTAGCCGTAGTTGTTCTCGATGATCACCGACTCGCCCGCCGCGACGAGGCTGTTCTCGGTGGTGCTGGCGCCGTCGGCGAGCACCGGGATCGAGCAGTGCTCGCGCTGGCCGGCCGGTACGCCGGTACGCCGGTCGTAGACGATCACGTGGCTGCGCGGCTCGGCGTTGTCGGCGATCGCGATCCACTTCTCGCCGATGAGGGTGGGCGAGGTGCCCGAGCCCTGGGAGAGCATGCCCGGCTTCTTGCGGGTGCCGCGGTCGTAGGGGATCGCCCAGGTGACCTCGGGCGTGCCGTCCGCGGCCGCGTCGAGCCGGTAGGTCTGGTGGGTCGAGACGAAGTAGACGCCGCCGGTCTCGTCGGTCGACACCGAGTTGAAGATGCCCTCGCCGGCGGGCAGTCGCAGCGTGCGCACCGCGCCGCCGGCCCGGTCGAGCGTGCCGACCGTGCCCTGCTGGCTGAACCACCACAGCCGCCCGGACCAGTCGACGCCGGTCGCGACGAGGCAGTCCCCCTCGGGCAGGTACGACGCCAGCGGCCACCGCCGGCCCTTCACCAGCCCGCCCGCGGCGGTCACGCTCACCTCCGCGATCGCGGAGTCGGTCGTGGTCGCGAAGGCGCGGTCGTCGCCGTCGAGGAAGAAGTACGTGCCCCCGCAGATGTCGGTGAGCGGGTTCGCGCCCGAGGTCAGGTCCCGCTGGGAGAGCTGGAGCTGGGAGATCGCGCGCAGGGTGACCGGGTCGATCACCATGAGCGTGAAGCCCTCGAGTCCGCCACACAGGCCGACGATCCGGTCCCGGGAGTCGAACGCGATGGTCGCGCACTCCCGGATCCCGTACGACGCCGTGCGCATCGTCAGCCCGCGCCCGGTCGGCCCCGAGACGGCGTACGCGTCGGTGCTGTAGGCGTCGTTGTGCATGCTGCTGCGCCCGTTGGGCGCGAGGAACGGGTTCTGCGGGACCGGTGGCGCCGCCAGCGGCTGCGGCGTGACGGCCGCCCCGGTGAACCGGGGCACCAGCAGGTCGGTGGGCAGCGGGGGGATCGGCAGCCCGGGGATCGTCGGCAGCGCCGGGAGCCCGGGCAGGGCCGGGTCACCGCCGGCCGCGGCCGAGGGGGATCCGGTGGTGCCGAGGGTCAGGGCGAGGACGCCGGCAGCGGCAGCAGCCGCCAGGGAGCGAAGGCGCATCCCCGGAGGGTAGAACGTGTTTCAGTCCCTGGGAAGGGTGCGCGGGTGCGCGGCCCGCTCAGGCCCGGGGCGGGGACTGCTTGTCGAGCAGCCAGGCGTCGAAGAAGGCGCCGAGGTCCTCGCCGGTCTCCTTCTCGATCCAGGCCAGGTAGTCGGCGCGGTCGGTCGAGCGGTTCTCACGGCTCGCGGGCCAGTCCTTGAGCAGCGCGAAGAACCGGTCGTCGCCGATCTTCTTGCGCAGCTCCTGCCACATCACGGCGGGGCCGTAGTAGATGTTGCCGTCGCCGAACTGCTGCGGGTCGTAGTCGCCCGGCGGCCCGGCGCCCGCGCGCAGGTCGTCCTCGAAGCCGGCCCACTCATCCATCTTGCGGTCGATGGAGATGCCCTCCTGCTCGGCCTCCCACATGCCCTGGAGGTACATCGCCATGCCCTCGTTCATCCACACGTCGGACCAGTCCGCGGGGGAGACCGTGTCGCCGTACCAGTGGTGGGCGGCCTCGTGGACGACGACCGCGGGGGAGAGGCTGTACTCGGTGTTGCCGAGCGTGACCATGGTCTGGGTCTCCATGCCGCTCTCGTTGTCGACCACGACGATGCCGAAGCTCTCGAACGGGTAGGGGCCGAGGATCTTCTCCAGCCAGTCGATCGCGTCGGGCGCGGTGCCGGTGCCGCCGGGCAGGGCCTCGCCGTCGGCCGGCGCCCACACCTGGACCGGGACGCCGCTCGCGGACTTGAGGTCGGTGCGCTGGTAGTGCCCGAACGCCACCGTCACCAGGTACGACGACGCGGGCTCCGCGAGGTGCCAGACGTCGGTGACCATGCCCTTGCGCGTGGTCGTGTCGGTGAGCACGCCGTTGGCCACGCCGGACCACGGCTCGGGCACGGTCAGGGTGAAGTCGTAGAGCGCCTTGTCGGCGGGCTGGTCGTTGACGGCGTACCAGGTGAAGGCGCCGTAGGGCTCCTGCATGGTCCAGGTCTCGTGGTCGTCGGTGATGTTCCAGCCCAGGCCCTGGCGGAAGTCCGAGCGGGTGCTGGGGGCGTCGGCGGGGACCGGGGTGCCGGCGTAGGCCAGCTCGACGACGTACTGCTGGTCGGCGGTGACGGGATGGTCGATGGTGAGCCGGTCGTCGGCGCCGGTGAACGCGGCCTTCTCGCCGTCGACGGTCAGCGCCGAGACCTCGAGGGCATCGCTCAGCGCGAGCGGGATCTGTGCGGCGTCGGTGGTGGCGCGGAAGGTGAGCTTCTGCTTCGCGCTCAGCCGGTCCTGCTTCGGGTCCCAGGTCAGGTCGAGCGCGTAGTGCAGCGCGTCGACGAGCGGGTCGCCGACCTCGGGGTAGACCGAGTCCTCGCGGGTCTCGCTGCGGGCCACCGACAGGTCGCCGCGGTCGGTGACCCGGGTCGGCTCGCCGGTGGGGCCGGGGACGCCGGCGCCGGAGCCGGAAGACATCGGGTCGGCCCGGGTGCCGGCCGCGTCCTCGCCGCAGGCGGCCAGGGTCAGGCCGAGCGCCAGGGTCACGAGGGTGGCGAGTGCGCGGCGAGGAGTCACGGGCATGGGCTCATCCTTCCCGACGACCCCCAGACCGAACCGGCCCGGCGGGCAATCGACGTTTTGCGCACCGGTCGGCACCTCCCGGCAGCCGGAGCGGCGGACGGGGCGTTGGGGGGTCATGAGCTCAGGACGGGGCGGTCGGCGGACCGCGGAACCAAGCGCGACGCGGCGGTGGGCGGCCCTCGGCGTCCTCCTGCTGCCGGTGCTGCTGGTGTCGGTCGACAACACGGTGCTGGCGTTCGCGCTGCCGCAGATCTCGCTCTCCCTCGCGCCCGGGGCGACCCAGGTGCTGTGGATGGTCGACATCTACCCGCTGGTCCTCGCCGGCCTGCTGGTGCCGATGGGTGCGCTCGCCGACCGCTACGGACGGCGCCGGATGCTCTTCATCGGCAGCGTCGGCTTCGCCCTGGTGTCGGTCGCCGCCGCGTTCGCGCCGACCGGCGAGGCGCTGGTCGCGGCGCGGGCCGGGCTGGGGGTCTTCGGCGCGATGCTGATGCCCTCGACGCTCTCGCTCCTGCGCAGCATCTTCACCGACCGGGCGCAGCGTCGTACGGCGATCGCGATCTGGGCGGCGGGCTTCGCCTCCGGCTCCGCGCTGGGCCCGATCGTCGGCGGCTTCCTGCTCGCGCACTTCTGGTGGGGCTCGGTGTTCCTGATGGCGGTGCCGGTGCTCGTGCTGTTCCTGGTGCTGGCGCCCTTCCTGCTGCCCGAGTCGCGCGACCCCGACGGGCACCCGCTCGACCCGTGGTCGGCGGTGCTGGTGCTGGTCGCGATGCTCGCCCTGGTCTTCGGCATCAAGACCGCCGCCAAGGGCGGTGCACTGGGGCTCGGCCTCGCTGCGCTCGCGGTGGGCCTGGTGGTGATCGTGGTCTTCGTGCGCCGCCAGCTGCGGCTCGCGCACCCGATGATCGACGTGCGGCTGTTCGCGACGGGTGCGTTCAGCGGCGCGGTGCTGGTCAACCTGCTGTCGGTGTTCTCGCTGATCGGGTTCCTGTTCTTCGTCTCCCAGCAGCTCCAGCTCGTCCACGGCTACGCGCCGATGGACGCCGGGCTCGCGCTGCTGCCGGGCGTGCTCGCGATGATCGTGGCCGGGCTGAGCGTCGTACCGATCGTCCAGCGGGTGCGGCCGGTGGTGGTCGTGTGCGGGGCGCTGCTGGCCTCGGGCGCGGGCTACGCCACCATCGCGCTCGGCGACGGGACGGTCGGCGTCACCACGATCATGGTCTCCTTCGCGCTGCTGGCCGCCGGGGTCGGCGCGGCCGAGACCGTGTCGAACGACCTCATCGTCTCGGCGGTGCCCGAGGCCCGGGCCGGGGCGGCCTCGGCGATCTCCGAGACCGCCTACGAGGTCGGGACCGTGCTCGGCACCGCGATCCTCGGCACGATCCTGACCAACGCCTACTCCGACCGGGTGGTGCTCCCCGACGGGCTCACCGCGGCCCAGGCGGCGACCGCGCGCGACACCCTCGCCGGCGCCACCCAGGTCGCGACCGAGCTGCCGGCCCGGAACGCCGAGGCCCTGCTCGCCTCGGCGCACCACGCCTTCGGGTCGGGCGTCGCGACGACCTCGCTCCTCGGTGTCGTCCTCAGCGGGGTGGCCGTGCTGCTGGCGGCACGCACCCTGCGCCACGCTCGCTAGGCGACAACCTGAATCAGTGTCACGTTTTGCGTGACCTGGACCCGTCCCCCTCGTTGAGGAGTGATCGGGGTCACTCCGGTGCGCCCGGGGACAGGGAGGTAAGGCTGTGGCTGAGGACGTCGTGACGCAGGAGCAGGCGGGCGGGGCCCGCCGGGTCGGGCTCGCCGCGCTGGTGGCGCTGGCGGTCGTGGGGGTCGCCCTCGCGATCCCGACGAGCGGAGCCGGTGGCGGGGCGGTGACCCTGGCGATGGCCAACGAGCAGGCCAAGTCCGAGCGCGGGGTCCCGCACGACGACGCACTCCTGCCGCCGCACGACCACAACGACCCGGCCACCAAGAACGACGTCTCCCGCGGCCTCGCCGTCGGCGACGAGGCGGTCGACCCGACCAGCGCGGCCGAGCGCCGCTCGGCGGAGAAGTACGTCGCCTCCCAGCGCGCCCTCCCCGACCCGCGGCTGACCACGGTCCGGGCCTACCAGCCGCGCACCGCCGTGCCCGCCGACCGCTACGCGATGGCCGGCGGCTGCTACACGCTGAGCACGCCGACCGGCCGCTACGGCACCTACTACTTCAAGGCGACCCGGCTCGGCGGCTACCTGCTGCACACCCCGCAGGGCGAGCTCACGCTCCAGCGCAACGGCTCCGTCGCCGTCGCCGCCAAGCCGAGCGCCCAGGCCGACTGGACCGTCACCAAGACCGCGCGCGGCTTCGTGCTCGCGATCGGCGCCCGGGCGCTCGTCGCCCAGGCCGGCGGCGCGCTCGGCTCGGGGACCACCGGCACGCCGTTCCGGCTGGCGCTGGCGCGCAGCTGCCCGGCGTACCCGGAGGCGGGGATCGACGTGACGGGCGACCCGTTCGCGGGCGTGACGTCGTACCAGGAGGTGCGGGGGTTCGTCGACGCGCACACCCACGGCATGGCCTTCGAGTTCCTCGGCGGCAAGGTGCACTGCGGCCGGCCCTGGCACGAGTACGGCGCGCCGTACGCGCTCGACGACTGCGCCGACCACAAGATCACCGGCGGCAAGGGCGCGCTGCTCGAGTCGGTGCTCTCCGGCAAGGCCTCGCACGACCCGGTCGGCTGGCCGACCTTCAAGGACTGGCCGGCGCCGGAGTCGCTGACCCACGAGGGCACCTACTACCGCTGGCTCGAGCGGGCCTGGCGCGGCGGCCAGCGGCTGTTCGTCAACCTGCTCGTCGAGAACAACAAGCTCTGCCAGCTCTACCCGCTCAAGCGGAACTCCTGCGACGACATGACGTCCATCCGGCTCCAGGCCGCGGACATGGTGAAGATGCAGAGCTACATCGACGCCCAGTTCGGCGGCCCCGGCAAGGGCTTCTACCGGATCGTGAAGGACCCCTTCGAGGCCCGGCGCGTGATCAACGGCGGCAAGATGGCCGTGATCATGGGGATCGAGACCTCGATCCCGTTCGGCTGCACCTACAAGAAGGTGCTCGGTCGCGACCAGCCCGCGTGCACGCCGGGCGAGATCGACGCCAACCTCGACGAGATGCAGCGCCTCGGCGTCCGGCAGATGGAGCTGGTCAACAAGTTCGACAACGCCCTGGCCGGCGTCGCCGGTGACGCGGGCGCGATCGGGCCGCTCGTCAACGCCGCCAACTTCCTCGAGACCGGCTCGTTCTGGGCGATGGAGCACTGCGATCCCGCCGACGGCGAGTCCGCGGACAACGCCCAGATCACCATCCCCGACATCACCGCGGGTCAGCAGGACGCGCTCTTCGGGGCGCTCGGCAAGGTGCTCGGCATCCTGCCCGCGCTGCCGCTGTACCCGCAGCCCGCGCACTGCAACAAGCGCGGCCTGACCGAGCTCGGCGTGCACACGATCGAGGGGATGGCCCGGCGCAAGATGGTCTTCGACCCCGACCACCTCTCGGTCAAGGCCCGCGCCGCGTCGATGGACGTCATCGAGGACCTGCGCTACCCCGGCGTGATCTCCAGCCACTCCTGGTCGACGCCGGACACGTACCCGCGGATCTACAAGGCGGGCGGCTTCATCACGCCGTACGCCGGGGACTCGACCGGGTTCGTCGCCAAGTGGCGCCGGCACCTGGGCTGGGCCGACTCGCGCTACTACTTCGGCTTCGGGTTCGGTGCCGACATCAACGGCCTCGGCGCCCAGGGCAACCCGCGCGGCAAGGACGTGCCCAACCCGGTGAAGTACCCGTTCACCGGTCTGGGCGGCGTCCGGATCGACAAGCAGAAGGCCGGTCAGCGCACCTGGGACATCAACACCGACGGCGTCGCGCAGTACGGCCTCTACCCCGACTGGGTCGAGGACCTGCGCAAGGTCGCCGACGCCCAGCGCCGCGGCGACGGCGCCAAGATCGTCGACGACATGGCGCGCGGTGCCGAGGCCTACCTGCAGATGTGGGAGCGCACCTACGGCGTCCGCGCCGACTCGTGCCGCAACCCCGCGCTGCGGATGTCGAAGGCCAAGGCGCAGCGTCTCGCGAAGCGGATGGTGCGCACCCGGATGAGCACGCGTGATGTGATGGCGCGCGTCGGTCAGCCGTACGAGCGCCTCGGCACGAAGTTCGTCTTCTGCGCCAAGTCCAAGCAGAAGGCGAAGGTCAAGGTCGTCGTCCGCTTCGGCGCCGCCGGGAAGGTCAAGGCCGTCCGGTTCCGGTGAGGCGGGGATCACGGCGCGGCCGAAGTTACCTGTCGGTAGGATTCAGCGAAGCGCGCCCGCTGCGGGCGGCGCGGGTAAGGGTTGCCTATCGCGACCCGTCCCGGCCGTCGGCACTAGGCTCGTCCGGCGCACACCTGTGTGCGCGCCCCTGACTCCCTGCGGATGAGGAGCTGTTGGACACCATGCAGACCCTTGCGATCGTCGTCTCCCTGGCCGTCTCGGTCGTTGCCGTCGCCCTGACGGCACGCGCCGTCCTGGCGATGCTCGGGGTGATCAAGCGGGGGCAGCCGGCGCCCGGGCGTACCGGCAACCCCGTGGGGCGCACGCTGACCATGGTCAAGGAGACCTTCGGGCACACCCGGATGCTCCAGTGGACGTGGGTCGGCATCCTGCACTGGTTCGCCTTCGCGGCGTTCCTCTTCCTCTCCACGGCGGTCGCCGCGGCGTTCATCCAGCTCTTCGACGCCGAGTGGACGATCCCGATCATCGGCAAGTGGGTCGTCTACGAGTGGGTCGCCGAGCTGCTCGGCCTGCTCGGCACGCTCGCGATCATCCCGCTGATCTACTACCGCCTCACGCACCTGCCCTCGAAGCTGGGCCGCCAGAGCCGCTTCTTCGGCTCCACCATGTGGCAGGCCTTCTTCGTCGAGGCGATGGTGCTGCTCGAGAGCTCCGCGATCCTCTTCATCCGCGGCGCGGAGTACAACCTGGCCCAGGCCCACGGCGGCGAGCACGCCGAGCACGCGACCGGCGCGCACTTCCCGATCTCGCAGTACTTCGGCAACCTCTACCCGACCGGGCACGACTCGATCGGCTCGCTCGAGAACATCATCTACTTCATCGCGATGGTCAAGATCGTCTCCGCGATGGTCTGGCTGATCGTGATCTCGACCAACCTGACCATGGGTGTGGCCTGGCACCGGTTCACCGCCTGGTTCAACATCTGGTTCAAGCGCGAGGAGTCCGGCCGCACGGCCCTCGGCGCGGTCAAGCCGCTCACCTCCGGCGGCAAGGCGATCACCCTCGACGACGTCGACGACCTCGACGAGGACGCCATCCTCGGCGTCGGCGGGATCTGGGACTTCTCCTGGAAGGACATCCTCGACTTCACGACCTGCACGGAGTGCGGTCGCTGCCAGTCGCAGTGCCCGGCCTGGAACACCGAGAAGCCCCTCTCGCCCAAGCTGATGATGATGGCCCTGCGTGAGGAGGCGTACGCCGTCGCCGGCGGCGCCGAGCAGCGCACCCTCGTCGGCAAGGCCGACGTCGACGCGGGTGAGTGGTTCTACAACCCCGAGGGCGGCGACTTCGTCATCGACGAGGACGCCCTGTGGGCCTGCACCAACTGCGGTGCCTGCGTCCAGCAGTGCCCCGTCGACATCGAGCACGTCGACCACTTCGTCGACATGCGCCGCTACCAGGTGCTCGTCGAGTCGAACTTCCCCTCCGAGCTCAACGGCCTCTTCAAGGGCCTGGAGAACAAGGGCAACCCGTGGAACATGTCGCCCACGGTCCGCCTCGACTGGGCCAAGGACCTGCCCTTCGAGGTCAAGGTCGTCGGCGACCAGATCGAGGACCTCGAGTCCGTCGACTGGCTGTTCTGGGTCGGCTGCGCCGGTGCCTACGAGGACCGCGCGAAGAAGACCACCCGCGCCGTCGCCGAGCTGCTCGACCTCGCGGGCGTCTCGTTCGGCGTACTGGGTAACGGCGAGACGTGCACCGGCGACTCCGCGCGCCGCGCCGGCAACGAGTTCGTGTTCCAGGGCCTGGCCCAGCAGAACATCGCGACCCTGACCGAGGCCAAGGCCAAGAAGGTCGTCTCCACCTGCCCGCACTGCATGAACACGCTCAAGAACGAGTACCGCGACCTCGGCATCGAGCTCGAGGTCATCCACCACACCCAGCTGCTCAACCGCCTCGTCCGCGAGGGCAAGCTGACCCCCGTGGCGTCCGGTGCCGGCGCGCACGACCGCAAGATCACGTACCACGACCCCTGCTTCCTGGGCCGTCACAACCAGGTCTACACCCCGCCGCGCGACCTCCTGCAGATCCTCCCGGGCGCCGAGCTCGCCGAGATGGAGCGCAACTCCGAGCGGTCCTTCTGCTGCGGCGCCGGCGGCGCCCGCATGTGGATGGAGGAGACCATCGGCGAGCGGATCAACCTGAACCGCACCGCCGAGGCCGTCGGCACCGGCGCCGACCAGGTCGCCGTGGGCTGCCCGTTCTGCCGCGTGATGCTCTCCGACGGCCTGACCAAGATGCAGGCCGACGGCGAGGCGCGCGAGGAGGTCGAGGTCCTCGACGTCGCGCAGATGCTGCTGGCGTCGGTGAAGGGCGAGCAGGCGACCAAGCTGCTCCCGGGTGAGGGTGCCCCGCTGCAGCCGAAGGCGGCGGCTCCTGCGGCCGCGGCCGCGGCTGCTCCTGCCGCTGCAGCGCCGCCTGCTGAGGCGGCTGCTCCGGCTGCTGCTCCGGCGGTCGAGGAGGCTCCGGCCGAGCCGTCGGCTCCGGCGTCCGCTGGTGCTGCCGGCGGTAGCGGTGGCGGCGGGCTGTTCGACGACCCGGGCTCGATGTTCGACACCCCGGCCGCTGCCCCGGCGGCGCCGGCCGCTCCCGAGAAGAAGGCGGAGCCCGCCGCAGGCGGTTCGCTCTTCGACGACCCGGGCTCCATGTTCGACACCCCGGCCCCGGCTGCGACGCCGGCCCCGGCGGCTCCGGCTGCCGAGAAGCCGGCCGACTCGGGCTCGTCCTCGGGTTCGCTGTTCGACGACGGCGGCTCGCTCTTCGACACCCCTGCGCCCACTCCGGCCCCCGCTCCGGCGGCACCCGCCGCTGCGGAGCCGGCGGCCGAGACGAAGTCGGTGGATCTCGGTTCCGGTGGGTCGCTGTTCGACCTCGCCACCCCCGAGCCCGAGCCCACGCCCACTCCCGCGGCCGAGGCCCCCGCTGCCCCGGCCGAGCCGGCGGCACCGGCCGCACCGGCGGTCGACCTGAACGCCGGTGGCTCGCTGTTCGACCTCGCCGCTCCGGAGCCCGCGCCGGCGGCGGCGCCCGTCGCCGCTGAGCCGGAGCCCACGCCCGAGCCCGAGCCCACGCCCGAGCCCGAGCCCGAGCCGGCCCCGGTCGCCGAGGCCGCGCCTGCGCCGACCGCTCCGGCGACCGACGTGGACCTCAACGCGATGGGTTCGCTGTTCGACCTCGCTGCTCCGGAGCCCGCTCCTGCTGCGGCGCCCGTCGCTGCCGAGCCGGAGCCCACCCCGGAGCCCGAGCCCCAGCCGGAGCCCGAGACCCAGCCGGAGCCCGAGCCGGAGCCCGAGGCCCCCGCGGCCCCGACGTCCTCCGGTGCGACCCACCAGCCCCGGACCGACGCCGACATCAACGAGGCAGGCTCGCTCTTCGACCTCTGAGCGGCTCCAGAAGGGCCCTACCCCCTTTAGGGGGGTGTGACCGCGCTCACCCGCGCGTCACCATGGACCCATGACCGAGCTGTCGTACGCCGCGGGTGAGACCACCACGCCCCTCCTCGAGGAGACCATCGGAGCCAACCTCGAGCGGACGGTCGCGCGGTGGCCGGACCGTGAGGCGCTGGTGGAGGTGGCGAGCGGGCGCCGGTGGACGTGGCGGGAGTTCGACGCCGTCGTCGACGAGGTGGCGCGGGGGTTGCTGGGGCTCGGGATCGAGCAGGGCGACCGGGTCGGGATGTGGGCGCCCAACTGTGCCGAGTGGACGATCGTGCAGTTCGCGGCGGCCAAGGCGGGGGCGGTGCTGGTCAACGTCAACCCGTCGTACCGCACCCACGAGTTCGCGTACGCCGTCAACCAGTCCGATCTGCGCCTGCTGCTGGCCGCGACGAGCTTCAAGACCAGTGACTACCGGGGCATGGTCGACGAGGTCACCGGCAAGGGTGAGGTGCCCGGCCTCGAGCGCACGCTGTACGTCGACAGCGACGACTGGCAGGCCCTCCTCGAGGCCGGCCGGGGGCTCCCCGCCGACGCGCTCGCCGAGCGGCAGCGCGCGCTGAGCCCGGACGACGCGATCAACATCCAGTACACGAGTGGGACGACGGGCTTCCCCAAGGGCGCCACGCTCAGCCACCGCAACATCCTCAACAACGGCTTCTTCGTCACCGAGCTGATCGGCTTCACCGAGCAGGACCGGCTCTGCATCCCGGTGCCCTTCTACCACTGCTTCGGCATGGTGATGGCGAACCTCGGCTGCGTCACCCACGGCGCGACGATGGTGATCCCGGCGCCGGGCTTCGACCCGGCGATCACGCTGCAGGCGGTCCAGGACGAGAAGTGCACCGGGGTCTACGGCGTGCCGACGATGTTCATCGCGATGCAGAACACGCCGGGCTTCGCGGACTTCGACCTGTCCAGCCTGCGCACCGGGATCATGGCCGGCTCGATCTGCCCGGTCGAGGTGATGAAGCGCTGCATCAACGAGATGCACATGGCGGAGGTGTCGATCGCCTACGGGATGACCGAGACCAGCCCGGTCAGCTGCCAGACCCGTGCCGACGACGACCTCGACCGCCGTACGGCGACCATCGGGCGCGCCGCCCCGCACGTCGAGATCAAGATCGTCGACCCGGTGACGGGCGAGACCGTCCCGCGTGGGGAGCCGGGGGAGTTCTGCACCCGCGGCTACAGCGTGATGCTCGGCTATTGGACCGACCCGGACAAGACCGCCGAGGCGATCGACGCCGACGGCTGGATGCACACCGGTGACCTCGCGGTCATGCGCGAGGACGGCTACGCCAACATCGTGGGCCGGATCAAGGACATGGTCATCCGCGGCGGCGAGAACATCTACCCGCGCGAGATCGAGGAGTTCCTCTACACCCACCCCGACGTCGAGGACGTCCAGGTGGTCGGCGTCCCCGACCAGAAGTACGGCGAGGAGCTCTGCGCCTGGATCCGGGTCCGCCCCGGCGCCGCCCCGCTCGACGCCGCGGCGGTCAAGGAGTTCGCGACGGGCAAGCTCGCGCACTACAAGATCCCGCGCTACGTGATGCTGGTCGACGAGTTCCCGATGACGGTGACCGGCAAGATCCGCAAGATCGAGATGCGGGAGCGGTCCACGGAGATCCTCGGCCTGGGCTGAGCCCGGAACCGATCCGGCCCCCCCGCCGGTCACACTGGGTGACCCGAGGAGGAGCCCGGCATGGACTTCACTGCGTACGTCGCCGACCGCCGCCCGCGGCTCGTGCGGACCGCCGTGCTGCTCGGCTGCCCGGCGGCCGATGCGGAGGACATCGTCCAGAGCGCGCTCCTCAAGTGCTTCCGCTCGTGGCGGCGGGTGACGGCGGCGGACCGGCCCGACGCCTACGTGCACCGCGTCCTCGTCACCACGCTGCACGACGCCCGGCAGCGCCGCTGGAACGGTGAGCTCCCGACGGCGACCCTGCCCGACGGCCCGGCCGAGGACCTGGCGTGGGCCGAGGGGATCGCCGTACGACGGGCGCTGGCGGCGTTGTCGCCCGAGCACCGCGAGGTGCTGGTGCTGCGCTTCTGGGCGGACCTGTCCGAGCGGGACACGGCGGCGGCGCTGGGGGTCGCGCCGGGCACCGTGAAGTCCCGTACCTCCCGCGCGCTCGCCGCGCTCGCGCCCCTCGTGGAGGCCCCCGATGTCCGATGAGCTGAGCGAGGAGCGGGCCCGGGTGCTGCTGGCCCGGGCGGCCGCGACGATCGACGTCGACCCCCTCGACCCTGCCGACCCGCACCACCGCCGCGGCGCCGGCCTGCTCGCCGGGGCGGCCGCGGCGGCTGCAGCGGTCGTCCTCATCGTGGGCCTGGTCGTGCTGGTCGGTCGCGCGGGCGACGACCGGCCACAGCCGGCCGGACCGGACGGGCGGCCGGTCGAGCGCGAGCACCGGTACGACGACGACCGGATGCCGCCCCTGCTCGGCGCCGAGGTGGACCCGGCCGTCGCCGAGCTCGAGAGCCGGGGCCTGAAGGTCCGGGTGAGCGAGCGCCGCGAGGGCTGCTGGCCGGTGGGTCTCGTCACCCGGACCAACCCGGGGCCCGGGCAGCCGGTTGTGGCGGGCGCCGAGGTCCGGCTCCAGGTGACGGTGCCGATCAACGTGGTCGACTGCGTGGGGGAGCCGGACAGCCGCCGCGCGCTGGACCTGCTGCGGTTCGCCCGCGGCTGGGGGGACGTGCCGCGCCTGGCCTCCCGGGTCGAGCTCTCGGTGATCGGCGGGCCGGCCGTCGAGGTCGACGGCGCCGACCTGCGCGACCCGCAGGCGCCGGCCTGGACCCTGTGCGAAGGCGGCGGCGGCACCTGCCACGCGGCTCCGGCGCTATTGCGCGAGCTCAGCACCCGGACCCCGGCGGACCTCGGCGCCGGCGCCCGGCTTCCCGCCGTGCGGGTCGGGCACGGCAGCCCCGGCTGCGCGCCCGACGAGATGCGCGGGTTCGTCACCGTCGACCGGGCGGCCGGCAGCGACCTCTGTCCGGTCGAGGCGGTGTGGTGGACCACCGACGGCGAGGGCCGGATCACCGCGATCGCGATGACGGTGCTGCCGCCGCAGGCGCAGTCCGCGCCCCGGCCCGACCGGGTGCGCGAGGCCGCCGCGGACCGGTTCGTCGCCTGGGCACGCGGCACCGGGCCGGCGCCGGCGTTCGCGGACCGGGTCCGCAACATGCTCGGCGGCGGGGACCACTTCGGCGCCCCGCGGTGGAACGACCGCCCGGACGACCGCGGCTCCTGGGCCGGCTGCTCGGGCCTGGGATTCCCCGACTGCGGCATCGACCCGATCGCCACGATCCTGCACTTCACCGGGGACGTGGCGGTGGCCGCCGGCCGGGCGGCCTGCGGGACCAGCGGCCCCCTGCCGTCGTCGTACGCCGCCGCGACCGGCGACATCGTGCGCCTCTTCCCGCGCGGCGCCCGGTGCGAGGGCTGGCAGGTCGAGCTCTGGATCGACGCCCGCGGACAGGTCTATGGCGTCAACCTTTCCTAGATTGACGTCACACAGAGGTTGAAATGACGTCATGATGACGTCATAGTGATGCACATGGACATCACGCCGTACGTCGACAGCCTCCGTCGCGACCTCCTCGCCGCCGCTGACAGCGCCGGCCCCGAGGCGCGGGCGATCGCCGAGCGGCTCGGGTACGCGCTCGACCCCGCGGTCCGGCTGGCCGTGATGGAGGCGATCTCCCAGGCCGCCACCGAGATCACCGCGGCGATGCCCGGCGGTGGGGTCGACGTCCGGCTCGACGGGCGCGACCTCGACTTCGTCGTCGACGCGGGCGGGCCCGGCGGTCTCGGCGGTCTCGGCCGCCCCGGTGCTCCCGGCGGGAGCGACGGCCCGGTGCCGCCGCAGCCGCCGGCGGTGCCCGCGCCGCCCGCCCTCCCCGATGAGGACGAGGGGCTGGCCCGGGTCAGCCTGCGCCTCCCGGAGTCGCTCAAGGCCCGTGCCGACGAGCTCGCCACCCGGGCCGGCCAGTCGCTCAACACCTGGCTCGTCGCCCTGGTCCGGGGCGCGACCAGCGAGCGCGCGATCCACGTCGACGTCGACCTCACCAGCCTTCCGTTCGGTGGCGACTTCCCCTTCGGGGGCAAGCCGGGCGACCGCCGGATGACCGGCTGGCTCTGAGCCCACCCACCCCCACCCACCCCACCCACTTCTTCCTCCCCGAACCCCAGGAGCACGCCATGACCAGCACGTACGAACCCCTCCGCCAGGTCTTCGAGACCCCCGGCCCGGTCCGGCTCCACGTCGAGAACGGCCGCGGCCGCATCGTCGTCCGGGCCGCCGAGCAGGCGACCACCGAGGTGACGCTCACCGGCGCCCGGGCCGCCGAGGTCCGGGTCGCCCAGGACGAGCGCCGGATCGACGTCATCGCGCCCAAGCCGCGCAACGGCCTGTTCGGCAACGGTGACGAGCTGGTCATCGAGGTCGCGATCCCGCTCGCCAGCGACCTGGTCGCGCGCAGCAGCAGTGCCGACATCGAGGCCGCGGGCTCGCTGATGACCGCCCGGGTCAAGTCCGCCTCGGGCGCGGTGCGCCTCGACCAGGCGACCACGGTCGTGGTCGACACCGGTTCCGGCGACGTGACGGTCGCCGAGGTCGACGGCGACCTCAAGGTCCGCACCGGCTCGGGCGCGGTCGACCTCGGCCGGGTCGCCCGGACCGCCTCGGTCTCGACCGGCTCCGGTGACGTCTGCCTCGGCCAGGCGCTCGGCACGGTCGTGGTCAAGACCGGCTCCGGCGACGTCGAGGTCGGCGACAGCGCGGCCGACGTGAGCGCCAAGACCGGCTCGGGCGACGTCCTCGTCCGCACCGCGCGCCGGGGCCGGATCACGGTCAAGGGCGCCTCGACCCGGGTCCGCGTCGGGGTCCCCGCCGGTACGCCGGTGTGGACCGACCTCAGCACCGTCACCGGCCGGGTCGCCTCGTCCCTGCCGCCGGTCGGCCAGCCCGAGCCGGGCGCCGACCACGTCGAGCTGCGCGCGACCACCGTCTCGGGCGACATCGCGCTCGTCCCCGCCTGAGCCGCCTGAGCCGCCGGGGCCCGGTTGACAGCGGCCGCCGGCCGGACCATGCTGCTCGTTATCTAACAAGCGCTCGATAGGTAACGGAGGATGGCATGCGGGTCCTGGTGGTCGGCGGAACCGGTCTGATCGGGTCGGTCGTGGCCGACGAGCTCGCCCGGCGCGGGCACGACGTGGCAGTGGCCGGGCGGAACCGTCCCGAGCCGGGCGCGCCCGCGGCGGCGTACCCCTTCGTCGAGGGCGACTACACGCAGTCCGGCTGGGCCGAGCGGCTCGCCGGCGTCGAGGCGGTCGTCTTCTCCGCGGCCCAGGACATCCGGCACGTCGGCCCGCACGCGTCGGAGGAGACCTGGCAGGACGTGCAGACCGCGAGCCTGCCGGCGTTCTTCGCCGAGGCCCGCACCGCCGGGGTACGCCGGGCGGTCCTGGTCGGCAGCTACTACCACCAGGTGCTGCCCGGGCTGGTCGAGACCAATGCCTACGTCCGGGCCCGCGCGGTCGCCGAGCGCGAGGTCCTCGCCCTGGCGACGCCGGACTTCGCGGTGTGCGCGGTCAACCCGCCCAATGTCGTCGGCGTCGCGCCGGGCCGGGCACTGCGCGGGTTCGCCAAGATGGTGCGCTGGGCGCGCGGCGAGATGGCCGAGCAGGTGCCCGACTGCGCGCCGTTCGGCGGGACCAACTACATGTCCGTCGACGCCGTCGCGGCCGCCGTCGCGGGCGCGCTCAGCGACGGAGAGGCGGGGCGCGCCTACCTCATCGGCGACGTGAACCTGTCGTTCCAGGACTACTTCCAGGCGCTCTTCGACGCGGCCGGCGCGGGCGCCGAGCGCCGGGTGGCGGTCTGCGCCGAGGACCACGTCTTCCTGCCCGACGACTTCCTGGTCGCCGGCAAGGGCACGACGCTCGCCTACGAGCCGGCGGCCGAGGACGTCGCGCGGCTGGGCTACGAGCGCGGCGGCGTCCCCGCCATGCTGCGGGCGATGGTCGCCGCGGTCGACGCGCTGCCGCCGCGCTAGCGCTCGTGGTTGCCGTAGACCACGGCGACGTACTGCTCGGCGAGCGCGGTGGCGTCGAACGGCTCGCCCGGGCGGTACCAGCGCACCGCCGTCCAGGTGGCGTCGCGGACCAGCCGGTAGCGCACCGCCACCGGTACGTCGACCGCGAAGTCGCCCGCCTCCGTGCTCGCGGTGAGCGCGGCGACCCAGGCCGCCTCGATCCGCGCGCTCTCGCCGGCGACGAACTCGAAGCCGGGCTGACCACTCAGCCGGAGGAACTCGTTCTGGTAGGTCAGCACCCACGAGGGCCGCTCGCCCATCAGCGTGAACGCGTGCCGGACCAGGTCGGTGACCTGGCGGCGCGGGCGGGTGCCGGCCGAGACGATCGCCTCCGTGGCGGCGCCGAGGTCGGTGAGGAACTCGCGCAGCACCGCCTCGAGGATCGCGTCCTTGGACGCGAAGTAGTGGTACAGGCTGCCCGACTTGATCTCGGCCTCGTCGCCGATGTCGCGCACCGTGGTGTCGGCGAAGCCGCGGGTCGCGAACAACCGTGCGGAGGCATCGAGGATCGCCTGCCGCCGCACCGCCGGGTCCTCGCGGGCGCGCAGCCGCCGCGCAGCGGGATCGGGAGTCGCAGGAGGCACGGCGCGATCCTGCCAGACCAGGAGCAGAGGAGAGACCGATGAACCGGACCAGCATCGTCACCGGCGGCGCGAGCGGGATCGGGGGCGCGATCACCCGTGCCCTCGCCGAGCGCGGGGACCACGTCGTGCTCAACGACATCGACGCCGAGGCCGCGGCCGGGACCGCCGCGGCGGTGCGGGCCGCGGGCGGCACGTGCACCGTCGTAGCGGGGGACGTGACGGCGGACGAGGTCGTCGCCGAGGTGGTCGCGACGGCCGCCGCGATCAGCGGCGCGATCGACGTCGTGGTCAACAACGTGGGCGACTTCCGGCCCGCCTCGCGCGACTTCGCGCACAGCACGCCGGAGCAGTGGCAGCGGCTCTACGAGCTCAACCTGCGCCACGTCTTCGCGATGACGTACGCCGTGCTGCCGCACCTGGTCGCCGGCTCGTCGATCGTCAACGTCTCGACGGTGGAGGCCTACCGCGGGATCCCGGCCAGCGCGCCGTACTCGGCGTTCAAGGCGGGGGTCTCGGCCTTCACCAAGAGCATGGCGGTCGAGCTCGGCCCGCGCGGGGTCCGGGTCAACGCGATCGCGCCGGACCTGACCGACACCGCGCAGACCTCGCGCGCCGCGATGCTGCGCGGCCGCGACGAGGGCCTGGTCCCGCTGTGGCTGCCGCTCGGACGCTTCGCCGAGGCCGCGGACCATGCCGGGGTGGTGGACTTCCTGACCAGCGACGCGGCGCGCTTCGTCACCGGGCACACGGTCCCGGTGGACGGCGGGACGCTCGCGGCGTCGGGGTGGTACCGCCGCCACGACGGCAAGGGCTGGACGAACATGCCGGACCAGCCCTGAGCGCCCCGCGCGGCGGGGCGTGACCGACGCCACGTCCCGCTCGTTACCGGTGAGTACCCCAGGGAGGGCTCACCATGAACGACCTGACCACGCGCCGCCGCTCCGTCGCGGCCCTGGCCGCCGCGGCGCTGATCGCCGCGCTCGTGCTGCCGGCCGCCGACGCGGCCACCGACCGCCGCGGGCCGGCGAGCCCGGCGCCCACGGCCGCCACCGCGGCGGGGACCGGGAACCGGGCGGCGGGTGCGCCGGACCAGCGGTTCGCGCCGTCCGCCGAGGTGCGCGCGGGCGGCACCTCCGGGACCGCCGCCGGGGCGGGCAAGGCCTCGGGCCAGGGTCAGGCCAAGAGCGCCGCGAAGGCCGCCCCGAGCGCGCCGTGGACCCCGCGCGCCGCCGACTACACCGCCACCGCGACCACCCGTGACCTCGCGATCACGATGGACGACGGCGTGGTGCTGCGCGGCGACCTGGTCCGCCCGGCCGGCGCCGACGGCAAGCCGGTGACCACCCGGCTGCCGGTGATCGTCACCATCACGGCCTACAACAAGACGGTGCTCTCCGCGGGCGCCGGGGCGACGCTCGCGGGCGCGGACCCGGCGTACCTGGTCAAGCGCGGCTACGCGCAGCTGACCGTCGACGCGCGCGGCACGGGCTCCTCGCAGGGACAGTGGGGCGCGTTCAGCGCCCGCGAGGGCAAGGATGCCGGCGCGATCGTCACCTGGGCCGCCCGGCAGCCGTGGAGCAACGGCAGCGTCGGGATGACCGGGGCGTCCTACATGGGGATCTCGCAGCTCTTCGCCGCCGCCCGCAAGCCGCAGGGCCTCAAGGCGATCTTCCCGCAGGTGCCGGCCGCGGACGTCTACCGCGACGTGGTCGCGTCGGGCGGGCAGATCGACGTCGGCTTCATCCCGCTCTGGCTGGGACTGGTCACCGCGGCGGGCGTGGTGCCGCCGGCCTACGGGCTGCAGGAGCCCCAGGCCGGCCTGAAGATGGCGCTCGACCACCTCATGGGCGGCCTCAACTTCACCCTGCCGCTCGCCGGCAAGGCGCTCCTCGGCGGCGACCCGGCGTACGACGGCCCGTTCTACCGCGAGCGCTCGCCGATCGAGGTGCTCGACAACGTCACCGTGCCGACCTTCCTGGTCGGCGGCGAGTTCGACCTCTTCCAGCGCGGCACCCCGCTCGTGTTCGAGCGGCTCCAGCAGCGCGGTGTCCCGGCCAAGCTGATCCTCGGGCCGTGGGACCACCTGCAGGGCTCGGCAGGTGCCGAGGTGGTCAAGGCCGGCTACGGCCCGCTCAACGAGCTCCAGCTGCGCTGGTTCGACCAGTACCTCAAGGGCCGCGACGGCAAGCTCGACCAGATCGCGCCGCTGACCTACTACGAGCAGGGCTCGGGCGCCTGGGTGCGCAAGGCCAGGTGGATCGACTCCGACCTGCGGGCCCGCAGCTTCCAGCTCTCCGGCTCGGCGAGCCTCGGCGGCAAGGCCGGCACCCTCACCACCGGTACGCCGGCCGCGGGCCTGGCCGTCGTCCCACCGGTGCCGGTCACCGGCCTGTGCACCCGCTCGGCCAACCAGTGGACCGCCGGCCTGCCGGCGATGCTGCTCAAGGACCTGCCGTGCTTCAAGGACAACAAGCTCAACGACCTCGGCGGCGTCACCTTCGACACCGCGCCGATGACCAAGGCCGTCCGCTTCCAGGGCCCGCTCGACGCGCGGCTCTACGTCTCGACGCCCAGCGGTGACGGCATGCTGTCGGTCGCGGTCGAGGACGTCGCCCCCGACGGCACCGTGTCCCGGATCAGTGGCGGCTGGCAGACGATCGCGCACCGGGCTCTCGACAAGAGCCGCTCGCGCTACCTCGACGGCAAGCTGCTGCAGCCGTACCACCCGTTCACCCGGGCGGCGAAGGCCAAGCTGCCGCGCGGCCAGGTCGCGCCGGTCGACGTCGAGATCTTCCCGACGGGTGCGGTGATCGCGCCCGGGCACCGGCTGCGGATCTCGGTCCAGGCGTTCGACGTACCGCACCTGCTGTCGACGGTGCCCGACCTGGTCGGCCACCTCGTGCCGGTCACGATCCACACCGGGCCGAGCACGCCGTCGAGCCTCACGATGGCGGTGCGCTGACCGCCCCCGGGCGGCGGGTGAGCATGCCAGCGATGGCCGCGGCGGCCGCCCGGACGGCGTTCTCGTGGGCCTCGGGGCGGAACCGGCCGACCGGGCCGGTCACGCTCAGCGCGGCGAGCACCGCGCCGGAGCCGACGTCGAGCACGGGCGCGGCGACGCAGAGCAGGCCGAGCGTGGACTCCTCGCGCTCGTAGGCGAGCCCGCTGTCCAGCACCCGGTCGAGCTGCTGCTCCAGCAGGCCGGGCGCCACCACCGTGTGCGGCGTACGACGGGGGAGCGGCCCGCCCAGCACCGCCGCCCGTACGTCGGGCTCGGCGTGGGCGAGCAGCGCCTTGCCGATCGCCGTGCAGTGCATCGGCATCCGGCCGCCGGGCCGGGAGGGGCTGCGGGCCTGCCGGTGCCCGCCGATCTTGGCGACGTAGACGACCTCGGTGCCCTCGCGCAGCCCGAGGTGCACGGTCTCGTGGGTGCGCTCGTAGAGGTCCTGGAGGAAGGGCGTCGCCACCTCGAGCAGGGTCCGCTCGGTGGCCGCCCGCATGCCGAGCTCGAAGAGCCCGCCCGCGAGGCGGTAGCCGTGGGCGGTCTTGTCGAGCAGCCGGTGGTGCACCAGGTCGCCGGCGACCCGGTGCACGGTGCCCTTGGGCAGCCCGGTGCGCCGGACCAGCTCGGCGAGGGGGAGCAGCCGGTCGTCGGCGCCGAACGCGCGCAGGATCGCGACCGCCTTGCCGAGCACCGTGTCGAGCCCGGGATCCGTCGCCGCTCCTCCCATGGACGACAGCGTACCGGTGAGTGGAACGCCGGCATGGTCCCCCGAGGTCCGGCCCGGGAGAGTGGCGCCATGACCGAATCGACCCTCGATCTCGAGGCCGCGGTGGGCGCCGCGGCCGAGCGGTTGCACACCGCCCTGGCCACGAACCAGCCGTGCGCACCGATCCGGGATCTCATCGGCGAGCGCGACATCGAGCTCGCCTACGCCGTCCAGCAGCAGCTCAACGCCCACCGCCTCGCGGCCGGGGCCCGCGTCGTCGGCCGCAAGATCGGCGCGACCTCGCAGGCCGTGCAGCAGCAGCTCGGCGTCGACACCCCGGACCTCGGCGTCCTGTTCGACGACATGGAGCACGACGCCGCCGCGCCCGTCGACATCAGCCGGCTGCTCCAGCCCAAGGTCGAGGGCGAGATCGCCTTCGTGCTGGGCGCCGACCTCGCCGAGGGCGACCTCGAGCTCGACCAGGTCGCCGCCGCGATCGACCACGCGGTGGTCGCCATCGAGATCTGCGACAGCCGGATCGCGAACTGGGACATCAGCTTCGCCGACACCGTCGCCGACAACGCCTCGGCCGGGTCGTACGTGCTGGGCAGCGAGCGGCGCACCCTCGCCGACGGCTTCGTGCCCAAGGACGCGGCGATGACGATGACCGTCACCGGTCAGGACGACTCCGTCGGCACCGGCGCCGCCTCGCTCGGCGACCCGATCGTCGCCGTCCAGTGGCTGGCCCGCCAGGCCCGCGCGCTCGGGGACCCGCTGCGCGCCGGCCAGGTGATCCTCTCCGGCGCCCTCGGCCCGATGCGCCCGGCCGCGCCCGGCGCCTCCGTCGACGTCACCATCGCCGGCCTCGGGTCGGTCTCGATCACCTTCAGCAGCGCGAGTGAGGAGAACGCATGAGCAAGACCAAGGTCGCGATCATCGGGTCGGGCAATATCGGCACGGACCTGATGATCAAGGTGCTGCAGACCGCGCAGCACGTCGAGATGGGGGCCCTGGTCGGCATCGACCCGGCCTCCGACGGGCTCGCGCGGGCGCGCGACCTCGGCGTCCCGACCACCCACGAGGGGGTCGAGGGCCTGATCGCCATGCCGGAGTTCGCCGACATCGACATCGTCTTCGACGCGACGTCCGCCAAGGCCCACCTCCACAACGACGCACTGCTGCGCCCGCTGGGCAAGCGGCTCATCGACCTGACGCCCGCCGCGATCGGGCCGTACGTCGTCCCGGCGGTCAACCTCGACGAGCACCTCGACGCCGAGAACGTCAACATGGTCACCTGCGGCGGCCAGGCGACGATCCCGATCGTCGCGGCCATCTCCCGCGTCGTCCCGGTCGCCTACGCCGAGATCGTCGCCTCGATCTCGTCGAAGTCCGCGGGCCCCGGCACGCGCGCCAACATCGACGAGTTCACCGAGACCACCTCGGGCGCGATCGCCCGCGTGGGCGGGGCCCAGCGTGGCAAGGCGGTGATCATCCTCAACCCGGCCGAGCCGCCGCTGATGATGCGCGACACCGTCTTCGCGCTCGTGAGCGCGCCCGACCCGGGCGTGCACGACGAGATCCGCGCCAGCGTGGAGAAGATGGTGGCCGACGTGGCGGCGTACGTGCCGGGCTACCGGCTCGTGCAGAAGGTCCAGATCACCGAGATCCCGGCCGACCAGCCGGTCGAGACGCTCCTCGTCGACGGCGCCGACCGGCCGACCCACCAGGTGTCGGTGTTCCTCCAGGTCACCGGTGCGGGCCACTACCTCCCGGCGTACGCCGGGAACCTCGACATCATGACCTCCGCCGGCCTCCAGGTCGCCGAGCGGATCGCCGCCGCGAAGGAGACCGCCCAGTGAGCACGAAGATCTTCGTCCAGGACGTCACCCTGCGCGACGGCATGCACGCGATCCGGCACCGGATCGATCCGGCCGACGTGAAGCGGATCGTCGTCGCCCTCGACGAGGCCGGTGTCGACGCCATCGAGGTCGCGCACGGCGACGGTCTCGCGGGTGGCTCGGTCAACTACGGCCCCGGCTCGCACAACGACTGGGCGTGGATCGAGGCCGCTGCCTCGGTGCTCAAGAACGCCCGGCTCACCACGCTGCTGCTGCCCGGCGTCGGCACGGTCCACGACCTGAAGCGCGCCTACGACCTGGGCGTCCGCTCAGTCCGGATCGCGACGCACTGCACCGAGGCCGACGTCTCGGCACAGCACATCGCCGCTGCCCGCGAGCTCGGCATGGACGTCTCCGGCTTCCTGATGCTCTCGCACATGGCCGCGCCCGAGCAGCTCGCCCAGCAGGCCAAGCTGATGGAGTCCTACGGCGCGCACTGCGTCTACGTCACCGACTCCGGCGGCCGGCTCACCATGGACGACGTCGCCGCCCGGGTGCAGGCCTACCGCGGCGTGCTGGACGCCGAGACCGAGATCGGCATCCACGCCCACGAGAACCTCTCGCTGTCGGTGGCCAACTCCGTGGTCGCCGTCCAGAACGGCGTCTACCGGGTCGACGCCTCGCTCGCCGGCCACGGCGCGGGCGCGGGCAACTGCCCGATCGAGGCCTTCGTCGCGGTCGCCGACCTGATGGGCTTCGAGCACCGCTGCGACGTCTTCGCGCTCCAGGACGCCGCCGACGACATCGTCCGGCCGCTGCAGGACCGCCCGGTCCGGGTCGACCGCGAGACGCTCACCCTCGGCTACGCCGGCGTCTACTCGTCGTTCCTGCGCCACGCGGAGCGCGCCGCCGAGCAGTACGGCGTCGACGTCCGCGAGATCCTCATGGAGTGCGGCAAGCGCCGGCTCGTCGGCGGCCAGGAGGACATGATCGTCGACATCGCGCTCACCCTCGTCGACGAGCGCGAGGCCGCGGCCGTCTAGGAGCGCATCGAGACGCCCTCGCGCCAGTAGCCCATGAAGGCGACCTGGCCGCGGTCGAGCCCGAGGTCGTTGACCAGCTTGCGACGCAGGCCGGTCACGACCTTGGACTCGCCGGCGATCCACGCGTAGAGCCCGGCGTAGGGGCTGTCGTCGGTCGGCACGGCCGTCGCCTCGGCGACCTCCTCGCCGGAGGAGGAGTAGACCGGCGTCTCCCACAGGTCGGGGTCGATCTCGTCCTCGGTGACCGTCAGCGCCTCGGCCGGCGCGGTGCCGGTGAGGTGGGCGAGGACGGCGGCGTGCAGCTCCTCGCCCCGGGCGCCGCCGTTGCGCGGCAGCCAGGTGACCTCGACGCCGGCCGGTGCGGTGACGTCGTCCTGGACGTCGGCGTCGACCGGGACCTCCACGAAGACCGCGCCGCGGGCGTCGGCCGGAAGGTCGCGCAGCACGCCGCGGATGGCGGGCACGGCGGTCTCGTCACCGACCAGCAGCAGGCGCCGGGCGGCGCCGGGCTCCCACTCGATGCCGCCGAACTCCTGGCCCTTGCGCGGGGCCAGCGTCACCAGGCGCTGGCCGACGGCGGCCTGGAGCGCCCAGCGGTTGCCGGCGCCGTCCTCGTGGTCCTTCTCGTCGGCGTGGTCGGTGTCGTGGACGACGATGTCGACGACCAGCCGGGTCGCGGCGCCCTCGCCGAGGATGTCGCGGATCGTGTAGGTCCGCATCGAGCCGCGCTCGTGCTCGGGGATCTCGATCCAGCTCGTCCACCACGACTCGTCGGCGTTCGCGAACGACGGCAGCCCGCCGGCCGCGTTCGGGAAGATCAGCTTGATCCGCTGGTCGTAGACGGGGCCGTCGGGGCCCAGCTCGGCCAGCGCCGGTCCGCCCAGCTCGATCCGGACGAACGACGGCGAGACGCGCTCGACCCGGAGCACCTCGACCTCGTCGAGGATCATGGGCAGGCTGGCGACGTACTCGTTCT
Organism: Pimelobacter sp. 30-1; assembly: GCF_018831735.1. NCBI lineage: Bacteria > Bacillati > Actinomycetota > Actinomycetes > Propionibacteriales > Nocardioidaceae > Pimelobacter > Pimelobacter sp. 30-1. The sequence goes on from NZ_NHTS01000001.1 coordinate 764,485, forward strand.
GCTCGGCGGTCATGAGGTCAGGCTAACCTAACCTCCGCGATCGTCAGATCGAGGTGCGGTGGAAGTTCTGGAACGAGCGCGACGGCGTCGGGCCGCGCTGGCCCTGGTAGCGCGAGCCGTACTTCTCCGAGCCGTAGGGGTGAACGCTGGGCGAGGTCAGCCGGAAGAAGCAGAACTGCCCGATCTTCATGCCCGGGTAGAGCTTGATCGGCAGCGTCGCGACGTTGGCCAGCTCGAGCGTCACGTGCCCGGAGAAGCCCGGGTCGACGAAGCCCGCGGTCGCGTGGGTGAGCAGCCCGAGCCGGCCCAGCGAGGACTTGCCCTCGACGCGGGCGGCGATGTCGTCGGGCAGCGTGACCACCTCGTACGTCGAGCCGAGCACGAACTCCCCGGGGTGCAGGATGAACGGCTCGTCGCCCTCGGGCTCCACGACGCGGGTCAGGTCGGACTGGTCCGCCGCGGGGTCGATCGAGGGGTACTTGTGGTTGTCGAAGACCCGGAAGAAGCGGTCGAGACGCACGTCGATCGACGACGGCTGCAGCATCGTCGTGTCGTAGGGCTCGAGGGCGATCCGCCCGGCGTCGATCTCGGCGGTGATGTCGCGGTCGCTGAGCAGCACGGGCCGCACACTACCCGTGTAGGACGTGGTCCCGGTCACGAGCGCAGAATGGGACGCGTGAGCACGAGCACCTTCAGCAAGTACGTCGCCCTCGGCGACTCCTTCACCGAAGGGGTCGGCGACGCCGACCCGACGCGCCCCAACGGCGTCCGTGGCTGGGCCGACCGGTTCGCCGAGGGCCTCGCCGGCCGGGCCGCCGCCGAGGGCCGCGACTTCGGCTACGCCAACCTGGCGATCCGCGGCCGCAAGCTCCCCGCGATCATCGACGAGCAGGTCGGCGCCGGCCTCGCGCTCGGTCCCGACCTGGTCACCATCCACGGCGGCGGCAACGACGTGCTGCGGCCCAAGGTCGACATCGACGCCCTCGCGGCGTCGTACGACGAGGCGGTGGGGCGGATGAGCGCGGCCGGCGCCCACGTCGTCCTGTTCACGATCGCCGACCCGGGGCTCAACAGCGTGATCAAGGTGATCCGCGGCCGGACCGCCATCTTCAACGAGTGGGTCCGCGAGATCGCCGAGAAGCACGGCGCGACCGTGGTCGACATGTGGCGGATGCGCGACTGGAAGGTCGCCGAGGTGATGGACGACGACCGCCTGCACCTCAACGCCCACGGTCACCAGATGATCGCCATCGCGGCGCTCGACGCGCTCGGCGTACCGCACGAGCTGGAGCCGCTCCCGCTCGCCGACGTCCCGGTGCTGAGCCCGCGCGAGCAGCGCTCCGCCGACCTCGCCTGGGCCCGCACGCACCTCGCGCCGTGGGTCAAGCGACGGGTCACCGGGCGCTCCTCCGGCGACGGGGTGGAACCGAAGCGACCGGTGCTCGCACCCATCGGGTAGCATCCTTCTCGCCCTGGCGAAGCCGGGGCACTGCGGACGTAGCTCAGTTGGTAGAGCGTCAGCTTCCCAAGCTGAATGTCGCGAGTTCGAACCTCGTCGTCCGCTCCGAGGATCGGGGGCCCGGCGCCCTCAGGCGGCCGGTCTCCGGCCGCGCACCAGATAGACGATCGGCAGCACGCCGGCCGTGTTCAGCAGGGTCAGGGCGGTCGCCCAGGTCCGCTTCGAGCCGTTGATCTCGTCGGCGTCGCGACGCTTGAGGTCGGCGAGCGCGACCGCCTTGAGCGCGCCGTCGACGGCCCCGGTCACCAGGATGATCTTCCGCGTCCGCGGACTCAGGTCGCGCCAGCGCTTCTTGGCCATGGGCCGAGTATGCCTGGCGCGCCGGCGCCGCCCCAGGGTCTAATGGCCCATGGCGACCCCCCAGCCGGACCCGGGCTCGTACCGGGTCGACCCGTTGCCCCGGAGGCCGGCCAAGCCCGCGATCTCGTGGCTCCTCCAGCTCTGCGGCGGGGTCCTGGCCGGGTACGGCGCGCTGGCGTCCGCGGAGGCACCCGCCCCGGCGACCTCGCTGGTGGTCGGCGGGGTCCTGGTCGTCGTCGGCGGGCTGACCTGGATGTTCTGGGTCGACGCGTTCCCGCAGCAGCTCACCCTGTGGCAGGGCTACGCGACGCTCTGCCTGTCCGCCGGCCTCGGCGGGCTCGTCGCCGTCGTCCGCCACGACCTCGACGGCCCCTACCTGACCGCGGTCGGGGTGCTGACCGGGCTCGGGACGATCGCGCTCGCGCTGGCGCTCTTCGTCCCCGCGCACCGGGCCCGCGCCTACGCCCGCGACCTCGCCCTCATGGCCTCCGGCGTCCCGTGCCCCGCGGTCGTCGTCGACGACGGCCTCGACCCGTGGGACTGGGAGGAGGGCAGCGGCATGGTCTTCACGACCGTGACGTTCCGCTTCACCGGCGCCGACGGGACGACGTACCGGTTGCGGCGGGTGGTGGGCATCCCGAGCCGCGCGCCGATCGAGGACGGTCACGAGACCGTCGTCTGGCACGACCCGGAGCACCCGCTGGACGACTCCCGGATGGTCGTCGCGCTGCACCACGCGCTGCGCTGGAACGTGCCGATCCCGGAGCCGGCCTCACTCGTCGGCGCGGTCATCGAGCCCAGCCCGAGCCGGTAGCCGCGGGTCCGGTTCAGCCGGGCCGACCAGGGCGTACGGCGAGGTGGAGCGTCGCGGTCGTGGCGTGGACGAAGATCCGGCCACCGGGTGAGAACCCGAGCGCCCGGGGCTCGTCGTGGTCGTCGATCTCCACGACGATGCCCTCCGGGCCGGCCAGGCGGGCGCCTGTCGGCGTGAGCTCGGCGCTCCAGCCGTCCGCGGTACGGGTGGCGAGCTCGCCGCCCCAAAGACCGGCCACCGGGACGACGTGCTGCCCGCGGTCGTCGGCGTAGACGAGGGCAGGTGGCTCGTCGCGGTGCCAGTCGTAGGACCCGTCGACATCGGGAACGCGGGCAAGGATTGCGCCGCTGGCGGCATCGAAGACGCCCAGGCCGGAGTGGCTGCCGACCCCCACGCGTTCCTCGTCGGGGAAGCCCACGGCAACGAGGCCACCCACGGCGATCGATCGGACGGGGCTCCACGCGGCCATGACGGGACGGTAGCGGCCCTTCCGCGCGAACGGGCTGATCCGGTGCGTGGCGCAGCTCGCAGGTCGTACGCTCCGGGCGTGGAGTTCGCCCGTGCCGTCCCCACCGAGGACCGCTACGACGGGTCGGTCACGACGATCGCGCCCGACCCGCGCCAGGCGTGGGTGGGTCTCGTCTTCTGGTGGACAAGGTTCTTCGTGGTCGGGGTCGGGCTCTCGGTGACGGCCGTCGTCGCGAGCGATCTGCACCCGGTGGAGATCATCGCCGGGCTCCTCGTCCTCGTGCTGCCGCCGACCGTGGTGGTCGGGATGGGGACCGTCCTGCTGTGGCGACTGGGTCCCGGGCGTGTGTCGTACGTCGTGGACGACGGCCGGCTGGTGGTGCTCCGTGGCCGGAAGGTCCTCCGGCGCTATCGCTGTGCGGACATCACACAGCTGGAGGTGGACGGCGCCATGACCTGGAAGGTTCTCCTGCTGCGGCGCTGGACGACCGCTCCCTGGCCGAGGCTCGTGATCGACAGCGCGGCAGTGCCGGCCGACCGGCTGCTCGTCGGTCCCCGGGCCGAGCGCGCCATCCTGCTCTGGGGCGAGTCCCGCGCCCGATCCGCGGAGGGCGACCTGCGCACGGCGGTCGTCCGGCACGGCGCGACGCTGAGTCCCGCGTCGCGGGCGCCTAGGCTGCTCCGGTGACCTTCGAAGGCTTTCCCGTCGCCGCACTCGACTTCTACGACGACCTCGAGGTCGACAACACCAAGTCCTTCTGGGAGGCCCACAAGGCCGTCTACACCGAGTCCGTCAAGGCCCCGATGGTCGCACTGACCGACGCCCTGGCCCAGGAGTTCGGCGACGCCAAGGTCTTCCGCCCCTACCGCGACGTGCGCTTCGCCAAGGACAAGACGCCCTACAAGACCCACCAGGGTGCGTTCGTCGGGGTCGCCGCCGCCACCGGTTGGTACGTCGAGGTGGCCGCGCCGGGTGTCCGGGTCGGGGGTGGGATCTACGAGGCCGGGGGGCCGCGGCTGGCGGCGCTGCGCGAGGCGATGGCGGAGGAGAAGTCCGGCAAGGTGCTCCAGCGGATCCTGCGGGACCTGGAGCGGGGTGGGTTCGAGGTGTCGGGGGAGCGGCTCAAGACGGTGCCGCGGGGCTACGACAAGGAGCACCCGCGGATCGAGCTGCTCAAGATGAAGACGGTGCTGGGCATGCGCTCGTACGGCTTCGAGCCGTTCGTGCACACCGGCGAGCTGCTCGACCGGGTCCGTGAGGACTGGCGCCGCCTCCGGCCGCTGGTGAGCTGGATCGCGGAGGCGACGACCGTCTGAGCCGGCCGGCCGTCAGGCGGTGGTGAAGCTCGCCATCGTCCGCTCCGGCTCCCAGAACGCCTTCATCGACTTCACCCGGCCGTCGTCGTCGACGACGTAGACCATGATCAGGTCGGTCGTCGTGTGGGAGCCGTCGGGGAACGAGGTCTTGATCCGGCCGATGTTGGCGCAGGTGTTGCCGCCCGGGTTGGCGAACGAGTCGTTGATGGTGAACTCGAAGGTGCCGATCGGGGCGATCGCCTTGTCCCAGAAGGCGGAGATGCCGGCGTGGCCGTGGTGGCCCTTGCCCTCGGGGTCGAACATCGAGGGGCCGACCGGGTCCTCGAGGACGGCGTCCTCGGCGTACACGGTGAGCCACTCGGCCAGGTCGCCCTTGGCCACCGCGGAGTAGGACCGCTGGGACGCCGCGCGGGCCGGGTGCGGGTCGTTGGGGGCGTTCCAGACGATGGCGTCGGAGGTGATCATGCGGGCCATCGTAGGGCGGTTTTAGAACGTGTTCTACCCCCGTCCTCGACCGCTGCCGGTCACCGCGGGTTCACGGGCCGCTCATCGGGGACTGCCACGGTGGGGTCATGGCGAAGAAGCACCAGGCCTGGATCCACGTCGGGATGCCCGGCGCCGGTGACGTGATCGAGTCCGCGCTGGCCCACCACCACGCCGCGCTGGTCGAGCTGGGGTACGCCTCGGTCGCCCGGTCGACGGCCGAGAGCTTCCGGGCGGCGGTCGAGATGACCCGTGCGCACAAGGACTGGGGCCTCAAGCGCGCCGACGTCGAGGGGCAGTGGACCCGGCTCGTGCGCCGTGCCGAGAAGGCCCGTGCCGACCTCGTCTTCAGCCAGTCGCTGCTCGTCGGCGCGACGCCCGAGCAGGTCGCGCTGCTCGTCGACGCCCTGGCCGGCTACCGGGTCCACGTCGTGGTCACCACGGGCCTGGACGACGAGGCGGCGACCGCCGCGCGCTGGAGCGCCGCGTGCCGCAAGCCCGAGCGGCTGCACGTCCTCGAGACCGACGGCCTCGCGCCGGCCGAGGTCTGGAAGGCGTTCGGCGCCCTCGTCGGCTTCGGTACGGCGTCCCTCGGTCTCGCCGCCGTCCCGCACACCGCCGCCGCCTTCCAGTCCCTGCCGGACGCCCTGCGCGAGGTCGAGCGCCTCGCCCGCCGCAACGCCTCGCTCGAGGTGCGGCTCGAGGAGCTCGACCGCAAGCGCCGCCGGCTCAAGCGCAAGCTCGGCCAGGTCGCTTGATCCCCTCGCGGGTCAGCCGATGCCGATCGTCAGCGGTGCGGCCTCGGCGGCGGTGTAGCCGACGACGGCCGGCAGCGACACGGTCCACGTGCCGGCGCCCTTGGGCAGCACCTTGAGCGTGAACGTCCCGCTCGCCGTGGTCGTCGGCGTCGCCACGACCGTGCTCGTCGCCGAACCGGTCGCCCGGAAGGTCACCTTGAGTCGCAGGCCCGACGCCGGGGACGGCGCCGTGGCGCCGGCCGCGGCGTAGGTACGGCTGACGCTGCCGCTCAGCGTGACCGATCCGCCGGCCGGCACGCTGCTCGCCGAGGCGGTCGCGGTGAGCGCCGTGGTCCAGGTGCCTGCGACGACCGGACCGACCGCGGCCGATGCGGCGGGCTGCCCGGCCGCGGCGGCCGAGGTGACGCTGAGCGTCCCGCTGACCTTGAGCGGTACGACGGCCGTGAACCGGCCCTCCGCGTTGGTGGTGCCGCCCCCGATCTTGACCGCGGCGCCGCCGCCCGCGGGGGCGACGTACACGGAGACCGGCTTGCCGGCCAGCGCGCTGAGGGTGCCGCCGGCGTCGCGCTGGAGGCGGCCGGTGACGGTGACGTTCTGGCCGTACCCGACCTCGGACCGGTCGATGGCGCCGGTGATCCGGGTCGTGGGCGTGACGACCGTGAGCGTCCCCGCCGTCGCGGACGCCGCCGCGTAGGACACCGAGACCGCCAGCGCGACCGACACGACGCCCGACTCGGTGGGCTTCGCGACGAGGCTGAACCGCCCGTCCGCACCGGTCTTGGCCGAGCCCAGGGGCAGCACCCGGCCCGCGGCCGTGGTGAGCCGCACGGCCAGCGTCACCCCGGACGGGACCGCCGCGGTGAGCCGTCCGGTCACCGTGACCGGGTCGCCGTAGAAGGCCGTGGTCCGGTCGATCTCGGCCGCGAGCGCCGTGGCGCAGCGGCCCGGCGTCGCGACGAGCTCGGCCGGTCCGCCGGCGGCGTAGACCGTCCCGGCCGCCGTCCGCGCACGGTACGTCGTCGCGACCGTCGCCGTCTGGTTGAGGGCCACGGTGCCCTCGACGGTCGTGACCGGCGCGCCGGCGCTCGCCGGGGCGGTCATCGTCGCGGTCTGCTTGGTCAGCGCCACGGCGAGGCCCTTGACCGGCTGGCCGCTCGCGGTGTCGAGGACCCGGGCCGTCAGCGGGAAGCCCGCGCCCGTGCAGACCGCGGCCGAGGTCCCGGCCGGGAAGGCGACGGTGACCGGGCGCGCCGTACCGGTGGCGAAGGTGAGGGGACTGGTGACGACCTTCGTCGCGCCGGAGGAGTCCTTGAGCGTCGCCGTCACCGTCGTCGGTGCGGCCGCCGTGGCATTGCAGGTGACTGCCGTCTGCAGCTCGGCAGGGCTCGCGAAGACACAGTCGGCGCGAGCGGACTTCCACTGCACGGACGCGACCGTGCGCCCGGCCGGCAGTGACGGCGCGAGGGTCGCCTGCGTCGAGAGCCCCGGTACGGCGGGGTTGTTGACCGCGATCGTCGCGCCGAGGACGGTCGGCGTACCGGGTGCTCCACCGCCGGAGCCGTCCCCGCCACCGATCAGGAAGCGCGAGTCCGCGGCGTTCCAGTGGGTGTCGAGCCAGCTGCCCGGATCGGGGTAGGTGGAGTAGTAGTCGTCGTTGTTGCAGTCGAAGAGGTACTCGCGCTCGGCCGGGCACACCTGCTTCATCGCGAACCCGCCGCCGTCGGCGTAGCACATCGTGTCGGACTCGTCCCAGCAGTGACCTGCCCGCGTCCCGTGCGGCGCCGTGCTCATCACGCCGCCCAGCGTGTGCAGCAGCTCGTGCGCCTCGACCGAGTGCTGCGCGGCCCCGTCGCCGAAGCCCCAGCAGCCGGAGTCGATCCGCGCGTACTGCGCGTAGCGGCCGTTGTTGGGGTTGCCCTGGCCGTCGGTGGCGTCGGGGTACATCGACGCGACCCCGCACAGCACGGTCGCGTCGGTCCACATGAGGTACTTGCGGCTCGGGTCGGTGTAGCCGAGCGCCTGGACCGCCGCGATGGTCGCGTTGAAGGACGACATCGCGCCCGCGGGCACGGTCACGTTGAGCACCTTGGCGACACAGGTGCCGCCGTCGGGATCGGTGACGAACCGGACCTTCCGCACCCCGCCGGTCAGCGCCGCGGACCGGTTGACGACGTCGTCCACCCCGGCCGCCCACAGCCGGAAGCTGGGGAGCAGCGCCGCGAAGCGGTTGGTGCGGCCGGCCTCGACGACGTACATGGCCTGGGTGCGGTAGCCGCTCGCCCCGTCGCCCTCGCAGGTCACCGCGGGGCTCGCGGCGGCGGCCTGCACCGGCGCCGGTACGCCGAGCGCTTCGGCCGCGTCGTACGCCCCGGCGGTGCCGCCGTCGCGCGCCCGCAGGACCGCCGTACTCACCGGCTCGGTCGGGTCGACCCCCGGCGGCGGCTCGTCGGCGTGCTGGCACGCCCCGGGCAGCGTCCAGCTCAGCGCGTCACCGCTGCCGCACCGGGCCGGCTGGGGCGCGGCGGGGGAGAGGGTCAGCGCGGCCGGGGTGACCACCGCGATCCCGAGCAGGAGGGACATCAGGACACGGCGCATGCCCGGACGATCGGTGCGGCCCGGTCAGGGATGAGGGGTCAGGCGCGGAAACGAGACCCGGTCCCGGGCCCGGCACCCGACGTACTAGTGCGGGGCCCAGGCGTCGTCGTCGGCGGTCCGTGAGGTGACCGTCTCGGGCAGCTGGCCGTCGGCGAGCTGCTGGATCGAGACGTCCTCGAAGACCTCGCGCAGGGCCCGGCGCGCGGCGATCCAGACGTGCTGGAGCACCTCGGCGTCCTCGTTGTAGTTGACCGCCTCGGGGCGCAGCCCGTAGACGGAGACGAGGGGGCCGTCGACCGCGCGGATGACGTCGGCGACCGAGACGGTGCCGGCCTCGCGGGCCATCCGCCAGCCGCCCGACTGGCCGCGCTGGGACATCACGATGCCGGCTCGCCGGAGGTCGGCGAGGATGGCCTGGAGGAAGCCGTGGGGGATGTCCTGGAGACGACCGAGCTCCTCTGCACTCACCGCCCGGCCGTCGGACCGGCCTGCCATGGCGATGAGCGCCCGGAGTGCATAGTCGGACTTGGCGGAGACGCGCATGGGTCCAGTGTCTCAGATTGTTCGATCGAGTCACTCGACCTAGGGGTACCCAAGCGCCGCGCGTCGCCTACGGAGCCCCCAGCAGGACACTGAAGGTGATCGCCGCCGAGCCGCTGGCGTCGGCCGTGGCGCTGAGTCCGCCGACGGGTCCGGCGGGGACCGGGCCGGCGCTGTCGGCGAGGACGCCGGAGATGTAGCCCGAGCCGGTGCCCGACGCCGTCGAGCGCTGGGTGACGTCGGGCGGGAGCGACCACGTGGTGGTCGCATTGCTCTTGTCGGCCCAGTAGCTCACCAGCCAGTGCGCGCCGTCGGGCGCGGTCAGGGTCGGGGTCGCGTGCACCGTCCCCGCGCTCGTCTGTACGGCGATCGCGCTCGTCACGGTCGGGGCGACGCCGCGGTAGGCGACGACGGTGAGCACGCTCTTGGCGTAGGCGCTGGAGGTGACGGTGACCGTGCTCCCGGCGTCCGCCCCCGTGGCGGTACGACGCCACAGCATGCCGGTCGCCTTGGTCCCGGCCGTGGCCGACTGGACGGGGGTCCACCCCGCCGGCCCGTTGTACGACGGCGCGGTGGTGTTCGCCGTGAAGTAGGCCAGCAGCAGGTCGCCCGCCTGCACCCCACCCGGTACGGCGGCCTGGTGGTTGATCCGGTTGCCCTGGGTCGAGGTCGCCCCCACGAGCGTGATCGGGCTCGCGCCCGCGCCGGGCTGGGCGGTGCGGGTCGTCGTCCCGGTCTTGCCGCCGTCGTCGGTGACGGTGAGGCCGACGGTGACCGCGCCGCCCGCGGCGTACGTGTGGGTGACGGTGGGCCCGGCGGTCGTGGTGCTCTGGCCGTCGCCGAAGGTCCACGCGTAGGACGTGATGGTGCCGTCGTCGCTGGATCCGGTCGCGTCGTACGTGCAGTCGAGACCGGTGCAGGACACGGTGAACGCGGCCGTGGGCGGGTCGTTGACGGGCGGTGCGATCGGCGGTCCCTGGTAGAGGAAGAAGGCGCGCGAGGCCCAGCCGGAGCCGGACGGCGCGAGTGTCGTGGCGGTCCCGGCGACGGCGCCGTGGGTGCCCCAGTCGGCGCGGGTGAGCGAGCCGTTGCTGCTCGCGAAGTACAGCCGGCCGCCGGCCACGAACGCCCCGCGCATGCTGGTGTAGCTCACGCCCGTCACCGAGCCGACCGAGAAGAGCTGCTGCCCGATCACGCCCGACTCCGGCTCGAAGCCGCGGCGGTAGAGCAGCGACGAGCCCGACTTGGTGAAGTAGAGCCAGCCGTCGCGGAAGAAGAGGCTGGTGAGGGTCGGCATGTCGCCGTTGTGCCAGTCGTCCTGGTAGACGAGCTGGTCGGCGGTGTTGACGACGCTCTCCGGTCCGTAGGTGGTGCCGTCGAAGGTGCGCCGGGTCAGCGTCCGGTTCGAGTACGCCGTGTACAGCACGCCGTTGACCATGAACGCCCCGACGGTGGTGCCCCACCCGGTGCCGTTGGGCGCGTTGACCGGTGGGCTCGCGGTGGTGCCGTCGAACGCGGTGCGCACCAGCTGGGACTGCCCGCTCGCGACCCGGAAGATGTCGCCGGGCAGCGTCCCCTCGGGCTCGTCGGCGAGCGCCTCGCCGCCGGCGAGGGGCAGGAAGGCGATCTTGCGGTGGGTCTCGCCCGCGATCACGTCGGTGTCGGATCCCACGAAGAGTCCGGCGGTCGTGGCGAGCAGGTCGCGCACGCCGGCGCCGAGCGTGCGGGTCGGGTTCCACGACAGCGCCATCCCGTTGCGCACGTCGAGCGCCGCGATCCCGGGCCGCGACACGGCGCCCTCGTCGGCCGCGTCGCCACGGGCGGGGTTGTTCTGCCAGCGCATGTGGCCGCCGGTGTAGACGACGTTCTGGGTGACCTCGACGGTCCACGTCGTGTCGCCGCCGGTGTACGCCGTCCAGGTCGGCCGGACCGTCGTACCGCTGGCGCCCGTCTCGTACCGGGCGACCACGTCGCAGCCGCTCGTGGCGGCCATGCTGGCGGTGTAGCCGCCGTACGCGCCGGTGGTGGAGATGACGAAGAACGAGCCGTCGGGGGAGAACTCGACGTCGGTCATGTAGGTCTCGAACGATGCGCTGCAGGGCGACTCGTACTGGGTCGTGTAGTAGTTCGCGAGCGTCGCCCGCGTGCCGCTGCCGATGTCGAGGACCGCGAACTGGTGGCGCTTCACGCCGTCCACGGTGTCGAAGTTGCCGATCGCGACGAGGCGCGTGCCGTCCGGGCTGGTGGCGATCTTCTGGACGTTCGTGGTGGTGCCGCGGTGCACGCCGGCGAACACGCTGGCGTAGTACGGGTCCCGGGTTCCGGTCGTCGCGTTGATCGCGGCCAGCCCCTTGCTCGGCTGCCCCTGCACGTGGGTGAACTTGCCCGCGACCCAGAGCCGGTTGCCGACCACCGAGACGTCGCGCACCTGGCCGTTGAGGGTGCCGGGCTGGAACTGCGCGATCCGGTTGCCGGTGTTGATGTCGGCCTTGTAGAGCCGGCTCACCGCGACCGTCGCCCCGGCCGACGTCGCGCTGTCGAAGGCGCCGCCGAGGTAGACCGACGTCCCGTCGGCGGCCGGCTGGACGGTGTAGACGAGCCCGTTCGGGTTGGGGGCGAACGTCGTGCTGACCTGCCCGGTGTCGGCGCGGAACGCGAAGACGTTGCGGCGCGCGATGTTCGTGGTGCTGCCGGCGTTGCGCACCGTGGTGAAGCTGCCGCCCACCACGATCCAGTCGCCCACCTGGTTGACCGTGTAGACGGCGCCGTCCATCACGTGCGGGGTGAACGACGCGGGGTCGTCGCTGACGACGCGACCGGGCTGGGGAGCGGCGTTGCCGGTGTCGGCGGCCTGGGCCGGGGACGCGGCACCCGGTCCGGCGAGGAGGCCGGCGGCGAGGGCGCCGACGGCGAGCAGGGATCCGAATGTTCGCGGGAGGTTCACCGCCCCATCCGATCCTTTTCGGCCGGGAGCCGAATGGCCCTTTTTGGGTGAATTCGCCGACCCAACCGCGTGATCCGGGCCGGATCGGCGCCGGTCGGGGCGTCGGTGTGAGCGATGCCAACCCCCTGTTGCTTGCCCGCAGCAAGCACCCCCCGTATCATGAAGTTACTGGCGAGTAGCCATGACGACACACTCTGCGAACCCCTAGAAATGGTGGGACAGTGAGCCACTACAAGAGCAACCTGCGTGACATCGAGTTCAACCTCTTCGAGCTCTTCAACGTGCAGGAGTACCTCGGCACCGGCGTCTTCGAGGAGATGGACGCCGACACCGCGCGCGAGATCCTCTCCGAGGTGGAGCGCGTGGCGCGCGAGGACCTGGCCGCCTCCTTCGTCGACTCCGACCGCAACCCGCCGGTCTTCGACCCCGCGACCAACACCGCGCCGGTCCCGGCGTCGTTCAAGAAGTCCTACGACTCCTGGATGGAGTCCGGCTTCTGGGCGCTCGGCCTGCCCGAGGAGATCGGCGGCACCACCGCGCCGCCGTCCCTGGTCTGGGCGACCGGCGAGATGGTCCTCGGCGCGCAGGCGCCGATCTGGATGTACTGCACCGGCCCGTCGATGGGCTCGGTCGTCTTCAAGAACGCCAACGGCGTCGAGCGCGACATCAAGATCGCCCAGCTCATGCTCGAGAAGCAGTGGGGCGCCACGATGGTCCTCACCGAGCCCGACGCGGGCTCCGACGTGGGTGCCGGCAAGACGTTCGCCACGCCCAACGAGGACGGCACCTGGAACATCTCCGGCGTCAAGCGCTTCATCACCAGCGCCGAGTCGGACCTGCAGGACAACATCATGCACCTCGTCCTCGCCCGCCCGAAGGGCGTCGAGGGCGTCGGCGGCCCCGGTACCAAGGGCCTCTCGCTCTTCCTCGTCCCGAAGTACCACTTCGACGTCGAGACCGGTGAGCTGACCGGCGAGCGCAACGGCGTCTACGTCACCAACGTCGAGCACAAGATGGGCCTCAAGGTGTCCAACACCTGCGAGCTCACCTTCGGCGACGCCCAGGTCGGCGGCGGCGAGGCTGCCCGCGGCTGGCTGCTCGGCGAGGTCCACGACGGCATCCGCCAGATGTTCGACGTCATCGAGAACGCCCGCATGATGGTCGGTACCAAGGCGATCGCGACCCTCTCGACCGGCTACCTCAACGCGCTCGACTACGCCAAGGAGCGCGTCCAGGGCTCCGACCTGACGAAGTCCGCCGACAAGACGGCCCCGCGGGTCACGATCACCCACCACCCCGACGTCCGCCGCTCGCTGATGACCCAGAAGTCGTTCGCCGAGGCGATGCGCTCGCTCGTGCTCTACACCGCCACCTGGCAGGACACCGTGTTCCGCGCCAAGGCCGCCGGGGAGCGCGACGAGCTGGCCGAGGCGGTCAACGACCTGCTGCTCCCGATCGTCAAGGGCTACGGCTCGGAGCGCTCGTGGGTGCTGCTCGGCACCGAGTCGCTCCAGACCTTCGGTGGTTCGGGCTTCCTGCAGGAGTACCCGATCGAGCAGTACGTCCGCGACGCCAAGATCGACACCCTCTACGAGGGCACCACCGCGATCCAGGGCCAGGACTTCTTCTTCCGCAAGATCGTCAAGGACCAGGGCAAGGCGCTGGGCCACCTCGCGGCCGAGATCAAGGCGTTCGCCGAGTCCGGCGCGGGCAACGGCCGGCTCAAGAACGAGCGCGAGCTCCTCGCGACCGCCCTGGCCGACGCCGAGGCGATCGTCGGCCTGATGATCAACGACCTCATGTCCGCCCAGGACGAGATCAAGAACATCTACAAGGTCGGCCTCAACACCACGCGCCTGCTGATGGCGCTCGGTGACGTCGTCTGCGCCTGGCTGCTGCTCCGCGGCGCCGAGGTGGCGCTCGACAAGCTGGCCGGCGACGCCGGCAACGAGCAGGCCTACTACGAGGGCAAGGTCGCCGCCGCCCAGTGGTTCGCCCAGCTCAACCTGCCGCGCCTCTCGGCCGAGCTCAAGATCGCCCAGGGCGCCAACCTGGACGTCATGGACCTCTCTGAGGACGCCTTCTGACCCTTCGGGTCCACGGCACCGCGACGGCCGCTCCGGGAAACCGGGGCGGCCGTCGCTGCTTTTCGCCTAGGGTGCGCGGGTGCTTCGTCGTCTGCTGCTCCTCGCGCTGCCCGTGCTGCTCGGGTCCGCCCTCGTGGCGGCGTCCGGGCCCGTGCCCGCGCATGCCGAGGAGCGCTACCCGGAGCCGGTCCTGGCCGGCAACGTCGGCGACCCGAGCGTCGTCGCGGTCGGCAAGCGGCTGGTCGTCGTCGCGACCGGCGAGCAGGTCGACCGTGCCGTCAAGGAGCCCGGTCGCCCGTGGCGCTGGACCGAGCCGGTGCTCGCCGAGCGTCCTGCCTGGGCCCGCAAGGGCGCCATCTGGGCGGCCGACCTGACCCGGATCGGGGATCGCTGGGTGCTCTACTTCGCCGTCCCCGTGCGGGGTCTGGGCCCGGAGGGTCGTTGTATCGGCGTCGCCGTCGCGCGCGGTCCGCTGGAGGTGTTCCGGCCCGTCGGCACGGCGCCGCTGGTGTGCCCGGCGCGGGCCAAGGTGCCGGCCGCGGGCGACCCGGTCGCCGTACCGGGGCTGCCGAGTCGCGGCGTGATCGACCCGTCGGCGTACGAGGAGGGTGGGCGGCGCTACCTGCTCTACAAGACCGACGGCAAGCCGTCCTCGGTCCGGCTGCTGCCGCTCAACGGCGCCGGGCGCAAGGCGCGCGGGCCGAGCGTCGAGCTGGTCCGCTCGCCCGGGGTGGTGGAGAACCCCGTGCTGCTGCGCACCGGCGGCGCCTACTACCTGTTCGCCTCCGAGGGGGACTTCGCCCGCTGCAGCTATCACCAGACGTGGCGGCGCTCGACCTCGCTCACCGCGTGGGCCGCCGCTCCGCAGGGGGTGCTCCTGGACCGGGCCTCGACGGGCGGCCTGTGCGGTCCGGGCGGCGGTGACGTCGTCGTGCAGAAGGGCAAGGCGACGCTGTACTTCCACGGCTGGGTGCGCCGCAGCTCGACGATCCCCAAGGGTGGGGCGTTCTGGGGCTGGAACGGTGGCGAGCAGAAGGCACGGCGCGCGATGTACGCCGCGCGGCTGGTCTTCCGCTCCGGCGTGCCGGTCGTGAAGCGCTACCTGCGCTGACGCTGACGTGTTGCGCGGTCTCGTGCGGCCCGGCTCGCTAGCATCGGCGCCATGAGCGACCGCGAGCTGCTGGCCGGCTACGTCGAGACCTGGTGGAGCGCGATCGGCGACCTCGTCGCGCTGCTCGACCAGCTCGACCCCGACGACTGGGCGCGGGAGACCGACCTGGCCGGCTGGGACGTCAAGGCCGTCGTCTCGCACACCGCCCACCTCGAGTCGCTGCTCGGCGGCGGACCCAACGAGACCGCCGAGATCGGCGAGGCGCCCCACATCACCGGCCCGATGGGCCAGTTCACCGAGATCGGCGTCGTCACCCGGCGCGAGGTCGCGCCCGCCGCGATCGTCGAGGAGATCCGCACGCGCACGGGGGCCCGGCGCGCGGCGCTGCTCGCCGACGTACCGGACGACGCGGCGGCGCCCGCCCCCGGCATCTTCGGGATGATCGGCTGGAACCAGCGGACCCTCCTGCGCAACCGGCCCCTCGACGTGTGGATGCACGAGCAGGACATCCGCCGCGCCACCGGCCGTCCCGGCGGCATGGACTCGGCGGCCGCCCGGCACACCACCGACTACCTCGCCGAGGGCTTCGGCTTCGTCCTCGGCAAGCGCGTCGCCCCGCCGGTCGGTACGACGGCCGTGCTCGACGTCGCCGGCAGCGAGCCGATCGCCGTCGTCATCGGCGAGGACGGCCGCGCGCGGCGGCTGCCCGACGTACCGGCCGGACCGACCGTCGCGCTGTCCATGGACCGCGAGAGCTTCATCGTCCTCGCCGGCGGGCGCCGTCCCGCCGCCGACGGCGCCGTCACCATCTCGGGCGACCAGGAGCTCGGGCGCAGCATCGTCGCCCGGCTCGCCACCACTCCGTGAGGGAACCGATGTCCGACAAGTGGAACGTCGCCGACCTGCCCGACCAGACCGGCCGCACGATCGTCGTCACCGGCCCCACCCTCGGCGGCCTCGGTCACCACACCGCCCTCGAGCTGGCCCGGCGCGGGGCGCGCGTCATCCTCGCCGGACGCAACCCGGCCAAGGTCGAGGAGACCGTGGGCGCCATCCGCGGCGAGGTCCCGGACGCCGCGCTGGAGGCGCTGCACCTCGACCTGGCCAGCCTCGGCTCGGTGCGCACCGCGGCGGCTGCGGTCGCGCAGGTGGGCGCGATCGACGTGCTCGTCAACAACGCGGGTGTGATGGGGACGTCGTACTCGCGGACGGCGGACGGGCTCGAGCTCCAGCTCGCGACCAACCACTTCGGCCCGTTCCTGCTCACGGGCCTGCTGCTCCCGCAGCTCGTCCAGAGCGCCGACGGCCGGGTGGTCACCGTGTCCTCGATGTTCCACAACTTCGCCGGCAAGGCGCCCCTCGGCGACCCGCGCGAGCAGCGCGGCCGCTACAGCAAGTGGCGCGTCTACGGGCAGTCCAAGCTCGCCAACCTCTACTTCACCGCCGAGCTCGACCGCCGCCTGACCGCTGCCGGCCTGCCCGTCCGCGCCCTCGCCGCCCACCCGGGCTTCGCCGGCACCCACCTCGCCGCCAACGGCCAGTACGGCCGCTCCGCCGGCGGTATCGCCTCGATCCTCGACGCCGGCGTCAAGGCGGTCTCCCAGTCGGCCGCCGCCGGCGCCTGGCCGTCCCTGATGGCCGCGACCGCCGACCTGCCCGGCAACACCTTCGTCGGGCCGAGCGGGCTGCAGCAGATGGCAGGCCCGCCGCGCATCGTCGGGCGCAGCAAGCTGGCCCGCAACGAGGGTGCTGCGCGCCGGCTGTGGGAGATCAGCGAAGAGACCGTGGACCTGGAGTACCCGTGAGCGGGCTCGGACGGTACGGCTCGAACGCCGGCGAGGGCGCCGCCGACGGCGGCGATGACAACGCGCGCTTCGTCGAGACGGCGCGGTTCAAGGCGGTGCGGTTCCGGGAGGGCTACGACATGCGGTCGGTCGACGAGCTGCTCGACCGGCTCGTGGACGCGTTCCGGGCGGGGCGGTCGGTGCGCGGGATCGTCGAGGCGGCGCAGTTCCCGCTGGTCAAGCTGCGCGAGGGGTACGCGACCGACGAGGTCGACCAGTTCCTGCAGGAGGTCCTCCGGCGCGACGTGCGCTGAGGAAATGTCCGATCGGACATTTCCGGGGGCTTCCCCTGACGCCCTGGTGGGGTGCCCGTAGCGTTGCTGCGGGAGAGGGTGACTGATGGACCGGATCGGCGATCGCCTGCTGCGCGAGGGGCGCATCGACGACGCACAGCTGACGGACGCGCTGCGCCGCCAGCGTGCGGAGGGCGGCTACCTCGGCCAGCACCTCCTCGAGAGCGGGTCGCTGGAGCGCCCCGAGCTCTACGGCGCCCTGGCCCGCCAGTGGGAGCTCGCGCTGCGCGACCTGGTTCGCGAACCCCCGCAGCCCGGCTTCGCGACCGACGGCGAGATCGTCGAGACGGCCGCGCTCGGCTGGGTCGCGTGCGGTCCCGGTGCCTCGCGGGCGCTGGTCGTGGCGACAACGGTGCGGCCCGGCCCGGACCTGCTCGACGAGGTCGCCGAGCGCTATCCCGGCTGGCGGCTGGAGCTGGTGGCCTGCACCCAGCGCGATCTCGACCACGTGGCGGCCGCGGCGCGGCGTCGGAGCGTCCGGGGATCCGGTGCCGGCTCCTGGCGAGGTCCGGTGGCGCGCCCGGTCGGCTCGGTCCGGCCGGCCGGTCCGGCGCTGATGGCGGCGCTTGCCGCAGCGGTGCTGCTCCTCGTGCCGGTGGGCGTGGTCGCGGTGCTCGCGGCCGCGACGTCCGTGCTGTTCCTGCTGGCGACGCTGGCGCTGGTGACCTCGGCGGTGCGGGCGGCGCTGCGACGTCGTCCCGGCGGCGCGACGTCGGACACGCTCCTCCCGGTCTACTCCGTGCTGGTCCGGCTGGCCGGCGGCTCGCGCGCGGCCGGGCGGGCCATGGCCAACCTCGCGGCGCTCGACTACCCCGCGGCCAAGCTGGACGTGCTGCTCCTCGTCGCCGAGGACGACGTCGCGACGCAGGCCGGCATCCGGCGGGCGGCGCCGCCCGACTGGGTCCGCGTCGTCCCCATCGCGGGCGACCGCTTCGCTCGGCGCGAGCTCGCCCACGACGACGGCCTCGCCCTGGCCCACGGTCGCTACGTGGTGGCCTACGCCGAGGACGAGGTCCCCGCGCCCGACCAGCTCCGGAGCGCCGTCGCCGCCTTCGAAGGCGACCTCGACCAGCAGCTCGACCCGCACCTGCCCGACACCGACGGCCGGCCGCCCCTGGGCGTCCTCGACGTGCAGCACCGGCTCTGGCGGCATCGCCGGACCCTGCTCACCGGCCTGGCCGAGGTCGACGGCGCCCTGCTGCTCGACGACACGGCGGCGACGACGCCCGGCGCGGACGTCCGCCGTACCGAGCGGACGTCGGTCCACGCCCACCTCCCGCTCCTGCGTCGGCTGGGCGGCTGGGCCGTCCTCGGAACCGACCTGCCCGGCTCGGTCCGGGTGGCCACGCTCGCGTCGTCCTCGACCCGGAGCCGCGAGCTCGGCGCCGACGACTGGCTGACCGCCCGCGCGACGACGTACGCCGCCGCGCTGGGAGGCGCCCGCGCCGGACGCGGTGCCCTGACCGTCTTCCTGCCCTACGCCGTGGCGCTGCTGTCGCTGGCCGCCCTCGCCCTCCGCGACGGCCTCGGCGCCCCCGGCGCCGGCACCGCCGTACTGGCCGTCGCCACCGGGCTCGGGCTCGCCGTCCTGGCCGCGGTGGGACTGACCGCACGACGTCACGGCCTCGCCACCGCCACCCGCGCCCTGCTGCTGCCCGTGCACTGGACGATGCAGTCGGCGGCAGCCTGGGCCGCCGTCGTCCAGGTGGCTAGGCGGCGATCGGCAGCTCGCCCGGCATCACCGTAGGCGCGCAGGCGCACGTGTCGCTGCACGCGAGGTAGGTGTGGGCCGCGTGGCCGCAGGCCGGGCACGGCAGGTCGTGGCTGAGGTGCTGGCGGTGCTCGTGGATGCTCGCGGTCTCCCACATGGCCCTGCTCCCGTCTGGTCGGTGGTGCTCTCACCTTCTCCACGTATGACCTCGGCCGGATTCGACACTCATCGCTCGAATCAGGCGCCCGAACTCCAAGCGAGGGAAGGAATCAGTAGTTGTAGAGAGCGCCGCCGCCGGCGACTACTGCGATTCCATGCCGCTTCACTGCGTCTTGGATCAGGCTGGAGATGCGGCACACGCTGGGCAGTCGAAGGTCGATCAGTGCGCCCGTCGCGGTGGCGGTGGTGCTGAAGCTATGGAGCTTCTCGCGCCGGACCTGCCAGACGACGGGGGACGACGCGACGCCTGCCGCCGCCAGCAACTTTCGCCGCTTCTGAAGTGCGAGCCACGTGTGGGTCGTGATCCATGCGTCGAGGTCCGCCAGCTTCTCTGCGTCGTTCACCAGCGGGTAGAAGGACATCGCACCCTTGAAACTCATCGGTGGGACCTGGCCGTTCTGAAACCGCCTAACCTGAGCCTCGCTGAGGCTGCCGTAGAGGTAGCGGCGGAGCTGCCAAACGTAGACGACGTAGTCGCGATCGTTCTTGCCGATTCGCGAAGTGTCTTGGGTTCCTCGGAGCGGCTCAAGGAGGAGGTTGGTGAAGATCAGCTGATTGACCTTCGCCTTGATGCGTCGTACGGCGTCGTCGTGCATCCGAATCGATCGAAGCTCCACGGCGTGTCCGAGGTATTCGACGAACGCTGTGCTCTTCATCTCGTGGGGTGCGGATACTCCGTTGCGGAGCAGCCGCACACCGGGGCTCTTGTCCGAGTTGATCGGCGAGCCGATCGTCTCGGAGAGTTCGTGGAGCGCCGATGCGGCCTCGCACACGGCGTCGTAGCTGGAGCTCCAGATGACGGTGTCATCCGCGTAGCGGACGAAGTTGACGCCAAGACGCTCAAGTGCGCGGTCGAGGGGAGAGGCGGCCAGGTTGGCGAGGAACAGGCTCAGCGATGTCCCCTGCGGGAGGCCGATCGTTCGACTGGTGGCGTGGCTGGCCTTGGCTGTGGCGTCGAGGTATGGCTCTGGGGTAGCGAGGAAGGCCTCGACAAGGGCCTCTTCTCTCGGAGTGCGGACGATGTTGAGGGAGTCGATGCAGGTCCAGATGTGCTGGTGGGAGATCTTGTCGAAGAACTTGCTGAAGTCGTACTCCGCTACGAACAGTCGCGCGCTCTGTTGGAACTCGGCGCGCATGTGAAGGATGGCGTCATGAGGACTCAGGTCGCGGCGGTAGGCGTACGACCTCGAGCTGAGTAGCGGACGGTTCTTGTCCATGAGAGATGAATAGACCCGGTTCGAGATCACCTCGTCGGCAATCGGAAACATGCTGACCGTGCGGTATCCACCTGAGCGCTTCTCTACCAGTCGCCCGGCAGGTCGGTGTGGCGTGTAGACGCCGCGCTTGAGGGCGCGTGTCATGGAGTGCGCGATGGTGGCTGATCGAGCTCGCACCAGGTAAGGGTCGAAGCCCGGATCGAGTGTCCAGACTCGCGGCCGCCGGATCTGCACTTTCGCCGCGGCGGCGGTGCTCCGCCGCGCTCGCCGCCGGTTCTCCTCGTAGACCCAGCGAAAGTACGCCTCGTGCTTGGCGACTTGGCGAGTCGCCGCATTGTAGATCGCTTCTTCGAGCCCGCCCCACATGCCGACACCTCTCTACGAGGAAGGGGGCCCGGGCGTGCCCGAGCCCCCTTCGCGGCCTCCAACCAACTCAAAACATTCAACGCAAAATATGCAGTTGCGGGATCCGGAGATCCCCTTGGGAACAGGGGCTGATCAGGCCTGCCTGCGCCGAAATGGAAGGTTGCCTAGTCTCTCTTGAGACCTGGAGCGAGAATCGCATGCTCGACATCATCTGTCCAGAGCAAGACTGAAATGGACAGGTCGGTTGGTGCTGTACCGCCGGGCAGGATGGGCGTCGTGGACACCGAGACCAGGACCTACCGCACCGGCGACCGCGAGGCCGTGCTCGACCTGACGGCCGACTGCTCGTCGTACGTGGCGGGGAGGGGGGACGGCCTGCTCCACGTCTTCGTCCCCCACGCCACCGCAGGCCTCGCCATCCTCGAGACCGGCGCCGGCAGCGACGACGACCTCCTCGCCACCCTGCGCGACCTCCTCCCCGCCGACGACCGCTGGCGCCACCGCCACGGCAGCCCCGGGCACGGCCGCTCGCACGTGATGCCGGCGCTCGTGCCGCCGTACGCGACGGTGGCGGTGGTGGGTGGGCGGATGCTGTTGGGGACGTGGCAGAGCGTGTGCCTGGTGGACCTGAACGTGGACAACGAGGTGCGGGAGGTGCGGTTCAGCTTCTTGGCGGGGTAACGCGCATGGCCGATGCGGATGACGAGTCGCAGCGACGCAGCGGCTCGCACAGGACACTCCGCGGTGGCTGAAAGGCAGTGGGGGAGTCCTCTACCCTGAGCAGGCCCATGTTGCGTCAGGGGTTGAGCCCGAGACGGGCCTCCCGGTTCGCACGAGGACGCACCGGGAGCCTGATGGGACGGAGTGGTGGGATGGCGATGTCCCGGAACGCCCGCTGGGAGCCGACCTTTCCGGGCGAGCGTCCTTCGGGTTGGGCTGCGTTCTTCATCTCCAGCCGGGGCATCAGGATGCTCGCCGAGCCGGCGATCGAGGATGCCTGTGGAGTGCAGGCTCTTCTCGACTGGTTGCGAGGACGCGAAGCGCTGGGCTCGGTGGACGAGGCGAGCTATGTGTACCTGGCGTTGGGAGAGGGCGAGGTTCTTGCTGCTGGGTCAGGGCAAGGCTTCGGCGAGCCCAGCGGGGCGCTCCCGAGCACGGTAGGCGAGATCGACAGGCGGGCCATCGGGCTGCTCGAAGGGCGCTTGCGCCGCCTGCGGTGATCGGAGAACCGCCCCGGGGTGGCCTACCGCCCCCGAGGCCCGTACGACGCCGTAGCCTTCCCGAACGCCGCCTCCCGAGCCGCCTTCGTGTTGCGCGCCGCGAGCAGGAACGCCTGCTCGACCCGCTCCCGCCCGAAAGTACGACGAGCCGACGCGTTCCAGGTCGAGTTGAAGAGCCGCTTCGCAGCAGCGAGTGCGTCGGGTGACTTCGCCGAGAGCTCGTCGGCGAGCGCGAGGGCCGAGGCGAGGGGGTCGAGGGAGAGGGTGGTGACGAGGCCGAGGTCGTGGGCGCGGGAGCCGTCGAAGATCTCGGCGGTCATGGTGAGGAGCTTGGCCTGGTCGATGCCGACGAGCTCCTTGAGGGACTGGATGCCCGACATGTCGGGGATGAGGCCCCACTTGCCCTCGAGGACGGACCAGCGGGAGTCGGGGGTGGCGATGCGGAAGTCGGCGGCGAGGGCGATCTGGAGGCCGCCGCCGAGGCAGTGGCCGTGGACGGCGGCGATGACCGGGACGGGGATGCGGCGGAAGGCCCAGGGGGCCTCCTGGAAGGTGTTCGTGCCGCGCCAGGGGCGGGGGACGAAGGCCTTGGCGACGCCGGTGGGGTTGCGCAGGACGGAGGCGAAGTCGAGGCCGGCGCAGAAGGCGTCGCCCTCGCCGCTGATGACGACGGCGCGGAGGGTCTTGTCCTTGCGCAGGTCGTGGGCGGTGGCGACGAGGTCGTCGAGGATGTCGAGGGTGAGGGCGTTGAGCTTCTCCGGGCGGTCGAGGCGAACGTGGGCGATGCCGTCGGAGATCGTGCAGGTCACGTGGCTCATGGGGCCGATACTACTCGCAAGTAACAACGAGTCCTAGTAGGCACCGCGGCCGCGGAGCACCGCTCCCACCGTCCGTACGACGATCCGCAGGTCGAGCAGCAGCGACCAGTCGTCGACGTACTCCTGGTCGAGCCGGACCGACTCCTCCCACGACAGGTCCGAGCGGCCGGAGACCTGCCACAGGCCGGTGATGCCGGGGTGCACGACGAGGCGGTGGCGGACGTCGGGGTGGTAGCGCTCGACCTCGGCGGGGAGGGCGGGGCGGGGGCCGACGAGGGACATCTGGCCAAGGACGACGTTGAAGAGCTGGGGCAGCTCGTCGAGCGAGGTACGCCGCAGCCAGTACCCGAGGCGGGTGACGCGGGGGTCGCGGGCGATCTTGAAGAGGGGGCCGCTGCCGTGGTCGGCGGCGGCGAGGGCGGCGAGGGTGGCGGGGGAGTCGCTGTCGCAGTGCATGGTGCGCAGCTTCCACATCGTGAAGCGGGAGTCGCCGCGGCCGACACGGACCTGGCGGTAGAACGCGGGGCCGGGGGAGTCGAGGCGGACCGCGATGACCAGGGCGAGCAGCAAGGGCGTGAGCAGCAGGACGGCGAGCAGGGCGAGGGCGCGGTCGAGGAGGCGCTTCACCGCGTGGGTGGGGCCCATCCGGCGCGGGGCGTCGAGGTGGAGGAGGGGGAGGTCGTCGTCGAGGTCGAGGCGGGTCCGGCCGGCGGGGGAGATGTCGAGGCCGGCCCAGACGAAGACGGCGAGGCCGGCGTCCTCGAGCCGCCAGCGCAGCCGGCGTACGGCGGCCGGGTCGATCGCCGGGTCGGGTGCGAGGAGGACGGCGTCGGCGTCGCCGGCGAGGACGATGTCGGGGCAGGAGGAGAGACCCTGGCCGAGGGGGAGGTCGCCGAGGCGGGGCGGCGCTCCGGCGGCGACGCAGGCGCCGACGACCGCGAAGCGGTGGGGGTGCGTGCGGACCAGGCGGTCGACCAGGCCGGGCAGGGCGGCGGCGCCGCCCACCACGACCACCCGGTACGACGGCCCGGCGGGCAGCAGTCGTCGTCCGGCCATGCCGAGGGTCGCGGTCCCCGCGCAGACGGTGGTGACGGTGAGGGCGGAGAGCGGGTATCCGATCGCCTCGGCGGTGAGGAGCGCGGCGGTCGGCAGCACGAGTGCGGCGAGGAGCAGGCGGTGGCCGCGGAGGGCGATCGAGCCGGGCAGGCGGTAGTCGCCGGTGGTGGCGACGGCGGCCAGCCAGATCGGCACGAACAGCAGGGCGTCCGGGCCGCGGTGCACGCCGCCGGCGAGGGTGGCGAGGAAGACGACGAGGACGGCGGCGACCGCGTCCCCGGCGATGAGCAGGCGGCCGGTGCGGTGCCGGACGATCCGGCGGACGGCGGTCCGGGTCCCCGTCGTCGTCAGCGCCTGCAGGCGGGCCTCGACGACGGTCATCGGTGCACGAGGTCCTCGACCAGCGCCTCGAAACGGGCGAGCGTGGGAGAGGCCGCGCGGTGCGCGGGGAGCGGGTGGCCGAGCAGGACGGCGAGGTCGAGGCGGGCGCGCAGCTCCGTGGCGTCGTACGCCGTCACGATGGTGCCGCTGCGCGCGAGGAACCGGGCGAAGCGCTGCTGGTGGTCGTCGACGTGCTCGCCCAGCGCCGGGTCGCGGGGCACGACGATGGGCGTGTGCCCGTGCTCGCGGGCGTCCATGATCATGCCCGGGCCGGCATGGGTGACGACCGCGTCGGCGCGGTCGAGGAGCTCGGCCAGCGCGTCCGGGCCGAGCATCGTGGAGCCGGTGATGGCCGGCGGGAGCGGGGTGGCACCGTGCTGCACGTGGACCCGGAAGGCGCCCTGGTACTGGAGATCCGCGGCCCACGCGACGAGCCGGTCGAAGCGGTGGTGGTCGGTGCCGACGAGGACCGCGACGAGCGGGGCCTCGCGCGGACGGCGGCGCGGCGGGCTCACCACAGCCCACCGACCACGACGGAGGAGCGGTAGAGCTGCTGCTGCTCGGGCCACTGCACGAGGAAGAGGTCGGTGACCGGCCGGCACAGGCGTCCGGTCAGCGTGGGCGTCTCGATCCGGTCGTAGACCTCGAGGTAGACGGTCCGGGCGTGGTGCCGGTGTGTGTGCTCCAGCCAGAAGTACGGCACCGCGACCGCGGCCCCCGTCGTCACGACGAGGTCCGGGTCGAAGCGGCGTAGGACGGCGCGTGCCTGGACCGTGTTGCGCAGCAGGTTCGGCAGGTTGCGCGTCGTGGGGTGGTGCGCCCAGGTGACGTCCTCGCCCTCCAGCTTGGCGACGGCGTCCTCGGTGTCGAAGGTGACCCAGTGCCGGTCGTGCTTCTCCCACCATCCGCGCAGGCACAGGAGCTGGGCGAGATGTCCTCCGGAGGACGAGACCAGCAACAGGCGCATGCAGAGACCCTAGGGAGGTGCGAGCACGACGACATGCCCCAAATGCGGCATAGGGACAGGCGTTCCGGCCTCCGCGTCAGTGCTCGGGCGGGTGCCAGCCGACCTTGAACGCCGCACCCACGGCGGCGATCTGCGAGCTCATCTCGAGCTTGGCGAGGATCGACTTCACCTGCGAGCGCACGGTCGCCTCGGAGACCACGCTGGACCGTGCGATCTCCCGCACCTGGGCGCCGGTCATGAGGGCACCGAGGACCTCGGACTCGCGGCGGGTCAGCCGTTCGAGCCGGGAGCGGAGGTCGCGCAGCTCGTCGCGGTCGTGCAGTGCGACCTCGATCAGCGCGGCCCGTTCCTCCGGTGTCATCAGGGGAAGCCCGTCGCGGACCCGTCGTACGGTCGCGATGACCTCGCTCAGCGGACAGGTCTTGAGCAGGACGGCCTTGGCGCCGTGGCGTACGGCCTCGCCCCACCGGGAGCGGTCGACGCTCCCGGTGATCACGATGACGGCCGCACCGGTCGCGCTGAGGGGAGCGATGAGCCGCATGCCGTCGCCGAGCCGGCCGAGGCTGAGGTCGAGCAGCACCATGCGGGGTGCGTTGCGGGCGGCCGCGGCGAGCACCGTGGCGAGCGTGGTGTGGTGGTCGGCGAGGTCGATCCGCCGGACGAGATAGCCCTCGGCCTCGAGGGTGAAGGCCACGGACTCGGCGAACAGCGCGTGGTCGTCGATGATGGTGATCCGCATCGGGCGGTGAGGTGATCCGTTCATCCAGCCATTCCCGTCGTTCGCTCGCCCGAGGAGCTGAGGCGAAGCGGACGCGCGGGAGCGGCGACGTCGGCATCGGTGTCTGCGTGCGGAAGGGTGACCACGAAGGTGGCACCGCGGTCGGGCCGGCCGGAGCCGAGCCGCAGGGAGCCACCGAGCTCGAGCATCAGTCGGTGGGCGCGTTGCAGGCCGATGCCCTGGCCTGTCGAGAAGGTGCCGCGGGCGCCCCACTGGAAGAGGTGGTAGCGCAGGGCGGGGTCGATCCCCGGCCCGTGGTCGGAGACCCGGATCTCGACCTCGCGCCCGACGACGCGGGAGGCGACCGTGGTGGCGGTGCCGTGCGCGTGCCGGTGGGCATTGGTGAGCAGGATGTTGAGGACCTCGGTGATCCCGTCGTGCCGGCCGACGACGTGCAGCCCGCCGGGACGCCAGGTGACCCGGTGGCCCAGGGCCTCCTGGGCGATGACGAGCGGCTCGACCAGGTCGTCGACCGAGAGCTGGGCGACGCTCTCCTCGGGCTCGTCGGCGACCCGCCGGCGCAGCCGTTCGGCCTCGACGTCGACCATCCGCTGCAGGGCGTCGCGACGTGGCCCGGGTGGGACCTGGTCGCTGGCCAGCAGGTGCACCCCGGCGACGATGCCGGCGGTCGCGGCGCGGACCTCGTGCACGACCTCGCGGTCGTGCTGCACGGTGGCCTCGGCGACGGCGGCCCGGTGCAGCAGGAGGGACTCGCGGTCCCGGGTGTCGGTCAGGGTGGCGAACAGCAGGCTGATCACCGTGGTCAGGATCAGCGCGTTGCACAGGACCAGGGCGATGACCGTGATCGGCGGTGGCGTCGGTGCCTCGAGGATGCTCGCCCACAGCCGGGCCACGAACAGCAGCACGATCCCGGTCCCGACCCGCAGCGCCGCCCAGTGCGGCAGCGGGGAGCGCACGAGCTGGACGCACATGAGGACGATGAGCCCGGCGGTCGCGGTGATCATGGCCATGTCGAGGGGCCGGTGGATGTCGAGGTACGCCGAGAAGCCGGTCAGGATCAGCGTGAGCCGCACGCCCAGCACCAGGAGGCCGAGCAGCAGCCCGGTGGCCATCGGGTTCATGCGGGGCAGCCGGGTGCCGCGGGCGCCGTGCGCGACGAGCGCCAGGACCGCGGCCAACGTGACGAACTGGCCGAGCGAGAGGCGGTAGGTCTGCCCGGTCTGGCTCGGGTCGGCGAGGGCCCACACGATGAGCGGCAGGTCCTGGACCGCGACGAGCGCGGCTGCGGCCGCGAGCCGCGAGCGCATCAGGTTCGGGTCGATGCGGGCGTCGAACGTCAGCACCTGTGCACTGCCGAGCAGGACGAGCTCGGCGAGCACCATGCACACCCCGCCCGCCGCGGCCATCGGGTCGAGGGTCGGGCTCTGCAGCAGCAGGACGGCGTACGGGTGCAGCATCAGGGCGGTCAGCAGCAGCGTCCACCCGAGGGGTGAGGGACGTGCGAGGCGGGACAGCCCCTGGCCGGCCGGCCAGTGCTGACTTTGTGGGGGCGCGCTTGCCCCGATCTGGGTAAAGGACCGTCGTCGAGTGACCGCCCGAGAGTTCACCGTGCGCTGGTGACGGGACTGACGGTCCGGATGCGGACTCGCCATGCAGCCGATTATGCGCGGCACTCGCGGTCGTGCACCCGGAACGCCGGAACGTCCCTAATATTTGGGTTTTGGGCCCGATTTGTCGAGCATCTTCACCACAATTGGATGTCGCTGACAACCTTACGGAACGGTGACCGACCGGGTCGTGGTCGTCGCGGCGCCCCAGCCGTCGGTGACGATCAGCCGGACCGGGTAGGTGCCGGCGGCCGGGAAGGTGTGCGCCGGCGAGGTCGACGTCGAGTCGGCCGTTCCGTCGCCCCACTGCCAGCGGTAGGAGATCGTGTCGCCGGTGTCCGGGTCGGCCGAGCCGACGGCGGAGAAGTTGCACGACAGGTTCGAGCAGGCCGGCGGGTTGAGCACCGCGACGGGTGCCCGGTTGCCGGGCGGCGTCGTGATCGTGACGGTCCGGGTCGCGGTCCCGACGTCTCCCCACTCGTCGCGCGCGGTGAGGACCACCGTGAAGGTGCCGGGGGCGGTGTAGGTCCGGGTCGGGACCGGTCCGCTGCCACTGCCGTTGCCGAAGGCCCACGAGTAGGTCAGCGTGGCGGCGTTCTCGTCGGTCGAGCCGCGGGCGTCGAAGGCGCAGACGTTGTTGGTGCAGCTGACCGTGAAGCTGGCCACGGGCGGGTTGTTGGGCGGGTGCGTGACGGTTGCGTGACGCTCGTAGATCACGCTGACGAAGTTGTGCTGGTCGATCGCGCGCACCCGGACGGTGTACGCCCCGGCCGGGATCACCGGCGTCGTGTAGGAGAAGTTCGAGCCGGGCGTGCCGGGGCTGTTGAGGAACGCCGTGCGCCAGCTGGCGCTGGTGCTGGTGAACGTGCCCGATGAGCTCATGTACTGGCCGGCCGCGTTGACGATCGCGACGTCGACCTCCTGCATCGCCTGGTCGTCCTCGGCGCGGCCGCTGACGAAGATCTTGCCGTCGGGGAACTCGGTCCCCTCGGTCGGGCTGAGCAGCGCCTCGTTCATCACCGGCGGCTGGTCGCCCGGGTAGATCGGGTAGCGCGCGGTGGCGCCGTTCGTCGACGGGTCCTGCTGCCCGGCGTTGTCCCAGGCGTACGCCGCGACGTTCCAGTCGCCCTGCGTCGGCAGCGCGACGTTGAGCGTCCAGCCGGTGCTCGTCGCCCCCGGGTTGGCCAGGGTGGCGTCGAGCGTGGCGAAGGACGCCGACATCGTGCCGTTGGGCTGGAGGTAGCGGCTGGTGTCCGCGTCGCGCACGGCCACGCCGACCCGCGCCACGCCCTTGTCGTCCGTGGCGTTGCCGGCCAGGTTCAGCAGCAGCACCTGCTGGCCGGTGATCGTTCCGGTCGGCGTGATGGTGGCGTTCGGGGGGTTGTCACCGGGGATGGTGGCGTTGAGCGTGAGCCGGCCCTGGTTGCTCGACGACGTGGTGAGGCCGATCTGGTCCTCGGCGCTGACCGTGAACGAGTAGGAGCCGGGGCTCAGGTTGAACGGCGTCGTGTAGGTCCAGTTGTAGCTCGCCTGGTTGAGGTTGACCGGCGAGACCCGGTAGGACCCGGCGATCACGTTGGTGCCCCACGATCCGTCGGCCGCGAGGCGCTCGCCGGTCGAGTTGTTGCGCAGCGTGATCGAGACCTCGTTGAGCGCCTGGTCGTCGTTCGCCGATCCCGAGAAGGTCAGCGGCTGGCCGGGGGTCACCGTCACCGGCTGGGCGGTGGTCGGCGGCACCATGGTGGCCGGCTGGGCGATCGAGACCGACGGCGGCTGGCCGTTCTCGGTCACGATCCAGCGCCGGTCCGCGGTGTCGAGCGAGGACTGGCCCGCGGTGTCGCTGGACCGGGCCTGCGCCCACCACTCGTCCTCGTAGGGGACGGTCACCTCGTAGGACCAGGTCGTGCTGGTCGCGCCGACGACGTCGGGGGTCACCTGGAACGTGTTGTAGGTGCCCGACACCGTGCCGTCGTCCTGGAGGTAGCGGTTCTGGCTGTCGCGCAGCGTGAAGCTGACGCCGTTGACGCCGATGTCGTCGGAGGCGGACCCGGTGATCGTGAACGTCAGCTGGCTCAGCGGGCTCGCCGGTCCGGTGATGCTGGTCGTCGGCGTGCGGTCGCTCGTGCCGAAGGTCTCGTACTTCTTCGTGGCCTTGGTGTTGTCCGCGGTGCCGTTGGTCGCGACCGCGCGGGCGCGCACGAGGAGCTCGCGGTTGGCGGTCATCGTGAGCGGGAGCCGCCAGGTGCGCGACGTACCGGTGCCGGGGTCGAGCGTGGCGTTGATCGTGTTGCTCGTCGTGCTGCCCCAGGTGGTCAGGTCGTCGTTGAGGTAGCGGTTGGTGTTGCGGTCCATGACCTCGATCTCGACCCGGTTGATCCCGGACGCCGCGGTGGCCGTGCCGGTGATCTCGTAGGGCTCGTTGACGGGCTCGATCCGGCCCTCGATCGGGGTGCTGATCACGGTCTGGGTGCCGTTCTGCGCGGGCACGTTGGCGAAGTCGAAGAACGCGATGCGGCCGACGTTGTAGCCGCCCTTGGTGTTGCCGTCACCGCCGACGAACAGGCCGCGCGAGGTCGCCTCGATGTGCTTGTCGCCCTCGTAGGAGTTCGACGGTGCGAACCACTCGAGCCCGTGACCGTCCGTGGGGTCGAGCGCGGCGAGGTGGAAGCGCTTGACCACCGTGTCGCCCAACGCGTACGCCGACAGCCCCTGCCCGGTGCCGTAGCCGACGTCGTCCAGGCCCGGCCACGGCTTCGGCGCCGTCGCCGACTCGGCCCACTGGAAGTGGCCGCCGATGTAGATGCCGGCCTCGGTCGCGGCGACGGAGTAGACGGAGTCGAAGTGCCGCGAGATCCACATCGGCTGGGCGTTGCTGTCGTTGTCGAGCTTGAACGCGATGACGGTGTCGTTGATCGGCGGGCGGTCGCCGCCGGAGCCGCTGGTGACGACGAAGTAGGAGTCGTCCGGTCCGATGTCGCCGCCGTAGGCGCGCTGGATGCCGCCGACGAACTGGAGGTTGTCCTCCCACAGCGTGCTCTTCCACGGCGTCAGCTTGTTGGTGCGCGTGTTGATGATCGCGACGCCGTAGCGGTTCTGGCCGTTGACCTGGCGGCCGGTGTGCACGACCAGCAGCCGGCCCTCGTCGTGGCTCAGCTTGAGCCGCTGCACCGCGAGCTCGCCGTTGGTGCCGATGCCGCCGGTGATGTTGAGGACGAAGTCCGTGCGAACCGCTCCGGTGACGCCGTCGACGGCGGCAAGGGCACTGCGCGGCACGTTGTTGATGGTGGTGAACCGGCCGCCGGCGTACACGGTGGAGTTGGTGACCGCGAGCTCGTTGACCTTGCCGTTGGCGTTGGCGGTGAAGCCCGCGATCGGGGCACCGGTGGCGGGATCGATCCGGGCGATGGCCTTCTTGGCCTGGCCGTTGACCGTGCCGAAGTTGCCGGAGATGTAGAGCTTGGTGCCGTCGGGCGAGGCCTCGACCGCGTCCACGCCGCCGTTGGTGAACGTCGGCCGGAAGGCGGTGTCGACCTGCCCCGTGCTCCAGTTGTACGCCGCCAGCCCGGCCTGGTTGATCACCGCGCCGTTGTTGGGCTGGCGAATCGAGGTGAAGGTGCCCGCGATGTAGACCCGGTTGCCGACGACCTCGATGTCCCAGATCTCACCGTCGGTGATGGTGGGCTGGTTGGTGCGCGGGGTGTCGGGAACCAGCGCGGTGTGGCCCGGAGGCGGGTCCGCGGGCACCGCGGTCGCGCTGCTCGTCGCCTGGTCGGTGTGGCCGTTGCCGTCGTTGACGGTCAGGGTCACGGTCCGGGTGCCGGGGGTGGCGTAGGTGTGGGACGGGTTGACGCCGGTCCCGGTCTGGCCGTCGCCGAAGGTCCAGCTGTAGGTGAGCGCGTCCTTGTCCGGGTCGAACGAGTGGGCGGCGTCCATCTCGCAGGTCAGGCCCGCGCACCCCGTCGAGAACTCCGCGACGGGCGGCTCGTTCGTGCCGGTCGCGTCGGTGCCCGGGTCGAGCACGATCGAGAAGAGCATCGAGCGCGAGACCGAGGTGCTCGTCGTCGCGGTCTTGCCGGCGAGCGGGCCGACGGGCACGGCGCCCGCGGAGTCGCCGAGGATGCCGCTGACCTTGCCGGTGCCGGTGGCGGCGGCCTGGGTGCGCGTCGGCGTACCGGCCGGCAGGCTCCACGTGGTGTCGGTGGAGGACTTCTCGCTCCACAGGCTGACCAGCCACGAGTTCGCGTGGGCCGCGGTGACGGCCGGCGTGGTGTGGCTGGTGGCCGAGGCGTCCGCACCCCCCAGGGCGGACGCCCCGACCACGGCCGTGCCGGTGCTGCGGTAGGCGGCCACCGTCAGCACGGACTTCACGTAGGTGCTGCCGGTCGTGACGGTCACGGTCCGGCCGGCGTCGGCCGCCGTCGCGCTGCGCGTCCACGCGCGCCCGCGGATGCCGTTGCCGTCGCGGGTCTGGAGCTGCGTCCAGCCGTCGAGGTTGTCGATCGCGGTCGCGGTGGAGTTGGTGGTGAGGAAGAGGAGGAGCCTGTCGCCGGGTTCGACGGAGGCGGGGATCGTCACCGAGTGACCGGGCCGGTTGCCGGCGGTGCTCGCCGAGCCGACATAGGTGATCTGACCGGAGGTGACGGCGGTGTCGGGGTTGACCTGGCGGGTCGTCGAGTCCTGGTGGCTGCCGTCGCTGACGGTCAGGGTGACCGTGCGCTGCCCCGCCGAGGCGTAGGTGTGGCTGGGCGTGCGCCCGGTCCCGGTGCCGCCGTCGCCGAAGGTCCAGGCGTAGGTCAGGGTGTCGCCGTCCGGGTCGTCGGAGCCGGACGCGTCGAACGCGCAGACGAGCGCGTTGCAGCTCGCGGTGAACGCGGCGGTCGGCGCGTTGTCGGTGAGGTCGCCGGGACTGATGACGATGGAGAACGTCGCCGAGCGGGACGCCGTCGTGCTGGTGGTGGCGGTGCGGGCGGCAGCCGTGCCGGTGGCGACGGCTGCGCCGGAGTCTCCCCACGCGGCGCTGACCTTGCCGCTGCCGGTGGTCGCGTCGGTGCCGCGGGACGTCGTCCCGGCGGGCAGGGTCCAGGTGGTGTCGGTCGAGGACTTCTCCGACCAGTAGCCGAGCACCCAGGAGCCCGCCGCGGCGACCGGGATCGCCGGCGCGACGTGGGTGGTGCCGGACGCGTCCGTGCCGCCGGCGACCGCGGTCACCGACGGAGACGCGCCGGTGCTGCGGTAGACGCTCACCGCGATCACCGACTTGGCCGCGGCGCTCGTCGTGACGGTGACGTTGGCGTTCGGGTCGCCGGCCGTGGCGATCCGGCTCCAGAGCCGGCTGCGCACGCCGTTGCCGTCGCGGCTGGCGAGGAGCTGCCACCCGGACAGGTCGGCGATCGTGCTGGTCGACGAGTTGGTGGTGAGGGCCAGGACGAGCACGTCACCGGTCTGGGCGGCGGCCGGGACCCGCACGGTGTGTGCGGTGCGGTTGCCGTCGGTGCTCGTCGAGGCGACGAAGCCGACCGCGCCCGGCGCGGCCTGTGCAGCGGGCGTGAGGAACGGTAGTGGCGCGAGTGCGGAGACGAGCATCACGGCTGCCGTGATGGGGACGAGCAGCCACGCGACATGACGCCGCAGCCGGCCGGGGACCGGTTGATGCCGACTGATCCTGGCTGAAAACATGTGCATCACCCATCCCCGCACTCGCACGGCCCCCGGTCCCGAGGGCCCTGCGATCGTGTCAACCGCTCCTGGCGCGGGCATGACCGATATTGGGCAGGATTCCCCCATCCCTAGGGGCTTTCCGCGGCTCGCGGTCGCAGGCTTCCCACAAATTGGGGGTATCCCCGCACGGGCCCTCCGGGAGCCGGGAGACGCGCTCATGATGAGGCGATCCGACGAGCCGGTCGTCGGGATGGGGAGGTGTCATGGGCCAGCTCCGTAGGGTCACCCCGCGGTTCATCGCGGTCGCCGCGGTCGCCGCCGTCACCGCCTCCGTTCTCGGCGCGGGGGTCGGAACCATGTGGGCGCGGCAGCGCGACCACCAGCACACCGCGACCGCGGTGATCATGCTGCACCCGTCGGAGGGCAACGCCTACAGCCCCGGCGGACGCGGCGACGACCTGGTCAACCTCGAGACCGAGGCCCAGCTCCTGCAGTCGGACGCGGTCGCCCGCACCGTCTTGACCACGCTGAAGGAGTCCGGTACGCCGGCCGACCTGCTCGCGGCGATCAAGGTCGGCGTGCCGCCCAACACCCAGCTGCTCGACATCACCGCGCGTGGGCCGGATGACGCGACCGCGGTCGCGCGCGCATCCGCCTTCGCCAAGGTCTACCTGGACTACCGCAGGTCCCGCACGGTCGCCGCGATCGCCGACCGGACCTCGCGCCTCGAGGCGCTGGTCAAGCTGCGCGAGAGCGAGCGCAACGCGACCGTCAAGAAGCTCGACCTGCTCGGGTCCGGTGACCCGCGGCGCGGTCCGCTCGACCAGCAGGCGCAGGAGCTGATCGTCCAGATCAGCTCGCTGCGCGCCCAGCTGGCCGCGGTCCAGGCCGTGGGCCTCGACCCCGGCCAGGTGGTCACGCCGGGACAGCTGACGGCACCCGGACCGTGGGCCAGCCCGATGCGCGCGGGGCTCCTGGGGGGAGTCCTGGCGCTGCTGCTGACCCTGTCCGTGGTGGTGGTCCGGTCCGGGCGCATCGCGCCCGACGTCGTACGGCGGCTCGAGGATCTCGCGGATGCGGGACCCACGCCCCTCGGCGTCCTCCGGGCCCCGGTCCGGGCCGACAGCGACGTGATCGCCCACGCGCGATCCGTGGTGCTCGCTGCCGGCTCGGACCGGCCGCCGGTCGTGACCGTCGCGCCACCCGCGCGCGACAAGGCGCTGACGTTCGCGGCGCTCGTGGAGTCCTTCGCGCGCGCCCGCTACGAGGTCGTGAGCGTGGACCTGACCCGTCCCGACGATGTCGCCGCGATGGCGAGCCTCGTGCTCCAGGAGGCCGTCGTGGACGACGTCCTGGTGGAGGACGGCCACTTCCGCAGCCGGTTGCGGCCGCTCGCCGACGACAGCACCGCGGCGGTGGACCCGGCGGCCTTCGGCGACCTCGCGGCGTCGGCCGAGATGGGCCGCAGCCTGGCCGAGCTCGCCAAGCACGCCGACCTCGTCCTGGTCCGCTCGCCCGGCTTCGGTACGGCGGTGGGCCGGGCGCTGCTCGCGGCCTCGACGGCCGTGCTGATCGAGGTCCGTCCCGGCCGGTGCCGGCGCTCCGAGATCGACGAGGTCGTCGCCGCGGCGGCCGGCACGGACACGCAGGTCGTGGGCCTGCTGGGGGTGGACGCGTGAAGGAGGTCGCTGGGGAACGCCGGCACCTGCGGGCGGTCGCGCGCGGGAGCGCGGCCACCCTGGCCGGTGCGGTCCTCAGCACCCTCGCCGGGTTCGGCCTCGTCCTCGTCGTGACCCGCAGCGTCACGCCGGACACGGCCGGCCGGTTCTTCGCGGTCACTGCGGTCTTCCTCGTCGCGCTCGCGGCGGCCGGCCTCGGGACCGACACGGGACTCGCGCGCTTCGTGCTGCGCGACGACCGGCCGGAGGCCGTCCGGGCCCTGGTGCGCACGGCCGCGGTCCCGGTGCTGGCGACGGCGGTGCTGCTGGCGCTCGCCCTCGGGCTGTGGTGGCCGGACGCCCGGGCGCTGATGTGGGCGCTCCCGCTCGCCGCCGCCACCGACCTGTGCCTGGCGGCCGTCCGGGCCCACGCACTCTTCCGCGCGACCGTGCTCATCGACCGGATCGTGCGCCCCGCCGTGCAGATCGCGTTCGTCGCGGTGGCGATCCTGCTGGACCTGCCCGGTGCGGGTCTCGCCGCCGCCTGGGGCGCGGCGTACGCCGTCAGCGCGGTGCTCGCGCTCGGCTCGCTGCGCCACGTGGTCGGCCGCGGCCGGCGCGGCGCCGGTGCCGGTGCCGCGCGCGACGACGCCGTGGTCGGCCGCCGGGAGTACTGGCGCTTCACCGCCCCCCGGGCGATCGCCCGGATCGCGCAGGTCGGCGTGCAGCGGCTCGACATCGTGCTCGTCGCCTGGCTGCTCTCGCCCACGGATGCGGCGGTCTACACCGTCGCGACCCGGTTCGTGGTCTTCGGCCAGCTCGCCAACCAGGCCGTCTCGTCCGTCGTGCAGCCGCGCTTCACGATGATCCTCGCGACCGAGGCGGACGACGCCCCGGCGCTGGTCTCCCGGGTGTTCGGGGTGAGCACCTGCTGGAGCGTGCTGCTCGCCTGGCCCGTCTACCTCGCCGTCGCGGCCGCTCCGGCCGCCTACCTGGGGTGGTTCGGTACGTCGTACACGAAGGGGGAGGCGGTCGTCGTCGCCGTGGTGATGGCGGCCGGCATGCTCCTCGCCGTCGCGTCGGGCCCGGTGGACACCCTCCTGCTGATGACCGGGCGCAGCGGCCTGAGCCTGGCCAACACGCTGGTCGCGCTCGCTCTCGACGTCGGCCTGTGCCTGCTGCTCGTGCCGCGGATCGGCATCGCCGGCGCGGCCGTGGCCTGGGTGATCGCGGTCGTGGTGCGCTGCGTGCTCGCGGTGCTCCAGCTCCGCGCCGACATCGGGCTGCGGCTGCCCGTCGCCGACCTGGTCCTCGCCGCCGCGCTCCCCATCGGGTGTGTCGGGGTGCCGGTCGCGCTGCTGGCCCTCGTGGCCGGACTCTCGCCGATCGGCTGGCTGGTGGCCACCGCCGTCGCCGGCCTCGGGTACGCCGCCGTGGTGTGGCGGCTGCGGACCCGGCTCGCCGTCGACGTCTTCGTCACCGGCTTCCGGTCCCGGCGCCGGCTGGCGGTGGCGGCATGATCCGCCAGGTCGCGGGCCGCCTGCGCCGCCGGCTGCCCCCGCCCCTGCGCCGTACGGCGCGCGCGGGGCTGCTCGCCTGGGGCCTGGTGACCGCGGACCTGCGCCAGGAGCCGGGCCTCCTGGTCGTCGGCGCCCAGCGCGCCGGCACCACCACGCTCTTCCGGCTGCTCAGTGAGCACCCAGCGCTGTGCCGGCCCACCGTCGACAAGGGGACGGGCTACTTCGACGACGGCTACGGGAACGGCCGGCGCTGGTACCGCGCGCACTTCCCCCTGCGCCGCACCGCCCGGGGCCGGATCGCCTTCGAGTGCAGCGGCTACTACCTCTTCCACCCGCTCGCCGCCGAGCGGATCGCGCGCGACCTGCCGGAGTGCCAGGTGGTCGTGATGGTGCGCGACCCGGTGACCCGCGCGTACTCCGCGCACCGGCACGAGAGCGCCCGCGGCTTCGACACGCTGTCGTTCGCGGACGCGGTGGCGCGGGAGGCCGAGCGGACCGCCGGCCAGACCGAGCTGCTCGTCGCCGACCCGGGCGCGACGAGCTTCGCGCACCGGCACCACGCCTACCTGCAGCGCGGGGACTACGCGGCGCAGATCGACCGGTACGTCGCCGCGCTCGGGCGCTCGCGCGTGCACGTGGTCGACGCCGACGCGCTGTTCGCCGACCCGGTCGAGGTCTACGTCGACCTCCAGCGCCGGCTCGGGCTCCCCGTGCACCGACCGGCCGAGGTCGGCCGCTGGAACGAGCGGCCCGGCACGCCGCTGCCCCCGGACCTGGCGGCCACGCTCCGCCACCACTTCGAAGCACCCGATGCGGCACTGGCCGCCTACCTGGGCCGGGTGCCCCACTGGCGAGAGGAATCTCTGCGATGACCGACCTGATCTCCGCGCCCGCCCGGCACCGGCTGGCCCGGATCACCCGGTGGCACCCGGGCTTGCGTGAGGTGCCGCTCGACCGGCTGCTGCTCGGCGGCCAGAACGGCATGACCGCCGCCGCCTTCGCCAGCGCCCTCGGCGACCCCCTCTGGCCCTCCCGGCGGGTGGTCGACGGCCCGCACGCGGCGCTGCTCGACCTCGCCGCCGCGGGAGGACCGGGCGCCGTGCCGGACGCGGCGATCCTCGCGTCGTCGTACGGGCGGATGGCACGGGTGTGCGTACGCCGCACCGGCCGCTTCTTCGGCGCCACCGACGAGGCCGGCGTGGTCACACAGGCGCGGTCGTTCCTGGCCCGCGCGGCGGGCGAGCCGGTGGACCTGCCGACCGGCGCGCTGCACTCGCCGCCGGGACAGCCGGTGCTCGCCGTACCGGTGGCGGACTCGGACTGCCTCCAGGTCCTCGACGGTCACCACCGGGTCGCGCTCGCCGCGGCCGCAGGCCTGTCCTCGCTCCCCGTGCGGGTACGGCGCGGCGCGATCACCACGCCGCTGCAGGACCTGCTCCGGGCGATGTCGTGGCTCGACGGCGGCCGTGAGCTCTACCAGCCGGTCGTCGCGCCCGAGCTGGAGGCGCGCTGGCCCACCGTGCGCTGCTGCGTCGACCGGCTCGAGGCGATGGAGTCCTTCCTGCGCGGGCGCGACCAGCTCGCCGGCAGCTATCTCGACGTGGCCAGCTGCTACGGCTGGTTCGTCCGCCACCTCGGCGACCTCGGCCTCGACGCCGAGGGGATCGAGCGCGACCCGCTCGGCGCCACGCTCGGCCGGATCGTCTACGGCCTGGACCCCGCGCGGATCCGGACCGGCGACGCCGTCGCACTGCTCCGCGGCTCCCACGAGACCTGGGACGTCGTGTCGTGCTTCAGCCTGCTCCACCACTTCGTGCTGGGCCGCGGGAGCTGCGACGCCGTCGAGCTGGTCCGGCTGCTCGACCAGGCGACCGGCCGGGTGCTCTTCCTCGACACCGGCCAGGAGCACGAACGCTGGTTCCGCAAGTCGCTGCGCGGCTGGGATCCCACGTACATCCGGGAGTTCCTGCTCGAGCACACCACCTTCGACGAGGTGCTCGACCTCGGCCCGGACCGGGACGCGGTGCCGCCGTACGAGGACAACTACGGCCGCCACCTCTTCGCCTGCGTGCGGGCGGCGTGACGTGGGTGCCGTGATGTCCGAGGACCTGCTCTCCGTCGCCGCGGACCTGTGGCCGGGGGCCGAGACGGTGGACGCCGGAGCGCCTGCCGACGGCCGCCCCGTGCGCGCCCGCTTCGCCGTCGTCCACCGGGGCGCGGTCCCGACGGTGCTCGTGCCCGTCGACCCGCCCTCGGCGGCCGCCGCCTCGCTCCGCCGGGTCAGTGCCGGGTCGAGCTGGTGGGACTCGACCAGCCGGGTCGCGGCCGGCGCCGCCGTGCGCGCCGTACCGGCGCTGCTGCGGCACCGGGTCGAGGTGCGCGGCGGCGACCACGGTCTGGCCGATCACCTCTCGGCGGTGCTCGGCACGCCGGTGACCTTCAGCCTGAGCATCGGCACCGCGCGGGTCAACCGCAAGCCGGTGCTCCAGGTGTTCGACGCCGACGGCACCTGTCGCGCGTTCGCCAAGGTCGGCTGGACCGAGAACACCTGCGCCGACGTGGCCGCGGAGGGCCGGGCGCTCGCCGCGGTGACCGCGCACCGCTACCAGTACGTCATCCCGCCGGAGCTGATCGCCCGGACGTCGTGGGAGGGCCGGCCGGTACTGCTGACCCGGCCGCTCGCGCCGTCACCGTGGGCACGCCACCGGCGCTCCTGGACGCCGCCCGAGGAGGCGATGGGCGAGCTGGCCTCGCGGTTCGGGCTGACCGACGGCGAGCTCGCCTCGTCCGACTGGTGGCGCCGGCAGTGGCAGGTGGCCGGCGAGCTCGCGGACCCCGTCATGCGGGGGCGGCTGGGCCGGGCGATGGAGCGGGTGGCGACCGTGACGGGTCACCGGCTGGTCGCCTTCGGCGCCTGGCACGGCGACTGGACGCCGTGGAACATGGCGATCACCGGCTCGAAGGTCCTGCTGTGGGACTGGGAACGCTTCGAGACCGGTGTTCCCACCGGCCTCGATGCCCTGCACTACGTCGTCAACGCGCTCAACCTCGGCACCCCGACGTCACCGGACGCGGTGGTCCGGGCGCTCGCGCTCGCGTCGTACTCCGACCGGAGCCTGGGGGGCGAGCCGCACGTGCACAGCCTGCTCTACCTGGTGGCGATCCTCACCCGGTACCTGCGGCTGCTGGACGCACCGGGCGGCGAGCACCTCGCCCCGCGGGCGCTCCAGACGCTGATCGCGCTGGAGCGCCTCTGCGGGTGAGGCGTCGGGCTCAGCGGAGCGTCGGGGAGTCCGCCAGTGCCCGGGCGAACGCCTTGCGCTTCGCATCGGTCCCCAGCACCCACGGAGCGACGCTGTTGAGCGCGCTGTCGAAGTAGCTGTAGGCGATGCCGCCGTACTGCTCCATCAGGTTCACCGTGTCCGAGATCTCGGACGGGCGAGCGGCCGCGGCGGTGTCGGTGACACCGGTCTCGGCCAGACCCCACGCGACGCCGGCCGAGCGCGCCCAGGTGGAGATCCGGTTGTAGTAGTCGGCGAAGCTCGTCCACTTGGTGGTGGTCTTGCCGTTCTTCACCACGCCGTACTGCTGGTAGATGTCGAACCCGGCGACGTCGATCTTGACGCCCCGCGGCCAGATCTCGGAGAGGCGGTACTTCGCCTCGCCGAAGAACTCGTTCCAGCCGGTCATCACGACGGTGAACGCCACGTTGGAGGCGTTGCTGCGGACGATCGGCGCGAGCCGCTCCTGCATCTTGCGCCAGAGCTGGATGTCGCCGTCGCCCTCGGGCTCGTGGTGGAACGCGACCCAGACCGGGCCGTTGAGCGCGGACAGCTTGCGGGCGATGTCCTTGGCCCAGGCGTCACCGCGACCGGCGACCATGTCGGACCACGAGTAGGGCAGCTTGAAGCTGATCCACGGCAGCCGGCCGGCCGCGAGGTCGGCCTGCGCGGTCTTGACGGCCTTGTCGACCCCGGTCGAGGTGTAGTAGGTACGCCGGACGCCGAGGCGGCCGCCGACCTGCTTCTCCAGCGTGGCCGGGTCCGTGTTGGACCCGTGCGCCGCGCCGACGTACGTGCTGCCGCTGCACGTCGGGATGCCCCGCTTGGTGCGGCCGCAGCCGTTGGACAGCTGACCGGCGGCACCCTCGCCACCGGTGCCGTTCGCGTCGGTGGTGTTGGCGGACACGACCGGGGCGACCCGGAGGTCGTCCACCAGGATCCGCTCGCCGACCGGCAGCGACGGGGCGCGGAAGCGCAGCGTCAGCGCCGAGGCCCGCTTCTTCGCGGTGATCTGGACCTTCATCGGGGTCCAGGTGCCGGGCTGGGCGACCACGCGGGTGGCGCGCATCTGCACGCCGTTGCCCTTGGTCACCTCACGGACCCGGAGCGCGACGGGGCGAGCCGACGTGGCGCGCACCCAGGCCCGGACGACGTACTTGGTGCCGGCGGCGTGCGCCCCCCCAAAGCGCACGCTGCTGCGGGCCACGGCGGGGCCCCGGTGGACGGTGCGGACCACGAGGGCCCGCGACTGGTGCCGTCCGGCACCCTTGCCCGAGAGCTTCACCCGACTGGCGCCGACACCGGCGAACCCGTCCTGGTGGCTCTCGAAGGTCCCGGCGGGGAACCGCCCCGCCGACTTGCTCGACATGGCGGACGGCACCAGAGCCAGTCCACCGATCACGACCGCAGCGAGGGCTGCGATCAGTGAGATCCTTCGAATCTTGTGTGTTCGGACGTACTCCACGACGTCACCTCCCTGTTCCTGCGTCGGGAGGGGACCTTTCCAAAGGAATGCGGGCAGGGGGCAATCTCGCCCCCCAAATGGGGGAGCGGCGAAAGCGTCAGGGGGTGGCTCGCCGGCCCGCGCCGTCGCGAGCGGTGGGGGCGGCCGATCTGGCAAGGCGGAGGAGCGAAGGCGGGCCGGCGGCCCGTCGAGTCTCCGACAACGCCGCCAGATCGAGTCGCCCGCACCGCGTAGCAGGTGCGGGCCGACGAGCCACCCCCTAGATCCCGTGGCCGCGACGATGAGCAAGGTCGAGGAGCCGATCGGCGCTGACGAGGTGCAGCGCGACCGCTGCGGCGAGGTAGGCACGGGGTTCGCGGGGCCAGGTACGCGCGGTCCGGCCGGCCCAGCGGAGGGCGTCGGGGCGGCCCAGGGCGGCGAGGGCGAAGGCCTTGCGGCCGAGCAGCCGGGCCAGGGCCCGGCGGTCCTCGTGGAAGGCGGGGTGCTTGGCCAGGCCGTAGTCGATCGCCTCGACGATCGTGGCCCACTGCCGGGAGAACTGCGAGCCGCCCCAGCGCACCCGGACCAGGGGGGTGGCGACGAGGTGGAAGCCGCCCGCGCCGGCGGCGCGGATCATCCAGTCGAAGTCCTCGCCGTAGCTGCCGGGGATCTCCTCGTCGACCAGACCGATCCGGGTCAGCAGCGCGTCCCGTCGTACGACGACCGTGGAGGGGTGCGCCTCCATCACCCGGCGGCGCACGAGGTGGCGCAGCTCGAGGTCCGCGGGAGCCGGGACGCGCGGGGTGAGCGTGCCGTCGTACGCGATCTCGATGCCGGTGACGCACGTGGGTGGACCGCCGGTCATGAGGGCGCGCACCTGGCCGTCGAGCTTGCCGGGCAGCCAGAGGTCGTCGTCGTCGCAGAAGCCCACCAGCTCGGCGGTTCCGGCCATGATGCCGGTGTTGCGGGCCCCGGCCAGGCCGGGGCTGCGCTCGTTGGCGACGACGTCGACGGGACGCCGTGGGTCGTCGCTGACGAGGGTGGGGTCCGGTGCGGAGCGGTCGAAGACGACGATGACGCGGACGCGTCCCGCGTAGTCCTGGTCGCGGACGGCGGCGATCGCCTCGCGGACGAGCACCGGGCGGTCGTGGGTGGCGATGACGACATCGACGTCGGGCAGCACGAGTGGCTCCTCGGGGGGTGTGAGGCCGGCGATCCGCCACATCCGGCGCAGGTTGACGAGGGTGGCGACGACGTAGAACGCGAGGCCGAGCCCGAGACCGAGCGCGAGGAACCGCGGTCCGCCCACGAGGGGGAGCAGCCCGAGCACGAGGGTCTCGCACTCGACCGCCCACGGCACCGGGCTCATGTTCAGCCGCCGGCACAGGCGCAGCCACGGATCGAGCAGCGGCAGGTCGGTGCGATCGATGAGCCGCGAGCCCCCGTCGCCGAGGCCGGCGGCGTCGGCGAGGTGCT
This sequence comes from Pimelobacter sp. 30-1, assembly GCF_018831735.1. Lineage (NCBI taxonomy): Bacteria > Bacillati > Actinomycetota > Actinomycetes > Propionibacteriales > Nocardioidaceae > Pimelobacter > Pimelobacter sp. 30-1. The sequence goes on from NZ_NHTS01000001.1 coordinate 806,896, forward strand.
TGCGCTGGGCGAGGCTCCAGCCGTAGCAGGCGAGCGCGCAGAGCATCGCGACGGCGAGTGCCGGGGAGGCCCGGTCGTGGGTGATCGCCCAGCCCGCGAGGGCGGCGTACGCCGCGCTGACGCAGAGCACGTCGGTGGCCACGTCGAGCAGGGCCCCGCGCGGTGAGCTGGTGCCCTGCAGGCGGGCGATCTTGCCGTCGAGGCAGTCGGCGAGGAAGCGCAGCAGGAAGAGCGCGCCGCCGGTCCGCAGCCGCCCCGTCGCGAGGCAGGCGGCGGCCGCGATCCCGAGGACGCCGGCGACCGCGGTCACCCGGTTGGGCGTCACCGCGCGGTGCCGCGCGAGGCCCCGGGCCAGGGGATCGGTCACCGGGTCGATCACCAGGCGGGTCCAGATGTCGCGCGGTCGTCCGCTCACTCCCACGGTCGCCTCCGGAGCCGGAACCAGGCGAGGCCGACCAGCACGCCGATGCCGATGCCGCTGGTGATCCGGACGCCGTGCCCGGTGCCGACCGGGGTCGCCGGACCGACCCGGATGACGGAGCCCGCGGCGGGCCGGTGGGTGGTCAGGTTGTCGATCGCCGCCCGCAGGTACGTGCGCGTGGCCGCCCAGGCCGGATCGGTCGGGTCGATGGCGGCGAGCTCCTCGTTCAGCCGCGCCACCAGGTCGGTACGACGCCGCTCCAGGAAGCGCGTCCGCTCGGCGAGGTACTCGTCGGCGACGGCCTGCGCGGCCGCCACCGGGTCGGCGGACCGGGGCGTCGTGAGGGTCACCTCGAGCACGGTCGAGAGCGGGGGCGCGGCGACGGAGATGTCGCTGCGCAGCGCGGCCGGGGTGATCCCGACCCGGTCGCCGGCGAGCGTCAGTGGTCGTTCGGAGCTCAGCAGCGCCGCCTCGGTGTCGACGGTGGCCGGTGCCGGTGGGCGCACGTCCACCCCGCCGTTGTCGGCCTCGCGGGCGGCGTCCCCGATGTCGAGGTAGGTCGGCGACGGCGTGAGGGCGACCGTGACGGTGCTGCGCCACCGCGGGTCGCCGCCGGAGGGCGTGGCCGCCGCGAGGACGCCGCCGAGCAGCGCGATGCTCGCCACGAGCACCCAGGACCGCCGGCTCGGCAGCCGCAGCGGCTGCCCGGTGCGCTGCTCGCGCCAGGCCAGGCCGATCGCCACCATCACCAGCATCATCGGCAGGCCGAGGGTGTCGTAGACCGACAGCTGCAGCAGGAAGATGCCGACGGCGAAGGTCGCGACCGTCTCGTTGATCGTGCGACATCGCCAGGTCCGGCGCAGGGCCTGGACGAAGAACGACAGGAAGAACAGCGCCCCGACCCAGCCCTGCGAGAACAGCACCAGCCAGAGCTGCCCCTGCGTCCCCAGGGGCGGTACGCCGCACGCCGGGCAGGCCGGGGTCGCCCCTCCCGCGATCGAGGCGAAGGAGCCCTGCACGTTGCGCGTCCCGCCGAAGCCGACCACCGGGGAGCCGTTCGTCATGGAGTCGACGGTCGCGACGAGGAGCTGGGAGCGCCGGTCGTTGCTGTGCGGGTGGTCCAGGCGCTCGTTGACGGTCGCGCCGAGCGGAGTGCTCGTCGCGACCACGCCGCCGAGCACCACGGCCGCGACCAGCGTGACGAGCGCGAGGTGGTGGCGGCGTACGGCGAGCAGGACGAGGAAGCCCACGCAGCTCGCGCCGACCGCCAGCCACAGCCCGCGGTTGAGGCTGAGCACGATCGGGACGGCGGCGATCGCGAGCAGCGGCGCGGCCAGCCAGCGCCACCGGCGCCGGGAGCCGACCAGCAGCGCGACCAGGAACACCAGGCTCAGCGAGATCGCGCTGCCCCACGTGTTGGTGAACGGGAACGGCGCCTTGGGGCGCGGTTGGGGGAGGCCACCGAGCACCTGTTGCAGCTCCGAGGCCTGCGCCGAGACCAGCGTGCTGACGAAGCCGTTGCCCCGCAGCGCACCGGGCAGCAGCGTCTCCGCCAGCGTGGTCAGCTCGAGGTCGGGAGCGATCAGGCCGACCACGCCGCCGGCCACCGCGACCACGAAGATCCAGGCCACGACGCGGTGCACGACGTGGTCGGACAGCAGGCGGGCGGGGATGTTGCCGAGCCACACGAGCACGACCGTGCAGGCGACGTACCAGCCGAAGCGGTAGCCGAACACCATGAGCCGGCCGGTGCCGCCGTCGGCCACCGCGCCGGGCGCGGTCGCCCACAGGGTGCCGATGCCGAGGAGCACCCAGCCGAGGAACAGCAGCCACCACCCGAACCCCGGCGGTACGACGACCCGCCGGCGCCGCCACAGGTCCCACCCCAGCGGCAGCACCATCGCCAGCGGCACGAGCGAGGCGACGCCGAGGACCCACCACAAGGGCAGGCCGGCAACGCCGACGACGAAGCATCGGCACGCAACCCGGCCCGAACGGTCCGCCGGTCCCGCGGTGGACGTCATGCAGCAAAGCGTCCGTGGGATGGGGGTTCTGGGGACTCACCAATTTTGGGTGACTATCGCCGCGCGCCGACCGGGGTCCGGAGCACCGGCCTACTGTCGCCTGATCCGGCGTCGGTGCCGGGAGCAGGAGGGAGCGTGTCAGGGTGTCCGCGCTGCTCCGCTTCGTCGCCGTCTGGTGCTCCGCACTGAGTGTGGTGCTGACGGCCGTACCGGCCGCCGACGCCGGTACCGAGCCCGGTGGGCGCCTGGTCGTCGCGGTCCCTGCCTCAGGAACCCCCTCCATCCTCGACGGCCAGGTGCTCTCCGTGGTCCAGGTCGGCCGCACGATCGTGGTGGGCGGCTCGTTCACGCGGGCCCGCGACGCCGGCGGCACGGTGACGCTGCGCCGGCACGGGCTGCTCGCCTTCGACGCCGTCACCGGGCGGATCAGCCCGTCCTTCCACCCCGACCCCAACCGGGCCGTGCTGGTCGTCCGGGCCGGCCCGAACGGGACCGTCTACGCCGGGGGCGACTTCACCACCATCGGCGGCCAGCGCCGGGCCCGGCTGGCCCAGCTCGTCGTCACCAACGGTCGCGTGGTCCGCCGGTTCAACGCCGGCCGGATCGACGCCTCGGTGCGCGACCTGCGGCTCCAGCGCGGGCGCCTGTGGGTGGCCGGCTCGTTCTCCACCATCGGGGGCCGCAACCAGAAGGCGCTCGCCACGCTCAAGGCACGCACGGGCGTGGCCCGGAAGTACTTCGGGCTCGCGGTCCGCGGCCGGCAGCGTGGCGGTCTGGGCACGACCACGGTCGTCAAGATCGACATCAGCCCCAACCAGCGGCGGCTCGTGGCGATCGGGAACTTCCGCTCGCTGCAGCACGTGCGCAACCACCAGCTGTTCGTCGTCGACCTGGGCCGCCGCAAGGCCCGGCCGGCGCCGCTGCGCACGCGGTTCTACGTGCCCAACTGCAGCCGGCACTACTACAGCTACATCCGCGACGTGGACTTCTCGCCCGACGGCTCCTACTTCGTCGTGGCCGCGAGCGGAGGGCCCTCCGGGGCGAGAGGACCGTGCGACGCGGTCGCCCGCTTCGAGAACCAGAACGCCGCCGACGCCGTCCCGTCGTGGGTCTCGCGCACCGGCGGCGACACGATCACCGCGCTGGAGGTGACCCCGTCCGCGGTGTACGTCGGCGGGCACCAGCGCTGGTTCAACAACTCCTACGGCAGCAACAGCGCCGGACCGGGCGCGGTGCGTCGCGACGGCATCGCGGCGCTCAGCCCCAGCAACGGGCTGCCGTTCTCGTGGGACCCGGGCCGCACCAAGGGAGTTGGCGTCTTCGACTTCCTCGTCACCACCGCCGGGCTGTGGGTCGCCTCGGACACCGACGAGATCGGCGGGCAGCAGCGCGACCGGATCGCGCGCTTCGGCACCGGCGGGACGTCGTACCCGAGCTGGGGGACGCCGGTGCAGTCCGGACCGCTCTACCGCGGGGCCACCGCACCGGCCGGTGGACCGGACTGGGCGAGCGTCGGCGGGGCCTTCATGCTCGGCAGCCAGCTCTACACCGGCAGCCGCGACGGCACGTTCACGCGGCGCTCGTTCGACGGGACGTCGTACGGGACGGCGGAGGCGGTGGCGACCGCCGACGCGATCGTGCCGCTGGCCTCGTGGCGCGCGGACCTGGTCGCCATGACCGGGATGTTCTACGACCGCGGCCGCCTCTACTTCACGCGCTCCGGCTCGTCCCTGCTCTACTACCGCTACTTCAACCCGGAGAGCGGCATCGTCGGGACGGAGCGCTACGTCGCGTCGGGACGGGTGCCGGGCTTCGACCCGGCCACCGTGCGCGGCATGGTCGCGACCCGGACGGCACTCTCGTGGGCCACGCCCGACGGGGTGCTCCACCGGATCGGCTGGCAGCAGAGCGCCGCGGCGGCGCACCCGGTGGGCCGGGCCGTCGTCGTCGGCGGACCCGGGATCGATGGCGTCGACTGGGCCGGCGCGCTGTTCGTGGGGCAGGGCGCGGCGGCGGGACAGGGCGGCTGAGCCATGGTTCCCGACCCGCCGCGCCGGGTCGCGCTGGTCGCTGAGCGGCGGCTGGTCGGCCAGGCCATCGCCGCTGCGCTCAAGGCGCGCGGCCTGGTCCCGGTCCCCATCGAGTGGCCGCGCCGCGGCGCCATGCGCACCTTCCGGCAGAGCCTCCACGGCAGTCGCGCCTCGGTCGGCGTGATCCTCTGTGACCTGGAGACCCCGGACCTCCTCCACGACGTCGAGATCATCCTCGGCCGCGAGCCGATCCGCTGGCTCGTGCTCACCGACAGCGCCCCGGGCCCGCGCTGGGGCACCGTCCTCGCCGCCGGCGCGACCGGCGTGCTCCCGACCTCGACCTCCACCGCCGGCCTCGCCGTCGCCATCCGCCAGATGCTCGCCGGGCTCTCCCCGACCCCGCCGCGCGTGCGCGAGCGCGCCCTGCGCGAGTGGGCCGACGTCGCCGAGGAGCAGCGCTCGCTCGTGCGCCGCATGGAGCAGCTCACCCACCGCGAGTACGAGATCCTCGGCGAGCTCTACGACGGCGTCTCGGTCCAGCGCATCGCGCTCGCGTCCGGGGTCGCCGAGGGGACCGTCCGCAGCCAGGTGAAGTCGCTGCGCCGCAAGCTGGGCGTGGACTCCCAGCTCGCGGCGGTGGCGTTGTACCGCCGGGCGCTGGAGGTCTTCCCGCGCCGGCGCGGCTGACGCCGGTCGGCCGGTCGGTCAGAGGGTGCGCAGCGCCTGGGCGGGCTCCAGCGAGCCTGCGCGCCAGGCGGGGAAGGCGCCCGCGAGGACGCCGACGACGAGTCCGGCCAGCGGCGCGGCGAGCAGGCGTACGTCGAGCACCGGCGTCCAGTCCCGGCTCAGGGCGACCAGCATGCTGGTGACGAAGCCCAGGCTCGTCCCGACGATCCCGCCGAGCAGCCCGACCACGGCGCTCTCGGCAAGGAACTGGGTCATCAGGTCGCCCCGGGTCGCCCCGAGCGCGCGGCGCAGCCCGATCTCGCCGATCCGCTCCATGACGGACAGCAGCATGATGTTCGCGATCCCGACCCCGCCCGCCATCAGGGCGACGAGCCCCAGCAGCACGAGCAGCGAGGAGACGTCGCTCTCCACCCGGTCGCGCAGCGCCGCATCGGTCGGTGGGGCCGCGGCGACGACGATCCCGGGGTCCTGGGGCGCGACGGCCAGGGGGGCCTGCCGGGCGATGGTCTCGGCCGCGTTCGGGGCGACCTGGACCTGCAGCGACAGCGCGCCGGTCCAGCCGAAGAGGCGGGCCGCCGTCGTCTCCGGGACCACGACGGAGTCGAGGAGCTCGCCGCGCCCGCTGACGTCGTCGATGATGCCGATGACGGTCAGCGCCCGGTCGCCGACGAAGACGGCGGGGCCGTGCGCCAGGTCGCCGAGCCCCAGCCTGCGGGCCGCGCCCGCGCCCAGCAGCGCGACGGCGTCGGCGCGGGCGACGTGCCCGTCGTCGTACGGCCGGCCGGTGACGTGGGCGTCGACGGCGTCGAGCAGTCCCGGCGAGGCGGCCAGCACCGGGAGCAGGGGATCGGGCGGTGCCTGCGGGTCGACGACCGCCACCGTGCGGACCGGATCGGTCACCGGCAGCCGGGTCAGCGTCCCGGCCGCCTCGACGCCGTCGAGCCGGCGGACCTGGTCCGCGGCGTCCTCGGGCAGCCGGGCGCCGCGCTCCGCACGGGACGGCTCGACCTGGACCGTGACCCGGTCGGCGGCGGCCTGGTCGAAGTGGTCGGCCACCTGGCCGCTCGCGGTGGTGGCCAGACCGACCGTGGCGACGAGCGCGGCGAGGCCGAGCGCCTCGCCGAGCATCGTCAGCGCCAGCCGGCCGGGACGGGCGGAGACCCCGGCCATCGCCTCGCCGAGGTGGGTGCGCAGGCGGGCCCGCTCGCGGCTCATCCGGCGACCCGTCCGTCGACGATCCGCACGCTCCGGGCGGCGCGGTCCGCGACCCCGGGGTCGTGGGTGATCATCGCGATCGTGGCGCCCTCCGCGTGCAGCTCGGCGAACAGGGTGAGCACCGCGGCGGCGCTCGCGGTGTCGAGATTGCCGGTCGGCTCGTCGGCGAGCAGCACGCTCGGCTCCGCCACCAGCGCCCGGGCGATCGCGACGCGCTGGCGCTCGCCGCCGGACAGGGTCGCGGGCCGGGCGTCCCGGCGGTGCCCGAGGCCGACCCGGTCGAGCAGGACGTCGGCCCGGCGGCCGCGCTCGCGCAGGGTCAGCCCGAGGTAGAGCCCGCCGAGGCTGACGTTCTCCCGGACCGTCAGCTGCGGCAGCAGCTGGAACGCCTGGAAGACGAAGCCCAGCCGGCCGGCCCGCAACCGGGCCCGGCCGCGGTGGTTGACCGTGGCGGTGTCGATGCCGTCGAGCAGGTAGCGCCCGGTGGTGGGGGAGTCGAGCAGTCCGAGGATGTTGAGCAGCGTCGACTTGCCCGACCCGGACGGGCCGACGATCGCCACGAACTCGCCTGCCCCGATGGTCAGGTCGACGTCGTGCAGGACGTCGACGGGCGGGTCCCCGGCGAAGCGGCGGCCGATCCCGCTGAGCTCGATGACGGCCGCGGACGTGCTCATCGGCCGACCACCACGCGGTCGCCGGCGGCGAGGCCGTCGCCCCGGACCTCCGCGAAGCCCTGCGCGGACAGGCCGGTCTCGACCGCGACCACCTGCGTCGAGCCGTCGGCGTCGACCCGCACCACGCGGACCGCGCCGGCGGCGTCCGTGCTCAACGCCGCCAGCGGTACGACGAGCACCCGGCCGCCGGTGCTGCGCAGCGGCACGGTCACCTTCACGTTCGCCCCGCGCAGGGCCTGCCGCTGCCGCTCGGTCAGGCGCAGCGGACGCACCGTCGTGCGCCCGCCGGTCGCGGTCGTGGTGACCGGCCCCAGCCGGCCGCGCACGGACCGCCCGCCGGGTACCTCGACGACCGCGCGCATCCCCGCCCGGAGCAGGGCGGTGTCGGCCGTGGTGAGCCCGATCGTCACCACCAGCTCGGTGCCGGACAGCAGGATCGGCTTGGCCGAGAGGGGCGCGCCCAGACGGGTCGGCATCCGGTCGACGCGCCGCGGCAGGCTCGGCACGTAGGTCACCTCGCTCATCGGCAGCCCCGCGCTCGGCGGCGCGGGGTAGTCGAGCCGCGCGTAGAGCCGCCCGACCGCGTCCCCGGTCGCCGCGGTGAACTCGTCGTCGACGTCGCCCGGGTCGAGGCCGAGCGCCGCGAGCGCCGTCTCGAGCTGGCGCACGTCAGGGCCGGCGGCGCCCGGCGCGAGGTCGCGGTAGGCGGGCAGCGAACCGGTCAGGGCGACCACCGGGCGGCCGGCGACCTCGAGGACCACCTCGCCCGCCCGCACGGTGGCGCCCCGGTGCCTCGGGAGGCGGGTCACCACGGGGATCGGTGCTGCCGTGCGCACGACGAGCTCGACCGGGTCGGCGAAGCCGGCGTCGCCGCGGACGACCACCGACGACGTGAGCCGGCGCAGCCCGACCTCGGCGGTGACCGGACCGCTGGGCGGCGCGGCCTGGTCGCCGCGGGAGGGCGACATCGCCAGCGCCGCGGCGTACCCGACGGCCGCGAAGAGCAGCGAGCCGAGGAGGACCAGCACGAGCGCACGGAACCTTCTGATCATGGGCCGCAGGCTGGCAGCGAGTTGTGAAGATCCGGTGTCGGGACGAGCCGTCCGCTTCTTCACATGTTCTTCGCAGTCCGGTGCCAGGATGTCCCGGGTGACGACGCGCGGGGTCCCGGAGCCGTGAGCCCGCCGGGCCTGCTCGGTCGCTCGATCCTCGCCTCGGTGCTGGTCGCCGCCGTCGCCAGCGTCGCGACCGCGCTGCTCACCACCCAGGCCGCCCGGCTCAGCGCCGAGCGCGAGCAGGTCCGCGTCGCGCACGTCGACCGGGAGATCGTGCAGCGGCTGGAGGCCTACGGCCGCGGCAGCGCCGGCTGGTCGCACGCGGGGGGACTGCTGACCGAGCTGGCCGCCTCGGCGGAGCGCCGGATCGTGATCACCGACGTCGACCGCACGCCGCTCGCCCGCTCCGGCTCCGGCTCCGACGAGGGGACGACGGCCGGCGCCGTCGACCCGGGCGAGCCGACGGCCGTGCTCGACCCCATGGCCGCGATCCTCGCCGAGGCGGTCGCCCAGCCCCCCACGGCGTACGACGACCTGGCGCTGCCGCCGTCGCTGCTGGCGGCGCGCCCCGACGGAGCGGGCCTGCGCGCCGCGGTCCGCCGCGACCACCAGGCCGTCGGCGTCTGCTCGGGCCGGTCCGCCGCCGGCGCCGGGACGCGGGCGCTGCCGAGCACGCCGGTCGTCCTCGTCGACTGCGCCGACCGGTCGCTGCCGCGCGCGGCCACCGGGACGGGACCCGTCGGTGACATCGCCCGCCTCCAGAACGCCGTGGCCCTCGACGAGTACCGCTGCCTGCGCCGCCGCGACGTCCCGGTCGACGTGCTGCGCCTCTACGGTCCGCCCGACCTGGTGACGATCCAGCTGCCCGACCTGACCGCCGCGCAGCGCCGCGGGTGGGAGGACTGCGCGACCTCGGCGCTGACCCGGCACCTGCGGCCGCTGGTCGCGCCGAGCGCCGTGCTCTACGTGACCGAGACCCGGGCGGTGCAGCGCGGCCTGATCAGCCGGATCGGCGGTGGGCGCATCGTCGTCGCGCTGGTGGTCATCCTCGCTGCGGCCGTCGTCGCCAGCCTGCTGGCCTCGCGCCGCGTGCTGCGCCCGGTACGCCGGCTCACCGCGGCGACCCAGGAGATGGCGGCCGGCGAGCTCGCCACCCGGGTGCCGGTCACCGGGCACGACGAGGTCGCCCGGTTGGGCCGCTCGTTCAACGAGATGGCGGCGGCGCTGACCGTCTCCGACGAGCAGCGCCGGCGGATGGTCAGCGACGTCGCGCACGAGCTGCGCACCCCGCTGTCGAACCTGCGCGGCTACCTCGAGGCGGGCCGCGACGGGGTCCTGGAGCGCGACGACGCGTGGAACGAGTCGCTGCTGGAGGAGGCGGTCCTGCTCCAGCACGTCGTCGACGACCTCGCCGTCCTCGCCCAGGCCGACGCCGGACGGCTGGAGGTCCGCCGGCTGCCCGGGGACGTCGTCGGCACGGTCGAGGCCGCGCTCGCGGCGATGCGCGGGCAGGCCGAGGCCCGCGGCATCGTCCTGGAGCGGACCGGCGCCGCGTCGGCGTCCGCCCCGCACGACCCGCTGCGGATGCGCCAGGTGCTGGCGAACCTGCTGTCCAACGCCGTGCGGCACTCACCGGACGGAGCCGTGGTGAGCGTCGCGGTCCGGACGACCGGCGGCGCCGGCGACGGCGCGGCGCGGGTGCTGATCGAGGTCGCGGACCGTGGTGAGGGCATCGCCGAGGAGCACCTGCCGCGGGTCTTCGAGCGGTTCTTCCGCGCCGACCCCTCGCGTGCTCGGGAGACGGGCGGCAGCGGGCTCGGCCTCGCGATCGTCGAGCGGCTGGTCGCCGCCCACGAGGGCGCGGTGGCGGCGGCCCGCCGGCCCGGCGGCGGGACGGTCTTCACCGTCTCGCTCCCCGCCGGTCCTCAGTCCTGATCCGCGACCGCCGCGGCCATCGCCGAGCGGAACGCCTCCAGCTCCGCGAGGTTCTCCCGCACGAAGGCCTCCTCGAGGTCGCGCTGCACGACGTCGTACGTCATGCGCCACGCCTCGAGGCAGGTCGTGTCGGCGACGGCCAGCGCGATCTCCACCGCCCGCAGGTCCGCGAGGCGCGCGGCGTCAGCGGTGCCGTCCAGGTCGGGCCCGAGCACGCCCTCGGCGAGCTTGCGCACGTGCGCCCGGGGCTGGTCGAGCACGGTGAAGCCGGGGTGCCCGGCGGCGGCCAGGCAGGTGCCCCAGGTGGCGGTCGCGGCGCTCACCCGCGGGTCGCGGTCCTGCTCCTCACGCAGCGCGCGGACCCGGTCCAGCAGACTGGCGAAGCTCTCCTGCACCCGGGTGATCCGCTTCTCGGACCGGGCGCGCTCCTTGTCGGTCGGCTCCAGCGCGTAGGCCCGGCCCGAGCAGGACGAGTCGGAGTTCGAGATCGACGTTCCGGCCAGGTAGCCCTGGTCGTCGAGCGCGATCTGCTTGCCGTAGAACGCCTGGTGGTAGGCGACCCGCTGGGCCACGCTCATCCGCGCGACGATCGCGTCGTTCGGGTTCTTCTGCGCCGCGCTGCGCTCGGCGCCGAGGTCCTTGGTGCTGATGCCGTAGCCGAACTGCGCGGCGAACTCGTCGGGCGGCAGGTCCGGGAAGTCCGCGGGCTTCATCAGGACCTGCCCGTCGGCGGTCACCGTCGCGTCGAAGCTCGTGTCGACGTACGGCACGTACTCGAAGCCCTCGGCCGCCATGCACCGGGCGAGCTCCTCCTCGATCCGCAGGTCGAGGGCGTCGTCGCCGCCCGCCTCGCGGTTGCCGACGCCGAGGTACTCCTGGAGCGGTCCCACGGCGGCCGGAGCCTGCGACGAGGGAGCGCCGGTGGCTTCGGGCGGCGCCGGGGTGGACGCGTCGGTGCAGGCGGTCAGCGCCAGGCCGGCGAGCGCGAGCGTGGGCAGCAGGAGGGGGGTTCGCATGCGGCGACCGTCCCACCGGGACGTGAAGAGGCCGTCAAGAACCGATGTGCTCGGTTCTTCACAGGTTCTTGGCATCCGGCTGCCAGGATCGTCGGGTGGGCGCGCGGATCCTGGTGGCAGACGACGACCGCAAGCTCGCCGCCCTGGTGCGCACCTACCTCGAGCGCGCCGGGCACCAGGTGGTCGAGGCGCACGACGGGCAGGCCGCGCTGGCCGAGTGCCGCCGCCGGGAGCCGGACCTGGCGATCCTCGACATCATGATGCCGGTCCTCGACGGCCACGACGTGTGCCACGTGCTGCGCGCGGAGGGGGAGGTGCCGGTCATCTTCCTGACCGCGCGCACCACCGAGGACGACCTCGTGCGCGGGCTCGGGCTCGGTGCCGACGACTACGTGACCAAGCCGTTCAGCCCGCGCGAGCTGGTGGCCCGGGTCGAGGCCGTGCTGCGTCGTACCCGGCCCGAGCCGGGCGGCGCGGTGCTCCGGGCGGGCTCGCTGGTGCTCGACGAGGACCAGCACCTCGTCACCCTCGCCGGGAGGCCGGTGGCGTGCACCCCGGCCGAGTTCCGGATCCTGCGCACGCTGGTCCAGCAGCCGTCCCGGGTGTTCAGCCGGCAGCGCCTGCTCGAGGCCGCGTTCGGCTTCGACCACGACGCCCTCGAGCGCACGGTCGACGTGCACGTGATGAACCTGCGCCGCAAGCTCGAGCGCGACCCGGCCGAGCCGGTGCACCTCGTCACGGTCTACGGCGTCGGCTACAAGTACGTCGCCGACGCCTGACCGGGCCTCAGGCGGCCTTGGCCGCCTCGATCTTGCGGGCCTCGCGCTCGAGCCGCAGCTGGATCACCCGGCGCGTACGACGGTCGGCCGTCGCGAGCGCGTAGAGCAGCTTGAGCTGCGTGGGCAGGTTCTTGGCGTTGGTGGTGGCCAGCCAGCCGTTGGGGAGCGAGAGCCGGACCACGCGGTGCCAGGCGCTGTAGACCTGCTGCGGGAGCGGCGCCGAGTGGTAGTTGAGCCCGTACTTCTCGAAGACCGCGCGGACCTGGGGCGCCACCTCGGCGTAGCGGCTGCTCGGCAGGTCGGGGAAGAGGTGGTGCTCGATCTGGTGCGACAGGTTGCCGGTCATGATGTGCATCAGCGGGGAGCCGGAGATGTTGGCGGAGCCCAGCATCTGGCGCAGGTACCACTCGCCGCGGGTCTCCTTCTCCGGGATCGACTTGAGCTCGAAGGTCTCGACGCCCTCGGGGAAGTGACCGCACATGATGACCGAGTGCGACCACAGGTTGCGCACGACGTTGGCGGTGAAGTTCGCGGCGAGCGCGGGCAGGAACGAGCCGGTCGGCAGCGCCAGCGCGGGGTTGACGACGTAGTCCTTGGTGGCCTGCTTGCGGATCTTGCGCAGCGTGGCCTTGGCGGCCTTCTTGAACGACTCGGGGCGCTTGTCCTTGGGCTTGGACAGGTTCTTGCCGAGCTCGAGGTCGTAGGCCGCGATGCCGTACTCGAAGAAGCAGGCGTTGATGAAGTTCCACAGCGGCTGGGCGAGGTACATCGGGTACCAGCGCTGCTCCTCGTCGACGCGCATGATGCCGTAGCCGAGGTCGTTGTCCTTGCCGACGATGTTCGTGTAGGTGTGGTGCACCTCGTTGTGCGAGTGCTTCCAGCCGTCGGCGGTCGAGGCGTTGTCCCACTCCCAGGTGGTGGAGTGGATCTTGGGGTCACGCATCCAGTCCCACTGGCCGTGCATGACGTTGTGGCCGATCTCCATGTTCTCGAGGATCTTGGCGACCGAGAGGCCGACGGTGCCGGCCACCCACGCGGGCGGGAAGATGCTGACGAGCAGGGTGGCGCGCGAGGCGAGCTCGAGCTTGCGCTGGATGTCGACCATCTTGCGGATGTACGCCGCGTCCTTCTCGCCGCGCGCGTCCAGGACGGACTGGCGGATCGCGTCGAGCTCGGCGCCGAGTGCCTCGATGTCCTCGGGCGAGAGGTGGGCGGTGGGGTTCTGGGCCTTGTTGGTGATCGTGGTCATCACGGGTCCTCAGTGGTCGAAGGTGCAGTCGCCGGCAGCGGCGCTGATGCAGGTCTGGATCTTGACGCCGTCGGGGTGGGTCTCGCCCGGGACCGCGACGGTGAGCTCGCCGTTGCGCAGGTCGCGCACGGCGCCGGACTTCATGGGGAGCACGCAGCCCATGCAGATGCCCATCCGGCAGCCGCTGGGCATGAGGACGCCGGCCGACTCGGCGGCGTCGAGGATCGGGACGGAGCCGTCGGTCTCGACGTTCGCCGCGGACGAGCCGGCGAAGGTGAGCGTGCCGCCCTCGGCGGCGACGTCGACGACGGTGGGCCGGAACCGCTCGGTGTGGAGGGTCAGCCGGCGCTCGCCGTAGTAGGCCTCGAGCGTGTCGAGGAGACCCGCCGGGCCGCAGGCGTACGCCGTGCGCTCGGCCAGGTCGGGGACCTCGGTCTCGAGGTCGTCGGTGGTGAGCAGCCCGTCGGTGTCGGTGTGCCGCTCGATGAGGCGGAGCCGGCCGGCGTCGGCGTGGGCGCGGAGCTCGGCGCCGAAGATGACCTCGTCGCGCTTCATCGCCGAGTGCACGAGCACGATGTCGTAGGCCGCGCGGGCGTCGGCCTCGTTGCGCGAGTAGAGGTTGCGCAGCATCCCGATCACCGGGGTGATGCCGGAGCCGGCGGTGACCAGGAGCAGCTTCTGGCGCTGGCCGGACTGAGGCGGCGTCAGCACGAAGTCGCCCTCGGCCTGGGCGAGCTGGAGCATCTGGCCCGGACGCGCGGTGCGCACGAGGTGCTGGGAGACCGCACCGCCGGGGATCGCCTTGACGGTGATCGAGATGTGCCCGTCGCGGCGCGGGCCGTGGGTCAGGGAGTAGGTGCGCCACAGGCGGACGCCGTCGACGTCGACACCGACGCGGACGTACTGCCCGGGGATGTGCCCGTCCCAGTCGCGGCCGGGCTTGACCACGATGGTCGCGGCGTCCTTGGTCTCGGAGGCGACCGAGACGATCCGGCCCTGGAGGCCGACAGCGGCTCCGGGGCGCAGGGGGGCGAAGTGGTCGAGCAGGTCGTCCACGCTGAGCGGGGTCACGGCGGCGTCGAGCAGGCTGCGCAGGCCGGTGCGGAGCCGGCGCGGGCCCGAGGCGGGGCGCTGGGCCGCGGAAGGTGCGGCGGTCGTCGTACTCACAACACCAAGACTCCCAGCGGATGACGCTAAACTCATGACCTCAGCCGGTGAATCGACAGGTCTGATTTATTCGCCACGAACAAAAAGGGAGCGCTTCCATGCCGCGAAGGTCCCTGCGCCGGTCGCGGACCGGCGATGCGCTCCTGCCGCCGGCCACGGTGGCCGCGATCCGGGCCGAGCTGCCGGCCGTCGCCGACGACGTCGTCGAGCAGATCATCCAGGAGGTGCCGGCCTACGAGGACGCCTTCGGCGGGCCGATGGGCGAGATCATCCGGACGGCGGTCCAGGTGGCCCTCGGCGGCTTCCTCTCGCTGCTCAGCGACCGCCGCGGGCCCGACGAGCTGGCGCCGCAGGCCTCGGCGCTCGACGGCGCCTACCAGCTCGGCCGGGGCGAGGTCCGCAGCGGGCGCACGATCGACGCGCTGCTGTCGGCGTACCGGATCGGGGCACGGGTCTCGTGGCAGCACCTGTCCGCCGCGGCCGTCGCCCAGGGCATCCAGCCCGCGACGATGGCCTCGTTCGCCGAGCTGGTCTTCAACTACATCGACGAGCTCTCCGGCGCCACCGTGGCGGGGCACCGCGACGAGTCCGCCAGCGAGGGCCGGATCCGGCAGCGGATGCTGGAGCGCCTGGCCCGGCACCTCTTCACCGGCGCTCCCGAGCCGACGCTGCTGGCCTCCGCCGAGCGCGCAGAGTGGGCGGTGCCGACGACGCTGACCGCGGTGATCGTGCCCGACTCCCAGACCGGCTCGCTGATGCAGTCCGTACGCCGCGGCACCCTCCAGGTCGCCGACGTCCCCGAGGTCGAGGGCTCCGCGGTGCTGCTGGTGCCCGACGCCCACGGCCGGCGGCGGGCGCCGCTGCTGCGCGCGGTGCGCGACCGGGCCGGCCTGGTCGGCCCGGCCCGGCCCTGGCTCGACGTACGGGCGTCGTACGACCGGGCGCTGCGGGCCTACCAGCTCGGTCTGGCCGGTGACACCGAGGCGCACCTGCCCCGGCTCGTGCTCACCGCCGACCCCGACGCCCTCGGCGACCTGCGCCGCGCCGTCCTCGCCCCCCTCGACGAGCTGCGCCCCGCGACGGCGGCCAAGCTGCGCGAGACCCTGCGCGCCTGGCTGCTCCACCAGGGGCGGCGCGACGAGGTCGCGGCCGCGCTGTTCGTGCACCCCCAGACGATCCGCTACCGGATGAACCAGCTGCGCGACCTGTTCGGCGACCGGTTGGAGGACCCCGATAGCGTCCTGGCACTGACCATTGCCCTGGGGGTGGAGGAGATGCAGGCATGAAGCCCGCCTTCCGCGGTCTGCTCGTCGTCGTCGCCGGCAGCGTCCTGCTCGCCGGCTGCACCGGCGACCCGGATCCGGGACCGACGACCGCGAGCCCGACCGAGGCCGTCGCCGAGGGGGGCAGGTACGTCGCGCTCGGCGACTCCTACACCGCCGGCCCGCGCCTCGGCGTCACCACCGGCGCCCAGGGCTGCGAGCAGACGGCCGGCAACTACCCCCACCTGCTCGCCGACCGGCTCGGCCTCGAGCTGACCGACGTGAGCTGCGGCGGGGCAACGTCCGAGAGCCTCACCGCGTCCCAGACCCCGCCCAACGGCGCGCCCGTCCCGCCCCAGCTCGACGCGCTCACCGCCGACACCGACCTGGTCACCCTCAGCATCGGCGGCAACGACGGCAAGGCGTTCGGCACCCTCGTCACCACCTGCGTCGGCCTCGCCCTCAAGGACCGCCAGGGCGCACCCTGCGCCGAGCTCGGCGACCAGGCGCGCGACGGTCTCGGGTCCCAGGTCACGACGCTGGCCCGCCGCCTCGGCAAGGCCGTGAAGAAGATCCGCGAGCGCGCGCCCAAGGCCCGGATCGTGATGGTCGGCTACCCCCAGATGTTCCCCGCCAGCGGGACCTGCGACCTGCTCCCGCTGGCCAAGGGCGACTACCCCTTCGCCCGCGACCTCATCGAGCGCGTCGTCCAGGCCCAGCAGGACGCCGCAACCCAGGCCGGCATCGACTACGTCGACGTCTGGACGGCGTCCGAGGGGCACGACATCTGCTCCGCCGACCCGTGGGTCGCCGGACTGGTCCCGGCCGAGCGGGCCCTGGAGTACCACCCCTACGCCCAGGAGCAGCGGGTCGTCGCCGACCTGCTCGAGGAGCTGCTCGCGGGATCCTGACGGGTGTTGCTACAGAGTCTAGTTATGTAGCATGTCCCTCGTGGACGGGTTCGAGCGCTTCCTCGTGGTGGCCGGTCTGGTCGCCGCGGCCTGGCTCGCGCTGCCGACGCGGCACAGCCTGACGAGGGCCGGGCACCGGTTCGCCCAGGACAACGACCTGTGGATCGCGCCCGAGCTGATGGCCGCGGTGGACCGGGCCCACCGGCGCGAGCGGTGGGTGCTGGCGGTCGCCGCGCTCGCCGCCGTCGCGGTGTTCCTGCTCGGCCCGGACCGGGCGACCAGCCCGCTCGTCCTCTTCGCCGTCGTGGTCCCGATCGCCGCCGTCGGCCGGCTGCTGCTGGCCGGCCGCGACTTCCCGGTCCGCCCCGGACAGGTGAGCGTGGCGCGCCCGCGCGCGGTGCGGGTCGGCGACTACCTCCCGCCGACGGCGCCGGCCGCGTTCGCGGTCTGGGCGCTCCTCGGCGCCGGTGCGGCGGGCCTCGGCGTGCGCTGGGGCGAGCGGGGCCTCGTGGTGGCCGGTGCGGTGATGGTGCTGGTGACGCTCGCCGTCGCCGGCTCCGTGGTCGCCGTGTCCCGCCGGCCCGAGCCGGCCGTCGACGCGGCGCACCTCTACCTCCAGGACGCCTGGCGGGCGGCCAGGATGCGCACCACGCTCCAGCAGCTCGCCCTGGCCGGCTACTGCCTGGGGCTCACCCTGGCCTCGGCGGACCCCGCGCTGCCCTCCGGGCTGTGGGTCGTCCCGATCGCCGTCGCCGGCGTCGCCTCGGGGCTCGCCCTGCGCGGCCGGGCCCGCTTCCGGGACCGGCTGTGGCCCGACGTCCCCGCCGGTCAGGTCCTGTCGGTGGGAGGCGCCGCGTGATCGTCCTCGACCCGGGCGGCCCAGTGCCGCCGTACGAGCAGATCAGGTCGCAGCTCGCCGACCAGATCGAGCACGAGCGGCTGCGCGCGGGCGACCGCCTGCCGACCGTACGCCGTCTCGCCGAGGACCTCGGCGTCGCCACCAACACCGTGGCGCGCGCCTATCGCGAGCTCGAGACCGCGGGCCTGATCGAGACCCGCGGCCGGGCGGGCAGCTTCGTCGCCGGCTCCGGGGTCGAGCGTGAAGCCCGCGAGGCCGCTCGGCTCTACGTCGAGCGGGTGCGGGCGCTCGGGCTCGAGGACCGGGCCTCGCTCCAGCTGATCACTCGGCTGCTGGGACCTCGGGGACCGGCCACGCAGGAGTGATCGGCGGCAGCGACGCCAGCGGAGGCGTCGGCTTCGTCGCCCCGGCGGCGGCCCGCTCCGGCGTGCAGCGACCGTCGACGAGCGGCAGCCGGGCGAACGGGAACGCATTGGTGACGGGGGTGTCGCCGTTGTACGCCGGGCACGGGACCGAGCGCCGCTCGGTGAAGTCGTCGCGGATCGCGTCGCGCAGCCGGATGCTGATCGGGCGACCGTCCTGGTCGACGAGCTGGACCTGGTCGATCGGCTTGCCCGCCGCGTCGTACGCGAAGATGTCGGTGACCGGCCGCCCGCTCGACATCACGCCGCTCTGGCGCAGCGCGTCGTTCCAGCCGATCGAGTAGCTGTCGTAGGTGTCGTCGATGACCCCGCGGCCCTGGAAGTCCGCCGCGAAGGGCAGCACCACGGCATAGACGTTGGCGGCGAGCAGCAGCAGGCGGGCCACCGCCTTGCGGTCGGGGCCCGAGCCGGGCCAGAGCCGCCCGAGGCCGATGAGCGCGCTCACCGCGACCGCGACCGCCAGCACCACCAGGCCGATGAGCGGCGAGCCCAGCGTCGGGATCAGCGAGACCCGCTCGAAGGAGCCCGCGTAGACGTCGATCGCGGAGACCGCGACCCAGGCGCGCAGGGCCCACCAGGCCGGGCGGAGCGTGACCGCGACGTCCCACGCGGGGCGCAGGCGCGGCGACTCGGCGTAGCCCAGGAACCAGGCCCGGCTCCGGTCCATCAGCTCGCCCGGCAGCGCCTGCCAGCGGCGCGGGTCGGGGCGCAGGCGGCGCGGGGAGGGCGGCTCGGGCAGGCCGGCCGCGGACCGCAGCTCGGCCGCGTAGGCGGCGGGATCGCCCAGCGGGGCGCCCGTCCCCTCGGCGAGCTGGTCGGCGAGGTCCGCCTCGAGCCCGCCGAGCAGGTCGTCGCGGGTCTCGTCGTCGAGATCGCCCAGGTGGCGGCGTACCTCGTCGACGAAGGCGGTGACGTCGGGGTGCAGGACGAGGGTCTCGTCGGAGGCGCTCATGCCGTGGCTCCTGTCGTGCGGGGAAGCAGGGAGGTGACGGTGTCGGCGAAGGAGATCCACTCCTTGGCCTGCTGGGCGAGCTGGTCGCGCCCGGCGGGGGTGATGCCGTAGTACTTGCGGTGCGGGCCCTCGTCCGACGGCACGACGTACGACGTCAGCGCGCCCGCCGCGTAGAGCCGGCGCAAGGTCCCGTAGACGGAGGCGTCGCCGACCTCGCTAAGGCCGCCGGCGCGCAGTCGGCGCAGGACGTCGTACCCGTAGCCGTCCTCGCGCTCGACCACCGCGAGGACCGCGAGGTCGAGCACGCCGCGGAGGAGCTGGGTGGTGTCCATGCACCGCACACTACTACGGCTCGCGCAATAGTGCGCCACGGCGAAGTGCTCGGCGTGGCGCGACCACGAAAAAGGCCCCGGGCCGGCCTGCCGTGACGGCGGGCCGGCCCGGGGGCGCGAGCGGAGGTGCGGTCAGGCGGACAGCGCCTGGATCGCCGCGTCGATCGACAGCGTCCGCTCCGCCGACTCGACGTGCAGGCTCTCGACCATCTTGCCGTTGTAGGTCACGACGCCGGAGCCCTTGCCGTCCTCCCAGGCCTGGATCAGCCCGCGGGCGTCCTCGACGGCCTGGGCGCTGGGCGCGAACGCGGTGTTGGCGCCCTCGACCTGGCCGGGGTGGATGAGGGTCTTGCCGTCGAAGCCCATCTGGCGGCCCTGCTCGCACTCGGCGAGGAAGCCGTCGATGTTCTTCACGTCGTTGTAGACGCCGTCGATGATCACGATGCCGGCGGCGCGGGCCGCGAGCAGGGCCAGGCCGAGGCCGGTGAGCACGGGCTGGCGGCCGGGGACGTGCTCGGCGTACAGCTCCTTGACGAGGTCGTTGGTGCCCATCACGAAGCCGGTGAGGCGCTCCGAGGCGGTCGCGATCGACAGCGCGTTGAGCATCCCGACGGGGGTCTCGACCATCGCCCACAGCGTCGTACGGGCGGGGGCGCCGGCGGCCTCGAGGGCGGCCACGAGCCGGCGGACCTCGTCGGCGGAGTTCACCTTCGGCACCAGGACGACGTCCGGTCCGGCCGCCGCGGCGGCCTTGATGTCGTCGTCGTGCCACTCGGTGCCGATGCCGTTGACCCGGATGACGAGGTGGCGGGTGCCGTACTCGCCGGACCGGACCGCGGCGGCCGCGGCCTCGCGGGCGGCGGGCTTGGCATCGGGGGCGACGGCGTCCTCGAGGTCGAAGATGATCGCGTCGGCGGGGAGCGTCTTCGCCTTCTCCAGGGCCCGCTCGTTGGAGCTGGGCATGTAGAGGACGGAGCGCAGCGGCTTGAACTCGGACATCAGGCGGGCACCTCGATCGCGTCGTAGGTCTTCTTGAGCTCGGGGTCGATCTCGGCGAGCTGCTCGGCGAGGGCGACCAGGACGAGGCACTGCTTGAGGGAGGCGTCGTCCTCCATCTTGCCGTCGATCATCACCGCGCCGGTGCCGTCGCCCATGGCGGCGACCACGCGGCGGGCGTGGGCGATGTCCTCGACGCTGGGGGAGAACACCCGGTTGGCGATCGCGATCTGCTTCGGGTGCAGCGACCAGGTGCCGACGCAGCCGAGGAGGAAGGCGTTGCGGAACTGGTCCTCGCAGGCGACGACGTCGGCGATGTCGCCGAACGGCCCGTAGTACGGGTAGATCCCGTGGGTCGCGCAGGCGTCGACCATCTTGGCGATCGTGTAGTGCCACAGGTCCTGCTGGAAGACCGCGCGCTGGGCGTCGATCACGCTGTTGCCCTCGGCGTCGCGCGGCGGGTCCTGGCGCACGAGGTAGCCCGGGTGGCCGCCACCGACGCGAGTGGTCTTCATCTTGCGGTCGGCCGCGAGGTCGGCCGGGCCGAGCGAGAGACCCTGCATGCGCGGGGAGGCACCGCAGATCTCCTCGACGTTGGCCACGCCGCGCGCGGTCTCGAGGATCGCGTGGATCAGGATCGGCTTGGTGATGCCGGCCTTGGCCTCGAGCTGGGCGAGCAGCCGGTCGACGTAGTGGATGTCCTCGGCGCCCTGCACCTTGGGGACCATGATGACGTCGAGCTTCTCGCCGATGGCGGGCACGAGCGTGGTGAGGTCGTCGAGCACCCAGGGGCTGTCGAGGGAGTTGATCCGGGTCCACAGCTGGGTGGGGCCGAAGTCGGTGGCCTGGGCGATCTTCACCAGGCCCTCGCGGGCGGCGACCTTGTTGTCGGCCTTGACGGCGTCCTCGAGGTTGCCGAGCAGCACGTCGACCGTGCCGATCATCCCGGGGATCTTGGCCGCCATCTTCTCGTTGCTCGGGTCGAAGAAGTGGATGGCGCGGCTCGGCCGGGCGGGGATCTCGCGCAGGGGGAGCGGCGCCCCCACGGCGAGCGGTCGGAAGAAGTCCTTGGCGCTCTTGTGGCTCACGGATCGCAACCTACCGGCGAGTCACGTCTCGCGGGTATGACGGATCTCTCGCCGAGACGTCCGCCGCGGCGTAGCGTGCTGGGGTGACGCCCGAGGAGGTCGACGACTTCGCGCGCTCGCTGCCGGGCTGCCGGCGCAAGGGGACCCCCGCCCACCCGGCCTGGTACGTCGACGACCGCCTCGTCGCCCGCCTGGTCGCCGCCGACGAGCTGGTGGTCCGGGCCGACCCGGTCGCGCGCGAGCACCTGGTCGCGGCGCATCCCGGGACGTTCGGCGTACCGCCGCGCTACGAGGGGCACCGCAAGGTGCAGGCGATGCTCAGCGGCGACGCCGCGGCCATCCGCGGAGCACTCCGCGCCGCCTGGGAGCTGCAGCGGCGCTGAGCGCCTGTGCCGCCCGGCGCCGCTCGGCCGAGGCCGCCTGCCGCTCGTGCCAGGCGGCGAGGGTCGCGTCGACGTCGCGCGGCAGGGTGATCAGCGGCGGTCCGTCGACGGGGGTGTAGCGGGCGCGGATGACCCGAGCGTTGAAGTCCTCCACGAAGGCGCGTGCCTCGCGCTCGGAGGCCAGCCGGTCGAGGGCGGCGTCGAGCTCGGCGTCGTCCTTGCGGAGCTGGAGCGCGGGCGGCAGCACGGTGATGCGCTCGCGCTCGACGAGCCGCTTGACCCACCAGTCCGGGTCGTGGGTGTCGCCGAGGCCCTCGAGGGGCTTGCCGGCGCCGGGCAGGTCGTCGAACTCGCCGCGCTCCATCGCCTGGCGGACCTGGAGGTCGACCCAGGTCTGCTGCTGCTCGATCCGGGCCCGGGCGGCGGCCTTCTCCTCCTTCTCGTCCCTCTCGTCCACCTCTCGACTATCGCTCGGGGCGCAAGAACTCCGCAACGACCGGCGCGAGCGTGGCGGCGCTGGTGACGAGCCCGAGGTGGCCGTCGGCGTAGACGTGCAGCCGGGCGTCGGGCAGCAGCGTGCGCATGATCCGGGCGTTGACGAGGGGGATGATCGGGTCGTCGTCGCCGGCCAGGATCAGCGTGGGCTGCCGGATGAACGGCAGCGCGGGCAGGCTCGACCAGCCGGCGCCGGCGAGGAGCTGCAGGACGTAGCCGCGCCGCGAGCCCACGCGCGACTGGTCGTGCATGAGCCGGCGTACGTCGTCGGGGCGGTCGCGCATCTGCCCGCCGTAGAGCTCGGCGGCCACCTGGACGGCGTACTCGGCGTCCCGGTAGCGCTGCGGCGTCACCATCTTGCGCAGCACCCGTGGTGACGCGGGCACCATCAGGGATCCGGTGGCGGTGCTGACCAGCACCAGCCGGCGGCAGCGGCGCGGCTGCTGGAAGGCGATCTGCTGGGCGAGCCCACCGCCCCACGAGATGCCGAGGACGTCGTACTCCGCGAAGCCGAGCCGGGTCATCATCCGGCCGATGCCGTGGGCCAGGAGCGCGAAGTTGTAGGGCAGACGCGGGTTGGGGGATCCCCCCACCCCCGGTACGTCGAACCGGACCACCCCGACGCGCGGGTCGAGCTCGTCGACGAACGGCTGCAGCAGGTCGAGGCTGGCCCCGATGCCGTTGCACAGCAGGAGCGGAGGTCCCGGCTCCGTCCCCGGCCGTACGGCGACCCGGATGTCGTGGCCCAGGACGGTGAGCCGGCGCAGCGTCGTCACTTGTCGAACACGTAGGTGCCGGGCGCCTCGACCAGCGGCCGCAGCCGGGTCGAGCCGAGGTCCTTCGGTGCGGGCACCCGCTCGCCGCACCGCTCGTCGAGCCACTCCGAGACGTCGGTCCACCAGCTGCCCTGGTGGGTCTGCGCGCCCTTGAGCCAGGCGGTCGCGTCGGGGCCGTGCTCGTCGTTGGTGTGGTAGGTCGCCTTGGGGTTGCCCGGCGGGTTCACCAGCGCCGCGATGTGCCCGCTGGTGGACAGGATGAAGCGGGTCTCGCCGCCCAGCAGCTGGGTCGTGCGGTAGCAGTTCTCCCACGGCGTGATGTGGTCGGCGATGCCCGCCACGACATAGCTGTCGACGGTGACCTTGCCGAGGTCGATCGGTACGCCGAGCACGCTCAGCGAGCCCGGCCGGGTGAGCTGGTTCTCCATCGCGAGGTCGACGAAGTCGGCGTGCAGCCCGGCCGACATCCGCGTGGTGTCGGCGTTCCAGAACAGGATGTCGAAGGCCGGAGGCCGCTTGCCGAGCAGGTAGTTGTTGACCCAGTAGTTCCAGATCAGGTCGCTGGGCCGCAGCCACGCGAACACCTCCGCGAGCGCCCGCCCGTCGAGGTAGCCCTTGCGCGCCGAGCGGGCCTTGGCGAGCTCGGCCAGGCGCGGGTCGGTGAGCGCGGCGACCGTGCCGGCGCCGGCGTTGTCGATCACGGTGACGGCGAGGACGAGCGCGGTGAGCCGGTCCTGCTGCCCGATCCCGGCGAGGTACGCCGCCACGATGCTCGCCAGGATGCCGCCCGAGCAGATGCCGGCCAGCACGGTCCGCGTGCTGCCGGTGACCTCCTCGACCGCCTCCAGCGCGTCGAGGATCGCCCGGACGTAGGTGTCGAAGTCCCAGGCCGCGTGCCGGGTGTCGGGATTGCGCCACGAGATGACGAGCATCTGGCGGCCCTGCTGGACGCTGTGCTCGACCAGGCTGCGCCCCGGCGCGAGGTCGATCGCGTAGAACTTGTTGATCGTCGGCGGGACGACGAGCACCGGCACCTCGGAGACCTCGTCGGCCTGGGGCGCGTACTGGATCAGCTCGAGCACGTCGTTGCGGAAGACGACCGCGCCGGGCGTGGCCGCGACGTTCTCGCCGAGCGTGAAGCCCGAGGTGTCGACCATGTCGGGGATCCGCGGGGAGGCGGCGAGGTCCTTGACCAGCTGGGCGGCGCCACGAGCCAGGCTCAGGCCGGCCGTGTCCACGACCGCCTTGGCGGAGGCGGGGTTGACCAGGGGGACGTTGCTCGGCGACAGCGCCTCGACCACGTTCTCCAGCAGGAACCGGACCCGCTGCCGGTCGCGCGGGTCGAGGGCGGCGTCGTCGACGAGCTGGTCGAGGGTGCGGCCGCTCGCGAGGTAGAGCTGGACCAGGCGGCGCAGCAGCGGGTTGTCGGTCCAGCCCACGTCGGCGAACCGGCGGTCGCCGCGGCGCGGCGTGACGTCGGAGGCGCCGACCGCGATCCGGGCCGCCTCGCCGGCGAGACCGCCGAGGCGTCGTACGGTCGTGCGGGGGCGGCGGGCCAGCGAGAGCGCCCACCTCGCGGTGGACGCGTCGGGCACGAAGCGGCGGAAGGGGCCGAGGGCGGCGTCGACGAGCAGGACGTCGAGCGGCGCGGCGGCGTCGGCCAGGCGCGTGGCGGTCGAAGTGGTCATGCCCCAAGGTTCGGCCGGGGGACGGGGTCGGCGCTTCGGCTGGCGGCACCGAGTTTCCCGGCGATCGTCTGTGCGCATGCACAACGCGCGGCCTACCCTCGGACCTGTGACCGGTCCCGACGTGAGTCCCGAGGTGCGCAAGCTCAGCGCCCGGCTGCTGCCCGAGTCCGCCGCCCTCGGGGCGGCGATGGCGGCGCGGATCCGGTCCGAGATCCCGGTCTACGAGGCCGGGACGACGGTCTCCCACGACGAGCTCACCGCCTCGTGCACGGTCAACGCCCGCTACATCCTCGGCAACCTCGCCGGCGACGTCGCGCCGGCCGAGACCCCCACCGAGACCGGCACCACCCGGGCCGAGCAGGGCGTGCCGTACGCCGTCGTGCTCCAGGCCTTCCGGGTCGGCTCCCGGTTCATCTGGGAGGTGCTCGTCGAGCGGGCCGACCCCCAGGACCGCGACCGGCTCCTCCTCGCCGCCGCCGACATCTGGGCGGTCAGCGACCAGCTCGCGGCCGACGTCACCGACGCCTACCGCCGCGCGATGGCCGACCGGGCCCGCCGCGACGGCCAGATGCGGGCGGTGCTCGTCGGCTCGCTGCTCGACGGCGACGCCGACGCGACGGCGTACGTCGGCGAGACGGCCGGCATGCTCGACCTCGGCCAGGCCACCGAGTACGTCGTGGTGTCGGCCGAGTCGCCCGCGCCCGGCAGCGAGGGGCTGCCCGACGTCGAGCGGGCCCTGCGCGGGCGCAACGTCCGCTCCGCCTGGCGCCTCGACCACGACCACCAGGAGGGCGTGGTCGCCCTGCGCCTCGGCTTCGGTGCCGACCACCTGGTCGACGTGCTCGCCGGGCTGGCCCGCGCGCGGGTCGGGATCAGCAGCGTGGTCGGCCGGCTCGACGAGATCCAGGAGGCCCGGCGCCAGGCCCGGGTCGCCTGCGCCGCGGTGTCACCGGGCGAGGCCACGGTCGCCCGCTTCGGCACCGACCCGCTCGCCGTCCTGCTCGCGGGCAGCCCGGACCAGGCCCGCATCCTCGTCGACGCCGTCCTCGCGCCGGTGCTGGCGCTGCCGCCCGAGGACCGGACCGTCGTCCTCGACACCGCCCGGGCCTGGCTGGCCGCCGGCGGCTCGACCTCGACGGCGGCCCAGCGGCTGCACGTGCACCGCAACACCGTCCGCTACCGGATCCGCCGGCTCGAGGAGATCACCGGCCGCGACCTCGCCCGGCCCGTCGACGCGGCCGAGCTCTACGTCGCGCTGGAGTGCGTGCGGATCCTCGGCCTGGGCTAGGGCGGCGCGCCCTAGGCGAGCGCGAAGTAGCGCAGGTAGACGTAGAGCCAGGCGACGAGCAGCGTCATCACGGTGACCACGACGCCGTACTTGGTGAACTGCCAGAAGCTGATCGGCTCACCGGCCTTGGCGGCGATGCCGAGCACGACCACGTTGGCGCCGGCCGCGACCGCGGTCGCATTGCCACCGAGGTCCGCGCCGAACACGAACGCCCACCACAGCGGGCTGTCGGCGCCGGAGGTGGCGGTCGAGGCGACCATCTCCTCGACGATCGGCACCGTCGCCGTCGTGTAGGGGATGTTGTCGACGAACGCGCCCACCACACCCGAGCCGAAGAGCAGCGCGGTCGCCGCCAGCAGCTCGCGGTCGCCCATCGCCTCGGCGGCCATCTCGCTGATCCGGCCGATCACGCCGACCTGGACGAGCGAGCCGACAAGCACGAAGAGCGCCATGAAGAACGCGAGCGTGCCCCACTCGACCTCCTCGAGGAACTCCTCGGGCTCCGTGCGGGAGACGAGCACCGTCGCGCCGGCACCGAGCATCGCGACCATCGACGGGTCGAGGTGCAGCACCGTGTGCAGGCTGAACGCCACCATCACCAGGCCGAGCACGACCAGGCAGCGCACCAGCATCCGCATGTTGGTGATCGCCTCGCGCGGGTGCATGTCGCCGAGCACGTCGCTGACGTCGACCACCTCGCCGAACGACTTGCGGAACAGCCAGCGCGCCATCACGACGAACAGCACCAGCAGGATCACGGTCAGCGGCAGCGAGTGGACGAGGAAGTCGTCGAAGGTCAGCCCGGCGCGGCTGCCGATGATGATGTTGGGAGGGTCGCCGATGAGGGTCGCCGTGCCGCCGATGTTGGAGGCGAGGATCAGCGAGATCAGGTACGGCGCCGAGGGCAGCCCGAGCTGCCGGCACACCGAGATGGTGACCGGTGCGACGAGCAGCACGCAGGTGACGTTGTCGAGGATCGGCGCGACCGTGGCGCTGATCAGCACCAGCAGCACCAGCAGGCGGTAGGGATGGCCGCCGGACTTGTGGGCGGCCCACAGCGCGAGGAACTCGAAGAGACCGGTCTGCTTGAGGACGCCGACGATCACCATCATCCCGAACAGCAGGAAGATGACGTTCCAGTCGATGCCGGTCTCGTGGTCGAAGAACGCCGACTGGGCGTCGACCAGCCCGATGACCGCCATCGCGGCGACGCCGCCGAGCGCGGCCGCGACCCGGTGCACCCGCTCGGTGGCGATGAGCGCATAGGCGACGATGAAGATGGAGAGGGCGGCGGAGGTGAGGATCACGCCGCGGACCCCCGCACGCCGAACGCCGCGGTGCTGCTGGGTTCGAGCGCCTCGTACCAGCCGGCCAGCCGGCCGTACCGGCTCACCGAGCGCAGCCGGTCCTCGACCGCGCTCACCTGGCCGCGGGCGGCGACGGCGAGCACCTGGTCACCGGTACGGAGCGTGGTCCGGCCGGTCGGGACGAGCGCGTCGCGGCCCCGGGTGACCAGCGAGATCGCGGCACCCGGAGGCAGCCGGAGCTCGTCGACCTCGACGCCGGCGAGCCGCGACTCCTCCTCGACCTCGAAGCGCAGCAGCACCGCGTCGAGCCGGTCGAGCGTCGCGAACCCGATCGAGACCTTGTGCACGAAGCTGCCCTTCTCGGCCCACCGCGGCTGACGTCCGCGGCCGACCGCGAGCCCGATGGCGAAGCCGATCGCGGCGCAGAGCATCCCGGTCGCGACGGCCAGCTCGAGCTCAGCGGAGCCCATCCGGGCCTCCCTGGTCGGGCTCGGCCGACGGCGAGGCCAGCAGGTGCTCGCAGGCGATCACGTCGACGGCGAGGAGCTCGGCACCGAGGCTGAGCATGGGCGCGCGCACGGCGTCCTCGACGGTGAGCAGGCGAGGACCGAGGGCGTCGTCGAGCGCGGTGAGCTCGTGGCGGCGTACCCAGTCGGAGGTGGCGGGGATGACCAGGGCCAACGTGATCCGTTCCAGGTCGTCGTCGGGCAGGTCGGGGTAGGGCGACGCGAGCCGCACCTCCAGCAGCATCCGCAGGTCGGCGGCGTCGGCCGTCCGTGCCCGCACCGTCAGCGGTACGACGTGCAGGGTCTGGGTGCCGCCGCCCTCACCCCATGGGCGGTGTCCGTCGTCCCTGACGGCAAGCAGACGCCCCAGGGTGCGCCGGAGTCGGGTGAGTGGCGGCGGCATGTCTCCAGGCTTCCGCCCGGCGCCCGTCGGCGGTATGGGGTCCAGTCCCCATTTCCTCGCGCCCACGCATCGGGGAGGGTAGGGGAGTGCGGCTGCTCAACACGTCCCTGTACTGGAAGGTGTGCCTGATCAACGGCGCCGTGCTGGGCGCCGCGACCGTGGTGCTGCTGTTCTCCCCGGCCCGGGTCTCGCGCCAGGCCGTGGTCTCCGAGGCGATCGTGCTCGTCGTCGGCCTCGGACTGGTCCTCGTCGTCACCGCGGCGCTCCTGCGCAGCGCACTCGGCCCGGTCGACCGGGTGATCCGGGAGATGGCGACGGTCCAGCTCGGCGGCGAGGGACGCCGGCTGGAGGCCGAGGGCGACGGACCGGGGGCCCAGCTGGTGCGCAGCTACCACGCAATGCTCGAGCGTCTCGAGCGCGAGCGCCGCTCCAGCAGCGCCCGCGCGCTCGCCGCCCAGGAGGCCGAGCGGCACCGGATCGCCCGCGAGCTGCACGACCAGATCGGCCAGAGCCTCACCGTCGTCCTGCTCGGGCTCAAGCAGCTCGAGGACCGCGCCCCAGCCGAGCTCCAGGGCGAGCTGGCCCTGGTCCGGGAGAGCGCACGCACCGGCCTCGACGACGTACGACGGGTGGCGCGCGAGCTGCGCCCCGGCGTCCTCGACGACCTCGGCCTGCACGCCGCGCTAGCCGCGCTCACCACCGATGTCGCCGCGCACGGCGGGCCCGCGGTGCGCCGTACGTTCGGGCCGGGGCTGCCCGACCTCGGCCACGACGTCGAGGTGGTCGTCTACCGCGTCGCCCAGGAGGCGCTGACCAACGTCGTCCGGCACGCCCGGGCGACCCGGGTCGACCTCTCCCTGCTCCGGCTCGGCCAGGAGGTGGTGCTCGAGGTCGCCGACGACGGCCGCGGCTTCGGCGGCGCCACCGCCGACCGCGAGGGCGCCGGGCTGATCGGCATGCGCGACCGCGCCGCGCTCGTCGGCGGCACCGTCGAGGTCTACTCCGGCGAGCGCGGCACCACCGTGCGGCTCAGGGTGCCCGCCGCATGAGCGCCCCGATCCGGGTCCTCCTCGCCGACGACCACGCGCTGGTCCGCCGCGGCGTCCGGCTGATCCTCGAGCTGCAGCCCGACATCGAGGTCGTCGCCGAGGCCGCCGACGGCGCCGAGGTGCTCGCCCTGCTCCGCCAGGTCGAGGTCGACCTCGTCGTCCTCGACATCGCGATGCCGATCATGACCGGCCTCCAGGCCGCCCGCGAGATCGGCCGGCGCCGCGAGCCGCCGCGCGTGCTCATGCTGTCGATGCACGACAACGAGCAGTACTTCTTCTCCGCGCTCAAGCTCGGCGCCAGCGGCTACGTCCTCAAGTCGGTCGTCGACGAGGACCTGGTCGAGGCGGTCCGCGCCGCCGTCCGCGGCGAGGCCTTCGTCTACCCCGGCGCGATGGGCGCGATCGTCCGCGACTACCTCGACCGCCTCGCCCGCGGCGACCGGGTCCCCGAGACCGTGCTGACCCCGCGCGAGGACGAGGTCCTCAAGCTGATCGCCGAGGGCCGCTCCTCGCGCGAGATCGCCGGGCTGCTGTCGATCAGCGTCAAGACCGTCGACAAGCACCGGTCGAGCATCCTGTCCCGGCTCGGGATGAACGACCGGACCCAGCTGACCCGGTACGCCATCCGGGCCGGGCTGATCGAGCCCTAGCCCGCGTCCTAGAGCGGGACGTCCGCCCGCCGCGGGTCGCACCACGGCGCCTCGGCCGGCGTGCGCGAGAACTGCTCGTCGTACAGGCGCTTGTAGAGGCCGCCCGCCCGCAGCAGCTCGACGTGCGTGCCGCGCTCGACCAGGTGCCCGTCCTCGAGCCCGAAGATGACGTCGGCGGACTGGATCGTGGAGAGCCGGTGCGCGATCGCGATCGTCGTACGGGACCGGGTGGCGCGCTCGAGCGCCTCCTGGACCAGGCGCTCGGTCTCGTTGTCGAGCGCGGAGGTCGCCTCGTCGAGGATCAGGATGGCCGGGTCCTTGAGGAGCACCCGGGCGATCGCCAGGCGCTGCTTCTCGCCGCCGGAGAGCCGGTAGCCGCGCTCGCCGGTGATCGTCTCGTAGCCCTCGGGGAAGCTCATGATCCGGTCGTGGATGTTGGCGTCCCGCGCCGCCCGCTCGATCTGGTCCGCGCTCGCGCCCGGGCGGGCGTAGGCGATGTTGTCGCGGATGGTGCCGTGGAAGAGGTACGGCTCCTGGGTCACCATCCCGACCGCGTCGGCGAGCGAGGACAGGGTCAGGTCGCGCACGTCGTGGCCGTCGATGAGGACGGCGCCCTCGGTGACGTCGTAGAACCGCGGCACCAGGTAGGTCGCCGTGGTCTTGCCGCTGCCCGAGGGCCCCACGATGGCGGCGAGCTGGCCGGGCTTGACGACGAGCGAGATGTCGTCGAGCGCCCAGCCGGATCCGATGGTGGCGTCAGGTTCAGATTCGATCCTGACGCCAGATTCACCGAAGCGGTCGCGGTTGGTGGTGCCGGACAGCGCCCGGGGCTCCGGGTAGCGGAAGCGGACGTCGCGCAGCTCGACCCGCCCGCGCAGCCGGTCGGGGTCGAGGGCGACCGCGCCGGGGCGCTCGGTGATGGCGGGCTCGAGGTCGAGGTACTCGAAGATCCGGCGGAACAGCGCGAGCGAGGTCTGCACGTCGAGACTGACCCGCATCAGCTGGAGCAGCGGCATCTGGAGCCGGCTCTGGAGCGTGGTGAACGCGACCAGCGTGCCCGCGGTCAGGGCGTCGGAGCCGACCGGCAGGCCGCCCGTGATGATCCAGCCGGCGACGAGGTAGATCAGCGCCGGCGTGATCGCGAAGAACGTCTGCACGACCGCGAAGAACGTCCGGCCGGTCATCGCCTGCTCGACCTGGAGCCGGGTCTGGCGGCGGTTGGCCTCGCGGTAGCGCTCGACCTCGGACTCCGACCGGTTGAACACCTTGGCGAGCAGGATGCCGCTGACCGACAGCGCCTCCTCGGTGATCGCGGTCATCTCGGAGAGCGACTCCTGGGTACGGCGGGCCAGGCGCTGGCGCCGGCGTCCGACCCGCAGCTGGAGCAGCACGAAGAGCGGCATCACGATCAGCGTGAGGATCGTGAGCTGCCACGACAGCACGATCATCGACACGAAGGCGGCCGACACGGTCACCGTGTTCTGCACGATCGTGGTCGCGGTGTCGGTCAGCACCGTCCGTACGCCGGCCACGTCGTTGGCCAGGCGGGACTGGATCGCGCCGGTCTTGGTGGCGGTGAAGAACGCCAGCTCCATCTTCTGCAGGTGCTCGAAGAGGTCGCCGCGCAGGTCGGCCATGGCCGAGTTGCCGACCGTGGAGGTCAGCCAGTTCTGGCCGATCCCGATGAGCGCGGCCAGGACCGGGATCGCGCACATGCCGGCGATCAGCCAGGCCAGCAGGTGCAGGTGCGGGCCGCCGCCGTCGAGCGGGAACAGCGCGTTGTCGAACACCGCGCGGGTCAGGAAGGGGACCAGCGACTGGAGCGACGCCGACGCGACGACCGCGACCAGGACGAGCGCGATCTTGGCGCGGTAGGGCCGCAGCATCCGGGCGATCCGGGGCAGCACCGGCTCGCGCCGGTCGAGGTCCCCGGACTCGAGGTGGGTGACCACCGGGCTCTTGCGCGGCATCAGGCCCACCCCGCTCCCCAGCGGCCGCGGTGGGCCACCTCGCGCCACGGCGTACGGCGGCGCCGGCTCGCCGAGCCCCGCGCGCCGGAGCCGTCCGGTGCCGGGTGCCCGATCGTGATCGCGCCGATGGGGTGCGGCGCCTCGCCGGGGCCGCCGAGGGTGTCGACGAGGCCGAGGACCTCCTTGACCGCGTCGACCCGGCTCGGCACCAGGCCGAAGAAGCAGGCGCCCAGCCCGGCGTCGGTGACCGACTGGAGGAGCAGCAGCGCGGCCATCGCGGTGTCGAGGTGCCAGTAGGGCATGGCCCAGCGGCTCTCGTCGCGCTCGTGGAGCCCGGCGCGCCGCTTGTCCGCCTCGGCGTAGCGCTCCAGGTAGGCGTCGCGGCGGCTGCACGGCACGACCACCACGGGGGCGCTCATCATGCCGGCCAGCCAGCGGTCCGGCGCGCTCGTGTCGGCCTGGGCCTCCCAGAAGCCGCGGACCGTCGCGGGGGTGTCGAGCACCACGAACGCCCAGCCCTGCGAGAACCCCGCGCTCGGCGCCCGGGTCGCGTGGTCGAGCGCCCGCTCCAGCACCGCCGGATCGACCGGGTCGGGGGCGTAGGCGCGCGTCATCCGGCGCTGGCGGACCACCTCTGCGAACTCCATCGCGGGCCATCATCGCACCCGCGACCCACTCGCAAATGAGGTAGGCCGAGGGGGTGCCTAAGGCGGTTGCCCGATGTGGGTGCCTACCTCAGACGACGAGTCTCTACGACATGAGCAGCGACTACTTCACCAACGCAGAGACCAGCTACCGCCGTCAGCTTGCCACCCGTGGCATGGCCGCCAGCCGCGCCGGGCGCACCCGCTCGTCGTGGCTGCGCCGGATCGCGGCGGCCGACCCCAGCATCGAGCGCCGTTCCCGCTGAGCGCAGGAGACGCCGGCACGTGACCGCGGTGACCGCGGTGAGCGCGGTGTCGGTCCGCGGCGCCATGATGGTGCCCGTGGCCGCACACAGCAGCCTGACCATGGTCGGGCGCGACGCCGAGCTCGCCGAGGCGAGCGCGGTGCTCGACGACGCCGTCCGGTCGGCCGAGACCGGCACCCCCCACCGGGTGGTGCTCCTCTCGGGGGACGCCGGCGTCGGCAAGACCCGCCTGCTGCGTGCCCTGCGCGACCACGCGCTCGAGCGCGACTGGCAGGTGCTGGCCGGCCACTGCCTCGACTTCGGCGACAGCGCCCTGCCCTACCTCCCGTTCAGCGAGGTGCTGGGGCGGATCGCGACCCAGCGGCCCGCGCTCGTCGACGAGGTCGCCGCGCAGCACCCGGCGCTCGAGCGGCTCCGGCCCGGCCGGCGTACGCGCTCGGCAGGCGAGGCCGACGACGAGCACCGCCGCGCGACCGATCGCGGGGACACCTTCGGCGCGGTCCAGGCGATGCTCGAGGCCGCGGCCGCCGAGGCGCCCGTGCTCCTCGTCGTCGAGGACCTGCACTGGGCCGACCAGTCCACCCGGGACATGCTCGGCTACCTCTTCACCCGCACCTTCGAGCAGCCCGTCGCGATCGTCGCGTCGTACCGTTCGGACGACCTCCACCGCCGGCACCCGCTGCGCCGGCAGGTGGCGGAGTGGTCCCGGCTGCCCCAGGTCGCCCGCCTGCCGCTCGCGCCGCTGCCCGAGACGGCCGTCCGGGCGCTGGTGCGCGAGCTCCAGCCCCGCGGGCTCGACGCCCGTGCCGTCGCCCGGATCGTCGAGCGCGCCGAGGGCAACGCCTTCTTCGTCGAGGAGCTGGTCGCCTCCGGCCACTGCGCCGACGTGCCCGACGACCTCGCGGACCTGCTGCTGGTCCGCCTGGACGGGCTCGGCGAGGCCGCGCGCCACGTCGTACGGGTGGCGAGCGTGGCGGGTCGCCGGGTCTCCCACGACCTGCTCGCCGGCACGGCCGACCTCTCCGCCGGGGCCTTCGACGACGGCGTGCGCCAGGCGGTCGAGATGAACGTCCTCGAGGCCGGCGGCGACCGTTACTCCTTCCGGCACGCGCTGCTCGGCGAGGCCGTCTACGACGACCTGCTGCCGGGCGAGCGGGTCCGGCTCCACGCCCGGTACGCCGACGCGCTCGCCGGCAGCCCCGGCCTCGGGACCGCCGCCGAGCTGGCGCTCCACGCCCGCCGCGCCAACGACCTCGACCGCGCGGCGACCGCGAGCGTCGAGGCCGGCGACGAGGCGATGGAGGTGGGCGGCCCCGACGAGGCGGCCGACCACTTCCAGCAGGCGCTCGAGCTGCTCGAGGACCCCGAGCGGGGCGAGCGCATCGACATCGACCGCGCCAAGATCGTGGTCAAGGCGGCCGACGCGCTCACCGCCGGCGGCGACGCGCTGCGCGCGGCCCAGCTGCTCGGCGCCCAGCTCTCGGCGACCGCCCGGCAGCCCGAGGGGATGCCCGACGCGGCCCGCGCCCGGATGCTCAGCCGCTATGCCGACATCCTGATGATGACCGAGATCGCGCTCGACGCGGTCGCGCTCTCGTCCGAGGCGGTCGCGCTGAGCCCGCCCGGCGAGAGCATGCTGCGCGCCAAGATCCTCGCGGCCCACGCCCGGATCCTGGTCAGCTACCACCCCGACCGCGCCGACGAGGCCGAGGCGTTCGCGACCGAGGCGCTGGCCCTCGCCGAGCGCCTCGCGATGCCGGCGCTGACCGCCGACATCGTCACCACCCTCGGTGGGCTGCGGGTCAAGATCGCCGACGGCGACGAGCAGAGCCGGCTGCGCGAGGCGCTCGTTGCCGCGGTCGATCACGCGGTCGCGGCCGGCGCGGTCGACGCCGAGGTCCGCGGCCGGTGGCTGCTGGGCCGCTCCTACCAGGACACCGGCGACTGGGCGCCCTCCGTGCGGTGGTTCGAGTCGGCCCTCGGCGGGGTCGACCGGATCGGCCTGGTCTGGGCGCCCTACGTCATCGACTCGCGCTGGCAGCTCACCTGGATCCGCTACGCCCTGGGCGACTGGGACGACGTCCTGTCCCTCGTCTCGGTCGTCGACGACCAGGCCGGGCCCGACATCCCGCGCGGCATCCTCGAGCCCGCCCGCTACGCCGTGCTCAACGCCCGCGGGGTCGCGCCCGACGAGGTCCGGGCCGGGCTGGCCCGGCTCCGCCGGCTGTGGCGCGACGAGGGCGGGGTCGCGGTCTTCGCGGCCGGGGTCGAGATCGAGGTGGCCGCGCTGCGCGGCGACGCGGCGACCGCGCTCGCGACGTACGACGAGGTGATCGGCGTCCTCGCCCAGATCTGGCACGACCACTTCGGCGGCCGGGTGCGGCTGGTCGCGACCACGCTCGACGCCGTCGCCCGGGCGATGCCGCGGGCCACGGCCGCCGAGCGCCGTACTCTCCTCGACCGGGCCGACCAGCTCCGTGCCGACAGCGACGCCGTCCTCGCCTGGCACCGCGAGCGCGGCAGCCCGTGGGGTCCCGAGGGACAGATGTGGGAGGCGCGGGTGCTCGCCGAGCACCTGCGGGTCCGCTGGCTGGCCGGTGTCCCCGGCCCGCGCGACGAGCTCGTCGACGCCTGGTCGGCCGCGCTGACCCGTGCGGTCGACTTCGGTCACGTTCCCGAGGAGGCCCGGATCCGCGCCGCCTCGGCCCAGATCCACCGGCTCCTCGGCGACACCGCCCGGGCCCGCGACGAGGCCGCCGCGGCACGGGCCCTCGCCGAGAGGCTGGGCGCGCCCGCGCTCGTCGCCGACCTCGTCGGCGAGGGGACGACGGCGCCCGCCGCTGCGCCCGGAGCCACCCCTGCGGTCACCCTCACCGCCCGCGAGCTCGAGATCCTCGCGCTCGTCGCCGAGGGGCGGACCAACGGCGAGATCGGCAAGCAGCTCTTCATCAGCACCAAGACGGTGAGCGTCCACGTCTCCAACATCCTCGGCAAGCTCGGCGCGGCCGGGCGGACCGAGGCGGCGGCGGTCGCCCGGCGCGACGGCCTGTTGGACTGAGCTACCAGCGAGTAGCGTCGACCTCGTGACGACCGAGGTCCCCGCACCCGCGCCCCCTGCCGACGACACGATCGCGCTCACCATGAGCCGGTTCCGATCGATGAGCGTCGTCGGCGGGAGCGGCCTGCCGCGCGTACCTCTCGACCAGCTGCCGCCGGGTCCGCGCTGGCCGGCCCTGGTCCAGACGGTCGCGCTGATGCGCTTCCGGCACCAGTTCCACCCCTGGCTCCAGCGCCGGTACGGCGACGCGTTCACCCTCAACCTCGTGCCCGGCGGCCGCCCGCTGGTGCTCTTCACCGCCCCCGAGGCGACCAAGGAGATCTTCGCCGGGGACCCCGAGGTCTTCCACGCAGGGCGCGGCAACGCGATCCTCGGCCCGATCATGGGCCAGCACTCGCTGCTGCTGCAGGACTCCACCGACCACCACCGCGCCCGCAAGCTGCTCATGCCGGCGTTCCTGGGCCACGCGCTGCGCGGGTACCGCTCGATGGTCGCCGAGGTCGCCGCCGACGAGATCGGCGGTTGGCGCGAGGACGAGACCTTCCGGGCGCTGGAGCGGATGAACGCCCTCACCCTCGAGGTCATCCTCCGCGTCGTCTTCGGCGTCACCGACGAGCGCCGGCTGGCCCGGCTGCGGCCCGCCGTCAACCAGACGGTCGAGATCAGCCCCGCGATCCTCCTCGGCTGGGCGTACCCGCGGCTGCAGAAGCTCGGCCCCTGGCGCCGCACGGTCGACAACCAGGTCGAGCTCGACCGCCTCATGTACGCCGAGATCCGCGAGCGCCGCGCCGCCGACGACCTCGACGAGCGGACCGACGTCCTGTCCCGGCTGCTGTCGGTCCACGACGCCGGCGGCGAGAACGGGCTCTCCGACATCGAGCTGCGCGACCAGCTCGTCACGCTGCTGCTCGCCGGCCACGAGACGACCGCCTCGGCCCTGTCGTGGGCGCTCGCCGAGATCGGCCGCAGCCCCGACCTGGTCGCCCGCGCCCAGCGCGCCGCCGACGAGGGCGACGACGCCTGGCTCGAGGCCGCGCTCAAGGAGTCGATGCGGCTGCACCCGATCATCCCCATGGTGGTGCGGACCCTGATGAAGCCGGCCACCGTCGGCGGCCTCGACCTGCCGGCCGGCACCACCGTCGGGCCCTCGATCATCGTCAGCCACCAGCGCGACGAGAGCTTCCCCGACCCCGAGGTGTTCCGCCCCGAGCGCTTCCTCGGCCCGGCCGCGCAGACCCCGCCGCTCAACGTCTGGATCCCGTTCGGCGGCGGTGTGCGCCGCTGCATCGGCGCCGGCTTCTCGCTCATGGAGGGCGTCGAGGTGCTCCGCGAGGTCTTCCGCCAGTACGACGTCAGCGCGGTCGGCTCCGACGTGCCCAAGGTCCGCAACATCACGAGCGTCCCGCGCCGGGGCGCCCGGATCCGGGTCCGGGCCCGGGTGGCGCGCTGACGCCCGGCACCAACGTCGCCGCGACCTCCTCGAAGACGTCCGCGTAGTCGGCGTAGTCGGCGCGCGCCACCGACCCGGTCAGCGTCACCCCGACCCCGTCGACCAGCCAGGACCACTGCTCGGCGACGACCTCCAGCGTCCCGAGCCGGTGCCGCAGCCGGTGCCCGATGCGGTGGTAGACCACCGCGCGGCCGTCGAGGTCGAGCCGGTCGGTGTCCTCGACGTCCAGGCCGTCGAGCTGGCCGGCCAGGGCCGCGAGGGATTCGGCGCGCCAGCGCGCGAGGTCGCCCGCGACGGGTGTCGTGCGGACCACGATCTCGGGCGCGAACCCGCTCGGCGGCGTCATGGGCGCCCGCGCGTGCAGGACCAGCCCGGTGGCCGGGTCGGAGCGCGTGGACCAGCGGTGGGGGACGGCGAGGGTCACGGTGACGGTCATGGCACCGGTGTGCGCGCGGCGCCGGAGGCCCAAACCCGGCGCTTCCGGGCCTGTGGACGGCCGCGGAGAACGGCTGTCGCCAGCGCTCGGGCTCCCCGCCTTCTGTGAATTGCCTGCATTGTGTAGTACCTTCATGATATGAGCCGCGAGCAGGGTCAGCCCACCGCCGTCGACCAGGTCCTCGAGCTGGTCGTGCTGCTCCACCGCGACATGCAGCTCTCGTTCGAGCGCGACGGGCTCACCGAGGCCCGGGCGCGCCTGCTGTGGGTGCTGCGCGGGGGACCGGTCACCCAGCGCGAGCTGGCCGACGCGCTCGCGGTCACCCCGCGCAACGTCACCGGACTGGTCGACGGCCTCGTCGCCACCGGGTACGTCGCCCGCGCCCCGCACCCGACCGACCGGCGCGCCGTCCTGGTCACCCTCACCGACACCGGGACCACGCTGCTGACCTCGATGGTCGACGGCTACGCCGAGATGCACGAGGTCCTCTTCGGGGCGCTCTCCGAGCGCCAGCTCCGCGACCTGCGCCGCACGCTGACCCTCGTCAACGACCGGCTCCGGGCCCGCGTCGAGCAGGACTGGGGCACGCCGTGAACGCCCTGCGCACCATCGGCCGCTTCGTCCGGCTCGAGGTCCGGCTCTACGTCGCGCTCGGCCGCTGGCTCGCCCGGCGGGTCGACGTACCGGAGGGGGCGAGGGGCTGGGGCTACAGCCGGATGGTGACGCCGGTGATGTGGCTGTGGATCTTCGGCTCGGCGTGCGAGCTCCCGATCGCCCACGTGCTGGTGCCGTGGGAGGGCGTGCGGATCGCGCTGCTCGTCGTCGGCGTCTGGGGCCTGGTCTGGATGATCGGGCTCCTGGCCAGCCTCAAGGTCTACCCGCACCTGGTCACCCGGACCGGTCTGACGGTGCGCTTCGGCACGCTCGCCCGGATCGCGGTGCCGTGGACCGCGATCGCCGAGGTGCGCTACGACGACCGCGACATCGAGGGCATGGTCCGCACCCTGCGCCCCCGCGAGACCGACGCCGGCACCGAGCTCCACGTCCCGGTCAACAACCGGGTCAACGTGGTGCTCGTGCTCGCCGAGCCCCTGCCGGTCCCGACGCCGAAGGGCGTCGTCGACGCGGTCCTGCTCGGGATCTGGCTCGACGACCCGCGCGACTTCGTCGCCGCGACCCGCGCCGCGATCGCGTCAGCGGGCTCTGTCGGAGGTCCGGTCTAGCGTCGATCCATGGCCATCGCACGCAGTCCGCAATTCGTCCTCGACTGTCCCGACCCGCGCGTGCTCGCGGAGTTCTACGGCGCCCTGCTCGGGTGGCCGTCGCGCGTCCACGAGCCGGGGGTGTGGATCTCGATCTCCTCGGGCGAGCACCACATCCACTTCCAGGCCGTCGATCCCGAGACCTACCGGCCGCCGCAGTGGCCGGGCCAGGAGGTGCCCCAGCAGGTCCACCTCGATGTCGACGTCGACGACCTCGACGAGGCCGAGGCGGCGGTGCTCGCGCTCGGAGCGACCAAGCACGAGCACCAGCCCGGGACGACCTTCCGGGTCTTCCTCGACCCGGCCGGTCATCCCTTCTGCCTGTGCCAGGGCTGAGCCCGCCCGGTCGGCCCGGTCAGCGCACGAACGACGCGCGGACCTCGTCCTCGGTGATGCCGTAGTCCGCGAGGTCGTACTGGTGGGCCGGGCGGCGCGGACCGCTGCGCGACTCGTCGTCGAGCTTGCGGACGGCGTTCTGCGCCTCGGCGCTCCAGGTCAGCCCGAAGGCGTCGTAGATCGCGCCGACGGTGCCGACCGGGTCCTGCACGAAGCCGCGGTAGTCGACGTCGAAGAACTGGCTCTCGTCCGCCTTCTCCCGCGCCTGCCAGAACGCGTCCCACTGCCGGGTGAGGTGGCCGAGCTGGTCGCGCCCGAGGGTCTCGCCGACGAAGGTCGTCGAGTGCCCGTCGGTCGCCTCGGCGGACAGGGAGCAGGCCGACGCGACCGAGGTGACCGGGTCGCGCTGGGTCATCACGACCAGGGCGTCGGGGTAGACCTCCAGCAGTGCGTCGAGCGCGATCAGGTGCGACGGGTTCTTGAGCACCCAGCGCTTGTCCTGGTCGTTCAGGCCGATCAGCTGCAGGTTCCGGCGGTGCCGCTCGTAGGCGTCGGTCCACGGCTGGGTCGCCAGCCAGCGCGAGTACGCCGGCACGTGGGCCAGCGACTCGAAGCCGAGCGACTTGCCGGTCTGGCGCAGCACCCGCCAGCACTCCTCCGGCTCGGTGGCGTCGGAGTAGTGGATGCCCATGAACTCGGGGTTGGTGATGTGGTGCTCGCGGAACGCCGCCTGCATGGCGTTGAAGATGGGGTCGTCCTCCCAGGTCTCCCGCGGCGGGCGCGGCTGGGGGAACTCGGTCAGCCACATCTCCAGGCCCTGGTTCGCCGGGTCGGCGCAGAGCAGCCGGCTGAGCGCCGTCGTACCGGTCCGGGGGAGGCCGAGCACGAAGATCGGCCGCTCGATCGCGACGTCGGCGTGCTGCGGGAACTCGGTGAACCGGGCCTGGGTGAGCAGCCGGGCCACCAGCGCGCTCTTGACCTGCGAGCGCATGAAGTAGTTGCCGACCCCGGTCAGCCCGGCCTCGGCCGAGCCGAGGTCCTCGACCAGGATCCGGAACGCCTCCTCGTGCCCCGGGGCGTCGGCGAAGCCGAAGTCGGTCAGGCCGGTGGTGCGGGTCGCCGCCTCGCAGATGTCCTCGAAGGTGCCGACGTCCGCGCGCTGGCGGGGCTCGCTCATGCGTGGAACTCGCCGCAGTCGACGTTGAGCATCTGCCCGGTCACCGCGGAGGCCAGGTCGGAGGCGAGGAACAGCGTCGCCCGGGCGACCTCGTCGGGGGTGGCGAGCCGCTTGAGGTCGGTCGGCGCGGCCTTCTCGGCGTACACGTCCTCGTGGGTGCGGCCCGACTCCTGCGCGATCCAGTCGAAGTAGGCCTTGTTGACGTCCTCGTAGATGTAGGACGGCGCCACGCTGTTGACCCGGATGCCGCGCGGGCCGAGCTCGGTGGCGAGCGACTGCGCGAGGTGCTCCAGGGTGCCCTTGGAGAGCTTGTAGCCGGAGTACTCGGGCTGGCTGCTGTAGATGACGCAGGAGTTGACCATGATCACCGAGCCGCCGACCTTGTCCTCGGTCGCGGCGAGCGCGTCGGAGAAAAGCGCCGAGAGGCGCAGCGGCGCGAAGACGTTGGTCTCGTTGGCGTTGCGCAGGCCCTCGAGGTCGAGCGTGCTGATCGGGTCCATCGGCGGGATGCCGAACGCGTTGTTGATGAGGCAGTCGACCTTGCCGAACTCGTCGAGGGAGGCCTCCACCAGCGCCTTGCGCTGGTCCTCGTCGGTGATGTCGGTCGGGACGACGAGCGCACGGCGCCCGTAGGACCGGACCACCTCGGCCATCTTCTCCAGGCGCTCGGGGGTACGGCTCGCCAGGACGAGGTCGGCCCCCATCTTCGCGGCCTCCTCGCCCAGGGAGCGACCGAGCCCCGGGCCGACTCCGGACAGTACGACGACCTTGTCGGTCAGCAGATCCACCATGGCCGACAGGGTAGAACGTGTTTCAGTTTTGCGGAAGGGGGTCGGTGCGATCGAGGTCACAGTCCGGGCAGCGCAGGCGTGAATTCCAGGGCGACGTACGGCTCGTTGTCGTCGATCTCGTCGTCTGGGTAGACCGCGGTCGCGACGTGCCGCACCCCGTCCAGCGTGAGCGTGACCCGCATCGTGAACGGGAAGCCGCCCAGCCGGGACGCCGCCCGCGCCGGCGCGTCCGGTCCGTCGAACCCGAGGTCGCCGACGCACGACCCGCGCGAGCGCCGCCCCGTGATCGTCGTCCCGCGGCCGTTGCCGGCCCGCACCTCGATCTCGGCCGTCGCCTGCCGCGGGCTCGCGGCGAGGCCGGTGACCGACAGCTCCAGGCCGTAGCTGTCGGGCTGCCCGTCGTGGTCCGCGATCAGCGCGAGCCGGGCGGCCGGGGTCGGCATCGGACCCGCGTGCGGCATCGTCCAGCGCAGCGTGCCCGCCATGTCCCCCCGGCCGGACGCGAACAGGCTGACGTCGTAGGTCCCGGCGGGCCCGAACGGCCGCAGCCGGTACCACCCGCCGCCCAGGTCCTCGACCGGCGCGGTGAGCACGCGTCCCCGGCACCCCTCGAACCGCCCGGAGCGCCCGGAGCGCCCGGCGCGCCCCGCGGGGGTGACCTCGGTCAGGCCCGCCGGCTGGAGCCGGAACCGCGCCACCGGCACGTGGATCAGCAGCTCCGCCGGCGACCCGACCTCGGGCGGGTCCGCGAGGACGCCGTCGACGCACCCACCGGTGACGCAGTAGGTGTCCGGGTGCAGCGCGAGCTCGCGGTCGTCGTACCGGATCCGGAAGGGCGGGGGCGCCTTGATGCCCGTCGGGCCGCGGGTCGGACCGGCGGTCGTCGTCGCGGTCGGGGACGTGGTCGCGCCCGTCGTCGCCTCCGTCCCGCAGCCGGTCAGGACGGCCGCGAGCAGGAGGGTCGGTACGGCGAGCGGGCGCATGGTCGTACGACGGCTCCCGGGTGCCGAGGGGTTCCCTCGTCAGGGCAGCAGCGCCGCCGGGTCGAACCGTACGACGACCGGCTGGTCGACCTCGACCGTCTGGCCGGCGCCCCAGGTGCCGAGCTCGGCGTAGGCGCCCGCGTGCAGCCCGAAGGCGATCACCCGGACCGGGTCGAGCTCGACGCGCCAGTAGCCGGGGATGCCGGCCTCGGCGTAGGCGGCGGCCTTGAGGGTGCGGTCTGTCCGGCGGGTGCTGGGGGAGGCGACCTCGACGACGAGGACGGCGGCGGAGGCCGGCTGCTCGGCGGCCTTGAGGTCGACCTCGGCGCGCCGGACCACGCTGATGTCGGGCCCCAGGAGCGAGGCAGCCACGCTGACCCCGATCTCGCGGGCCACGACCAGGTCGGCGCCGACCTGCTCGTTGAGGATCGCGCGCAGGTGGTCGGCGACGAGCTGGTGCTCCAGGTTGGGCTGCGCGTTCACGAACAACCGCCCCTCGACGACCTCGAACAGGTTGCCCTCGGGGAACCGGGCGAGGTCGGCGGGTGTCCACGGCAGGCCGGTCGCGGGGTCGGTGGCGACGACGAGCGTGCCGTCGAGGATCTCGACCGCCCAGCCGTCCTCGGCCCGGAACCGGGCGAGGTCGGCGGCGAGCCACGGGGCGAGGTGGCCGGAGAGCAGGGCGACCGCGACGTCGGGTTCGGTGCGGTGGGCCATGGATCGAGTGTGTCAGCGGGGTGGGTCATGGACCAAGGCTCACTGGGCGCGGGCGATCGACGAACCGCGACGACCTGGCCTGGGGACGACGACGCCGCCCGGCACG
The DNA here is from genome assembly GCF_018831735.1 of Pimelobacter sp. 30-1. Classification (NCBI taxonomy): domain Bacteria; kingdom Bacillati; phylum Actinomycetota; class Actinomycetes; order Propionibacteriales; family Nocardioidaceae; genus Pimelobacter; species Pimelobacter sp. 30-1. The sequence goes on from NZ_NHTS01000001.1 coordinate 849,711, forward strand.
GGGTGTGCACGGGCGGCGGTCGTTCGTGGGGCGGGCGGGACGGCCGGGACGAGCAGGGCGGCCGCGGGGCTCGGGCTCAGCTGATCATCCGCCGCGCCACCGCCCGCTGCCGCGCCGCGATCCGCTCCGCGTAGGCCGCGGCCGACAGCCCCGCACCTCCCGCCGACCCGGCGAGCCGGGTGGCGACCTCGGCGACCGGGACGATCTCGACCGTGGGCCCGTCCGCGGCGGTGAGGTCTCGCGAGAGCTGCTGCCAGCGCAGCATGATCGGGCCGGTGCGGTGGCCGGTGGTCTCGAGCCAGTTCGCGGTCGGCGCCGGGGCGCCGTCGACGAGGCCCGGGGGCCGCTCGGAGATGACGAAGCGGAGGAGCCCGTCGTCGTCCGCGACGGCCTGGGCCTTGGTCAGCGACGTCTGGTGGGTCTCGTAGTCGGTGGAGGCGTACCAGTTCGAGCCGATCTGGACGGCCTGGTAGGCGCAGTCGTCGCAGCGGGGGACGGTCACGATCATCGCCTCGTCGTCGGCGAGCTCGTAGTGGCCGATCGAGGAGAACTGCGAGGAGAGCCCGCCGGGGGTGGAGGCGGGGGTGGTGAGGGTGTTGACCGGCTCCTTGAACTGGAAGAAGTGCGGGAACGCGAACCAGGTCTGGATCGAGCCGATCAGCGAGCGGGCGGCGACCTCGTACTTCTTCTGCAGGGTCTCCGCCGAGAGTGGACGGCGGGCCTGGCCGAGGGTGTCGGTGCGCTCGATGGTGAGCGTGCCGCGCGCCTCGGTGTCCCAGTCGTTGAAGACCTCGCGGACGATGAGCGTCTTGGCGCCGGGCTCGGCGACGTAGGTGAACGAGAAGGTCCCGTCGTCGGCGATCTCCAGCTCGCGGTCGTCGAAGGCCATCAGCGAGGTGGCGGCCGACGAGGCGTTGTAGGTCCCGCCCATCACCTGGAACGAGAGGTCCGCGGAGGTGCCGCGGCGGCCGCGGACGACGTACTCCACGCCCTCGCGCAGGTAGGCGTGGAAGTAGACCGCGTCGGGGTTGTCGAGGCCCTGGCGCGAGAACTGGTGCGTCGGGTTGATGAAGAGCGGCTGCTCCAGGTCGTAGTCGAAGGCGGTCTGGAGGGCCATCCGGATCCGGCCGGAGAGGTAGTCGTAGCCCTCCAGCCGGTCGGCCTCGGTCGTGATGAACGGCGCGTTCGCGATCAGCTCCTCGGCCTCGGCGATCGCGTCCTGGAGGGGCTTGGTCAGCCCGAGGGACTCGCTCATGCCGATCAGCCGTTCGCCTTGGCGATGATGTTCTCGGCGTACTGCTCGAGGTGCTTGATCTTGGTCTCGAGCGGCTCGGTGTCGGGGCCCTTGATGTAGGGGACCCGGAAGCCGACGATGCAGTCGGTGACGCCCTTGTCCTCCAGGCGCTTGATGCCGTCGAGCGTGTAGGCGTCGTACGAGATCACGTGGACCTCGAAGTCGTCGCGGGTGTCCCCCTCCTCGGCGCGGATCTCGGCGAGGCGGGTGAGCAGGCGGTCGAGCTCCTCGCCGTCACCGCCGGCGTGCATCCACCCGTCCCCCTTGCGTACGGCGCGCCGCAGGGCCGCGTCCGAGTGCCCGCCGACGAGCAGCGGGATCTTCTCGGTCGGGGCGGGGCACTGCTGGAGCGGCTCGATGTCGTAGAACTCGCCCTGGTAGCCGAAGAAGGTCGGCTCCTCGCCCGGCTGGGTCAGGCCGCGCAGGATGTCCATGCACTCGTCCATCCGCTTGCCGCGCTTCTCCCACGGCACGCCGAGGGCGGCGAAGTCCTCGGGCCAGGGGGAGAGGCCGACGCCGAGGCCGAGCCGGTTGCCGGACAGGAAGGCGAGCGACGAGGCCTGCTTGGCGACGAGCACCGGCGGCCGGATCGGCAGCTTGAGCACGAACGGCGTCAGCCGCAGGCTGCTCGTCACCGCGAAGAGGTGGCTGCACAGGATGAACGTCTCGATGAACTGCTTGCCGAGCAGGAACTCGCGGTCCCCGGTGTCGGTGTAGGGGTACTTCGAGTCGGACTCCTGCGGGTAGATCAGGCTGTCCGCGATGGTCATCGAGGTGTAGCCCGTCGCCTCGCAGGCCTGGGCGAGCGGGGCGTAGTAGTCGGCGTGGGTCATGCCCTCGGCGAAGGAGAAGCGCATGACCGCCACACTAGAACGCGTTCTAGATTTCTGCCAGAGTGAGTCCCATGGCAGCCACCAAGCCGAAGCCCGACGGCCTCGACAAACCGATCGTCGCCACGATCATCAAGTACGCCGCCAAGGCCAACGTGAAGGTCTACCGCCTCACCAACGGCCGGATCGGCGCGAAGTGGCGCATCGGCGCGGGCTGGAAGAAGCCGGTCCCGGTGCTGCTCCTCGACCACGTCGGCCGCAAGAGCGGCGCCCGGTTCACCACGCCGCTGCTCTACCTCGCCGACGGCGCCGACCTGGTCATCGTCGCCTCGCAGGGCGGGCTGCCCAAGAACCCGCAGTGGTTCCACAACCTCGTCGCGAACCCCGCGACCACCGTGGCCGTGCCCCGCGAGCGCTCCCGGGCGGTGCGCGCCCGGGTCGCCGGACCCGAGGAGCGGGCCGCGCTGTGGCCCCGCCTCGTCGACCTGTACGCCGACTTCGACAACTACCAGGCCTGGACCGACCGGGAGATCCCGGTCGTCGTCCTCGAGCCCCGCTGAGGAGACCCGATGGACCTGCAGGAGCTGATCGACCGCGCCGAGATCACCGACGCGATCACGCGCTACACGCTCGCCGTGGACGAGGGGGACTTCGACCGGCTCGACACCGTCTTCACGCCCGACGCGCACATCGACTACACCGAGAGCGGGGGCGTGGTCGACACCTTCCCGGTGGTCAAGGCGTGGCTGGCCGAGGCGCTGCCGGGCTTCTCGAAGCACCGGCTGCACACGGTCGGGCAGGTCGCCTTCGACTTCGCCGAGGGCCGCGACGAGGCCGCGGTGACGGCGTACTTCCACAACCCGATGCGGATCTCCGACGGCCAGGGCGGCGAGCGCGTCGTCGAGGTGGGCGGGCTCTACCGGCACACGTTCGTGCGGACGGAGGCGGGCTGGCGCTCGCGCCGGCTGCACGAGCAGGTGGTCTGGACGCGCGGTTTCTGATTTCTTCGGGCGCCCTGGACAATGGGCAGGGTGAGCGACCAGCAGGAGCCCCGCGCCGACCGTCCCGTCCTCAACGGACTGGTGGCGCTGGTCGCCGTCGCGGTCGGGGTCGGCCTGATCCTGGGGCTGGTCGCGATGGTCGGCTCCAAGGTGCTCGGCTTCGGCGGCGACGACGGTGACGCGGCCGCCGACACCACGGTGCGCCAGTCGATGTACCTGCCCACGCCGGCCAAGACCGACGAGCCCAGCGGCCCGCTGATCACGCTCCACACCCAGGACCCCGACGAGACCGACACGTCCTCGACCGACAGCACCGACGAGCCGAGCGACGACCCGACCACCGAGTCGACCGAGAGCGAGTCGCCCAAGGCCGGCGAGATCTCGCTCCAGCCGCTCCAGACGAGCGTCGCCTCGGGCGAGCGGATCTACTTCAGCGGCGTCTACCCCGGCGGTGAGGGCGCGATCCTGCGCGTCCAGCGCTGGGAGAACGGCGGCTGGGCCGAGTTCCCGGCCAGCGTCGGCGTCACCAACGGCACCTTCTCCAGCTATGTCTTCACCGGCGTCGGCGGGCTGAACCGGTTCCGCGTCGTCGACAGCGACAGCGGCACCGTCAGCAACGAGATCCGGATCCAGGTCGGCTGACGGCGGCTGACCGCCGCCGACCCGGACCCGCGCGGGCTCAGTCCGCGCCGGGGATCCAGTCGAAGGTGTCCGGGTGCGGCCCGGTGCGCCCGGCGTCCCCCTCGTCGAGCGCGGCGATCGCGGCGACCTGGTCGGGGCTGAGCGCGAAGTCGAAGATCGCCAGGTTCTCGGCCATCCGCACGGGGCGCACGCTCTTGGGGAAGACGATGTCGCCCCGCTCGACGTGCCAGCGCAGCGTCACCTGGGACGGCGTCCGGCCGACCTCCTCGGCGATCCGCACGATCGTGGGGTCCTCGAGCACCCGGCCGCGGGCGATCGGCGACCAGGCCTCGACGAGCGCGCCGTGGCGCAGGCTCGCGGCGCGGGCCTCCTCGTTGGTGGTGAAGGGGTGGACCTCGATCTGGTTGACCGCGGGGACCACGCCGGTGGCCGCGACGATCCGGTCGAGGTGGTCGGGCTGGAAGTTCGAGACGCCCACGGACCGGGCGCGGCCGTCGGCGGTGAGCTCGGTCATCGCCTGCCACGTGGCGACGTAGTCGCCGTCGTACCGGGTCGGGAGCGGCCAGTGGATGAGGAAGAGGTCGACGTGGTCGAGGCCGAGCCGCTCGAGCGAGGCGTCGAAGCTGCGGCGCACGTCGTCGGGCCGGTGGAAGCTGTTGTTGAGCTTGGTGGTCACGTAGACCTCGTCGCGGGGGAGACCGGCGGCGGCCAGGGCGGCACCGACGCCCTCCTCGTTGCCGTACATCTGCGCGGTGTCGAGGTGGCGGTAGCCGGCCTCGAGCGCCTGGGTCACCACCGCCTCGGTGTCGGCGGGCGGCACCTGGAAGACGCCGAAGCCGAGCTGGGGGATGGACGTTCCGTCGTTCAGTGCGAGGCGAGGAATGCTCATGGCCCCACTTTCTCAGGCGACCGGGAACAACCCTGGGGTCCGACCCGTTGGACCCTATGTCAGACTTGAGTGCATCCGGCTCAACTAACTTGAACCACCACCCCGAATCACGGAGGAGAGACACACATGGCACGAGCTGTCGGCATCGACCTCGGTACGACGAACAGCGTCGTCGCGGTCCTCGAGGGCGGCGAGCCCACGGTCATCGCCAACGCGGAGGGAGCCCGGACCACGCCGTCCGTCGTCGCCTTCGCCAAGAGCGGTGAGGTGCTCGTCGGCGAGGTCGCGAAGCGCCAGGCGGTCACCAACGTCGACCGCACCATCCGGTCGGTCAAGCGCCACATGGGCACCGACTGGACCCAGCACATCGGCGACCCCGTCGACAAGGACTTCACGCCCCAGCAGATCTCGGCGTTCATCCTGCAGAAGCTGAAGCGCGACGCGGAGGCCTACCTGGGCGAGACCGTCACCAACGCGGTCATCACCGTCCCGGCGTACTTCTCCGACGCCCAGCGCCAGGCGACCAAGGAGGCCGGCGAGATCGCGGGCCTCAAGGTCGACCGGATCGTCAACGAGCCCACCGCCGCGGCGCTGGCCTACGGCCTCGACAAGGGCGACGACCAGACGATCCTCGTCTACGACCTCGGTGGCGGCACGTTCGACGTGTCCCTGCTCGAGATCGGTGAGGGCGTCGTCGAGGTCAAGGCGACCAGCGGCGACAACCACCTCGGTGGCGACGACTGGGACAACGCGATCGTCGAGTGGATGGTCAAGAAGTTCAAGGACGCCAACGGCGTCGACCTGGCCGCGGACAAGATCGCCGCCCAGCGCCTCCAGGAGGCCGCCGAGAAGGCCAAGATCGAGCTGTCCTCGTCCAGCGACACCACGATCCACCTGCCCTACATCACCCACGGCGAGAACGGCCCGCTGCACTTCGAGGAGCGGCTCACCCGCTCCGAGTTCCAGCGGCTGACCGCGAGCCTGCTCGAGCGCACCAAGGCGCCTTTCCAGAACGTCCTCAAGGACGGCGGCCTCGCGCTCTCCGCGATCGACCACGTGGTCCTCGTCGGCGGCTCGACCCGCATGCCGGCCGTGACCGACCTGGTCAAGGAGATGCTCGGCGGCAAGGAGCCCAACAAGGGCGTCAACCCCGACGAGGTCGTCGCCGTCGGCGCCGCCCTCCAGGCCGGCGTCCTGGCCGGTGAGGTCAAGGACGTGCTGCTCCTCGACGTCACCCCGCTCAGCCTCGGCATCGAGACCAAGGGCGGTGTCTTCACCACCCTGATCGAGCGCAACACCACGATCCCGACCAAGCGTTCCGAGATCTTCACGACCGCCGACGACAACCAGCCGTCGGTCGAGATCAAGGTCGCCCAGGGCGAGCGGGCCATCTGGTCGCAGAACCAGGGCCTCGGCAACTTCGAGCTGACCGGCCTCCCGCCGGCTCCGCGCGGCGTGCCGAAGATCGAGGTCACCTTCGACATCGATGCCAACGGCATCGTCCACGTCTCCGCCAAGGACCAGGCGTCCGGCCGCGAGCAGTCGATGACGATCTCCGGCGGCAGCGCGCTGTCCAAGGACGACATCGACCGCATGGTCAAGGAGGCCGAGCAGTACGCCGAGGAGGACGCCAAGCGTCGCGAGGCCGTCGAGGTCCGCAACCAGGGCGAGCAGCTCGTCTACACGACCGAGAAGTTCCTGGCCGACAACGGCGACAAGATCCCGGACGACGTCAAGGCCGAGGTGACCACCGACGTCGAGGCGCTCAAGGGCATCCTCGAGAACGCCGAGGCGGACTCCGAGGACCTGACCGCCGCCATCGCCAAGCTGGGTGAGTCCAGCCAGAAGATGGGCGCCGCGATGTACGCCGCCGCCGAGGCCGACTCGGCTGCCGCGGGCGGCACCACCGGTGCCACCGGCGAGGCCGACGACGACGTCGTCGAGGCCGAGATCGTCGACGAGGACACCGAGGGCGACACCAAGTGACCGAGGAGAACCTCACCCCGGAGGAGGGGGAGCTGCAGGAGACTGCGGCTCCCTCGCCCGAGGGCGAGGAGCCCGAGGCGGCCGCGAGCCCCGAGGCGTCCGAGGCGTCCGAGGTGCCCGAGGCCGAGGCCGACGAGCTGACCGTCACCAAGATGGAGCTCGAGGAGCGCACGCTCGACCTGCAGCGCCTGCAGGCGGAGTTCCTCAACTACAAGCGCCGGGTCGACCGGGACCGCGAGCTGCTCCGCGAGAACGCGACGTACGCCGCGCTCACGCCGATCATCGACGTCCTCGACACGATCGACCGGGCCCGTGAGCACGAGCCGCTCGAGGGTGGCTTCAAGGCCACGGCCGAGCAGCTCGAGCGCGTGGTCGCCGGACTGGGACTGGTCAAGTTCGGCGAGGTCGGCGACGCTTTCGACCCGACGGTGCACGAGGCGCTCTCGCACATCGGCACCGACGCCGAGGTCGAGGTGACCACCTGCAAGGTGATCGCCAAGGCCGGCTACAAGATGGGCGACCGGGTGGTCCGCGCGGCACAGGTGCTCGTGGTCGACCCCGCTTGATGAACGACACGACAACGACGAGGAGGGAGGTGCGCGATGAGTGACGACGGGATCCGGTCCGACTGGGCGACCAAGGACTTCTACAAGGAGCTCGGGGTCGCCAAGACCGCGTCGCAGGACGAGATCAAGAAGGCCTACCGCAAGCTCGCGCGCGCCAACCACCCCGACTCGCACCCCGACGACACCGCCAAGCACGACAAGTTCAAGGCGGTCGCCGAGGCGTACGACGTGATCGGCGACGCCGAGAAGCGCACCAAGTACGACCAGGCGCGCGACATGTTCCGCCGGGGCGGCTTCCCGGCCGGCGGCGGTTTCGGCGGCGGTGCGGGCTTCGGCGGTGGCGGCAACGTCAACGTCGAGGACCTGCTCCGCGAGCGGGCCGGCGGCGGAGGTGGCTTCGGCGACCTCTTCGGCGACCTGTTCGGCGGAGGCTTCACCCAGAGCCGCCGGGCCCAGCGCCCGGCGCGCGGGGGAGACCTCGAGACGACGGCGACGATCGGCTTCACCGAGGCGCTCGAGGGCGTCACGGTGTCGCTGCGGATCAGCTCCGACGGTGCCTGCGCGACCTGCCACGGCACCGGCGGCAAGCCCGGCACCCAGCCGCACGTCTGCCCGACGTGCGAGGGCAGCGGCTTCGTCACGGCCTCGGTCGGCGGGGCGTTCTCGATGAACGAGTCCTGCCCGACCTGCGGTGGCCGCCAGCTCGTGTACGACGACCCGTGCCCCACGTGCCACGGCACCGGACGCGGTCAGTCGGCACGCACGATCCAGGCCAAGATCCCCGGCGGGGTCAAGGACGGCCAGCGGATCCGGCTGCGCGGCAAGGGCGCCCCGGGCGAGAACGGCGGTCCGGCCGGCGACCTCTACGTCACCGTCAAGGTGACCGGGCACCGGGTGTTCGGCCGCAAGGGCGAGAACCTCACGATCGACGTCCCGGTCTCGTTCGCCGAGCTCGCGCTCGGTGCCGAGATCAAGGTGCCCACCCTGGGTGGCGCGCCGGTGACCCTCAAGGTCCCGGCCGGCACCCCCAACGGGCGCACCTTCCGGATCCGCGGCAAGGGCGCGGTCAAGGGCGAGTCCCGTGGCGACCTGCTCGCCACGGTCGAGGTCCAGGTCCCGAGCAACCTCGGCGCGGAGGCCAAGGAGGCGCTCGAGGCCTATGCCGCCGCGACCGCCGACACCCCGCTGCGCGCGGGTCTCTACGACGAGGCGCGCTGATGAGCGCCGTCCGTCCGCCCCAGGGCCCTCCCGGTGCGGAGGATGCCGTCTACGTCATCAGCGTGGCCGCGCAGCTCAGCGGTCTGCACCCGCAGACCCTGCGCACCTACGAGCGCGTCGGGCTGATCACGCCCGGCCGCACGGGCGGCGGCGGACGGCGCTACTCCTACCGCGACATCGAGCGGCTGCGCGAGATCGCCGACCTCACGGCGTCCGGCATCGGCATCGAGGGGGTGCGCCGGATCCTCGACCTCGAGAACGCCGTCGTGGCCCTGCGAGCGCGCAACGCCGAGCTGGTCGCCGATCTCGACGCCGCGCACGAGGCGCTGCGCCAGGCGCTGGCCGCCCGGCCGGTGCCGCGCAGCAACCTCCCCGCGCTGCCCGAGGCGCCGGTCGGCCAGTCCGTCGTGGTCTGGCGCCGGCACTCCTGAGCCGCTGCCCTAGCGCGGGTAGGTCCCGAGCCGGGCCTCGGTCCAGCACGACCGGTCGTCGATCCCGTCGGGGGTCGCGTTGGTCGTGCCGTTGGCGTTGAAGCCGATGTCGTCCTTGAACGGCAGCACCTTGATCACCAGGTTCGGCAGCGTGATGTCGCCGGTGACCTGGGCCTGCCAGAGCTGGCCGTAGACCTGGGTCAGGGCACCCCGCGTCGCGTCGATGCCGGTGAAGCCCTGGCCGTTGACGTGCCCGCCGTTGCCGGTGCCCGAGTAGGCCTGCGGCCCGGTGCCGTCGGGGCGGTAGAACCCGCCGTCGTACGTCGCGGGGACCCCGAACGGGTTCGCCGTGTACGGCGGCGCGCCCGGCGCCGTGGTCAGGTCGGTCGTGGCCTGCCCGATCTGGGTGCTGCCCTGGAGGTTGATCCCGGCCCCGCGCAGGCTGGTCACGTCGAGCGCGGCGTCGGCCGCGGTGATCTCGGCGGCGCTGGTGCCGTCGCCGGCGGTCAGCTTGAGGGTGACCTTGATCGGACCGAGCGACTCGGTCTTGGACACGCACAGGCCGTCGAGCGAGGCGCGGGCGAAGCCGGCGCGCAGCAGGTTCTTCCAGGTGCCGTTGCCGAGCCGGACGGGGGCCATGCCGAAGGCGGCGTCGTCGGCGGTGATCCGCGAGGACGAGAAGGTGGCGTTGCCGTCCTGGACGATGATCCGCGCGTCGAACCCGAACGCCTCGTGCCAGGTCGCGGTGCCCAGGCCGGCCAGGGCGGCGAACGAGACCGCGAGCGCGCCCGCCGTACGGCGCCAGCGGGTCCCGTGGCGGGGCGTGGTGTCCATCAGCCGACCGAGATCGTGGTGTGGGGCAGCTGGACGGAGTTGAGCGGGTTGCCGGAGCCGTCGACCGGGACCTGGGTGTAGGGATCGGTCGGGTTCTGCCGGTGGGTGACGAGGTAGAAGAAGTCGAGGTTGACCCCGAGCAGCGTGTAGTTCGAGCCGCCGCCGAGCCACTGGGCGAGGCCGCCCGCGAAGTCCTCGGCGCTGAGCTCGCAGGTGCCGCCGATGCCGAGGAAGCCACCGCGCGCGGTGCCGCCGACGATCCCGCACGCCAGGTGGGTCGCGGTCGGCAGCTGGGCGACCGGCACGGTGAACGAGCTGGAGGCCGTGGCGAGCACCTCGGTCCAGACGCCGGTGCCGCCGATGGTGATCGCCTGGTCGGGCTTGATCGTCAGCCGGTAGGGCGTGGCGGACTTGGGGGCGGGCGCGTCGCCGCTGTCGGCGTACAGCTGGATGTCGGTGGTGCCCGCCGCCGGGCAGGTGGAGACCGGGTTGGTCTTGGACGTGCAGAACTGCAGCCCGCTGAACGCCACCTGGTAGAGGTCGGTGCGCGAGCCGGCCGCGGCGTAGTAGACGGTGCCGGGGAGCTTGCGGCCGTACGCCGTGCGGATCTGGCCGATCGCGGCGTCCGGGTTGGACGTGGCGACATTGCCCGACTGCAGGTGCCAGCGGACGCCCGCGAGGCAGGGATAGGTCCGCCCGGCGGCGTTGAAGTCGCCCGAGCCGTTGTCGAGCTGGACCTCCTGGCGCCGCTGCTGGGGGTTCGCGCTGCCCGGCTGGTCGCAGGCGAACGGCTGGTAGGCGCCGCTCTGGGCCTGGCCGCGCGCGTCGTCGCCGACCCGCGGGACCAGGACCGCGGCCGTCACCACGGCCAGCGCCGCGAGGACGACCAGCAGCCGCTGGCGGCGTACCGACAGGGTCACGCGGACACCGGGGTCGTCGAGGCCGTCGGGGTGGTCGTGGTGGTCGCCCGGCGGCGCCCGCCGCGGACCCGGCGCGGCCGCTTCTCGCCCCAGGCCCAGATCATCGAGCCGCCGAGGATGCCGAGCACCGAGCCGACCAGGTAGCCGCCGAGGTTGACCGAGACGAAGGCGCCGAGCGCGAGCAGGACGGCCAGGATGCCCACCAGCCCGCGGTAGTGCGGCGCGAACCAGGCGACGAGGCCGAACAGCACGAGCGCACCGCCGAGGATGTAGCCGGCCGAGTAGCTCCACCCGCCGCTGACCGCGAGCACGAACGAGAAGTACATCGACCGGACCAGCCAGGCGCCGGCGAGCACGCACCACAGGCCGCCCCAGAACGGCCGGGTACGGCGGAACGTGCGGAAGCCCCGTCGTCCCGCGCCGAGCACGCGCAGCGCCTGCGCCGCGGCGGCCATCAGCCCGCCGCCTGGGTCGGGCAGTCGGCCTGGGTCTTGCGCCCGGGCAGCACCTTGATCTTGAGGTTCGGCAACGTGATCGCCCCCTGCAGGTTGATGCCGTAGGTGTCGCCGCCGAGCCCGCCCACGTTGAGGCGATCGACGGAGAGCCCGAAGTTGCCGGCGCTCGGCCTGCTCTGGCCGGCCGGCCACTGGATCCCCGCGGTGGCGTCGACGGTGTCGGCGCTCTGGCCGAGGTTCATGCCGCTGATCAGGTTGCCGAAGCCGCTGAGCGAGCGGGAGTTCACGAACAGGTTGCTCGCGGTGATGTGGTTGCCGCCGGTGAGCAGTCCGTTGGCGTCGAAGGTGAGCGTGTTGCCGGCGCCGTCGGTGGTGGTGTTGGTGCCGTTGGCGAACGAGCTCCGCACCGGGACGCCGGCCAGGATCATCAGCGTCACCTCGCCCACGACCGGGATGCTCTCGTGCGCGATCGCGCAGAGCCCGGCCAGCTTGGCCGAGCGGATGCCGAGCTCGGCGACCCCGCCGTCCTGGCCGGTCGCGGTGTCGTTGGTGGCGAGGAAGCCCGCGGCCTGGGCGCCCTGGAGGTAGTTCGAGTAGAGCTCGAACTCCTGGTTCGCCGTCGTGAAGTTCACCGCCAGCACGTTGCTGCTCACCAGCTGGAACATCGCGACCAGCGCGGCGAGCCCGCCGGCGAGCGGCACCAGCGCCCGCCGGCGGGTGCCCATCCGGGCGTCGGTCATCGTCGGGTCCGCTTCTGCGCGCGCCGCTCGGCGCGGGCGGCGTCCTTGGCGGCGAAGCGCTCGAGCTGCTTCTCGGAGTACGGCGTCCACGAGAACACGAGTCCGGCGCCGAGGATGCCGAGCACCATGCCGATCAGCCAACCCCCCAGGTTGGCCAAGGGCAGTGAGGCGACGGCGAGCATCAGCGCGACGATCGCCGGGAAGTGCCGCTGGGCCGGGACGACGACCGCGATCCCCGCGGCCGCGGCCATGCCGCCGGCGATCAGCAGCGGCGTGATGCTGCGGACCCCGACGGTCGTGTAGAACTCGAAGGTCCCGCCCAGCAGCGGGCGGGCGATGAAGTAGGCGCCCAGGGCGAGGATCACCGCGCCCCAGAACGGCCGGGTCCGGCGGAAGCGGGCGAAGCCCCGCCAGAGCGCGACGGGCCGGCTGGCCCGGACGGTGGTGACGGGGGCGGCCTCGGCCGCCGGGGTGGTGACGATGTCAGTCATGCGAGGTCCCTACGAGAAGGCGGGTGCCTCGTGGGGCGCGCGGCCGCACGCCCCACGAGGTGGGGTGCTGAGACGGGCCGGCGTCAGTTGCCGAGCGCGACCTTGAGCGACAGGTTGTCGAGGGCGAGGCTCTCGAGCGTGATCGCGTACGCGGTGGCGTGGACGTTCGGCAGGTCGGCCGAGGAGCTCGTCAGGGCGAACCCGTCGGCGACGTACCCGCTGTCGGTGGCCGTGTTGGTGAACCCGGCCTGGGACTGCGCGACACCGATGGTGGTGGTGCCGAGCGTGGCGCCGTCGGGCGTGTCGAGCGTCTTGGCGTTGAGCCCCACCGCTCCGAGCCCGATCGTGGTGTCGGTCGAGCTCACCTCGAGGTGCGCCGGCAGGTTGATCAGCGGGATGGTCACGTTCGGCGTGATCACCTTGATGCCGCTGGCGTTGGTGTTCGCCCCGGTCTCGGCGTAGATCGTGGCCTGGTTGCCCCCGGCGACGTTGGCCGCGCCGGTGCGCGCCTTGAGGCCGTCGCTGGTGATCCGATCGCTGGTGAGCGTGAACCCGTCGGCCGACGACAGCACGGCGCCGACCATTCCCTGCAGCATGGCGACGCCGAGCCCTGCGGTGAGCAGGGTGGCCGGAACCGTCACGGCTGCGAACCGACCCAGACGGGTACGGCCCATTCCTTCTACCTTGTTCAACTTTCCTCCCAAAGGGCATCCGCCGATCCCTCCCGAACCGGCGGTGGAGCGAGGCCGCATCCCCATGCCCTTGGCCTACGCGTGACGGAGTGTGACACACATCGCACGGAAAGCGCGACACCCTGTCGCGTTTTCTTCTCAGGTGCCCGAGCCCCCTGCCGAGGGCCGTCGCGATGACCTACCGTTGCGCGTCGTGAGCCACCGTGCGGAGTCCCGTCGCCCCTGGGTACGCCGCGTCCTGGGCGTCGGCGCACTGGTCGTCTTCTTCGTCGTGATGCTCGCCGTGATCGCGGCGCTGGCGTTCTCGGTCAAGGTCTCCGGCAGCAGCATGGAGCCCACGCTCTCGACCGGGGACCGGCTGCTCGTCGACCCGTTCGGCACCGGCGAGATCGCTCGCTTCGACATCATCGAGAGCACCCTCGGTGATCGCGAGATCCCGGTCGTGAAGCGGGTGATCGGGCTCCCGGGCGACCAGGTCCGGGTGCGGCTGGAGAAGGCCGGGCCGCCGGTGGTCGAGGTCCGCCCGGCGGGCGCGCGGACGACGTACGTGGTGGCGAACCCGACCTGGCCCGGCCGGACGGGCGACAAGGTCGCGCCCTGCTGCGCCGACGACGGCACCTCGCTGAGACCGGACGTCCGTCCGGCGTGGGCGACGGTGCCCGACGGCGGCTACTGGGTGATCGGCGACAACTGGGGTGGTTCGGACGACTCGCGCACGTTCGGGTTCGTGACCGCGGGGCAGGTGCGAGCCCGGATCGTCTACCGGCTGCAGCCGCTGGGCGAGCTGGGGCCGGTCCCGAACGACGCCCGGCTGGTCGAGGTTGCTGCGACACCGTGACCTGAGATCCCTGTGCCGTCCGCCACAACACGCGTTAACCTCCACCCGTCGGGACCGTCGCGTGCCATGGGGTGCGGCGGGGCTCGCGGGATCAGGGGGTGCGCGTGGACGCGGTGCTGAGGTGGCTGGAGGACTGGGTCGACCACGTCGACTGGTTCGCCTTCATCTCGATCCCCTTCTTCACCGGCATCATCGGCTGGCTGATCAACTGGTCGGGCCTGTGGATGCTGTTCAAGCCGATCACCTTCCACGGCTACCGGGTGCCCGGGCTGCGCGAGGTGGCCGCCGTGCTGCCGCGCAAGCTCCAGGAGATCCCCGGCCTGATGGAGGGCGGTGTCGGCTGGCAGGGCATCGTCCCGGCGCGCGCCGCCAAGATGGGCAGCATCGCGGTCGACAAGGTCATCGCCAAGCTCGGTACGCCGGCGGAGTTCTACTCCCAGCTCGAGCCCGACCAGATCGCCGAGCACATCGTCGCCGTCTTCCGCCCCGACCTGCCCGAGCTGGTCGACGAGGTGATGATGCGCGAGCACCCGCGGCTGTGGCGCGACCTGCCACGGCCGGTGCGGCAGGCGGTCATCGACCGGGTGCAGGCGCAGCTGCCGGGCGTGGTCAAGACGATCACCGACGAGATCGGCGTCCACATCGACCAGCTGCTCGACCCGAAGATCATGGTCATCGACCACTTCCGCAAGAACCCCGAGCTGGTCGTCAAGGTCTTCAAGGACGTCGGTCAGCGCGAGCTCAACCTGATGGTCGCCTTCGGCTTCATCTTCGGCTTCCTGCTCGGCGTACCGGTCGCGATCGTCGACCAGACCTGGCACATCTGGTGGCTGCTGCCGCTGCTGGGCGTCTTCGTCGGCTGGACCACCAACCTGCTCGGCATGTGGCTGATCTTCGACCCGCCGGAGGAGAAGCGGATCCTGGGCATCAAGGTGCAGGGCCTCTTCCTGCGCCGCCAGGACGAGTGCGCCGAGGTCTATGCGCGGATCATCGCCGACGACGTGATCACGCTGGAGCGCATCGGCGACTTCCTCATGGACGGCCCGCGCGGTGACCGCACCCGCCAGATGATCGCCACCGCGATGCGCCCCGCGATCGACAAGGCCGCCGGACCGCTGCGCGGCGCGGTCAACGTCGCGATGGGCGGGCGCCGCTACGACAGCATCAAGGACTCCTTCGCCCAGGAGGCCGTGGGGCGCACCATCACGCCGTTCCGGGACGCCGAGTTCAGCCGCCAGCAGTCGGAGAAGATCCGGGTGCTGATCGCGCGGCGTACCAAGGAGCTGCCGCCCAAGGACTTCGTCGAGATGATGCGCTCGGCGATCAAGGAGGACGAGTGGATGCTCTACGCCCACGGCGCCATCATGGGCGCGGCGGGCGGGTTCCTCCACCTCGGCATCTTCAACTGGGGCTGGATCCCCGGCTTCCCGCCGTGACCACTGTGACCACCGAAAGGGCGGCCATGACCGACGACCTCGACAACGACGGACTGCCGCGGCTGCCTGCGCTCACCGGGCCCGCGGTCGCCGAGTCGTTGCCCGGACTGGCGCGCGTCGCCGGGTCGGCCGCGCTGCACACCGCCGGCTGGGGCGTGCGTACGACGACCCGCAACTGGCTGCGCGTCGGCAAGGCGGTCACCAGCCGCGACGAGGCCGCCTCGCTGATCCGCGACGTCGGCTCGTACGTGGGCGCGCTGAGCGAGGTCGCCCGGCAGGTCTCCGGAGGGGTCCCCGTGGCGACCGCGCTGCTGCGGGCCGGTGAGTCGCTGGGCGGTGGCACCGCCGCGCCCGAGCGCCGCGAGTTCGCGCCCGCGCCCGTGGTCGACGGCCAGGTCGTCGGCTCGCGCCCCCAGACCCTGCGCGACCGCGGCAACGAGCTGCTCGCGCGCTCGCGCGACGTGTGGAGCCAGGACGACCGGCACCCCGCCTTCGACCGGATCCTCGACGAGCTCGCGCCCGACGAGGCGCGGATCCTGGTGATGCTGCTGCGCGACGGGCCGCAGCCGTCGGTCGACGTCCGCACGGGCGGTCCGATCGGGATGGTCAACAGCCAGCTGATCGCGCCGGGGCTCAACATGCTGGGGCCGCGGGCCGGGCTGCGCTACCTGGACCAGGTGCCGTCGTACATCAACAACCTGTTCCGGCTCGGGCTGATCTGGCTCTCGCGCGAGCCGGTGCGCGACCACCTGGAGTACCAGGTGCTCGAGGCGCAGCCCGACGTGCTGGGCGCGATGCACTCGGTGAAGTTCGCCAAGGTGGTCCGGCGCAGCATCCACCTCACGCCCTTCGGCGACGAGTTCTGCCGGCTCGCCCTGGTCGACGAGGAGACCGCGAGCGGCGACCTGCCCGAGCACGAGGCGCCGCCCGAGATCGACAACGGCCCCTAGCCCTAGCGGACGATCCGGCCGCCCGTCGCCGCCCACCAGCGGGCGCCGGCGCGGACCGGTGCCGGCAGCCGCCGGGCCGCGGCGAGCGCGCCGAGCTCGGGCTGCTCGGACATGCCCGCGGCGAACAGCGCGTCGCGGGCCACCTCGTCGTCCGCGGTGACCAGGCTGCGGAGCAGGTCGCCGGGCAGTGGGACGCCGGCCCAGCCGCAGATGCTCAGCCCGGCGCCGCGCACGACCGGGTCGGGGGAGGCCAGCCACGGCACCGGATCGGCGGTCTCGAAGGGGATCATCAGGGTCGAGAACGCGTACGCCGCCCCGTGCCGGGTCGTCTCGTCCGGCCCGTCGAGCGCCGTGACGCACAGCCGCTCGCGGACCGCGTCGGCGAACGGTGAGGCGGCGAGCAGGAAGCAGGACGTCGTCACGTGGGTGGCGCGGAAGTCGTAGAGCACCTCGAAGAGCAGCCGCGCCAGCATCGTCTCGCCCTGGCTCGACCCGGTGATCTGGCCGGCGAGCGCGGAGGCGTGGGCGAAGTGGCGGTTGCGCCGGCTGCGGTTCCAGGCGGCGGCCCGGCGCGGCTCGACCAGCTCCCGGGTGAGCAGCGCCCGGACGGCCGCGCGGAACTCGGGTGGGCAGCACGCGAGCGTGCCGCTGAGGATCGGCTGGCGCAGCGGGTCGCCGGCCGCCGCGTCGCAGGCGGCGGCGAACACCGGCACCAGCGGCAGCCAGTCGGAGCGGCGCAGGCCGCCGACGCTGCGCATGTTCTGGATGCCGAGGCAGCCGGAGCGGGCGACCAGCCAGGACTCGTGCCCGAGCAGCTCGCCGCACCAGGTGACGAGCTCGGGGGTGGGCCGCTCGGTGACCGCGCTGAGCAGGTCGCCGGAGCGCTGGATGCCGGGGACCTCGAGCGCCTGGCGGATCTCCTCGGCGACCACGTCGCCGTACGGGCTGCAGCGGAGCTTGCTCAGCGCCTCGTAGCGCAGCTGGTAGGCCGCGCCCGCCGAGCGCCCGACCTCGCCGACCAGCCGCGCGACCAGCGGGCGGACCGTCGCGGTGGGCAGGCCGAAGGGCGTCAGCGTGTGGTACTCCGCGAACCGCAGCCAGTCGTGGCCGGCGACCTCGTCGACCGCGACGGCGTCGCAGGCGGTGCTGAAGCCGGCGAGCGTCGGCTCGGGGAGATAGGGCTCGGTGTCGGCCGGGGCGTACGAGAACGTGCGCGCCAGGACGTCGACCGGTGCCCGCAGGTGACCGTAGGGCAGCCCGAGGGACCGCTCGTAGGCCGCGATCACCCGCCCGCTGCGCCGTCCCGCCGTCTCGACCCGCGACAACGTCGCCGGGGACAGCGCGCTCTCCTCGCCGGCCCGCCGGGCCAGCTCCCGCAGCGGTACGCCGGCCGCGGCGCGCGTCGTCCGCAGCAGCCAGCCGATCCGCGCGGACACGTCGATCCGGGCGCCCGCCAGCGGGGAGGGGTCGTCGATCTCATCGGTGTGCCGAGCCACCAGGACATGGTGCCCCGGCGACGTCGCTCCTGCCGCGTTTCAGCACCGGTCGGGACCGAAACAATCGCCGCGGAGGTCGCCCGTCGTGCCACCGTGGACAGGCGCGGTCGGCCCTGTGGCCAGCACGGTGTGGGGTCGTGGCCTTCTCCGGGGACCAGGAGGACAGCCCGGGCCGACCGTGACGCACCGCCCACCGGGTGAACCGGCGGGCGACATCCGCGAGTTCGGGACTTTTCCGGCCCGGAGCCGGAGGACGCGGCCCGACAATGAGGCCGCTCCCCGTACGCCCCCTCGAGAGGCTCCCTCGATGCTCGGCTCCCGTCGTCCACGCCTGTCCTGCTCCCTCGTGCTCGGCCTCCTCGTCGGCGCCGCCGTCTCGTACGTCGCCCCGGCGAGCGCCGCGGCCCCGCCCACGCACGGGTACGTCACCGCCGGTGGCACCGACACGGGCGACTGCGCCAGCGCCGCCACGGCGTGCGCGACCCTGACCTACGCCTACGGCCGGCTGGCCGACGCCGGCACGATCCACGTCGGCGCCGGGACCTTCGCGGGGCTCACGGTCAGCGGCGCCCGGGACATCACCATCGTCGGCGCGGAGCAGGGCGCCCGGATCGGCACCGTCGCGACGGCCGCCGGCTCGCCGACGCTGGCGCTGCGCGACGTGACGCTCGTCGGCGTACCGGGGCTCGAGTCCGTCTCCGGGACGACGACGATCGAGCGGTCGACCGTCGTCGCCGACGCGAGCGGCCAGGTCGACAACCGGGGGGTCTGGGTCCGCGGCGGCAGCGTGACCATCGACAACAGCACGCTGTCCGGGCACGGGGTGAACATCCAGGGCGACGGCGGCACCGCCGTGGTCCGCAACAGCACGATCGCCGACTCGTGGTCCTACAACGTGTTCCGCACCACCGGCGGCTCGATCACCCTGAGCGGATCCGTCGTCTCCCGCCGGGCCTCGGCCCCCGCGTCCCTGCACACCTGCTTCAACGTGACCGACGGCGGTCGCAATATCGACACCAACGGCTCCTGCAGCACGGGCAACGCCTCCGGCAACCTCGCGCTCGGCGAGCTCGGCTACCACCCGGGCACCGCCCTCACCCCGACGTACCGGCCGGCCGCCACCAGCGACGTGATCGACCGCATCCCGCCGGGGGTGTCCGGCTGCCCCGGCGCCGCGGGCGCGAGCACGGACCAGGCCGGGGCCGACCGGCTCCAGGGTGGGTCCTGCGACAGCGGCTCCGTCGAGCAGCAGCGCCTGCCTGACGACGTGTACGTCGCCACGCCCGCCGACGGCGGCAGCGACACCGGCAACTGCCGCACCGCGGCCACCGCCTGCGCCACGCTGCTCTACGCCTACGGCCAGGCGGCGCCGACCGCCACCGTCCACGTCGGCCCCGGCAGCTTCGCCGGCGGCTCCTTCACCGACCCGGCCCGCGACGTCACCTTCGCCGGGAGCACGGCGGCCGGAGCGCCCACGACGATCACCAGCCTGGTGCGGACCGACGGCACGATCACGGTGCGCGACATGGACCTGCCGGGCCGGGTCCTGGTCGCCGCCGGAGCGACGACCCTCGACCGGGTGACGGTGGCCGGACCGCTGGACGACGGGGCCAGCCAGTGGGCCGTGACCGTGGAGAGCGGCGCCCTGACGGTCCGCAGCAGCACCCTCTCGGGGCGGGCCTGGAGCGTCGGCATCACCCAGGGGACCGTGACGGTCCGCAACAGCACGCTCGTCGGCGGCTACTACTACGGCTTCAACGCGAGCAGCAGCGGTACCAGCGTCTCCGTCGCGGGATCGATCGTCGCTCCGGCGGCGACGGGCTCGGCGTGCAGCCACGGCGCGGCGTTCACCGACGAGGGCTACAACCTCATCGTCGGCACCAGCTGCGGCGCGCTCGGCACCGGCAGCCGGACCGTCGACCTCGCCGACCTGCGGCTCGGCGCGCTGGGCGACCACGGCGGCCCGACGCCGACCTACCGGCCGGAGCCGGCGAGCCCCGCGATCGACCTGATCCCGGCCGGCCACGCGCTGTGCACCGGCCCGGCCACCGACCAGACCGGCAGCCCGCGGCGCTACGGCACCGGCTGCGACGCCGGCTCCGTCGAGCGGGGCAACACGGCCCCGGTCGCCGACGACCGCACGGTGACCACGGACGGCTCGGCGCCGCTCACGTTCACCGTCACGGGCAGCGACGCCGAGGGCGACGCGCTGGCGTTCGTCCTCGTCGGCGGCCCGACCCGCGGCTCGCTCGTCCTCAACGCGAACGGCACCGCCATCTACCGGGCGGGCGGCGGCGCGACCGGCACCGACAGCTTCACGTTCCGGGTCTGCGAGAAGGCGTCCGGCCACGCCTGCTCGGCGCCGGCCACCGTCACCATCAACATCCCGGCCCCGAAGCCGGCCGACGTCTACGTCACGGTCGACGGCACCGACACCGGCGACTGCGCGACCTGGGCGAGCGCGTGCGCGACGATCGACTACGCCGAGGCGCAGGGGGCCGCCACGGTCACCGTGCACATGGGCCCGGGGGAGTTCCCCGAGGGGGCCAGCCTCGCCGGCGCGGGTCGCGACATCACCGTCGTCGGGTCGCCCGAGGGGACCGAGATCGGCTACGGCGCCTACGTCTGGAGCGGCACCCCGACGGTCACCCTGCGCGACCTGACGATCGCCGCGGTGCAGGTCTGCTCCGGCACGACCACGCTCGAGCGGGTGCTGGTGACCAACGCCAAGGCCTGGTACGGCGTACGAGGCTGCGGCGGCACGGTGCACGTGCGCGACAGCACCATCACCGACGTCACCCGCGCCGTGGTCGCGGAGGCCGGCAGCATCGTCTACGTCCAGGGCAGCACCCTGGTCGATGCCAGCGAGTACCTGCTGGTCGCGAGCGGCGGCTTCATCTTCACGGCCGGCTCGTTGTACTCGCGTCCCGGCATCGCGGTCTGCGGCTCGGGCTTCATCGTCGCCACCGGCGGCTACAACCTGTCGAGCGAGGTCGACGGCCCCTGCAACTTCTTCGGCACCAGCCAGAGCAACGTGACCGGCCTCGACCTCGGCGAGCTCGGTGACCACGGGGGGCCGACCCGCACCTTCCGGCCCGGCCCCGAGAGCCCGGCGATCAACCGCATCCCGGCCGGCACCGACGGCTGCCCGGCCGACACCGGCACGCTGCGCGACCAGACGGGTGCGGACCGCCTGCAGGGCCCGACCTGCGACGTCGGCGCGTTCGAGCAGGGCGGTCCGGTCACGGTGACGTTCGACAGCGCCGGTGGCTCCGCGATCGACCCGGCGGAGGTCGGCTACGGCGCGGCGGTCGACGAGCCGGCCGCACCGACGCGGGCCGGGCACACCTTCGAGGGCTGGTACGCGGGCGGCACGGCGTACGACTTCGGCACGCTGCTGCGTGCCGACCTCACCCTCACCGCCCACTGGACGCTGACCGATGTCGGCACCGTCATCACCGACCAGCCCGACGACGTGACCGTCAACGCGGGCCAGGACGCCACCTTCACCGCGACCGCCACCGGCGTCCCGGACCCCGTCGCGCGCTGGGAGGTCAGCACCGACGGCGGCGACCACTGGTCCACCCAGGGCGGCGAGGTCGCCACCGAGTCCGGTCAGCCGACGACGCTCACCCTGCCGGCCGTGGCGGCCGGGCTGGACGGGCGCCGCTACCGCGTCCGGTTCAGCAACAGCACGGGCGACCTCGTCATCTCCGACCCGGCGACGCTGACGGTGCGCGGACCGGTCGCGGTCACCTTCGACGCCCAGGGCGGCAGCGCGGTGGCGGGGCAGAGCGTCGAGCACGGTCAGCCGGTCGCCCGGCCGGCCGACCCGACGCGGTCCGGCTACAGCTTCACCGGGTGGTACACGAGCGCGGACGGCAGCACGCCGTACGCCTTCGAGACGCTGGTGACCGCGCCGCTCACGCTCTACGCGCACTGGGCGCCGGAGGGCGACCTGACGGTGGACGCCCACCCGGTGATCGTGACGGCCGACCGGTTCACCGTGCGCTGCCACGCGACGGAAGGCACGCTGCGCAGCTGCTCGGCGACCGTGACCGCCCGCAGCGGCGGGCGGACCGTGGTCCTGGCGCGGGGTGCGGCCCCGGCCGCGACCGGCTCGGCGGACGCGGTGGTGCAGGTCCGGCTCACCGCGGAGGGCCGGCGCCTGACCCGTCCGGCCCTCGGCGGGGTCGCGGTCACGCTCCTCGCGACGGGCGTCCTCGACAACGGGCTGACCCGGCAGGCGCAGCGCGCGTCGCTGCTGTTCGCGCCGAAGCAGACCCGGCGCGGGGCGAGCGCGATGTTCCGCCCGGACGGGGCGCGGCTGACCGCGGCGGGCAAGAGGTTCCTCGACGGGATCGCCCGGCAGGCCGAGCAGGTGTCGATGCTGACCTGCGTCGGCCACACCGCCCGGACCGGCAACCGGGTCGGCAACCGGATCGCCCACGACCTGTCGGTACGCCGGGCCGAGGCGGCCTGTGCGTACCTGGTCAAGCGCGGCGTCCACGTCCGCACCCGGGTGCGGGTGGTCGGCGTCGGCAACACCGACACGCGGAAGGGTGGTGCGCCGCGGAACCGGTTCGTGGACGTGGTCGTGCGGCACGGATGACGGGCTCGCAGATTTCTCAGAGTTGAGTGGAATGGACTCAACTTTGCTGACGTTGAGGTGGTCAAGTCGATCATCCCAACGACACAGGAGAGACTCTGCACATGAGCCAGTTCGGGGCCGACAAGTTCACCACCCGTAGCCGCGAGGCGATCGAGGCCGCCCAGCTTGCCGCGACCACGGCGGGCAACACGACCGTCGAGCCCATCCACCTGCTCGTCGCGCTGCTGCTGCAGAACGACGGGACCGCGGCCAGCCTGGTCGCGAAGGCGGGCGTCGACGTACCTCAGCTCGTCCACGCGGCGTCCGCGGCGCGCGACGCCCTGCCGCGGGCCAGCGGCGCGACCGTCCAGCAGCCCTCGGGCTCGGCCGCGCTCACCCGCGTGCTGGCCTCGGCGCTCGACCTGGCGCGGTCGATGAAGGACGACTACGTCGCCTCGGAGCACCTGCTCATCGCGCTGGCGACGGTCGAGTCGAGCGCGCGCACCGTGCTGACCGACGCCGGGCTGACCGAGGAGGGGCTGCGCGCCTCCCTCGCGGCCGTGCGCGGCGACCGGCGGGTGACCAGCCAGGACGCCGAGGACACCTACGAGGCGCTGGAGAAGTACTCCGTCGACCTCACCTCCGCGGCCGAGGACGGCAAGCTCGACCCGGTCATCGGCCGGGACCAGGAGATCCGCCGGGTGATCCAGGTGCTGAGCCGGCGGACCAAGAACAACCCCGTGCTCATCGGCGAGCCCGGCGTCGGCAAGACCGCCGTCGTCGAAGGCCTCGCCCAGCGCGTGGTCGCGGGCGACGTCCCCGACAGCCTCAAGGGCAAGCGGGTGCTGAGCCTCGACCTGATGGGCATGGTCGCGGGCGCCAAGTACCGCGGCGAGTTCGAGGAGCGGCTCAAGGCCGTCCTCGACGAGATCAAGCAGGCCGAGGGCAAGGTCATCACGTTCATCGACGAGCTGCACACGGTCGTCGGCGCGGGCGCCGGCGGCGACAGCCAGATGGACGCCGGCAACATGCTCAAGCCGATGCTCGCGCGCGGTGAGCTGCACATGATCGGTGCCACCACGCTCGACGAGTACCGCGAATCGATCGAGAAGGACCCCGCCCTGGAGCGCCGCTTCCAGCAGGTGTTCGTGGGGGAGCCCTCGGTCGAGGACACCATCCAGATCCTGCGCGGCATCCTGGAGAAGTACGAGGCCCACCACGGCGTCCGGATCACCGACGCCGCGCTCGTGGCCGCCGCGACCCTCTCCGACCGCTACATCACCGGCCGCCAGCTTCCCGACAAGGCGATCGACCTCGTCGACGAGGCCGCGTCCCGGCTGCGCATGGAGATCGAGAGCAGTCCCGAGGAGATCGACCAGCTCCGCCGCCAGGTCGACCGGCTCAAGATGGAGGAGTTCGCGCTCGCCAAGGAGTCCGACGACGCCTCGCGCGAGCGGCTCGACGTCCTGCGCCAGGACCTCGCCGACAAGGAGGAGGAGCTGCGCGGGCTCGAGGCCCGCTGGGAGCGGGAGAAGTCCGAGCTCGAGGGCGAGGGCGCGCTGCGCCGCCAGCTCGACCAGCTGCGCGTCGAGGCCGACAAGCTGACCCGCGAGGGCAACCTGGCCGGCGCCAGCGAGGTCCTCTACGGCCAGATCCCTGCCCTGGAGCAGCAGATCAAGGCCGTCGAGGCGGTCGAGGACGCCGAGCCGGTGGCCGAGAAGCTCGTCGGCGAGGAGGTCGGCGCGGCCCAGGTCGCCGAGGTCGTCGAGGCCTGGACCGGCATCCCCACGGGCCGCCTGCTCCAGGGCGAGACCGCCAAGCTGCTCGACATGGAGCAGGCCATCGGCGCCCGCCTGATCGGTCAGGCCGACGCGGTGCGCGCCGTCAGCGACGCCGTACGACGGGCGCGGGCCGGGATCTCCGACCCCGACCGCCCGACCGGCTCGTTCCTGTTCCTCGGTCCCACCGGTGTCGGCAAGACCGAGCTCGCCAAGTCGCTGGCCGACTTCCTGTTCGACGACGACCGGGCGATCGTCCGCATCGACATGAGCGAGTACGCCGAGAAGCACTCCGTCGCGCGTCTCGTCGGTGCCCCTCCGGGCTACGTCGGCTACGACGAGGGCGGTCAGCTCACCGAGGCGGTGCGCCGGCGTCCCTACTCGGTCGTCCTGCTCGACGAGGTCGAGAAGGCCCACCCCGAGGTCTTCGACATCCTGCTGCAGGTGCTCGACGACGGCCGGCTGACCGACGGCCAGGGCCGCACGGTCGACTTCCGCAACACGCTCCTGATCCTCACCTCCAACCTGGGCTCGCAGTACCTCGTCGACCTGACGATGGACCCCGCGGCGCAGAAGGAGGCGGTCCTGGGCGTCGTGCGCCAGGCGTTCAAGCCCGAGTTCCTCAACCGGCTCGACGAGATCGTCACGTTCGACGCGCTGACCCGCGACGACCTCGCGCACATCGTCGAGCTCCAGCTGCGCTCGCTGGAGGCCCGGCTCGCCGGCCGGCGGATCACCCTTGCGGTGACGCCGGAGGCGCGGGCCTGGCTCGCCGACGCCGGCTACGACCCGGCCTACGGCGCCCGGCCGCTGCGCCGCCTGGTGCAGACCGCGATCGGCGACCCGCTCGCGCGGATGCTCATCGGCGGCGAGGTCGCCGACGGCGGCTCGGTCACGGTCGACCGCGGCGACGACGGGCTCGTGCTCACCGCCTGAGCACGCCCGGCCGGCAGCACCCGAGGGCTCCCCGGACCACGGTCCGGGGAGCCCTCGGCGGCTCCGGGTGGTGCGCCGGGCCACAGCGGCGGCAAGACCGCGTCAACGGGCGCTAAGAACGCATCAAGACGCGGGGTTCCGGGCGGGAGCCGGGCCAGGCTCGGCCTCATGAGTATTGAAAGCGGCCTGCTGATCGCGGGGGTGATCGCCGTGGCGATCTACCTCCTCGTGGCCCTGGTCCTCCCGGAGCGCTTCTAGACATGTCCGACACGCTTGCCGGGCTGCTGAGCGTCGCAGTCCTGGCCCTCCTCCTCGCGGCCGTGTACGTCCCCCTCGGCGACTACATGGCGCGCGTCTACACCTCGTCCCGTCACCTGCGCGTGGAGCGCCTGGTCTACCGCCTCAGCGGGGTGCGCCCCGACGTCGAGCAGAGCCCGAAGGCCTACGCGCTCAGCGTCGTGGGCTTCTCGCTCGTCGGCGTCGTGGTGCTCATGGCCATCCTGATCGGGCAGTCCCACCTGCCGATGAACCGGGACCTGCCCGGGATGCCGTTCTGGATGTCCTTCAACACCGCGGCGTCCTTCGTGGCCAACACCAACTGGCAGTCGTACGCCGGTGAGTCCACCCTCGGCTTCACGGCCCAGATGGCCGGACTGGCGGTGCAGAACTTCCTGTCCGCGGCGGTCGGCATGGCGGTCGCGATCGCGCTGGTCCGCGGCTTCGTGCGGGTCAAGGACGGCACGCTGGGCAACTTCTGGGTCGACCTGACCCGGGGCACCCTGCGGATCCTGCTGCCGATCGCCTTCGTGGGCGCCCTGCTGCTCATCGCGGGCGGTGTCATCCAGTCGTTCTCGGACTCGACGATGCACACGCTCTCGGGCGCCGACCAGGTGCTCACCGGGGGACCGGTCGCCAGCCAGGAGGCGATCAAGGAGCTCGGCACCAACGGCGGCGGCTTCTTCAACGCCAACTCGGCGCACCCGTTCGAGAACCCCAGCGGCTTCACGAACCTGCTCGAGATCTTCCTGATCCTCGTCATCCCGATCGCGCTGACCCGCACGCTCGGCACCCTGCTCGGCAAGCGCCGCCAGGGCCTGGCCGTGCTCGGCGCGATGCTCTTCCTGATGGCGGTCTCGCTGACCGTGGTCACCGCGGCCGAGGTCGGCGGGCACTCGGTCACCGCCCAGGCCGCGGGTGCCGCGATGGAGGGCAAGGAGACCCGGTTCGGCGAGTGGGCCTCGGCGCTGTTCGGCATGGCCACCACCGGTACGTCGACCGGCGCGGTCAACTCCGCGCACGACTCGTTCACCCCGGCCGGCGGAGGCGGCGTCCTGGTCAACATGATGCTCGGCGAGATCACGCCCGGCGGCGTGGGATCGGGCATCTACGGCATCCTCGTGATGGCGATCCTCACGGTCTTCGTGGCCGGCCTCATGGTCGGGCGCACGCCCGAGCTGCTGGGCAAGAAGATCGGCGCGCGCCAGATGACCTTCGTCGCGCTCTACACGCTGACCACCCCGGCCCTCGTGCTCATCGGCACCGGTGTCGCGATGGCGCTCGGCGCGACCCCCGACGCGATGGGCAATCCGGGCGGGCACGGCTTCAGCGAGGTGCTCTACGCCTACACGTCCGGCGCCAACAACAACGGCAGCGCGTTCGGCGGGATCACGGTCACCTCGACCTTCTTCCAGGTCACCATCGGCCTCGCGATGCTGCTCGGCCGGCTGATCCCGATCGTCCTCGTCCTGCTGCTGGCCGGCTCGCTCGCCCAGCAGGGCAAGGTCCCCGAGACCGCCGGCACCCTGCCCACCCACAAGCCCCTCTTCGTCGGGATGCTGGTCGGCGTCATCCTCATCATGACCGGCCTCACGTACTTCCCGGCGCTCGCTCTCGGACCGATCGCAGAGGCCCTCGCATGACCACCCACGCCGTCCCCCGCACCTCCCTGCGCCTGCTCGGAGCCCAGGCGCTCGCGCAGCTCCCGGAGGCGCTCCGCAAGCTGGATCCGCGCCACCTGTGGCGCTCCCCGGTGATGTTCCTGGTCTGGCTCGGCTCGGTCGCGACGACCGTCGCCGCGGTCGCCGACCCCAGCCTGTTCACGATCTCGGTCGCGATCTGGCTCTGGCTGACCGTCGTCTTCGGAAACCTCGCCGAGGCGGTCGCCGAGGGCCGCGGCAAGGCGCAGGCCGCCTCGCTGCGGGCCACCCGGACCGACACGGTCGCGCGGCTCCTCGGGGACGACGGCACGGAGACCCCGGTCGCGGGCACCCGGCTCAAGGTCGGCGACCTCGTCGTCGTCGAGGCGGGCGAGGTGATCCCCGGCGACGGCGACGTCGTCGAGGGCATCGCGTCGGTCGACGAGTCCGCGATCACCGGCGAGTCCGCGCCGGTGATCCGCGAGGCCGGCGGCGACCGCAGCGCGGTGACCGGCGGCACCCGGGTCCTCTCGGACCGGATCGTCGTCAAGATCACCGCCGCCGCGGGCGAGACCTTCCTGGACCGGATGATCGCGCTCGTCGAGGGCACCTCGCGCAAGAAGACCCCCAACGAGATCGCGCTGTCGATCCTGCTGGTCAGCCTGACGCTGGTCTTCCTCACCGCGGTGGCCACGCTGCCGCCGATGGCCGACTACGCCGGCGCCCCGCAGGACCTCGTCGTCCTGGTCGCCCTGCTGGTCTGCCTGATCCCGACCACGATCGGCGCGCTGCTCTCGGCGATCGGCATCGCCGGCATGGACCGCCTGGTGCGGGTCAACGTGCTCGCCATGTCCGGCCGCGCCGTCGAGGCCGCGGGCGACGTCAGCACGCTGCTCCTCGACAAGACCGGCACGATCACCTACGGCAACCGCCAGGCGGCCCGGTTCGTCCCTGCTCCCGGGGTGAGCGAGGAGCGGCTGCGCGACGTCGCGCGGCTGTCGAGCCTCGCCGACCAGACGCCGGAAGGTCGCTCGATCGTCGAGCTCGCCCTCACGCAGGGTGCCGACGACCGCGACCTTCCGGCCGGGGCGGCCTTCGTCGAGTTCACCGCGCAGACCCGCATGTCGGGCGTCGACCTCGCCGACGGCACCCAGGTCCGCAAGGGCGCCGGCTCCGCCGTCGCCGCCTGGCTCGGGGCGAACCCGTCGCCCGAGGTCACCGACGTGGTCGACGAGATCGCCCGCTCCGGCGGTACGCCGCTCGTGATCGGCTGCATCGACGCGGGCGCCACCGAAGGGCGCGTGCTGGGAGTCGTCCACCTCAAGGACGTCGTCAAGCAGGGCATGCGCGAGCGCTTCGACGAGCTGCGCTCGATGGGCATCCGCACGGTGATGATCACCGGCGACAACGCCCTCACCGCGCGGGCGATCGCCGACGAGGCGGGAGTCGACGACTTCCTCGCCGAGGCGACGCCCGAGGACAAGATGGCGTACATCCGCAAGGAGCAGGAGGGCGGCCGGCTCGTCGCGATGACCGGCGACGGCACCAACGACGCCCCGGCGCTCGCCGCGGCCGACGTCGGCGTCGCGATGAACAGCGGCACCGCGGCCGCCAAGGAGGCCGGCAACATGGTCGACCTCGACTCCGACCCGACGAAGCTCATCGACATCGTCGAGATCGGCAAGCAGCTGCTCATCACGCGCGGGGCGCTGACGACCTTCTCGATCGCCAATGACGTCGCGAAGTACTTCGCGATCATCCCGGCGATGTTCGTCGCGGCGTACCCCTCGCTCGACCGGCTCAACGTGATGGGCCTGGCCACGCCGCAGTCCGCGATCCTGTCGGCCGTCATCTTCAACGCCCTCGTCATCGTGGGCCTGATCCCGCTCGCGCTGCGGGGCGTGCGCTTCCGGGCCGCGTCGGCGACGGCGGTGCTGCGGCGCAACATCCTCGTCTTCGGGCTGGGCGGCATCGTCGTCCCGTTCGCCGGCATCAAGCTCATCGACCTGCTCGTCTCGACCATCCCCGGAATCGGCTGATCACCATGCTCACTGACCTCACCCGCCAGTCCCTCGCGGGACTCCGGCTCCTCCTCGTGATGACCGTCCTGCTCGGCGTCGGCTACCCGCTCGCCGTGTGGGCCGCGGGCCAGGCGTTCGGCGACCGCGCCGACGGCCAGCCGATCGAGAGCAACGGCCAGGTGGTCGGCTCCCGGCTGCTCGGGCAGCAGTTCGAGGGCGCGCAGTGGTTCCACAGCCGTCCCTCGGCCAACGACTACGACTCGCTGGCCTCGGCACCCAGCAACCTCGGGCCCAGCAACCCGGACCTGCTCGCCCTGATCGCCGAGCGCCGGGCGCAGGTCGCGCAGACCGAGGGCGTCGACCCGGCCGCCGTACCGCCGGACGCGCTGACCGCCTCGGGCTCCGGCCTGGACCCGCACATCTCCCAGGCGTACGCCGCGCTCCAGGTCGAGCGCGTCGCGGCGGCCAACGGGCTCAGCGAGGCCGTGGTCCGCCGGCTCGTGGCGGAGCACACGACCGGGCGGTCCCTCGGCTTCCTGGGCGAGCCCGGGGTCAACGTCCTCGAGCTCAACCTCGCGGTGCAGCGGGCAGACTGAGCCCATGGACCGAGGCAAGCTGCGCGTCTACCTCGGCGCCGCGCCGGGGGTGGGCAAGACCTACGCGATGCTCGACGAGGGCTTCCGGCGCGCGGAGCGCGGGACCGACGTCGTCATCGGGTACGTCGAGACGCACGGCCGCCCCAAGACCGAGGTGGCGCTGCGGGACCTCGAGCAGGTCCCGCGGCGCCGCCTCGACTACAAGGGCGCGGTGCTGGAGGAGATGGACCTCCAGGCCGTCCTCGACCGGCGGCCCGCGGTGGTCCTGGTCGACGAGCTCGCCCACACCAACGTCCCCGGCAGCACCCACGAGAAGCGCTGGCAGGACGTCGAGGCGCTGCTCGAGGCCGGCATCGAGGTGGTCACCACCGTCAACATCCAGCACCTGGAGTCGCTCAACGACGTGACCGAGGCGATCACCGGGGTGCGCCAGCGCGAGACCGTGCCGGACCACGTCGTCCGCTCCGCCGACCAGATCGAGCTGGTCGACATGAGCCCGCAGGCGCTGCGCCGGCGGATGGCGCACGGCAACATCTACGCCGCCGACAAGATCGACGCCGCGCTCTCGCGCTACTTCCGCGAGGGCAACCTCACCGCGCTGCGCGAGCTCGCCCTGCTCTGGCTGGCCGACCGGGTCGACGAGGGACTGGAGCGCTACCGCGCCCAGCACGAGATCGACTCCACCTGGGCCACCCGCGAGCGGGTGATCGTCCCCGTCTCCGGCGGGCCCGAGTCGCTCACCCTGATGCGCCGCGCGGCCCGGATCGCCAGCCGCAGCGCCGGCGGCGAGTGGCAGGCGCTCTACGTCACCCGGCGCGACGGGCTCAGCGGCATCGCCCCCGACCGGCTCACCCAGCTCCGGGCCAAGGCCGAGGGCCTGGGCGGCACCTTCCACACCGTCGTCGGCGACGACCCGGCCGAGGGCATCCTCGACTTCGCCCGCGCCGAGAACGCCAGCCAGGTGCTCATCGGGGCCAGCCGCCGCGGCCGGGTCTCCGCACTGCTGCGCCCGGGCGTGGGGGAGCGGGTGGTCGCGGCCTCCGGCGACATCGACGTCCACATCGTCACCCACGAGCACGCCCGCCGCGGCGGTCCGAACCCGCTGCGCCCGCCCGCCACCCTCGGCCGCGGTCGCCGCATCGGGGGACTCGTCTTCGCGGTCCTCGGCCCGATCGGCTTCAGCCTGCTGCTCTGGGCGAGCAACGACCTGCACGGCCTGCCCACCGAGGCGATGACGCTCATGGTCGTCGTCGTGGTGACCGCGCTGATCGGCGGCCTGCTCCCGGCCGTGCTCGCCGCGCTGCTCAGCGGGGTGCTGCTCAACCTGCTCTTCACGCCGCCGCTCTACACGCTGACCATCGACGAGCCCGAGAACGCGATCGCGATCCTGCTCTTCGTCGTGGTGGGCATCTCGGTGTCCACGGTCGTCGACATCGCGGCCCGCCGTACCGCCCAGGCGGCCAAGGCGCGCGCCGAGGCCGACGCGCTCACCGTGCTCTCGCACAGCCTGCTCAACGCCAGCGACGACCTGGCCGGACTGCTCTCGTCGGCCTCCGAGCTCTTCAGCGCCCGCGGTGCCGCGGTGATCCGTCGTACCGGCGGGGGCGAGGAGGTCGTCGGCTCCTGCGGTACGCCGCCCGCGAGCGTCGAGGCCGCCGACATGAGCGCCGACATCGACGAGCAGACCGTCCTGGTCCTCGCCGGCTCGCGGCTGCCCGCCTCCGAGCGCGGCCTGCTCAACGCCTACGCCGCCTATGCCGGCGTCATGGCCGAGCGGCGCCGGGCCACCCGGGCCGAGGTCGAGCGGCTGCGGCTGGCCGAGGCCGACCGGACCCGGACCGCCCTGCTCGCCGCCGTCTCCCACGACCTGCGCTCGCCGCTGGCCGCGGTCAAGGCCGCCGTGTCGAGCCTGCGCAGCACCGACGTCCAGTGGTCGGCCCAGGACGAGGCCGACCTGCTGGAGACGATCGAGGAGGCCACCGACCGGCTCACCGCGCTCGTCACCAACCTGCTCGACATGAGCCGGATCCACACCGGCTCGGTCCGGGTCGCGCTCACCGAGACCGGGCTGACCCGGGCCGTCGACCAGGCGGTCGCGCCGCTGGCCGGCAGCGAGCGGATCGAGGTCGCCGTCGACCCCGAGACCGAGGTGCTCGCCGACCCCGGCCTGCTCGACCGGGTGCTCGCCAACATCTGCGAGAACGCGCTCAAGTACACCCCCGCCAGCGCCCGCATCCGGATCGACGCGGTCACCGACGGCGACCAGGTCACGCTCCGCATCGCCGACACCGGACCGGGGGTCGCGGTCGCCGAGCACGCCCGGCTGTTCGTGCCCTTTCAGCGGCTCGGCGACGTACCCGACCAGGAGGGCGTCGGGCTCGGGCTCGCCGTGGCGGCCGGGCTGACCGAGGCGATGGGTGGCACCATCGCCACCGAGGAGACCCCCGGCGGCGGGCTGACGTTCGTGCTGGAGCTCCCCGCCGCCCCGCTGCCCGACGTCCCGCGCCCCGAGGAGACCCCCGCATGACGATCGTCCTCGTGGTCGACGACGACCCGGCGATCCGCCGTACCCTCGCGATCAACCTGCGCGCCCGCGACTACGACGTCGAGACCGCCGGCGACGGGCGCTCGGCGCTCCAGGCCGTCGACGAGCGGATGCCCGACGTGATCCTGCTCGACCTCGGCCTGCCCGACCTCGACGGGGTGGCCGTGCTGCGCCGGCTGCGCACCTTCACCCAGGTCCCGGTGATCGTGGTCTCGGCGCGGACCGGCTCGGACGACAAGGTCGAGGCGCTCGACCTCGGCGCCGACGACTTCGTCACCAAGCCGTTCGTGATCGAGGAGCTCCTCGCCCGGATCCGCGCCACCACCCGCCGGGTGGGCGTCGAGGAGCCCGCGCTGCGGCTCGACGTCGACGGGCTCGTCCTCGACCTCGGCGACTCGCGGGCCACCCGCGACGGCACCGTGGTGCACCTGACGCCGACCGAGTGGGCGATCGTCGAGGTGCTGGCCAAGCGCCGCGGCAAGCTGGTCCGGCAGACCGAGCTGCTCCACGCGGTGTGGGGGCCGGCGTACGACCGGCAGACGAACTACCTGCGCGTCCACCTCGCCAGCATCCGCCGCAAGCTCGAGCGCGACCCCGCGCACCCGACGCTCTTCGTCACCGAGCCGGGCATGGGCTACCGGTTCGCGCCGGGCGGGGGCTGAGGGCCGGGTGCTGCCGCGGGCGGCCCTGGAGCCGTCTGGTGGAATGGGCCCATGACCAAGGAGGAGCCCCGGCCAGGACAGGCGACCCTCGCGGGAGCGCTGATCATCGGTGGCTCGGTCATCCTCGTGCTCGCTGCCTGGCAGCGGATCGCGACCCTGCGCACCCTCACGGTCCAGGAGAGCTTCGAGAAGGTCGTGCAGGACCCGCTCTTCACCGGGATGGGCTGGAGCGCGGACGACTTCTCGATGGCCGTGCGCGTGCTCTGCATCATCGGTGCGGCCGCCGCGACGGCCTCGGCCATCCTCGGCTTCCAGGTCTACAAGCGCTCGGCCAGCGCGCGCGTCGTGCTCACCGGCCTGGCCCCGTTCGTGTTCATCGGCGGCCTGGTCTCCGACGCCTTCCTGACGCCGATGGTGCTCGTCGGCGTCGCGCTGCTCTGGCTCCAGCCGACCCGCGACTGGTACGCCGGACGCCCCTGGGTCAAGCGCTACGAGGAGCGCCGCGCGGCGCGGCTCGGCACGCTCCGGCCGCCGGCCCCCTCGGCGCCGGCGTCGGTGCCGGCACCCGGTGCGGGCCCGGACTCCACGTCCGCGCCGGCACCGCGCCCGCTCACCGGACCCGCGCCGATCCCGCCGCGCCTCCCGGGCCAGCGTCGCCGTACCGCCGCCGAGCGCGGCCCCCGCCCGCCGGCCCTGCGCCTGGCCTGCGTGCTCACCTGGGCCAGCTCGGCGCTGGCGATCGTGGGCCTCGGCTTCGGCGCGACCTTCGCCCAGCGCCTGGGCGAGGAGATGTTCCGGCAGATGACGCAGCAGCAGCCCAAGATGCTCGAGGCCTACCAGCTGACCGAGTCCGAGCTGGTCGCCACGCTCTACCTGCTCTTCGTGGGCGGTGCGCTGTGGGCGGTCGGCGCGACCGTGCTCGCCGGCCTGGCCTACGTGGGTCACAACTGGGCGCGCATCGTCCTGGCCGTCTCGGGTGCGAGCGCCGCCGCGGTGGCGCTGTTCTTCGCGCTCGCGCTGTGGCCGCTGGTGGTCCTCGTCGGGATGCTCGGCGCCGCGACCTGGCTGCTCACCCGGCCCGAGGTCGGGCGCTGGTTCCTGCCCTGAGCCGCGGGGTGCTCAGGCGCGCAGGTCGGCGCCGGCCAGGCGTCGTACGGCCTCGGCGATGACCTCGGGCCGCTTGCAGAACGCCCACCGCACGAGGTGCCGCCCGCTGCCGGGCGCGTCCGGGTCGTCGTAGAAGACCTCGGAGGGGATCGCCACGACGCCCGCCCGCTCGGGCAGCGCACGGCAGAAGTCGCCACCGCTGGCCCAGCCGAGCGCGCTCACGTCGGTGGTCGCGAAGTAGGTCCCCTCGGGCACGTAGGTGGTCAGCCCGGCCGCGCGCAGCCCGGCGACCAGCTGGTCGCGCTGGGCCTCCAGGTCGCCGGCCAGCGCGGTCGGGAAGGCGTCGCCCGCGTCGAGCGCCGCCGCGACCGCCGGCTGCAGCGGCGCGCCCGAGGTGTAGGTCAGCCACTGCTTCGCGCCGACCACCGCCGCCACCAGGTCGGCCGGACCGGTCGCCCAGCCCACCTTCCAGCCGGTGACCGACCAGGACTTGCCGGCGCTGGAGAGGGTCAGCGTCCGCTCGGCCATCCCCGGCAGCGTCGCGAGCGGCACGTGCCGGCGCCCGTCGAAGGTCAGGTGCTCGTAGACCTCGTCGGTCACCACGACGAGGTCGTGCTCCCCGGCGACCCGCGCCACGGCGGCCAGCTCGGTCGCGTCGAGCACCCGGCCCGTCGGGTTGTGCGGGGTGTTGAGCAGGATCAGCCTGGTGCGGTCGGTGACCGCGGCGGCGAGCTCGTCGGGGTCGAGCCGGAAGTCGGGGGCGCGCAGGGTCACCGGGCGTCGTACGCCGCCGGCGTAGTCGATCATCGCCGTGTAGGAGTCGTAGTACGGCTCCAGCACCACGACCTCGTCGCCCGGGTCGACCAGACCCAGCAGCGCCCCGGCGATCGCCTCGGTACAGCCGGTCGTCACCGCGACCTGGGTGTCGGGGTCGAGCACGAGCCCGTAGCGCCGCTCCTGGTGCCGGGCGATCGCCTGACGCAGCGCGGGGACGCCGATGCCCGGCGCGTACTGGTTGGCGCCGCTGTGCAGCGCCGTGGCCGCCGCGTCGAGGAGCTCGGGCGGACCGTCGGTGTCGGGGAAGCCCTGACCGAGGTTGACCGCGCCGGTGCGCACGGCCAGCGCGGACATCTCGGCGAAGATCGTCTGGCCGGTGCCGGCGACCCGGGCGGCGACGCGGGCAGGGGTGGGCTCGACGGGCGGAGGCACGTCGCGACCCTATCCGGGATCAGCGGGCGGCAGCGTCCTCTCCTATCCTCAGGAGCGTGACGACCACCGACACCTCCCTCGCCGCCGACATCGACGCCACCTGCCGCCTGACGGGCGAGTTCACGCTCCGCTCGGGCCAGGTCAGCAACGAGTACTTCGACAAGTACCTCTTCGAGGCCGACCCGCTCCTGCTGGCGCGCGTCGCGCGCGAGGTGGCGCAGCTGCTGCCCGGGGACGCCGACCTGCTCGGCGGGCTCGAGATGGGCGGGATCCCGATCGCGACGGCGGTGAGCCAGCTGGTCGGGCTGCCGGTGGTGTTCGTGCGCAAGAAGGCCAAGGAGTACGGCACCGCCAAGCTCGCCGAGGGCCCGTCGTACGACGGCAAGCGGGTCGTGCTCATCGAGGACGTCATCACGACCGGCGGCGCGGTGCGCGACGCCACGAGCGCGCTGCGCGAGGGCGGCGCGATCGTCGAGACCGTGGTCTGCGCGATCGACCGCAGCCCGGGCGAGGCGAACCCGCTGGCCGACGTCGCGCTCGAGGTCCGCGCGGTGCTGACCAAGGCCGAGCTGGACGCGGCCCGGGCGGCCGCCCAGGCCTGAGGCCTGGACGGGCCCGGCGGGCCGGGTCGTCCTGCCGGGCGGGTCAGCCCTGCGGGGCGCCCGCGATGTTGACCAGCCACTGGACGCCGTAGCGGTCCTCGAGCATCCCGAAGCTGTCGCCCCAGGGCGCCTTCTCGAGCGGCTGGTGGATCGTCGCGCCCTCGGACAGGCCGTCCCACCAGGCGCGGAGGGTGGCCTCGTCCTCGGCCGGTCCGCTGATGCTGACCTGCTGCTGCTGGGGCTCACCGGGGACGTGCTGGGGGTGGTCGGCGCCCATGAGGAGCACCGAGTCGGAGACGGACAGGGCCGCGTGCATGACCCAGTCGACCTCCGCCTCGGCGACGCCCATCGCGGTACCGCCCATGTCGGCGAAGGTCATCACCTGGAGCTCGCCGCCGAGGACGGAGCGGTAGAACTCCATCGCCTCGCGGGCCTGGCCGCGCCAGTTGATGTAGGGGTTGAGGTTGATCGTCATGGTTGCTCCCGGTGGGTCGTGGTGGACTCGATGCCGGGAAAGACTGTCACCTCAGGATGAACTCATCGCTCCTCGGCGACGGAATTCTCGGGGGTGTTCTCGACGCCGTCGGCGAGCGTCTTGCGCTGCTTGGCGGCGGGCCGCTTGTGACGCCACCACTCCCACGCCAGCGGGATCGCGGAGAAGGCGAGGATGGCGAGCGTGACGTAGTCGATGTTCTCGCCCAGCGCCGGGATCGCGGCGCCGAGGAAGTAGCCGAGCAGGGTGATCGAGACGACCCACAGGACGGCGCCGATCGCGCTCCAGGTGAAGAAGCGGCGGCGGTCCATCAGGGTGACGCCGGCGACGACGGTGATGTAGGTCCGCACGAAGGGCACGAACCGGCCGATCACCAGTGCCTTGTTGCCGTGCTTGTCGAAGAAGGCCGAGGTGTTGTCGAAGTACTTCTTCTTGAGGATCCGGCCCTCGCGCTCGTAGAGCGGCGGACCGAGCTTGCGCCCGATCTCGTAGCCCGCGACATTGCCGGCGAAGGCGGCCACGACGAGCAGCGCCATCGCGATGATCAGCTCGACCGGCTCGTTGGAGATGCCCACGACGCTGTAGCCGGTCTTGTTGCTGCCGGCGATGAACAGCCCGAGCGCGAACAGCAGGGTGTCACCGGGGAGGAACGGGAAGAACAGCCCGCACTCCACGAACACGATGGCGATCGCGATCCAGATGAAGGTGGTGCCGTATTCGGACTGCAGCCACGAAGGATCGAGCCACTTGATGCCCAGCAGCATCGGCACCACGAGAGGGGTCGCCACCAGCGAGTTCACGACGCCACGCTACCGGCCGCGGCCCAACGGTGTGACGGATAGGGTGCGGTTCGTGGATCGGGAGGAGCGCGCGCCGTACGACCCGATGCCCCACGGACCCCCCGAGGTGGGCCTCGGACCGTGGCCCGGCGCCTGGCCCGAGGGCCCCGGCAGCGAGGTGTACGACGAGCAGCTGCTGCGCGAGGGCGACCGGCGCAACGTGGTCGACCGGTACCGGTACTGGAGCGTCGAGGCGATCGTCGCCGACCTCGACCGGCGTCGGCACGGCTTCCACGTGGCCATCGAGAACTGGCAGCACGACTTCAACATCGGGACCATCGTCCGCTCGGCCAACGCCTTCCTCGCCGCGGAGGTGCACATCGTGGGCAACCGCCGCTGGAACCGGCGCGGAGCCATGGTCACCGACCGCTACCAGCACGTCCGGCACCACCCGACCGTCGCCGAGCTCCACGCCTACCTGGCCGAGCAGGGCGTCCCGCTGCTCGGCATCGACAACCTGCCCGGGTCGGCCCACCTCGAGACGATGGACCTCCCCGCGCGGGTCTGCTTCCTCTTCGGGCAGGAGGGGCCGGGGCTCTCGGAGGCCGCCCGCGCGACGTGCGACGGGACCTTCTCGATCGCCCAGTTCGGCTCCACCCGCTCGATCAACGCCTCCGCCGCGGCCGCCATCGCGATGCACGCCTGGGTGCGCCAGCACGCGGACCTGAGCAGCGACGCGGCCTGGCGGGGCTAGGCGCTGCGCCGCCGGGGTCGGGTCAGATCGGCGTCCCGGTGTTGGTCCAGTAGCCACCGACCTCGACGTCGTCTCCCGGAAGGACATCGAAGATGACACAGTTCGGGCCGCTCGGCGCCGGGCTTCCGGAGACCACCAGCCCCGACGGCCCGGTCACCGGCGTGAAGCGCTGATAGGTCGGCGAGGCGCTGTTGCGGTCGAACTTGCCGTTGATGACGCCTTCCATGGTGAAGACACATCCTGTGCACGACACGACGAGCTTGACGTTGGTGAACCGTGCCGGCCACACGCCCCCGGTCGGGGCGGCCGTCAAAGCGAATCCCCAGGTCGTCGTGGCCGTGATGGTGCAGGAGCCGATGATCGGGTTGGTACATCCCGAGATGCTTGCGGTGGTCAGGTTCGCCACACTCGCCCCGTAGGCGGCGTTGGTGCCCGCCGGCACACTGACGGCACCAGCCCGGGTGAACGTCGTACAACTGATGGTCTGGGCGGTCGGGATGTCGGTGAAGGTGATCCCTGTGCCGACGAAGTTGACCGGCGCACCCGCAGGCGCGGTGGTCACCCACG
Organism: Pimelobacter sp. 30-1; assembly: GCF_018831735.1. Classification (NCBI taxonomy): domain Bacteria; kingdom Bacillati; phylum Actinomycetota; class Actinomycetes; order Propionibacteriales; family Nocardioidaceae; genus Pimelobacter; species Pimelobacter sp. 30-1. Next base: position 887,976 of record NZ_NHTS01000001.1, read on the forward strand.
CCCACGTCGGCGAGATGGTGGCCACCAACAGCGCGACGAGAGCAATCAACGTCGCCGCCATGGTTGCCGCGACCCTTCCCCACTTGATGCGAATGAGCCTCATGAGCTTGCTCCTCAGCGAGCGATTGCGGCCCTTGCGGTCCGCTCCGCCGAGGCCTCCTGCCTCAGCACGATGAACCTCGGCACAAGACCTGTCTACTCGAGTCAGTTGCCAGACCGAAGAACCCGGACGTACGTCCGGGCTGACGCCAGGAGCCGGGCGAGGGCCGGCACCGCGACCGGAGGTGTCAGGCGCTCTCGAACTCGGAGGGCTCCTCCAGGTAGCCGCGCAGCGCGGTCAGCCCCCGCGAGGTGTGGCTCTTGACCGTGCCCTCGGAGATGCCGAGCTCGGCCGCCGTCTCGGCCACCGACAGCCCCAGCCAGTGTCGCAGCAGGACCGTCGCCCGCTGCTGCACCGGCAGCTCCTGGAGCGCGGCGACCAGCGACGAGCGGTCCTCGACGCTCACCCCGGCCGGCGCCGCGACCTCGGGCAGCTCGTCGGTCGGCCGCTCCCGGCGTACGGCGCGGCGGGACTCGTCGATCGCCGCGTTGAGCAGGATCTTGCGGACGTAGGCCTCCTCGGTGCCGCTGCGCGCGACGCGCGGCCAGGCGACGTACAGGCGGACGAGGGCGGTCTGCACCAGGTCGTCGGCGCGGTGCCAGTCGCCGCACATGCTGTAGGCGATCCGGCGCAGCTGGTCGCGGCGGGTGGTGGCGAACTCGACGTACGCCGCCTCGCGCTCGGCGCGCCTCACCGGGCGGTCCCGGTGAACGCCAGGGTCTTCTGGTGGTCGAGCCAGCCGGTGAGGGTGTCGTAGCCGGACTTCGCCTCCGTCTCGGCCGCCCCGCCGCCGCCCTGCGAGGTCGGCTTCTCGCCCTTCTCGGCGGAGCGCCACAGCACGACCCACGTGGTCGTCGCGCCCTTGCGCAGCGCCAACCCCGTCGAGTCGGCGATCGTCCCGCCGCCGGCGGCGGGGCTCATCCCGGTCACCGGGTCCTCGACCCGCTCGACGACCTCCCACCCGCTGCGGACCAGGATCACGTCGTCGTCCTGGGGGTCGTAGCCCGCCGGCGACTCGTCGACCAACCGGTCCGTCGACGCGAGCCCCTCGTCGGAGACCCCCGCCGCGACCTGGACCGGGTCGGTGCCCTGCCCACCGGTGAACTGCGAGGTCACCGCCACGCCCGCGCCGCCCACGACCAGCGCCAGCGCCAGGGCCGCACCGCCCGCGGCGAGCCGGCGGCGTCGTACGGCGCGACGGCCGGCGCCGAGGGTGGTGGCGACGTCGAAGGTGGGCGCCGGCGGTGTGTGCAGCTCGGCGTCCAGCACGTCCTTGATGTCCTGCATGGTTCCTCCAGGGGGATGTATCGGTCGTCCGGACGGAGGCCGCCTGCTGCGCGCGCCTCGCGACGCTCGCGACGGCGGCCTCCGTCCGGACGACCTCGACTCACTCAACCAGGGATACGCAGGCCGACAGCGATCGGTTGTCACGGTAGGTTGATGTGGTCGTAACCGGACCCCGCGCAGGAGCCAGCCAGCATGCCCATCGCCACCCCTGAGAAGTACGCCGAGATGCTCGACGCCGCCAAGGCGGGTTCGTTCGCCTTCCCGGCCATCAACGTGACGTCCTCGCAGACCCTCAACGCGGCGCTCAAGGGCTTCGCCGACGCCGGCTCCGACGGCATCGTCCAGGTGTCGACCGGCGGTGCGGAGTACCTCTCCGGTCCGTCCGTCAAGGACATGGTGACCGGCTCGGTCGCCTTCGCCGCCTATGCCGCCGAGGTCGCCAAGAGCTACCCCGTCAACATCGCGCTGCACACCGACCACTGCCCCAAGGACAAGCTCGACGGCTTCGTCCGGCCGCTGCTGGCGATCTCCGCCGAGCGCGTCGCCCGGGGTGAGGCGCCGCTGTTCCAGTCGCACATGTGGGACGGCTCGGCCGTGCCGCTCGACGAGAACCTCCAGATCGCCGAGGAGCTGCTCGCCAAGGCGGCCGCGGCCAAGATCATCCTCGAGATCGAGGTCGGCGTGGTCGGCGGCGAGGAGGACGGCATCGTCGGCGCCATCGACGAGAAGCTCTACACCACCCCCGAGGACGCGCTGGCCACCGTGCGCGCACTCGGCATCGGGGACAAGGGCCGCTACCTGACCGCGCTGACCTTCGGCAACGTGCACGGCGTCTACAAGCCGGGCAACGTCAAGCTCCGTCCCGAGATCCTGCGCGACGCCCAGGCGGCCGTCGTCGCCGAGCTCGGCCTGCCGGCCGGCTCCAAGCCGTTCGACCTGGTCTTCCACGGCGGCTCCGGCTCGTCGGCCGAGGAGATCGCGGCGGCCGTCGACTTCGGCGTCGTGAAGATGAACGTCGACACCGACACCCAGTACGCCTTCACCCGGCCCGCCGCGGACCACATGTTCCGCAACTACGACGGCGTGCTCAAGATCGACGGCGAGGTCGGCGACAAGAAGGCCTACGACCCGCGCGCCTGGGGCAAGGCCGCCGAGGCCGGCATGGCCGCCCGCATCGTCGAGGCCAGCGAGAACCTGCGCTCGGCCGGCAAGACCGTCGGCTGACGGTGTCCGCGTCGCTTCCCACCGCCGCGGACGTCGACCGGGCGGCGGCGCTGCTGGGCTCGGTGATCCCGCCGACCCCGCTGCGGAGAGCCGACCGGCTCTCCGCGCTGACCGGGCTCGACATCTGGCTCAAGCGTGAGGACCTCACCCCGGTGCGGTCCTACAAGGCCCGCGGCGCCTACACGGTCCTCGCCGGGCTCTCCGCGGACGAGCGCTCGCGCGGGGTGACCTGCGCCAGCGCCGGCAACCACGCCCAGGGCGTCGCCTTCGCCTGCGCCCGGGCCGGCGTCCACGCCACGATCTTCCTGCCCCGCACCACGCCCCGGCAGAAGCGCGACCGCGTCGCCGCGCTCGGCGGCGACCAGGTCGAGGTCGTCATCGCCGGCGAGGCGTACGACGACGCGGCCGTCGCCGCGGCCGACTTCGCCGCGGCCTCGGGGGCGAGCGTCGTACCGGCGTTCGACCACCCGGGCATCGTCGCCGGCCAGGGCACCGTCGCCGCCGAGATCCTCGCCCAGTCGGCCGAGCTCGGCTGGCAGCCCGACGCCCTCGTCCTCCCGGTCGGCGGGGCCGGCCTCGTCGCCGGCTGCCTCACCGTCCTCGCCGAGCGGCTCCCCGGCGTCCGCGTCGTCGCCGCCGAGCCCTCCGGCGCCGCCTCCCTCGCGGCCGCCCTCGACGCCGGCGGCCCCGTCGAGCTCGACGGCGTCGACCCCTTCGTCGACGGCGCCGCCGTCCGCCGGGTCGGCGACCTGACCTATGCGGCCGTCGCGGCCGCCCGCGCGTCCGTCGACCTGACCGTCGCCGCCGTCCCCGAGGGCCTGATCTGCGTCGAGATGCTCGACCTCTACCAGGTCGACGGCATCATCGCCGAGCCTGCCGGCGCCCTAGCCCCGGCCGCCCTGCGCGTCGACGGCGGCCTGCCCGGCCTCGCCGACCTGGCCCCCGGCAGCCGCGTCGTCGTCGTGGTCTCCGGCGGCAACAACGACGTCTCGCGCTATGCCGACATCGTCGAGCGCGCGCTCGTCCACGAGGGGCTCAAGCACTACTTCCTCATCGAGTTCCCGCAGGAGCCCGGCGCGCTGCGCCGCTTCCTCGACGACGTCCTCGGGCCCGACGACGACATCACGCTGTTCGAGTACACCAAGCGCAACAACCGCGAGACCGGTCCGGCGCTGGTCGGCATCGAGATGCAGTCGCGCGGCGACCTCGACTGGCTGCTCGCCCGGATGGCGGACTCGCGGCTGCGGGTCGAGATCGTGCCGCCGGACAGCCCGCTGTTCGGGTTCGTGCTGTCCTAGGAGTCCTCGGGGTCGTCGTCGCCCGCCTCGACGTTCGCCTGGTGCAAGAACAGCACCAGCATCGCAACACCGCCGGTGAACCCCGCCAGCGCGAAGTAGAAGTCGCCCCGCGCCTGGGCCACCTTGATCAGCAGGACGAACACGCCGGCGCCTGCCGTGGCGACCCACGTGCCGTGCCGGGATGCCACGTTCCAGGACTCGCGGCGCGAGCTCAGCCACGCGAGGCCGCCGCCGACGATGGTCGCGGAGAGCTGCAGCGGCCACAGCCACCGCGTCACCCCGGCTTCGTCCGCGAGCACGACGGTCATCAGGAAGGTGAGCACGACGATGACGACGGCCCCCACGATCCGGGCCGACCATCGGTGGCTGGTCGTCGGGGGAGGCTGGTCGTGCTGGGGAGGCGGCGGCACGCGCTGGATCCTGTCAGGTCCCGGCCGCGCTCCGCTCGCCGAAGCCCGCGTGCTGCGGCCGCTCGTAGAACATCACGGCGACCAGCCCGACGGCGTACATCGCCGCGGGCAGCCACATCGACTGCTGCATGGCCTTGCTGAACAGGTCCGCGGCGTGCGGGTCGGCGATCTGGGCCGCGCCGGCGTCGCCGTGGGCGGCGGCGCCGGGGAGGTAGTGGGCCAGCCGCCCGTCCATCAGTACGGCGATCGCGGCCGCGCCGAGCACCGAGCCGACCTGGCGGGTGGCGTTGTAGATGCCGGCTCCGGCTCCGGCCAGGCGTATCGGGAGGTTGCGGTTGGCGGTGGTCGCGGTCGGCGCCCAGATGAAGGCGTTGCCGACGCCGATCAGGGCCATCGGGATCGCGAGCTCCCAGACGGCGACGCCCGGGGCCAGGCGCCAGATGAGGAGCAGGAAGCCGACCAGGCTGACGCCGAAGCCGAAGCCGAGGACCTTGCGCGGGTGCAGCCGGTCGGAGAGCGAGCCGACCAGGCGGGCCAGGAAGATCGACATGACGGCCATCGGCAGCATGAGCAGCGCGGCCTGGGTGGGGGAGTAGCCGCGCACGGCCTGGGCGTAGAGCATCAGCGGGAAGCCGAACGACGCGGCGATCGCGCCCATGCAGGTGATCGCGACGTTGGAGACGGCGAAGTTGCGGTCGGCGAACAGGCTGAGGGGGACCAGGGGCTCGGTGCGGTTGAGCCGCTGCCAGACGAGGAACAGCACGAGCAGCACGACGCCGCCGGCGATCATCGCGATGATCCAGCCCGCCCAGTCCTTCTGGTGGCCCTCCTGGATGCCGAAGCAGAGCAGGAACATCGCCCCGCCCGAGAGCACGACGCCGATCCAGTCGAAGTGGTGCTGGTGGGTGGGCAGCGCGGGGACGTAGCGCAGCGCGAGGGCGAAGGCGAGGACGCCGACGGGGATGTTGACGAAGAAGATCCACTCCCAGCCGAGCCCGTCGGTCAGCACCCCGCCGAGGATCGGCCCGACGACGAGCGCGACGCCGGCCGTCGCGCCCCACACCGCCATCGCCCGGCCGCGCTCGGCGGCAGGGAAGATCCGGGTGATGATCGCCATCGTCTGGGGCGTCATCATCGAGGCGCCGAGGCCCTGGACGACGCGCGCCACGATGAGTCCCTCGACGGTCGTGGTCAGGCCGCACCACAGGGAGGCGAGCGTGAAGACCGTGAGGCCGCCCAGGTAGAGGTACTTCGCGCCGAACCGGTCGCCGAGGCGTCCGGTGATGAGCACCGGGACGGCGTACGCCAGCATGTAGGCGCTGGAGACCCAGACGACGTCGTTGACCGAGGCGTCGAGCTCTTCGATGATCGTCGGCGTCGCGACGGTGACGATGGTCAGGTCGACCAGGATCATGAAGAAGCCGATGACGAGCGCCCACAGCGCGGGCCAGGGGTTGGCGACCTGACCTGTCGGGGTCGAGGCAGGCGTGGTGGGAGCGCTCCGAGTCACGAGTCCAGTGAACACCCGCCCGCCGACACCGCTTCGGGTGCGGGCCAGAATGAACACATGAGCCTCACCCCCGGTGCCGACCTGATGGCCGGCCCTCCGCCCACCCACCTCCCCGTCGACCCCGCTGCCGAGCTGCTCGCGGCCGGCGAGACCCCCGCGGCCGTCGTACGGCGGCTGCCGGCCTCGCCGCTGGCCTGGGCGACCCTCGCCGAGCAGGCCCGCGACGGCGGTGCCGACGACGTGACGGTCTACGCCTACGCGCGCGTCGGCTACCACCGCTCGCTCGACACGCTGCGCCGCAACGGCTGGAAGGGCCACGGCCTGGTCCCGTGGGAGCACGAGCCCAACCGCGGCTTCCTGCGCGCCCTCGGCCTGCTGGCCATCGCCGCGCGCGCGATCGGCGAGACCGACGAGTGGGAGCGCTGCTCGTCGTTCCTGCGCGACTCCAGCCCGACGGCGTACGACGAGCTGCTCGGCAGCTAGCGGCTAGGCCTCCAGCGCGGTCCACTTCCACCACGGGTAGTGGTACTCGCCCTCCTCGACGTCCCACCGCTGCCCGCAGCCGGTGCACGCGCAGAGGTGCCGCGGCCGGTCGGGCCGTCCGTTGACGAGGACCGGGACGACCTCCTCGATGCGGACGTGCCCGGCGGCCTCTTCCTTGGCCGGTTGGTAGAAGGAGTGCCCGGGATAGGCCGCGCACAGGCAGCGCCCCTCCTCGAAGAGCCGGATCCGGTCGAGGGCGTGGGCGAGGTGGCTGTCGTTGCTCACCAGCGCGCCGCCGAGCCCGAGGTCCTCGGTGGCGCTGTCGATGCGGACGCGTGCCGCCGCCAGCGGCCGGAGCACGTCGGGGTCACGGGTCCGCAGGACCTCCCACACCGCGCTCAGCACCCGGCGCTCCTCGCGGGAGAGGAGGTCGGCGACGAGCGGGGAGTCGATCACCTCCTGCTCCGCCGGGCTCGGCCCCTCGAGCCACTGCGCCGGCAGCACGAGGACGACGGCCGCGGCGCCGTTGTCGACCAGCAGCACCGCGTCGTCGCCGTGCTTCCACCAGGGGGCGGTGTCGACCCCCATCGACCGGAGGGCGGCGGCCGGGGCGATCCGGGGGTCGCTCGCCTCCCGGTCGGTGTAGAGCCTCGCGTCGAAGCGGTAGCGGACGATCCAGTGCTGGTCGGCCAGCCGGACCAGCGGCGCGGTCAGCTCGCGCAGCCGCGCGGGGTCGGCGGTCGCGCCGATCCCGAGGACGTGCGCGATATCGCCGGTCTCGCCCTCGCACCCGTCGATCTCCCAGGGGATCCAGGTGCCGCCGTTCTCGGGCCACGGCAGGCCGGACATCTGCTCGATCACGTCGATCAGGCCGGCCGCGGTGACCGGGACGAGGAAGTCGTCGATCATGGGCTGCCCCTACCCCGGGGTGCCGGCTCTATGCCGGGGGCGTCAGCAGCCTGCGCACGTCGTCGACCCCCAGCGCCGCGAACAGCGTGGGCAGCCGCGGGCCGCGCTCGGCGGCGACGAGGAGCTCGTAGAGCAACTTGAAGAACGCCTTCTGGTCGGCCTTGACCTCGTCGGTCGGCGCGTCCTCGGCGGCGAGCCCGCGGGCGACCTTGGGGACGCCGTAGATCAGCGTGGTCAGCGCCTCGGTGTCGAAGGACTCCGGGAGGCCGTCGAGCAGCAGGCCCAGCCAGCGCGCCTCGGCCTCGTCGAGCGCGGCGAGGCGGGCGGTGTCGGGGGCCTCGCGGACCGTCGTACGGTCCTCGGGGTCGACGTAGTCGGTGATCCAGGTGGCGGCCTTCTCGAGCCGCGGGGCCAGGTCGGCCTCGGTCGCGCCGACGGTGGCGGCGGTGATCTCGCGGGACCCGGCGGTGACGTCGGCGACCGACGACAGCATCCGGAACGGTACGACGACCGCCGGCGTCGGCAGCGTGCCCGCGGTCGAGGTCGCGGACGCCCGCTCCCAGGCGAGCACCGCGGCGTCGCGCTTCTCGGGGATCGCGGCCTTCTTGGTCAGCGCGTCCCACTCGTCGTACAGGCGCAGCACCTCCTGGCCGAAGTCGACGTTGAAGGCCTGCTTGGGCTGGCGGCGCACGTAGAGCCAGCGCAGGATCGGCGCCTCGAGGATGCGCAGCGCCTCGGCCGCGGTGGGCACCCCGCCCTTGGACGAGGACATCTTGGGCATGCCGGCCACGCCGACGAACGAGTAGCCGACGAACGACGGCGCGGAGCCGCCGAAGACGGGGGCGACGATCGCCTTGCCGACGGTGTAGGACGACCCGGGGCTCGCGTGGTCGACGCCGCCGGGCTCGAAGTGCACGCCCTCGTAGGTCCAGCGCATCGGCCAGTCGACCTTCCAGACGAGCTTGCCCTCGTTCTGGGTCGCCACGTTGGTGACGTAGGAGTCGCCGCACACGTCGCAGGTGTAGGCCAGGTCGGTCGTCTCGTCGTCGTACGACGTGAGGGTGACGGTGTCGCGACCGCAGCCGCGGCAGTAGGGCTTGTAGGGGAACCGGGCGAGGTCGCCCTCGGTGGAGCCCTCGTCGTCGGCGGGCGCGTCGTCGGTCTTCTTGGTACGGAACTGCGCCATGACCGACTCGATCTCGCCGCGCTTGCGGATGGCGGTGAGCACCTGGTCGCGGTAGGCGCCCGAGGTGTACATCTCGGTCTGGTCCACCTCGACCATCTCGCAGCCCATCTCGACGAGCGCGGCCCGCAGCGGCGCCTTGTAGCGCTCGCCCCAGCTCGCGAACTCGCCGGTCGGGTCGGGGACGGCGGACAGCGGGCGGCCGATGTGCTCGCTCCACGACGGGTCGACGCCGGCGGGGACCTTGCGGAACCGGTCGTAGTCGTCCCAGCTGTGCAGGTGCCGGACGTTGATGCCGCGGCGGCGGATCTCCTCGGCGACGAAGTGCACGGTGAGGAACTCACGCAGGTTGCCGAGGTGGATCGGGCCCGAGGGGCTGATGCCGGACGCGCACGTGACGAGCTCGGGCAGCGTCCCGCCGTTGACGGACTCGGCGTGCCGGAGCGCCAGGTCGGCGGTCCGGGTCACCCAGTCGCTGGGGGCCTGCTGCTGGTCGCCCTGCTGGTTGCGCTGTCCTCGTGCCACGGGCCCAAGCCTAGGGTTCTACCTGCCCGGCACCACCATCGAGTACGCCGCCGGCAGCACCCGCCAGGTCCGGGACCGTACCGGCCCGTCGATCTCGCCGTCGCTGTTGCAGTCGAAGGCCGCGCCGCTGACCCGGACGGTCCGGCCGCGGACGATCGCCGCGTCGGAGTGCTCCGCGTGGCGGCCGAACGGCAGCCGCAGCACGTAGCCGAGCCGGGCCAAGGGGGAGACGGGGGTCGCGACGAGGACGTCGACCAGGCCGTCGTGGGGGTCCGCTTCCGGGGTGAGCTCGGTGCCGCCGCCGACCGAGGCGCCGTTGCCGACCGCGACCATGAGCACCGGGCGGTCGACGTCCACCACGACGGTGTCGTCGACCTCGACCCGCAGGCGCAGGCTCGGCGGGTTGAGTGCGGTCTGCACGGCGCCGATCGGGTAGCCGACCTTGCCGAGCCGCTCCTTCCAGCGGGCGCCGCGCTTGCCGGCCTCGGCGCCGGCGCCGAGGTGGACGCTGTTGACGGTGACGGCCTCGTCCTCGTCGACGACGAGGTCGGTCGGCCGGGTGGTCCCGGCGACGACGACCGCGGCCGCCTCGGCCGGGTCGAGGGGGAGGCCGAGGGTGCGGGCGAAGTCGTTGCCGGTGCCGAGCGGGATCAGCCCGAGCGTGCGGCCGGTGAGGTCGCCGCGGGTGTGGAGCGCCTGGACGACGGCGTGGATGCTGCCGTCGCCGCCGGCCACGACGACCCGGCGCTCGCCCGCCTCGGCCAGCACGTCGGCGAGCTCGTCGGGGCTGGACGTGGCCCGCACCTCGACGTCGGCGCCGGCCGGTGCGCGGAGCACGGCGAGCGCGGCCTCGACCGCCTCCTGGTCCGCCGTCCCGGCGTCACCGTTGGTGATCAGCAACAGCGGAGGGGTGGCCACGCAGCCACGATACGGGCAGCACCGCGGCCACGACCGTCACCACCGCGCAGGCGACGGCGATGGCGAGCAGGCTGCCCCACGGCACCGTCAGCGGTACGTCGTCCAGCCCGGCCGTCATCGGCGCCCGGAGCAGTGCGGCGACGGTCACCGTGACCGCCGAGCCGAGCAGGAGCGCGGCGCCGGCGACCATCGCGGACTCGGCGAGCACCATCCGGCGTACCTGGGCCGCGGTCGCGCCGACGAGCCGGGTCACCGAGAACTCCCGGCGGCGCTGCAGGGTGCCCATGAGCAGGGTGTTGGCGATCGCGATGCCGGCGTAGAGCCCGGTGGGACCGAGGATCGCGATGAGGCCGACCTGGTTCTGGTCGCGCTGGGCCCGGTCCACGCGGGCGATCCACTGCTCGGCGGTGAGCACGTCGCCGGTGCCCCGGTCCCGGAGCGCCGTGCGCAGCCCGGCGGCGTCGACGCCCGGCGCGGGCAGCACGAACCAGGTGCCGGTCGGCTTCGCGCCGTGGGCGCGGGCGAGCCGGCGGGGGAGCAGGACGTCCTCGTGCAGGGTCGCCGCGTCCTCGACGATCGCGACCACGCGCAGCCGCATCCGCGCGCCGTCGGGGAAGCGCACCCGCACCTGCGAGCCGAGCCCGAAGCCGGCGTCGAAGACCGCGGAGCGGCTGATCGCCATCGTCCGGCCGGTCAGCCGGTCGAGGTCGCCCTCGTGGGTGCGCAGGCCGCGGGTGGCGACGGCGGTCCCGGGGTCGATGCCCTCGGCGGTCCAGTCGCTCGCCGCCTCGCCCCCGGTCGCGAGGGCGACGGCGTTGCGGCCGTCGACGACACCCGCCTCGGGTGCGCGGGGGGCGCGCTGGGTGTCGGTGACGACGACGGGGGCGGCGAGCTGCTGGCGGGTGATGCCCTGGTCCCAGTCGGCGGCGAAGCTGAGGCTGAGGATCAGGGAGCCCGCGATCGCGGAGATCGCCAGCACCGGCGCCGCCAGCGAGGTCGTACGACGGGCCTGGTTGCCGACGTTCTCGCGGGCCAGCCCGAGCACCGGGTGCTCCCGGAAGGGCAGCGTCAGCACGCGCACCAGCAGCGGGAGCAGCACCGGGCCCCAGCAGACCAGCCCGACCACGACCAGCTCGGGCACGAAGATCGACAGCATCAGCGCCAGCAGCGGGTCGCCCGCGCGGATCCCGACGAGCATGGCGGCGGCGCCCACGAGGCAGAGCGTGCCGACGATGCCGCGGACCACGCCGACCCGGCGGCCCGTGTCGGTGGCCTCGCGCAGGGCCTGGGCCGGCGCCACCTTGGCGGCCCGGCGGGACGCCGCCCACGCGCCGAGCAGCGCGACGACGACGCCGCAGCCGGCCGAGATCGCCAGGGGGAGCAGGTTCCAGGTGAGCGGCACCCGCTCGGGCGTCACGTCCTGGGCGGCGAGGAGGACGGCGAGCGCCAGCGCGACGAGCTGGCCCAGCGCCGCGCCCGCGACCGCGGCCAGCACGGCGACGACGAGGGCCTCGACGCGGACCTGGCGGCGTACCTGGCGGGGGGTGGCGCCGACGAGGCGCAGCAGGCCGAGCTCGCGGCGCCGCGCGGTGACGGTGAACCCGAAGGTGCTCGACACGACGAAGATCGCCATGAACCCGGCGAAGCCGGCCACCACGCCGAGCAGCGAGAGCGTGTCCTGGACCTCCGGTCCCTGGTCGCCGATCGAGATCGTCAGCACGACGACCCCGGCGATCAGCGCGACGCCGAGCGCGACCGCGACGAACGAGCCGGCGTAGAGCGCCCGGTGCTCGCGCACGGAGGCGAGACCGAGGCGGATCGTGGCCAGCATCAGCGCTCCAGCTCGCTCATGGCGGCGGCGATCTGGGCGGCGGTGCCGCGGGCGAGGTGCCCGACGACGAGGCCGTCCTCGAGGAACAGCACGCTGTCGGCGTACGACGCCGCGACGGGGTCGTGGGTCACCATCACCACGGTCAGGCCCTCGGTGTCGACGGTCGAGCGGAGCAGCTCGAGCACTTGGCGGCCGGTGGTCCGGTCGAGCGCGCCGGTCGGCTCGTCGGCGTACACGACCTGGGGGCGGGTCACCAGCGCCCGCGCGATCGCGACCCGCTGCTGCTGGCCGCCGGAGAGCTCGGCGGGACGCCGGCGCTGCTGGGTCTCCAGCCCGACCCGGGTCAGCGCCGCCGCGACCTCCCCGCGCGCCGGACGCCGGCCGGCAAGCCGGGCCGGGAGCGCGACGTTGTCGTGCGCGGTGAGCGCGGGCAGCAGGTTGTAGGCCTGGAACACGAAGCCCATCGCGTCCCGCCGCAGCCGGGTCAGCGCGGCCTCCGAGAGCCGCCCGAGGTCGTGACCGGCGACGAGGACCCGTCCCGACGTCGGCCGGTCGAGCCCGGCGGCGCACTGCAGGAGCGTCGACTTGCCGGAGCCGGACGGACCCATGATCGCGGTGAAGCTCCCGGGGGCGAAGGCGTGCGTGACGCCCCGGAGCGCGTCGACGCGGCCGGCGCGGGAGCCGTAGCTGCGCGCGACGCCGTCGAGGACGATCGCGGGCGGGGCGAGGGTCGCTGTGGTCATGCATCGAGCGTCGTCGCCGCGAGGCCCGCGCGCGCTGGCCTGCACGCGAGATCAGGGGTAGCGCGTGCGCTACCCCTGATGGGGGCACCGGCTCCCTAGGCTGGCCGCATGCCCCGACCGGAGACCGCCTGGAGTGCCCTGCGCGGCAACCCGGTCCGGTTCCTGCTGTCGTCGTGGCCGTGGCGCTCGCTCGCCTACCTCGCCGGTACGGCGGTCGTCGGCCTCGCGCTCCTCCTCGTCCTGCTCGGGCTGCTGATGGCCGGCGCCCTGACCGCGGTCCTCGTGGTCGGCTTCGTCATCATCGGCGCGATCCCGGTGCTGTGCGTCGCCGTTCTCGCCCTGGAGCGGCGCCGGCTGCGCGTCGTCCAGCCGGACGCGCCGCCGCTCGGCGTCCCCCGTCCGCCGGTGGCGGGCCGCGGGGTGCGGGCCTGGGTGCGCCAGCGCCGCGGCGAGCCGCCGTCGGGTCGCGAGGCCGGGTACGTCGTCCTGCTGGTCACGCTGTTCTGGCTGGTCGACGCGATCGTGGTGTTCAACGCGGTCCTGCTCACCGGCGCCTTCCTGCTCGCGCCGCTGCTCGCCGCCGCCGACCAGGTCGTCGTCTTCGCCTGGACCGTCGAGTCGTTCGGCGAGGCGCTGCCGATGGCGCTGATCGGGGCGCCGATCGCCTACGTCCTCAGCGCCTACGCGCTGACCTTGCTCGCCGCCGGGCAGTCGGCGCTGGCCCGGCTGCTGCTGGCGCCGGGGGAGCGCGAGCTGGAGCAGCGGATCGGCCAGCTCCGCCGCTCCCGGCTCGACCTGGTCGACGCCTTCGAGACCGAGCGCAAGCGGATCGAGCGGCACCTCCACGACGGCGTCCAGCAGCGGCTGGTCGCGCTCAGCATGACGCTCGGCCGGGCCGAGCTCGACGTACCGGAGGGGCCGGGGCTGGACCTGGTCCGGCAGGCGCACGGTGAGGTGGAGGCGGCCCTGGCGGACCTGCGCGAGGCGGTCCGGGGTATCCACCCGCGGGTGCTCGTCGACCTCGGCCTCGCGGCCGCCGTACGGGAGGTGGCGGACCGGATGCCCATCCCCGTCACCGTGCGCATCGAGGCCCCGAGGCTGCCGGAGCCGGTCGAGGGCGCGGCGTACTTCGTGGTGAGCGAGGCGCTGACCAACGTCGCCCGCCACTCCGGCGCCCGCACGGCCCAGGTCAGCGGCTGGCTGCACGACGAGCACCTCGTCGTCACCGTCTCCGACGACGGCACCGGCGGCGCCCGGATCGGCGCCGGCAGCGGCCTGGCCGGCCTGGTGACCCGCCTCGACGCCCTCGGTGGCACCCTGACCGTACGCAGCCCCGACGGCGGGCCGACCGAGGTCAGGATGGAGTGCCCGCGATGCGTGTCGTGATCGCCGAGGACCTCGCCCTCCTGCGCGAGGGCCTGGTCGGCATCGTCGAGCGCGCCGGCCACGAGGTCCTCGCCGCCGTCGAGACCGCCGACGCCCTCCTGGCGTACGTCCGCCACGACCCGCCCGACCTCGTCGTCACCGACGTCCGCATGCCCCCCGGCCACTCCGACGAGGGCCTGCGCGCCGCCGCCGCCATCCGCGCCTCCCACCCCTCGATCGGCATCCTCGTGCTCTCCCAGTACGTCGCCGACGCCTACCTCGACGGCCTCCTCGACGCCCCCGGCCCCGGCGGCATGGGCTACCTCCTCAAGGACCGCGTCGGCCACGTCCGCGAGTTCCTCGACAGCATCGACCGGGTCGCCGCCGGCGGCCTCGTCGTCGACCCCGAGGTCGTCCGCCAGCTCCTCGCCCGCCGCCGCGACGACGGACCGCTGTCGGCCCTCACCGAGCGCGAGCGCGAGGTGCTCTCGCTGATGGCGGAGGGGCGCACGAACGGGTCGATCGCCGAGCAGCTGGTGGTGAGCGAGGCGGCGGTGCGCAAGCACGTGGGCGGGATCTTCGCCAAGCTGGACCTGGATCCGGAGAGTGACCGGCGGGTGTCGGCGGTGCTGACGTACCTGCGGGGCTGAGGGCGCTGGGCTCAGCGGATGAGTCGGATCCAGACGAGGACGGCCGCGAGAGCGACGACCAGGAGGACGAGGCAGCGGCGGAGGACGACGTCGTGCTCGGCGAGGAGACGGTCCCACTCGGGTGGCTGCGGGTGACCGTTGCGCGCCAGTGTCATCAACGCCCGGCCGCCCCCGAACCCGGCTCCCGCAACCAGGAATTCCACGGGGCCGGCGACCAGCGCCACGAGGGCGAGCAGGGCGTACGGCGCCGCGCTGGTGAGGTAGGTCCGCATCTCGGTGCCCATCTCCAGTCCGAACTGGAGAGCGCCGAACCGAGGCCCTGCCTCGACGATCCGCTCCGGCACCTGGCGGGCATTCTGGGGGAGCCGTAGGTGCAGCGCCCCGAGCTCGTGGAGCAGCACCAGGCCGAGCAGCACCACCACGGCACCGGCGACGACCGCGTCCGGGAGCACGGCGCGTGGCAGGGAGCCGAGCGCTGCGATCAATGTCGCCGTCGCGGTGCCGCCGACGACGAGCCCGCCGATGAACCATCCCTGGGAAGTACCCCGCCAGACCGACGAGGCCAGCATCGCTGAGTTGTGGCTTCAAACGCTGCCGGAGATGGCATAGCCCGCGGCGAGCGCCAGCACCAGCCAGGTACCGAGGGGCGTGGTCCCGCTCGGCGCGGCCAGATCGGTCTGCGCGACCACGAGCGCGGCCACCGCGAGCCCCACCGCCGGGGTCGCCGGATGGTGGATCGCGGACCGGGCCCGGTCGGGCGTCATCGGCCGGCCCGTTCTGCGGCCGTGCCGAGGACGGCCCGGACCGCATCGACCGAGCCCGCCGGGCGGATCGCCAGGACCTCGCCACCGGCGTCCACCACCGCCAGGGCGGGCTGCCAGCCGGGATCGAGTGCGTCGTACAGATCGCGGTCGACGACGGTGCGGAGCGGCCCCACGTCGTGCTGGGTCAGGTCGACGCGGGAGAGCACCAGCCGCTCGACGGATCGGTCGGCGCCCCCGGGCTCGATGAACGCCGGCAGCACGGAGGCGCAGATCGGGCAGTGGTCCGACACCAGCAGAACGCACGACAGGTTCGCGCCGTCCAGCGGCCGCAGCGCGGTCAGCTCGGTCGCACCGCGACGGCGCGCGCCCGCACGTCCGACCCGTCGCTCCAGGCGGCGCAGGTTCTGCTGCAGCCCGACGAGTGCGAGGACCACCAGCACCAGGGCGACGCCCTGGAGCACCACCACGGCGACCAACGGCGTCATCGGCGGCCCTTGCGGAGAAGCGCCGCGACCTGCTCGGAGGCCAGGGACACGTGCATCCCCCGGTTGCGGAACTGGGCGAGCCGCTCCGTCGTGCCGGTCTCGACGTTCCACACCCGCACGATCCCGGGACGCGAGCTGACGACGGCCAGCACCGCGGGAGTGATCCAGGTCTCCGGGGAGGTCCAGGTGCGCCGGAAGCCGTCCGCCGTCAGCAGCCCGACGAGGCGGCCGTCGCGCGGATCGACCACCACCACACCGTCGCGGTCGCCCTGTGCCCGGGTGCGCTTGGTCGCGTCGTGCCCGAACGCGAGGTAGCGACGGGCCCGAGGTGAGGGGCCCAGGAGCCGGGGGTACTCCAGCGGCTGGGCACCCACCCGCACCCCGTCGCGATAGCGCCGGATCTGGCCGTCGCCGGCCGGGTCCGCGCCCACCTCGAGAACCGTGCGCCGGTTCCTGACGTAGGTGGCCCCCACGACGCCGTACGCCGTCTCGCTCACCTTGCCCGTGCGCAGGTCCAGCTCGTACCCGAGCGACAGGGCCTTGTTGCGCGACACGAACTTCAACGCGTCGCCCTCGGGAGACCACTGCACGAAGACCGGGTCCCTGGTCGGGGTCGGGTAGCGCCGGTGCTCGCCGGTGGCCAGGTCGATGACCACCATCGCCCGGTTGCCGCCCTCGGAGATCGCGACCTGTCGGCCGTCCGGGCTCAGTGTGGGCACCGGCTCGCTGTGGAACGTGCCGTAGTCGTCCAAGGGGATGCGGCGCCACTGCGCGTCCGGGGTGACGATGAAGACCTGGTGGACCGGGTCGACGCCCAGCGGCTCATGGTCCTTCTCGGTCCAGGACTCCTGGGTGGCGGTGAGCAGGCCGTGTGGCACGGGAGCGTCTACCAGCGCGGGCGCGTTCCGGGCGTCGCGGAGGTCGAGCCGCAGGAGATCCCGATCGATGCCGGGCACCGGCCCGGTGTCGCGGAGCTCCGTGACCAGGCGGTCGGGGACGCGGATCTTGTCGACCGCCGTGGCTGTGGTCGCCGGCGGCGTCGAGGTCGGTCGCCGGTCCCGATCACCTTCGGGTGCCGTCGGTCCGGTGCAGGAGGTCAGCGCCAGCGTCGCGACAGCGACGATCGACGAGACCCGTGGAGCTAGTCGTTCCATCGTGACAGCTATCGGTCAGCTCGGCGGGAAGCGCCAAGGCAGCAGCCGCTGACAGGTGGATGCATGGGTGAAGACCTGGCGGCCGTTGTTGAACCGCCGGACCCGCCCGTCGGAGCAGCGTCGATCGCGTGGTTCCGGTCGGTGGCCGTCGGTGCGCCAGACCCAGGCGTTGCGGCTGAGGCAGCGCGGCTCTCGCGAGTACTGGGTGAAGTTGTAGGGCGCGTCGCCGTCCTGGCCCGACCGGTGGTAGCCGGTGCTGTCGCAGTAGTCGCCGCTGATGTATCCACTGGCGGCCCCATCGGGGTTGCACTTCTTCCAGTCATCAGCGGCTCCGGGGCGGTCCTTCCAGTTGGGGCAATCGCCCCAGTTCGACGGCGCGGCGTAGGACCGCGACAGACGTGCGACGCCCTCGAGCGACACGAGACCGACCGCCACGCCGAGGGCGAAGACGGACTTGAGCAGGGACCGTCGGCCGAAGTGCCGGGCGACGACGTCCGCACGGACCTGCGACCGGTCGGTGCGGGCGGGCGCCTCGGTCGCCGAGGGGACGGTGTCGATGTCGATCGTCATGACGGACCTCCTAGTTCAGCGACAGCTCGCCGAGACCGGCGAGGAAGCTCAGGGCAGCGGTGAAGCGGCCGGTCGGATCGGGGTGTTCCGGGAACAGGCTGGCGACGAGGGTCGGCGTGGCGAGCGTGAAGTAGGTCGAGTCCGCGATCGACTCCTCGTCGTCGTAGTTGACCTTCCACAGCTCGCCGACGTCGACGACCCGGCCCGACCAGGCAGGGATCTGGGCCAGCGCGTCCTCGGCGGGGCGCAGAGAGAGCGAGCCCACCCCCGGGACGTGGATCCCGAGGTGCCCCGGCCTGATCAGCCAGTCCTCCCCGGCCGCGGCGCGGACCTCGGGGCCGGTGGGATGGTCGACGAACACGAGGCCGCTGAGCCCGCGGAGCGGATCGACGTAGCCGCCCTCGTCCTCCGCAGGCAGCCACACCAGCGCCTCGTGGTGGTCGCCCCGCCAGAACGCGATGCCCTGCAGGTCGGGACGCCGGCTCTCCGCGACGTGGATGGTTCCGCCGCCTGCCTGGAGGACCTGGGTGACCTCGGCATCGAGGACGTGTTCCAGGATCCCGTCGGCATTGCCGCGCGGCGCGATGAAGACATCGCGGATCTGCAGCTCGTCGGGGACGGTGCCGTCGAGAACGCGGTTGCTCACCTTGACGATCTCGTCCCAGGGATGGGGGAACTCCGCCGTCAGGCTCGCCATCCGAAGGCGCCTGCCGTCCGCGGTCGTGAACTCGGTCGTGGCCATGGATTCACCTGCCTGTGCTGGGGGTGACTACCGTGCCAGGCGAATTGCCAGAATCCGTCTCCGAAGGGGAAGCAATGCGCAAATCGTCGATCGGGCGACGGCCGGCGGGAGTGCGCCGGTGACCTGCGTCGTCGTGCTGGCGCTCCTCGTGCCGAGTGCGCTCCTGGGTGGTCGGCCGTCCTGCATCTTGCGGGGCGCCCTCGATTTCATGCTGTCCTGGTGGCGCACCAGGTGCTGCCGTACCGGCTCACGGGCACGGTTGCCGCGCTGTTCCCCGTCGTGGAGCTCGTCCTCGGTGTGCTGAGCTCAGTACTGGCGGTCGCGGCGGGTGCCGATCGCTGGGGGCCGGCGTACACGGTGACGGCTGCAGCGGTGGCGACCGTCTACCTGGCGCTGGCCGGGTACGTCGCTCGACAGCTCCGCACGGCACCCGACGCGCCCTGCGGCTGCTTCGCCGGACGCCGTCCCAGTACGGCACGCACCGTGCTCCGTGCTCTCGCGCTCGGACTTCTTGCCGGGCTCGCCGGCGTCCTCGGGCAGCAGTGAGTCGCGGTGCGCTGGGCATTTCGGCAGTTGTTGCCCACGCCGACCGCTCCGGGATGTGATGGGGTGCCGGGCATGAGCGCCTCTCGCCGCTGGACCGCCCGTGAGCTGATCGACCTCGTCCTCGACGACGGTTCCTACGAGTCGTGGGACACCCCGGTCGACATCTCCGGCCACGCCGAGGCCTACCAGGCCGAGCTCCGGGCGGCCGCCGAGAAGGCCGGGACCGACGAGTCCGTGCTGACCGGGCGGGGCACGGTGCGGGGGCGGCCGGTGGCGTTCGTGGTCAACGAGTTCCGGTTCCTGGCGGGGTCGATCGGAGTCGCGGCGGCGACCCGCATCGCCGCCGCCGTGCGACGGGCGACCGCGGAGGGCCTGCCCGTCCTGGCGAGCACGTCCTCGGGCGGGACCCGGATGCAGGAGGGCACCCGCGCGTTCGTGCAGATGATCGAGATCTCCCGGGCGCTGATGGAGCACCGCGCGGCCGGGCTGCCCTACCTCGTGCACCTGCGCCACCCCACGACCGGCGGGGTGTTCGCCTCGTGGGGCTCGCTGGGGCACATCACCGTCGCCGAGCCGGGGGCGCTGGTGGGCTTCCTCGGGCCGAAGGTGTTCGAGGCGCTCAACGGCCGCCCGTTCCCCGAGGGCGTGCAGCTGGCGGAGAACCTCGCCGCCAAGGGGGTCATCGACGCGGTCATCCCGGCCGAGGAGCTGCCCGCGCTGGTCGACCACGCGCTCGGCGTGCTGGTCGCCCCGGCGACCGCGCCGGTGCTGGAGCGGCGTACGCCGGTCGTCGCGGGCACGCTGCTCGACCACCCGGTCTGGGAGGACATCGAGGTCACCCGGGCGCCCGGTCGGGTCGGCGTCCGCGACCTCCTCCGGTACGGCGCCGCGGGCACCCTGCGGCTCAAGGGGACCGACGAGGGCGAGCGTGACGACTCGGTCCTCATCGCGCTGACCCGGCTCGACGGGCAGCCGTGCGTGCTGGTCGGGCAGGACCGCTCGCGGCAGAGCCCGTCGACGCCCATGGGACCGGGCGCGCTGCGCGAGGCGCGACGCGGGATGAAGCTCGCCCAGGAGCTCGGTCTCCCGCTCGTCACCGTCGTCGACACTCCGGGCGCCGAGCTGTCGCCGGAGGCCGAGGAGGGGGCGATCGCGGGCGAGATCGCGCGCTGCATCGCCACCCTGGTCACGATGACCGTGCCGACCGTGTCGGTGATCCTCGGTCAGGGCTGCGGCGGGGGCGCGCTGGCGCTGCTGCCGGCGCGGACCGTGCTGGCCACCGAGCGCGGCTGGCTCTCGCCGCTGCCGCCCGAGGGCGCGAGCGTGATCGTGCACGGCGAGCCCTCGCGGGCCGCCGAGATGGCGGCCCAGCAGAAGGTCGGCGCGCTCGACCTCCTCGCCGCGGGCGACGTCCACGGCGTCGTCCCGGAGCGCGCGGAGGACACCGCCGAGACGCTGGCCCGTGCGGTCACCGCCGAGGTGGCCGCGCGACTCAGCTGACGACCATGTCCTCGCCGGCCCAGAACGCCCGCATGCTGGTGATCCGGCCGTCGTCGTCGAAGGTCATCACGTCGATGGGCGCGAGCGTGTAGGTCTGGTCGCCGGCCTTGGTCGCCAGCTCGAAGGCGAACGCCGCCTCGTTGCCCGCGACCCGGGCGAAGAGCAGCCGGCCCTCCTGCTCCAGGCCGTCGAGCGTGCCGTAGAACTCCGCGATCTGCTCGTGGGTGGTGCGCACCTCGGAGCCGACCGGGTCCTCGAGGGTGGCGCCGTCGGCGTACAGCGCGACGACGTCGGCGGAGCTGCCGCCGGCGACGAGGTCGACGTACTTCTGGATGGTCTCGAGGATGGTCTCGCGGCTGGCGCCCATGGGTCGCTCCTGGTCGTCGGAAAGTAGAACGTGTTCTCGTTGTCCCCGAATCTAGCGGGAAGGTCGCGTTTTGGTAACGTGACGCCGCAATGCTTCAGCAGCAGGGGAGCGAAGCGACCGACTGCACGAGCCCCGGTCCTTGCCGGGGCTTCTTGCATGTCCGAGAGCAAGAAGCAACACAACTGGTGCGTTGAGCAGCCGTCCGCGCGGACGGAGGGACTCCGTCTGTAGCGAAGGAGCAACCAGATGCCTGCAATCGTGATCGTCGGAGCCCAGTGGGGCGACGAGGGCAAGGGCAAGGCCACCGACCACCTGGGCAGCCAGGTCGACTACGTGGTGAAGTTCAACGGCGGCAACAACGCCGGCCACACGGTCGTCATCGGTGACGAGAAGTACGCCCTCCACCTGCTGCCCAGCGGCATCCTCACCCCCGGCTGCACCCCGGTCATCGGCAACGGCGTCGTCGTCGACATCGACGTGCTGTTCCAGGAGATCGAGGGCCTCGAGGCGCGCGGCGTCGACACGAGCCGGCTCAAGCTCAGCGCCAATGCGCACGTCATCGCCGACTACAACCGGACGATCGACAAGGTCACCGAGCGCTTCCTCGGCTCCCGCAAGATCGGTACGACGGGCCGCGGCATCGGGCCGACGTACGCCGACAAGATGAACCGGATCGGCATCCGGGTCCAGGACCTGTTCGACGAGAAGATCCTCACCGCCAAGGTCGAGGGCGCGCTCGAGCTCAAGGGCCAGATCCTCACCAAGATCTACAACCGCCGGGCCCCCTCGGTGGAGCAGACCGTCGAGGAGCTGCTCGGCCACGCCGACCGCCTCGCGCCGTACGTCTGCGACACGGGGCTGCTGCTCAGCCAGGCCCTCGACCGCGACGAGGTCGTGCTGATGGAGGCCGGCCAGGCCACCCTCCTCGACGTCGACCACGGCACCTACCCGTTCGTCACGTCCAGCAGCGCGATCTCCGCCGGCGCCTGCACCGGCACCGGCATCCCGCCGACCCGGATCGACCAGGTCATCGCGATCGCCAAGGCCTACACGACCCGCGTCGGCGAGGGCCCGTTCCCGACCGAGCTGCACGACGAGAACGGCGAGTTCCTGCGCAAGGCCGGCTGGGAGTACGGCACCACCACCGGCCGCCCGCGTCGCTGCGGCTGGATGGACACCGTCATCACCCGCTACGCCGCGCGCGTCAACGGCGTCACCGACTTCGTGCTGACCAAGCTCGACACCCTGACCGGGCTGGCCGAGCTGCCCGTGTGCGTCGCGTACGACGTCGACGGGGTCCGCCACGACGAGATGCCGGTCAACCAGACCGACTTCCACCACGCCGTACCGATCTACGAGAACCTGCCGGGCTGGACCGAGGACATCTCGGGCTGCCGGTCGTTCGAGGAGCTGCCGAAGAACGCGCAGGACTACGTCGAGTTCGTCGAGGCGCGCTCCGGCGCCAAGATCTCGGTGATCGGGGTCGGTCCCGAGCGCGAGCAGGCGGTCGTGCGGCACCCGCTGCGCTGACCCGCGCACGAACAACCGAACGGCCGTGGCGGGTGTCCGCCACGGCCGTTCGCGTTCGCTGCCCCGGAAGCTCACGGGGATCTGCATCCCGGGAACCCGCTCGAAAGGGGTGCGCGGTCGCGGGCCGGACGCGCCGCTTCTAGGATCGACGTCCGTGAAGACCCTCGTCATCGGCACCGGCGGCCGCGAGCACGCGCTCGCCCTCGCGCTCTCCCGCGACCCCGGGGTGAGCGAGGTCCACGCGGCCCCGGGCAACCCCGGCATCGGCGCCTTCGCCACGCTGCACCCGGTCGACCCGATGGACGGTGCCGCCGTCGCCGCGCTGGCGGTCGAGCTCGGCGCCGACCTCGTGGTGGTCGGGCCCGAGGCGCCGCTGGTCGCGGGCGTCGCGGACGCCGTACGCGCGGCGGGGATCGCGGTCTTCGGGCCGTCCCGGGCGGCCGCCATGCTCGAGGGGTCCAAGGCGTTCTCCAAGGAGGTCATGGCCGCCGCCGGCGTGCCGACCGCCGGGTCCTTCACCTGCACCACCACGGACGAGGTCGCGGCAGCGCTCGACGCGTTCGGCCCGCCGTACGTCGTCAAGGACGACGCGCTCGCCGCCGGCAAGGGCGTCGTGGTGACCCGCTCGCGTGACGAGGCCGCGGCGCACGCGGCGGCCTGCGGGCGCGTGGTGATCGAGGAGTTCCTCGACGGGCCCGAGGTCTCGCTGTTCGCGGTGTGCGACGGCGCGACGGCGTACCCGCTGCAGCCGGCGCAGGACTTCAAGCGGATCTTCGACGGCGGCCGCGGCCCCAACACCGGCGGCATGGGCTCCTACTCGCCGCTGCCGTGGGCGCCCGCCGACCTCGCCTCCGTCGTCATGGCGCAGGTCGTCCAGCCGACCCTCGACGAGATGAACCGGCGCGGGACCCCCTTCGTCGGCTGCCTGTACGTCGGCCTGGCGCTCACCGCCGACGGCCCGCGGGTGATCGAGTTCAACTGCCGCTTCGGCGACCCCGACATCCAGCCGGTCCTCGCCGTGCTGGAGTCCCCGCTGGGCCAGCTGCTCGCCGCCGCGGCCCGCGGTGAGCTGGCGTCGGTGCCGGCGCCGGTCTTCCGGGACGCCGCCTCGGTGACCGTCGTCCTCGCGTCGGCGGGCTACCCGGAGTCGTCGTCCAAGGGCGACGTCATCACGGGGGTCGGCGCGGCCAACGGGGTCAGTGACGTCGACGTCATCCACGCCGGTACGGCGCTCGCCGACGGCTCGCTCGTCACCGCCGGTGGCCGCGTGGTCGCGGTCCGGGCGATCGGGTACGACATCGCCGACGCGCGCGCCCGGGCCTACGCGGCGGCCGACCTGATCCGCTTCGACGGGCTGCAGCGGCGTACGGACATCGCGGCGGAGCCCCTCGGTGCGATCGAGGGCGCCTCGCTCAAGGACGAGTGATGGCGGCCGTCGTACGGGCTGCCGTCGACGGGGACCTCGACGCGGTCGCGGGCATCTACGCCCGCGAGGTGGCCGAGGGCCACGCCACCTTCGACGTCGACCCGCCCGCCCGCTCGGTGTGGGAGGCCAAGCTCGCCTCGACGCACCCCGGCGACCACTTCCTGGTCGCCGAGGCCGAGCCCGGCGGCCCGGTCGTCGGCTTCGCCTACTCGGGCGCCTTCCGCGACCGCGGTGCGTACCACCACACCCGTGAGGTCACCGTCTACCTCGGCGCCGGCGCGACCGGTCGCGGCCTCGGCCGCCTCCTGTACGACGACCTGCTCGCCCGGATGACCGCCGCGGGTATGCGTACCGCGCTGGCCTGCATCGCGCTCCCGAACGACGCCAGCGAGGGGCTGCACCGCGCGTGCGGGTTCGAGCGGCAGGGGGTGCTGCGCGAGGTCGGGCGCAAGCACGGGCGGTGGATCGACATCGTGTGGTGGCAGAAGATGCTGCTCCCAGAGGCCTGAGCGCTCGAGAAACCGCAGGTCAGCGCGCTGTCTGTGGACAACGCGTGGTCGACGTTTCGCGTACCTCCCCGGAGGGTGAGCCTTTCCCCGACCCGATGGCCGGGTCATCATGGGAGAGGAGTTCCGGTGTGTCCGTCTCGGTGTCAGGAGTCTCGGTGGAGGCAGTGCAGTACATCCCGATGTCGTGGGAGGAGTACCTCGCCACGCCGGAGCATCCCCGCCACGAGTGGGTCGACGGGGTGGTCGTGGTGAGCCCCGACCCGATCTGGCGCCACCAACGCATCGCGCGCCGATTGGCCAACCTGTTCGACCAGGTCGAGAACCTCTACGGCTCGAGCTCCGGCAACATCAAGCTGCCCGGCAACCGGGTCCGGATCCCCGACGCCTACGCCACCATGCAGCCCGAGGGTCTGTTCATCGAGCGGCCCGTCCTGGTGGTCGAGGTGCTCTCGCCGAGCACGCGCACCGAGGACCTGGTCCGCAAGGCACCCGAGTACGCCGCCGCGGGCATCAGCCAGTTCTGGGTCGTCGATCCGGAGCGGCGCACCCTCGAGGTGCACCACCTGGTCGACGAGGGCTGGGAGACGCTGGTGCTCCTCGACGACCACCGCCCGCGCGCCGAGATCGCGATCGCGGACCACGGCGTCGTCACGGTCGATCTGCCCGACCTCCTCGATGGCTGAGCCCGCCTCACGCGTGCACGTTGTCCGCGACGAACGTCCGGAAGTCCGGCGCCAGCGCGTCCACCCGCCCGCTGTCGTGGTCGAGGATCCGCACCGCGCCGTCGGCCGCGATCCAGATCGGGTTGCCGGCGCCGTCGTCGGCGATGACGAGGCCGTCGACGACCGCGCCGTGGGCCTCGCGGGCCCAGGTGGTCAGCTCGACGCAGGTCTCGCGGCCGAGCAGCGAGGAGTGGTCCCACAGGTGCACGGCGACGCCGACGAAGCAGCCGCCCCAGCGTGCCGCGAAGTCGGCGAGGTCCGGGTCCGGGGTGAGGCCGAGGGGAGCCAGCCGGGCGGCGAGCTCGTCGGGCGGGATCGGCCGGCCGGCGCCGTACGTCGTCACGGCGCGGGCGATGCGCGCGACCAGGTCGTCGTCCAGGGCCATGGCGTGACCCTAGATCCATCGGCCTGGCACAGTGGCGCCATGGTCGAAAGCGCGCACCCGGGTACCGCGTCCGGCGTCCTCACCACCCGGCTCAGCCTGGTCCTGTGGGACGCCGACACCGTCGCCGACATCAAGGCCGGCCGGCGCCGTCCCGAGTGGCACGCCGACTTCCCGCGCGAGGACGACGAGGGCGCGGCGACCCTGTGGCGCGACGGCGACCCGTGGGGGCCGCGGTCGATCGTGTCGCTCAAGCAGCAGCTGGTGATCGGGTCGATCGGGTTCTTCGGGCCGCCGCAGGACGCGGCCGACGGGGTGGCCGAGGTCGAGGTCGGGTACGGGCTGGTCGCGCCGGCGCGGGGGTACGGGCTGGCGAGCGAGGCGCTGGGGGCGCTGCTGGAGCGGGCCGACGGGGCCGGCGTACGGGTGCGGGCGTCGATCGCGCCGACCAACGCGGCGAGCCTGCGGGTGGCGGCCAAGGCCGGGTTCACCGAGGTGCGGGGCAGCACCGAGGACGGCGAGATGGTGCTGGTCCGGCCCGTCCGCGCCTGAGCGGGCGAATCGGCCCGGGCGCCGGCACGTGGGAGAATGGCCCACCGTGACCGTGCCGAACGTCCTCGCCACCCGCTACGCCGCCGCCGACCTCGCTGAGATCTGGTCGCCCGAGCACAAGATCGTCCTCGAGCGGCGGCTGTGGATCGCCGTCCTCAAGGCGCAGAAGGACCTCGGTATCGACGTCCCCGACGGCGTGGTCGAGGCCTACGAGAAGGTCGTCGAGAACGTCGACCTGGCGAGCATCGCCGACCGGGAGCGGATCACCCGGCACGACGTGAAGGCGCGCATCGAGGAGTTCGCGGCGCTCGCGGGTCACGAGCACATCCACAAGGGGATGACGAGCCGGGACCTGACCGAGAACGTCGAGCAGCTCCAGGTCCGGCAGTCGCTCGACCTGCTGCGCGACCGGGCGGTCGCGACGCTGGCCCGGCTGGCGCGGCTGGCGGCTGAGCACGAGACCACCGTGATGGCGGGCCGGAGCCACAACGTGGCCGCGCAGGCCACGACGCTCGGCAAGCGGTTCGCGACGGTGGCCGACGAGCTGCTCATCGGGGTGGAGCGGATCGAGCAGCTGCTCGCCCGCTACCCGCTGCGCGGCATCAAGGGTCCGATGGGCACCGCCCAGGACATGCTCGACCTGCTCGGCGGGGACGCCGACAAGCTGGCCGACCTGGAGCAGCGGGTGGCGCGCCACCTGGGCTTCGAGCGGGTGCTGACCAGCGTCGGCCAGGTCTACCCGCGCTCGCTCGACTTCGACGTGCTGTCCGCGCTGGTCCAGCTCACCGCGGCGCCGTCCAACCTGGCGACGACGATCCGCCTGATGGCCGGCAACGAGATCGTCACCGAGGGCTTCAAGGAGGGCCAGGTCGGCTCCTCCGCCATGCCCCACAAGATGAACACCCGTTCCTGCGAGCGGGTCAACGGCCTCGCCGTGGTCACCCGCGGCTACCTCTCCATGGTCGGCGAGCTCGCCGGCGACCAGTGGAACGAGGGCGACGTCTCCTGCTCCGTCGTACGACGGGTCGCGCTGCCCGACGCCTTCTTCGCGGTCGACGGCCTCTTCCAGACGTTCCTGACCGTGCTCGACGAGTTCGGTGCCTTCCCGGCGGTGATCCAGCGCGAGCTCGACCGCTACCTGCCGTTCCTGGCGACCACCAAGGTGCTCATGGCCGCGGTCCGCAACGGCGTGGGCCGCGAGGTCGCGCACGAGGCGATCAAGGAGGCCGCGGTCGGGACCGCCCTCGCGATGCGCCAGGGCCAGGCCGAGAACGACGTGTTCGCCAAGCTCGCCGCCGACGAGCGGCTCGGCCTGACCGCCGAGCAGCTCGCGACGCTGGTCGCCGAGCCGATCACCTTCACCGGTGCCGCGGTCGCCCAGACCCAGGAGGTCTGCCGGCAGGTCGCCGCGGTCGTCGAGGCGCACCCGGCCGCGGCGGCCTACACGCCCGGCGCGATCCTCTGACCTCGGGCACGACGCCGGGACCCTCGGCGTGGACGCTGCCCCGGGTGGCCTTCTGGGTGGTGGCGGTCGTGGCGATCGGCTACTTCCCGCTGGCCTTCACCTACGGGTGGCACTTCTTCGCCGCCGACGCACCGCGGCTCCAGGACCACCTCCAGGGTGCGGTCGTCAGCCACGACTTCGCGTTCGGGCACGGGTCGGTGGTCCAGCTGCGGGCCGAGGACTACCGCGAGCACCGGGTCGTGATGCTCGTGCACACGAGCACCGGGGCGCTCGCGCTGGCCCTGGCGATGCTGCAGTTCTCGCCGCGGCTGCGCGCCCGGCGTCCCGCCGTGCACCGGTACGTCGGTCGGGTCTACCTCGCGCTCATGGCGACGAGCATGCTCGCGGCCTACGCCTTCCTGCTCGGCAGCCCGGCCATCGACTACTTCGGCGGCTCGGCGTTCGACCTCCAGCTCTGGGGCCTGGCCACGGGTACGTTGGGTTCGGCGGCCTACGCCCTGTGGGCGATCCGGCGGCGCGACGTCGTCACCCACCGCGCCTGGATGACGATGAACATCGCGTTCATGCTCACCGCGCCGCTGCTGCGGGTGCTGTGGGTCGGGCTCGGCCGGATCGACGAGGGGCTCGAGCTCATGGCGAGCCTCGACTCCGGCGCCTCCACGCTCGCGATCGTGGCGCCCGGCGGCGGCGCGATCGCCTTCCTGCTGACCCAGCGGGCGACCCGGCGCGCGGACGTCGCGCCGAACGCCCGCCTCCAGTACGTCGCCGCGGTCGTCGTCTCGGCGCTCGGCTCGCTGTGGCTGCTCGACCGCTTCGGCCGGCTGCCCGCCGAGGCGCCGGGCGCGATGGTCTGGGCCGGGCACCTGCTCCCCGCCTGGGGGCTGCTCGCGATCTGCCTCGCCGGCGCGGTCCGGGCCGGCCGGGCCGGTCAGGGGATCGGTGAGCAGCGCTGGCGGTGGCTGGCCTGGGGGGCCGCGCTGGCCACGCCGGTGACGGCGCTGGTCGTGGTGGCCGCGACGCCGTCGTACGGGCTGGTCGACGGGTTCCTGGCCGGCCAGATGCTCGCGCCGGTGACGCCGATCCTGGTCGCCTTCGCGCTGATCGTGCACACCGCGGCGCCGCGCCGCCGGGTCCGCGGCACTGCGGCCGCCCCGGCTGAGGAGCGGGCTGGCACGATCGTGGGGTGACCCGGATCGTCGTCGCCTTCCCGGTCCCGCGGGAGCGGGCGTTCGACTACCTCGCCGACCCGCGCAACCGGCCGGCCTGGCAGTCCTCGCTGCGGGCGGTCGCCGGGGTGCGGGACGACGACAGCGCGTGGACCGACGTGACCGTGGTCCCCGGCATCCGGCCCCGGATGCGCACGACGCTCAGCGAGCCGCCGTACCGGTGGGTCGAGGAGGGCGAGTGCGGCCCGTTCCGGGCACGCCTGGAGCTGCGCTTCGACGAGGACGCCGCCGGCTGCCGGGTGACCGCGGACTTCGCGGTCCGCGGCCTCCGGGTGGGCGGCCTGGTGACGTGGGGGAGCAGGGCGGCCGTGGCGGCCGACCTGCGCCGTGCGGCGCGGCTGCTCAGCCGCCCTTGACGTCGAGGACGACCTCGAACTCCAGCAGGTCGGCGCCGGTCGCGACCGGCTTGCGGGGCGCCTCGCCCGGCTTCTCGGCGTGCGCGGCGCGGCCCTGGCCGTCGCGCCAGGCGGCGAACGACTCCTCGTCGGCCCACTGGGTGACGACGAAGTAGCGGTCCTCGCCCGCGGTCGGGCGGAGCAGCTGGAAGCCCAGGAAGCCCGGCGACCCCTCGACCGCGCCCGCGCGGGCGGCGAAGCGCTTCTCGAGCTCGGGGCCGGCGCCCTCGGGGACCTGGATGGCGTTGATCTTCACGACGGACATGTCTCGACCCTAGGCGCGCCGGGCCCGGCGCAGGCACACGGCCCCGGCCGCCAGGAGCAGGACGGCGAGCAGGCCGTGCCTCCAGCCGACCGCGGAGCCGGTGGCGGGCAGGGCGCCGGCGTCGGCCGGGTCCCCGCCGCCGTGACCGCCGTTGCCGCCGTGACCGCCGTTGCCGTTGCCGGCGCCGTCACCGGGTCCCCCGGGGGTGCCCGGCGTGCCCGGGGTGCCGGGGTCCCGGGGCGTGACGGTGAGCGTGGCGGTCCCGGTCACCGTGTCGCCCGGCGCGGCGAGCAGGGCCCCGAACCGGCCGGACGCCAGGCGCTCCGGTGCGGCCGGCGCCGGGACGACGTACGAGCCGGTCACGGTGAGCTCGCCAGCCGAGGTCGCCCCGCAGGCGTTGGCCGAGCAGGTGCCGGGCGCGGTGCTGGTGAACGTGGTGGCGCCGGTGAGGTCACCGGTCTCGTTGCCGTAGGCGTCGAAGCCCGCGGCGGTGAAGGCCCGGGTGCGACCGGCCTCGATGGTGGCCCGGCCGGGGCTCAGCGTGATCCGGTCGACCGGACCCGCCACGACGGTCAGGCGTGCCTCGGCGCTCTTGCCGTCCAGGGTGCCGGTGACCGGGTAGGTCGCGGCGACCGTGCTGGAGCACCGCTGGGCGACGCAGGTCGCGCCCGGACCGGGGGCGAAGGTGGTCCGGTCGGTGACGTCGTCGATCACGTTGTCGTAGGCGTCGTACGCCGTCGCGGTGAGGTCCACGGCCTCGCCGGCGGGGACGGTCGCCGTCGCCGGATCGAGCCCGATGCGGTCGGTGGGGCCCGGGACGACGATGAGGAGGGCCGTGTAGAGCCACTGGAACTCCTCGTTGACCGGCTGGCCGTTCAACCCGCCGATCCGGATGACGTAGACGCCCGCTCGTGTCGACCCGCAGACCGTGCCGGTGCAGCTCGCGCCGGCGCTCGCCTGGAGCTCCAGGGCGTCGATGCCCGTGGACCCCTCGGCCAGGTTGCCGTAGGTGTCGAGGATCCCGGGCGCGAACGCCTGGGTCTCGCCGGCCCGGATCACGGCCGCGGAGGGAGCCAGGCCGGTCGCGACCCGGTTGCCGTCGGACACGACCACGAAGGTGGTCGTCGCGGTGAGGTCGCCGAGGTGGGCGGTCACGGTGTGCCGGCCCGCGGCGGTGGAGGTGCAGGTGGCGCCGGTGCAGCCGAGGGAGCGCTCGCCGAACGGCGTCCGCAGGGTGCCCGCGCCCTCGATCTCGAGCCGGGCGTCGTCGGTGACGGTGCCCAGCGGCCGGCCGTCCGCGGCGTAGGCCCGGACCACGAAGGTCCCGGGCGTGCCCGCGGGCGTGCTCGCGGCGGTGGGGGCCACCTCGATCCGGGCGATCCCCGCGGTGGGCCGCTCGTCCGGGTGCACCCGGAGGGTCGCGGTCGCGGTCCGGCCGCCCTCGGTGGCGGTGACGGTGTAGGTCCCCGCGGTGGCGGCCGTGCAGGCGTTGTCGGTGCAGATGCCCGGCGCACCGATCGTGTACGTCGCCCCGGGCGCCGGCGTGCGGTTGCCGAAGGAGTCCACGAGCGCGGCCCGGAAGTCCTGGCTCGCGCCGGCGGTGACGGCGGCCTCAGCCGGGCTCACGACGAGACCGGTCGGTGCGCCGGGCGCGACCTCGACCTCGGTCGTGGCGCTCAGGGTCGGGTCGTCCAGGAGGGCGACGACGGAGTACCGCCCGGCCCGGTCGAGGGTGCAGGTGGCGGCCGGGCAGGGGACCGAGGCCCCGAGGTCGGTGACGCCGTGGTCGTCGACGGGCGCGACCCGGAAGGCGGCGCGGTCGGTGACGTCGAGCGTGTTCCCGAGGGGGGTGCGGCCGGCGGCGGTCACCGCGAACGGCGTACCGGCGGTCACGGGGCCCGGCGGACCGGTCACGGAGAGGCCGTTGAGCACGTGGCCGCCGACGGTCAAGGTGGCCGACGCGGTCACCGCGGGGTCGCTCGGATCGGTGACCGTGACGGTGTAGGTGCCGGGGGTGGTCGGCTCGCAGCGCGCGCTGTGCCCGCTGGCGAGGCACGCGAGCCCACCGCTGGCGGTGTAGTCGACGGTGTACGCCAGCTCGGTCCGGTTCCCGTACCGGTCGACGCGCAGCGCGCTGAAGACCTGGGCGTCGCCGATGCCGATACTGGCGGCGCTGGGCTTCAGCGTGATCCCGGCGGTCGGTCCCGGGGTGACCTGGAGGCCGGCGACGGCGGAGAAGCGGTCCCACCGCGCCTTGACCACGGCGACGCCGGCCCGCGTCGTGGTGCAGGACCCGGCGGTGCAGGACCCGCCGCCGACGACCTCGTAGTCGGCCTCGGCGGTGACCTCGCGCAGCCGCGTCCCGTCGGCGTCGACGCTCCACACGGCGAAGGACGCCGGCTCACCAGCGACGGTCGAGGCCGTCTCGGGGGTGAGGGTGATGCCGGCCGGCCGGGCCGTGGCGGGCGCGGGCGCCTTCTCCGGGGCCGGCTCGGCCTCCGGGGACGGCGTCGGGGTCGGGGTCGGATCGGCCTCCGGGGACGGCGTCGGCTCGGGCGTCGGCGTCTCGGGCGTCGGCGTCTCGACCGCGGCGGTCGGCGCCGGGGAAGCCGGGGCAGCCGGGTCCGGGGTCGGGTCGTCGGCCATCGCCGGCGTGATGCCGGCGAGCAGCACCAGGGTGGCCGCGCCGAGGGCGAGGACGGCGGCCGGGCCGCGACGTGAGGACATGAGGAAGGCTCCGATCGGGGGATGCCGCGGGCCGAGCAGGCCGCGGCGGCTCTACCGAACCCCCTGACCCGATGCCGGGCAACGCCTCCGGGGGACAAGTCGCCCCGAAAGTCACCCAGCTAGAGCAGGTCGAGCTCGATCGCCCGTTCCAGCACGGCGGTGCGCGAGCCGGCGCCGAGCTTGCGGTAGATCCGCTGCAGGTGGGTCTTGACGGTGTTCTCCGACAGGTGCAGGGCGGCGGCCAGGTCGCCCCGGTGGGGGTGCTGGGCGAGGGCGGCGAGCACGGTCCGCTCCTGGCGGGTCAGCGCGACGATGGTGGGCGCGGCGTCGAAGCAGGCCGGGACCGGCGCGGCCAGGTGCTCCTGGACGGCGAGGCTGCCCCGGCTCGCCGCGATCCGGCGCAGCGCGGCGACGTCGTCGGGCGGCAGGTAGATCAGGTGCAGGCGGGCGCCGTCGGGGCCGACCTGGGCGAGGACGCGCTCGAGCAGGGCCGCGGCGGCGTCGTCGTGCCCGGTACGGGTGGCGGCCGCGGCGCCGAGGACCAGGACGGCGGCGAGCGAGCGGATCGTGTGCCCGGGGCGGCTCTCCAGCGCGGGCAGCGCGGTGAGCAGACCGGTGGCGTCGCCGGCCAGCAGGCGGGAGAGGGCCGCCGCGGGCGCGAGCTGCCCGCCGTAGCCGGTCCGGGAGCGCAGCAGCGCCGTCGAGCGGGGGTGGTTGCCGGCCGCGAGCCAGGCGACGGCGAGGGCACCACGGACCGCGGCCGCGCCGACGCTGTCGCCCATCACCGGCGGCGCCGGCGTCCGGCGCAGCTGCTCCTCGACCCGGCGTGCCTCGGCGGCGGCGGAGCCGAGGCCGATGTGGGCGTGCAGGAGGGTCCAGGTCAGCAACGGCCAGTGCTCGGTGGTGTCGCGGAAGGTGGTGTCGTCGAAGGTGGCGAGGGCGCCGGCGAAGTCGGCGTCGTCGAGCCGGAGGACAGCCTCCCCGATCCGGCCCAGGGCGTTGGCGTAGGAGCGGTCCTCGCCCGGGCGCCAGGCCGGCGCACTGAGCAGCGAGCGGGCCGCGCGGGCCGGGACGGTCTGGCCCTCGAACGCGCCCAGCCCGACGGCGTACACCGCGGTGTGGTTGCGCACCACCGGGTCGGTCGCCATCGCGACCGCGCGGGTCGTGGAGTCCCGGGCGCCGGCGACGTCGCCGGCGAGGAACTGGGAGTAGGCGAGGTGGCGCAGCGCCATCGGGCCGAGGAAGCTGAGCCCCTCGCGCTCGCCCGCGGGCATCCGCGCGAGGAAGTCGAGGGCCTCGGCGGCGGCCCGGCCGGACTCCTGGACCCGCCCGAGCAGGCGCAGGCTGACGACCTTCGCGACGTGGCCGAGGAGGTACTCGCCGGTGGTCGGGTTCGGGAAGCGCGGGCCGTCCCAGCGGGCGGAGATCCGGAAGTAGTCGGCGGCGGCGCCGCGCAGCGACGGGTCGCGGAAGCAGGCGAGCCCGCGCCCGAACGCGAGCGCGGGGAACTGGGTGAGCGCGCGGCTCGGGACCGAGGCGAGGTGACGGTCGACCAGGCCGGTGGACTGGGCGTCCTGGGTGGTGACGACGACGGCGGCGTAGACCCGGGCGGCGATGCCGAACAGGCCCGCGCCGACGGCCATCTCGAGGGCGGCCTCGTAGCTGCCGTGCCGGTGCAGCCACGCCGCGCTGTGCTCGGCCGCCCGCTGCTGGTCGGCCACCGGGCGCTGCCGGGCCTCGGCCAGGACGGCGTCGCGCAGCGACTCGACGTACTGGAAGACCTGGTGGCCCGGCGCGAACGGGATCCGGCGGCCGAACCCGTTCCACTCCAGCTCGTCGAGGATCTCCTCGACCTCGGCCGGACCGGCGGCGCCGGTCGTTCCCGCGGCCAGGCCGACGGCCAGCTCCGCGTCGAAGTACGGCGGCACGCTGGTCGCGAGCACGAAGGCGTACGCCGCACCGCGCTCGAGCTGGGCGCGCAGGTCCTCGGCCACCAGCGCCTGCCAGGCGGGGTCGTGCTGGCCCGGGGTGGTCCGCGCCCGGTCGTGGGGGCGGGCGAGCATCGCGGCCCGCAGCGCCAGCGGGTAGCCGTGGGTGGCCGCGTGCAGGTCCGGCGCGGTGTCGCTCGCGCCGGGGCTGCCGAAGGCGGCCAGCAGGTCGCGGGTCTCGTCGAGGGTGAAGGCGAGGTCGTCCTCGGTCAGCAGCTGCACCTCGCCGCGCAGGCGCCGGGCGGGGCCGGCCAGCGTGCCGGGGGTGCGGGTGGTGACGACCACCTGCAGCCGGGGGACCAGGCGGACCAGGCGCAGCAGGTCGTCGTCGACCTGTCCGGCCGCGGCGCGGACCTTCTCGTAGGCGTCGAGCACGAGCAGCGGCCGGGTGCTGCTCGCGAGACCGCGGGCGATCACCGCGGCGGGATCGGGGCTGGACTCGATCTCGGTGAGCAGGGCGGGCGGCGCGGCCGGCCCGCCCGTCATGCCGACCCGGCCGGTGGCGGCGAGCACGGTCTGCCAGAAGGCCGACCGGGACTCGAGGTCGTTCTCGAGCGTCACCCAGACGACGTCGGTCGCGGTGAGCGTCTCGACCCAGGCCCGGGCCAGGCTGGTCTTGCCGTAGCCGCTCGGGGCCGCGACGACGCTCAGCCGGGCCTCGGGGTGGTCGAGCGTGTGGTGCAGCCGGGCGCGCGGGAGCAGCACGGGACCTCCGCCGGCCATGGCTCCCTCCTCGGCCTGAGTCGACCCGAGTCGACCCGAGACGTCCCGGGCCGCCCCGGGGCGCCGTCTCGAGGGCCCATCATCGCGCACGCCGCGGGGGCCGCGGGAGGAGGTGCGGCCCGGACAGACCTGGGGGGGGTTGGGTTGGTCCGTCCGGGCCGCACCGGCCTGCCGGCACCGTCGCCCCACACGCGGTGCCGGGTGCCGCGGCGTCTGCCCGGGAGCGGGCGACGTACGTCGGCAGGTCAAGCGAAGGCCGCCAGGGTGGGCGGGGGCAAGGGTGGGGGCGGGATGTCGCCCGCCATGTCACCCGCACCGGGGTCTCAGCCCACCGGCACCGCCGTCACCACGAGGTTCTTCGTGTAGTGGAAGCGTCCGTTGCGGTAGGTCACCCGGCCGGTGCAGGTGACCAGGGTGAGCCGGTGCTCGCCCGTGGTCGCGACCGAGGCGCCGCTCAGGCCGCGGCCGCGCGGCTGGGTGGTGACCGAGGCGATCCGGTAGGTCCGGACGACCCCGTCGGCCCCGCGGACCTTGACGAGCTGGCCCTTGCGGGCCTGGCGCAGCTTGCCGAAGGCCCCCGGCCGGTCGCGGCGGTCGGAGACGTGGCCGGCGATCACGGTGGCACCGACGGCCTCGCCGGGAGCGGCGGAGCCGGCGAGCCAGCCGCCGCGCCGGGTGGTGCCGGGCAGCTGCAGGGTGCCGCGGCGGGCGCCGACGGTGTCGACCCGGGCGCTCATGCCGAGCGCGGGCACGGAGACCTGGACCGGGCGCAGCCGGCGACCGGCCACCGGGGAGCGGGTTCCCGAGAAGCCCGCCTCGACGCGCACCTTCCCGACCGCGGGCCGGTGCACGAGGGTGGTCTCCGCGACCTGGCCGCAGGAGTGGCTCGCGGCCGCGTTGTGCTCGTCGGCCGTGGTCGAGACGACCCACGTGTAGTAGCCGGGCTCGCGCACGGTGATCGAGGGCGTGGTGAGGGTGCCGTCGCGCGGCGTGAAGAAGACCGTCCCGACCGCGTTGGCGCGGGTGCACATGGACGCCGACGGGCGTGTGACCGGTCCGTACAGCGTGGCCCGGCCGGACGCCGTACCGCCGGGGCGGAAGCCGGAGATCCGGACCTGGTCGGTGAGCCGGACCGCGCGCGGGGCGCCGGAGCGGTCGACCGGGATCGCCACCCGGGCGCGGGTCGTCGTGGTGATCACCGGCGCGGCGGGAGCCTCGTCGTCCTCGGTCACGGTGAGCCGCACCTCGGCGTCGTGGCACTGGACCGGCGCGGAGGTGTCGCAGACCCGGACGGTGTAGCCGTCGTCGCCGTGGAAGCCGGACGCCGGCCGGTAGGTCACCGCGCCGGTGGCCTCGTCGACGACGACCGAGCCGTGCTCCGGCGGGGTCACCACGGTGACGGCCGCCGGGTCCAGCGGCTTGCCCGTGGTGCTTGCGATGTCGGCCAGGTCGGTGACCACGGGGACGTCCTGCGCGGTCGAGACCGCGGCCCCGGTCGTGAACACGTTGGCCACGGTCACCCGCACCGTCGCGGTGTCGCAGAACGGCACCTCGGTCGAGGTGTCGCAGACCTGGTACTCGTAGGAGTCGGCGCCCGAGAAGCCGGCGCCCGGGGTGTAGCGGAACCCGCCGTCCGCCGCGACCACCGTGCCGTACGCCGCCGCGGTCGTGAGCGTGGGCTCGGCCAGGTCCTGCCCGGTCTCCGAGAGGTCGTTGTCCGTGACGTCGGTGTCGACCGCGGTGCCCACGGTGGTGCTCGCCACGTCGTCGGTCGCCGTCACGGTGTTGGTCCCGACGGTGACCGGGACGGTGATCTCCGCGCACTGCTGGGGCACGGAGGTGTCGCAGACCTCGATCACGTAGCTGTCCGGGCCGCTGTAGCCCGCGGCCGGGGTGTAGGTGACGGCGCCGCTCGGGAGGATCTCGATGGCGCCGTGCCCGGGTGCGCGCACCTGGGTGACGCCGGTCGCCGCCAGGGGCTTGCCCGAGGTGGTCGCGAGCTCGGTGAGCGCCGACTGGTGGGCGACGTTCTGCGGCGTGCTCACCCCGGAGCCCGGCGTGAACACGTTGCGGACGGTCACGGTCACCGTGGCGCCGGAGCAGGCGACCGTCGCCTCCTGGTCCTCGGACACCGCGTAGACGTAGGTGTCCTCGCCGGAGAAGCCCTCCGCCGGCGTGTAGGTGACCGAGCCGTCGCCGTCGACCGTCGCCGTACCGCCGGCCGGTGCGGTGGTGATCCGCGGTGTGCCGAGCGGGACGCCCTCGGGTGCGGACGTGTCGTTGGCCCGGACGTCGGTGGTCACCGGGTCCGGAGCATCGGTGCTCGCGGTGTCGTCCTCGGCGTCGATGCGCACCGACGGGAGGACGACGACCTCGGTGTCGTCGGCGTCGACGACGATGATCGCGCCGTCGAAGGCCGCCACCCAGGTGGGGGCGTGGTCGCCCCAGGCCTGGATCGTCTCCTGGCGGTAGCCCGAGCCCGTGGGGACGAGCCGGAGCACCCGCTTGTTGCCGGTGTCGCCGATGACCAGGTCCCCCTCGGGGGTGATCGCGACGCCGGTCGGGCCGTCGACACTCGTCGACACCACCGATGGCGTGTAGTCGGCGCCGGACGGCGTCAGCCGCACGACCCGGTCGTGGCCGCGGTCCGCGACGAACAGGTTGCCGTCGGCGTCCA
Source organism: Pimelobacter sp. 30-1 (assembly GCF_018831735.1). Lineage (NCBI taxonomy): Bacteria > Bacillati > Actinomycetota > Actinomycetes > Propionibacteriales > Nocardioidaceae > Pimelobacter > Pimelobacter sp. 30-1. The sequence continues at coordinate 925,127 of NZ_NHTS01000001.1, forward strand.
CGGCGATGCCGTACGGGCGGTCGAGGCCCTCGGCGATGGTCCGGCGCGTGTACGTCGCTCCGGACGGCGTCAGCTTCTCGACGTGGCCGCTGCCCCGCTCGGTGAAGTAGACGTTGCCGTCGGCGTCCACGGCGACGCCGGAGGGACGCTGCAGGTCGCCGGCGAGCACCGTGCGCGTGCCGTAGTCGTGGTCGGCCTCGGACCAGTCCAGCCGCACGATCTCGTGGTCGTCCTCGTCGGCGTAGAAGACGTTGCCGTCGGAGTCGACCGCGATGCCCTGCGGGTCCAGGCCCGGCCGGGAGTCGATCGTCGAGGGACCGCTGCCGGGGCCCCAGCCGATCACCGCCTGGCCGCCAGGGTCGGAGATGAAGACGATCCGCCGCGCGTCGACCGCGATGCCGGTCGGCTCGACCAGGTCGTGGGTCGCGACGAAGCGGCCGGCGTACGCCGTCGAGGAGAGGGGCGCGCAGCCGTCGTCCGCGGCGACCTCGATCGTCACCGTGGCGACGTCGCAGACCTGGGCGGGTGCGGCGGTGTCGCGGACCTCGTAGGTGTAGTGGTCGGTGCCGGACCAGCCCACCGCGGGCGTGTAGGTGATGGTGCCGTCGGGGTTGACCGCGGCCGTGCCGTGCGCCGGAGCGCCGACGACGGTCGGCGCGGCCAGCGGCGCGTTGGTCGTGTCGTTCGCCCGGACGTCGGTGATCACCGAGCCGCCGCCCGTGACGGCGGTGGTGTCGTCCCCGGCCTCGAGCCGTGCGGGACCGAGCATGACGAGCTGGTTGGTCCCGCCGTCGGCCACGAAGAGGACGCCGTCGCCGCGCACCGCGATGCCCTGCGGGCCGGTGTCGCCCCAGCCCGGGACGACCGAGGAGGTGAAGCCGCCGCCCGACGGGGTGAGCCGGAGGATCCGCTGGTGGTAGGTGTCGCCGACGAAGAGGTTGCCGTCGGCGTCGGCCGCGAGACCGTAGGCGTCCTGGAGCCCGGTCGCCACGACGTCCTGGGTGGATCCGGTGACGGTGGTCCGGATCCGGACCACGGTGGACGCGGTGACGACGTAGGCGGTGCCGGCCGGGTCGACGGCGACGGCGTGCGGGAACGTCAGACCGGAGGCGACGACCTCGGTGGCGTAGCCCGAGGCGGCGATCAGGCGCAGCACCCGGCCCTGGTTGAGCTGGTTGGTGTTGGCGGAGACGTAGAGGTCGCCGTTCGGGGCGACCGCGATCCCGTGGAGCTGGCCGAGGAGCGGGCCGGAGGCGATCACCGCGCTGGTGTAGCCGCCGCCCGACGGGGCCAGCCGGGTGACGGTGCCGGCGTTCCAGGAGGTGACGAACAGGTTCCCGTCGTCGTCGACGGCGATGCCGGCCGCGCCGGCGACGCCGGTCGCGACCACCGAGCGCGTGAAGCCGGAACCCGACGGGGTGAGCCGCACGACCTCGCCGCGATCGGTGTCGGTGACGAAGAGGCGGCCGTCGCCGTCGATCGCCAGCTGGCCGGGGTACTCGATGCCCGACGGGATGACGGTGCGACCGGTGCCGCCGGTGGTCCCGACCGGACCGCAGGAGTTGTCCTGGCCCACGGTCACGGTGACCTGGGCGGTGTCGCACACGGTGCCGCCGGCGTTGCGGACGGCGTATGTGTAGGTGTCGGTGCCGGAGAAGCCGGCGTCCGGCGTGTAGGTGATCGCGCCGTTCGGGGTGACGGCGACCGTGCCGTGCGCGGGGTGCGCCGCCACGGTCGGTACGGCGAGGGCCGCACCGCCGCCGTTGTCGTTGGCCCGGACGTCGGTGGTCACCGGGGCGCCGTCCGTGGTGGTGGCGGTGTCGGCGACGGCCTGCACGGTGCGCGGGGTCAGCTTGACGACGCGGTCGTTGCCGGTGTCGGTGACGTACAGGTTCCCGTCGTCGTCGAGGGCGACGTCGCGGGGCGCGGCGAGGCCGGTGACCGACAGCACCGCCTGGGTCCAGCCGGCCCCGGCCGGGGTGAGCGTCACGATCCGGTCGTTGCCGGTGTCGGCGACGTAGAGCGTGCCGTCGGGGCCGACCGCGATGCCGCGGGGGCTGCTCAGGCCGGTCACCGGGATCTCGGTGTGCGTCCAGCCGCCGCCCGACGGCGTGGACCGGACGACCTGGCTCGTGGTGGCGTTGCTGAAGGCGGTGGAGTAGAGCGCGCCGTCGTCGTCGAGCGCCAGCCCGAACGGCTGGTAGCCCGGCGGGGTCGACCGCACCTCGGTCTGGACCCAGTCGGGGTTGCCGGGCGTCAGGGCCAGCACCTTCCCGCCGTTGGCCGCCGTCACGTAGACCTGCGCCGGGCCGGCGATCGCCAGGGCGGCCGGGTACGCCATGCCCCAGGCCACGGCGTGCTCAAGGACATAGCTGGAGCCCGACGGGATCAGCCGGGACACGACGTTGTTGCCGCCGGCCGAGAACCACACGTCGCCGTCGGCCCCCACGGCGATGCCGTGGCCCTGGTTGATGTTGTCGGGAAGCACGACGGTCGCGTAGCCGGAGGCCAGCGGGACGAGCTTGAGCGGGCGGCCGGTGCCGCTCTCGACGACGAAGACGTTGCCGGCGCCGTCGACGTCGAGGACGGTCGGCTCGTCGAGGCCGGTGACGACCTCGCTCTGCGCGAACCCGGACGACGGCGTCGGGCCGCACGGCTGCACCGGCCCCGGCGCCGCCGCGGCGCGGGCGGGGCTCGCGCCGGCGGTGGCCACGACCGTCGTCCCGGTGAGGGTGAGGGCGAGGGCGAGCGGTGCCGTCACGAGGGCGCGACGGACGAGGGAAGGGGTGCGGGGAGCGCGCAAGGGAGCATCTTTCGTTCCGAGGGCCGGACGACATGCACCGGCGGATTCAGCGAACCCCCACCATGAGTGCTGTGACAATGCTCCGTCGCGGATGTCGCCCGCCGCGTCACCCGTTCCTCGCCGTCATCGCGCTGCTCGCCGCGGTCGAGGTGGCGAGCGGCGTGATCCAGGGCTACTACGGCCCGGTACTGGTCGACATCGCCCACGACCTCGACGTCCGGTACGCCGACCTGAACTGGCTCGAGGCCGCCCAGCTGATCTTCTCGGCGCTGGTCGTGCCCCCGCTGGCCCGGCTGGGCGACCTGGTCGGGCACCGGCGGGTGCTCGTCGGCGCGACCGCCGTCGTGGCGGTGGCGACCTGGGGGATCGCGCTCGCGCCGAGCTTCCCGGTGATGCTGGTCGCCTGGACCCTCCAGGGCACCTACGTCGTGTGGCTGCCGATCGAGGTCGCGGTGATCCACCGGCGCACGGCAGGCCGTCCCGACCAGGGCCGGGTCACCCGCCGGGTGGCGGCGATCCTGGTGGCCACGCTGGAGCTGTCGGTGATCGTGGCCGCGCTGCTCGCCGGGCAGCTGGCCGAGCGGGTCTCGCTCACCACCATGCTGGTGCTGCCGGCGGTCGTGGTGACGCTGTGCCTCCCGCTGCTCCTGCTGCTGGAGGACGTCCCGGGCCTGCCCGGCGGCGGCCGCTTCGACTGGGGCGGGCTCGGTCTCATGGCGCTCGCCGTCCTGGCCGTCCTGGGCGGCCTCGTGCTCATCCGCCTCGACGGCGTGACCTCGGTGCCGGCGTGGCTGCTGGTCGCGCTCGGTCTCGCGCTGCTGGTGCCCTGGTGGCGCTACGAGGCCGGTCATGCCGACCCGATGGTCGACGTCCGGCTGCTCACCCATCCCGCGCAGTGGAGCGTCCAGGCGACGGCGTTCCTCGTCGGCATGTCGCTGCTCGGCGCGCAGGTGCCGCTGTCGACGTACTTCCGCAGCGACCCGGCGGTGCACGGCTACGGCTTCGGCCTCACCGCGGCGCAGGGCTCGGCCCGGGTCGCGTTCTACGTCGCCTGCCTGGCGATCGGCGCGCTGACGCTGGGGCCGATCAGCCGCTGGCTCGGTGCCCGGCGCGCGATGGTCGCGGGCTGCCTCGTCTACGCCGCCGGGTACGCCGCCTGGCTGCCCCTGCACGCCGACCCCGGCGCGGCGTGGGGCGTGATGGCGGTGATCGGCCTCGGCACCGGCGGCCTGGTCGCGGCGATCCCCGCCGCGGCGGCCGCGGTCGCGCCGCCCGGCCGGGTCGGCTCGGCGACCGGGCTCACCAACGCCAGCAAGACGATCGGCGGCGGCATCGCGTCGTCCGTCTTCGCGATCTGCCTGGCGAGCACGGGCTCGCTCAAGGTGAGCGGCGGCAGCCTCGGCGGCTACTACGCCGTGTGGACGATCTGCGCGGTCTCCGGCCTGCTCGCGGCGCTGGTCCTCGCGCTGACGGCACGCCGCAGCGAGACCGCGACGCTCAGCGCGGAGCCAGCAGGTCCAGCTCGATCGCCTTCTCGATGACCGCGTCGCGGGAGTTGACGCCGAGCTTGCGGTAGATCCGCTGCAGGTGGGTCTTCACCGTGTTCTCGGTGACGTGCAGCGCGGCGGCGGCCGCGGCCCGGGTCGGGTGGTGGGCCAGTGCCGTGATCACCACGCGCTCCTGCGGGGTCAGCGAGGCGGCGAGGGTCTCGCTGGTGATGGCGTCCGGCACCGGACCAGCCAGGTAGTCGCGCAGCCCCGCGTCGCCGCGCTCGGCGGCGAGGGCGCGCAGCGCGTCCAGGTCGCTCGCGGGCAGGTACATCAGGTGGGCCCGCGCGCCGCCCGGGCCGACCAGGGCGAGCACCCGGTCGAGCAGCGCCGCGGCGGTGTCGGGCAGGCCGGTGCGCAGCGCCGCGGCGGCACCGATGGTGAGCGTCGCCGCGAGCGAGCGGGTCGTGTGACCGGGTCGGGTCTCGAGCCGGGGCAGTGCGGCCAGCGCCTCGGCCGGCTCCCCGGCGAGCAGCCGGGCGAGCGTCACCGCGGGCGCGACCTGGCCGCTGTAGCGGGAGCGGAGCCGGAGCAGCGGCCCGGCCTTGGTCCGGTTGCCGGCAGCCAGCCAGAGCACCGCGAGCGCCCCCCGTACGGCGGCCGCGCCCATGCTGTCGGTCATCCCGGGCGGCGCCGGGGTGCGGGCGAGCGCGGCCTCGACCCGGTGCGCCTCGGTGGCCGCGTGGCCCAGCCCGAGCCGGGCGTGCATCAGCGTCCAGGTCACGAAGGGCCAGAACTCGGAGGTCGTCGCGAACGCGCAGCCGTCGTACTCGGCGACGGAGGCCTCCAGCTCGAAGTCGTCGAGCAGCAGCGCCGCCTGCCCGATCCGGCCCAGCGCGTTGCTGTAGGTCCGGGTCTGGCCGGGGCGCCAGGCCTCCGGGTCGACGTGGCCGCGCGCGGCGCGGGCGTCCGCGGAACGCCCGTCGAGCGCGTTGAACCCGACGACGTAGACGGCCGTGTGGTTGAGCGACTCGGGCCGGGTGCTCATCGCGATGGCGCGCAGGGCGGACGTGCGGGCCGCGTCGACCTGCCCGTCCTGGAACAGCGAGTACGCCAGGTGCCGCAGCAGCGTGGCGCCGAGGTCGGCGACGTGGTGCTGCTCCCCGTCGGGGATCGTGTCGAAGTAGGCGAGCGCCTGGTGGGCCGCGCGGGCGGACTCGTCGAAGCGGCCGAGCACCCGCAGGCTCGCGACCTTGGCGGTGTGGCCCATGAGCACCTCGCCGGGGCCCATCTCGGGCAGCCGCGGCCCGGTCCAGGCGGCGGGGATGCGGAAGAACTCCGCCGCGGCCCCCAGCAGGGCGGGGTTGCGGTGGCACGCGAGGCCGCGACCGAGGGCCAGTGCGGGGTACTGGGTGAGCGCGCTGCGCGGCACCGACGCGAGGTGCCGGTCGAAGCGGCCGGTGGTGATCGTGTCGGGATCGCTGGCGACCAGCGCGGCGTAGACCCGGCCCGCGAAGTCGTACTGGCGGGCGGCGACGGCGACCTCGAAGGCGGTCTCGAAGTTGCCGTTGCGGTGCAGCCAGGTCGCGGCGAGCAGGGCAGCCCGCGCCTGCTGGGCGGCAGAGAGGCGGGCGGCGTCGGCGAGCATGGCGGTCCGCAGCGACTCGACGTACTGGAAGACCTGGCGGCCGGGGGCGAACGGGATCCAGCGGCCGAAGCCGTTCCACTCGAGCTCGGCGAGCGTCTCCTTGACGTCGGTGCTCCCGGTGAGGTCGAGCGCGAGGTCGGTGTCGAAGTACGGCGGCACGCAGGTCGCCAGCACGAAGTCGTAGGTCGCCCCGGCGCCGAGCTGGAGCCGCAGGTCGTCGGCGACCAGCGACTGCCAGTCGGGTGCCTCGGGTCCGGCGCCGGCGCGGCTCAGCGAGAGCATGCCCGCGCGCACGGCGAGCGGGAAGCCGTCGGTGACCGCGTGCAGCTCGGCGGCGCTCGCGGCGACCCCGGGCTCGCCGAAGGCGGTGAGCAGGTCGCGGGTCTCGGCCTCGGTGAAGGCGAGGTCGGCGGCGCCGAGCAGCTCGACGTCCCCGCGCAGCGTGCGCCCCGGCGCGGCCAATCCGGTGGTAGTCCGGGTGGTGACGACCACCTTGAGCTCGGGGCACAGCTGGACCAGGCGGGTCAGGTCGGCGTCGACGGCGCCGGTGTCGTCGCGCAGCCGCTCGTGGGCGTCGACCACCAGCACCAGCGGGCCGCGTCCGGACAGCGCGCCGGCGACGACCGCGGGCAGGTCGTGGGTGCGCTCGACCTCGCCGATCAGGCCGGCGGCCTCGGCGACGGGCAGGACCCCGAGCCGACCGGCGTTGGTGAGGACGGTCTGCCAGAAGCTCGCGCGGCGGACGTGGTCGGTCTCGAGGGTCGCCCACACGACGGTCCCGGGCGCGCGCGAGGCGACCCAGCAGCGGACCAGGCTGGTCTTGCCCGAGCCGCTCGGCGCCGACAGGACGGCGATCCGCGGCTCGTCAGGGTCCAGGCGGGCGTGCAGCCGGGGACGGGTGAGCAGGACGGGCCCCATCGCCGTCATCAGAGTCGCCCCCTTTCCGAGGGGACTCTAGTGCCCCGAGCGCCGCTCGGGAGCGGAATCAGGCGCGGGCGTCCCCGCCCCAGTTGGCGAGCTTGACCGCGATGTCGTGGAGCCGCTCGGCGCCGACGCCCGGGGCCTCGAACGCGAGCTGGACGTACTCGCCCGTCGTCCGGCCGAGGGTGACCTTGCCGGCGTCGGGGAGGTTCTCGATGATCCGGATCAGGCGGTTGCCGATCCGGCCGAGCTGCGAGGCGTGCTCGTCGGAGAGCTGGCCGAACGCCTCGGGGTCGCGGTGGTGGAGGGTCAGCCCGAGCCGGTCGCCGGCGTCGTGGCGGGCGAGGACCCAGATCTCGTCCTCCCAGACCACCTGGTCGGGGGCGAAGGACGTGCTGTCGGTGAGCGGCTGCGCGGGCTCCGTCATGGCGTCATGCTGCCACTCGTGCTCGGCGCGCTCGTCGCCGCCCCCGCTCTCCCATCAAAGTCGATCGATCTTGTGAAGTATGATCGCGGACATGAGCCTCGGTGCCGTGACCGTCCCGACGTACGACGACCCGCGGGTCGTCGTCCCCGCTCCCGCCGCGGGGGCCGGCAACTGGGCCGGTGCGGCGAGCGCGGTCCTCGTCGACGGCGTCTACTGGCTGACCTACCGGGTGCGCCGCCCGCTGAGCGAGGGGCGCGGCGTCACGGTCGTGGTCGCCCGCTCCGACGACGGCGAGCGGTTCGCGCCGGTCGCCGAGGTGCACCGCGACGCCTTCGGCTGCGAGTCGTTCGAGCGCCCGGTGCTCGTGCCCGTGCCGGGCGGGGGCTGGCGCCTCTACCTCTCGTGCGCGACGCCCGGCTCGAAGCACTGGTGGGTCGACAGCCTCACCGCCGCCACGCCCGAGGAGCTGCCGCACGGCCGGCGCCAGGTGGTGCTGCCCGGCGACGACCTGGTCGCGGTCAAGGACCCCGTCGTCACCCACGGCCCGGACGGCTGGGAGATGTGGCTGTGCTGCCACCCCCTCGACGAGCCCGGCCACGAGGACCGGATGACCACCCGCCGGCTCACCAGCCCCGACGGCCTGACCTGGACCGACCGCGGCGTGGTGCTCGCCGGCCGCCCGGGGGAGTGGGACGCCCGCGGCGCCCGGGTCACCGCCGTCCTGCCGCGGGCCGAGGGTGACTCCCTCACCGTCCTGTACGACGGCCGCCCCGACGCCGCGTCCAACTGGTTCGAGACCACCGGCGTGGCCACCTGGGACGGCCGCCGGCTCGTCGCGGTGGACGGCCCGCCGATCACCTCGCCCCACGGCGACGGGGCGTGGCGCTATGCCAGCGCGGTGCCGTTGCCGGACGGCCGGACCCGCTTCTACGTCGAGGCCGCGCGCCCCGACGGCGCCCACGACCTGGTCACGCTGGTGCGCTGAGCCCCGGCCCGGCGGCGCCGCTCCGCTGCGCGAACGAGCCGCGGTCGCGGGTCGAGAGCCAGTCGGAGAAGTCCTCGCCGGTCAGCTCGCCGAGCAGCCCGATGTCGTCGGCGAACGCGGGCAGCAGCCGCTCCCGCTGGGCCGGGCTCAGCGAGGGCCGGTGGGCGTCGCGGGCCTGCAGGCGCGCGACCAGCGGCACGCTCGCCCGCCGCCAGACCTCGGGCGGCGCGAACTGCCCGGCCGCGGCGCCGGCGCGCACGACCGGGCCGAGCAGGCGCGGACGCCAGCCCGGGGCGACGTACGGGCGCGAGTTGTCGCGGGGGATCGACGTCACCTGGCCCTCGCGGATGCCGAGGAAGCGGCAGGTCCGGTCGATCGTGGCGGCCGGGTGGTCGACGATGTCGCGGTAGCGGACGACGAGCACCCGCGCAGGCTCGACCAGCTTGAGCAGGTCGCGCAGCTGCTCGCCGTACAGGCCGAGGTCGCGGTAGTGCCAGAAGGGCGCGTGGCCGGCCGCGACCCGCTCGTCCTGGAGGGCGAACGCGGTCTCGAAGTCCGCCTCCGGCTCGAGGCCGTCGGACCACAGGTGCATCCAATTGCTGTAGGCGCGGTCGATCGGGTCGCGCACCACCGCGACGATCCGCACGCCGGGCAGCGCCTCGGCGATCCGGCGCTGGGCCCCGCGGTGCCAGAGGTAGAAGGGCGTGCTCTCGCCCCGGAGCGCGTCCGGGGGAGCGGGGCGGAAGAGGTCGGCGTACCGGTCGGGGTGCCAGATCCACTCCTGCTGCGAGTGCCGGTCGCCGGGCCCGCGCCAGTGCGGCGGCGGGGCGTCCTCGCAGAGCCAGAACTTCGGTTCCTTGGGGGTGGTCACGAAGACGTCGGGGTGCGCGGCGAGCGCGAGGTGGAGCGCGCTCGTGCCGGCCTTGGGCGCACCGACGAGCAGGAAGTCCGGCCGCGGCTCTCGGGTCATGGAGGTCCCCCTCGCTCACAATGTCTGGTAAGTCAGTGTAGTTAAACAACATGAGAGCGCGCAACGATGCCGGACCGCGGCGGCGGGCCCGCGGCGACGGATCAATAGGCTGTGGTCCGTGACGCTCGCGAACATCCCGCCCGCACCTGAGCTGCCCGGCGCCCGCCACCTGCACTCCGGCAAGGTGCGCGACCTCTACGAGCTGACCGAGGGACCGCACACCGGCAAGCTCCTCATGGTCGCCAGCGACCGGCTCTCGATCTTCGACTTCGTGCTCGAGACGACGATCCCCGACAAGGGCGAGATCCTCACCCGGATGTCGCTGTGGTGGTTCGACCAGCTCGCCGACCTCGTCCCGAACCACGTCATCTCCACCGACGTCCCCGAGGCCGTCCGCGGCCGCGCCGTCATCTGCGAGCGCCTCGACATGTTCCCCGTCGAGTGCGTCGCCCGCGGCTACCTCACCGGCTCCGGCCTGCTCGACTACCGCGCCACCGGCGAGGTCTGCGGCATCGCCCTGCCCGCCGGCCTCGACGACGGCAGCCGCCTGGAGACGCCGATCTTCACCCCCGCCACCAAGGCCGACCTCGGCGACCACGACGAGAACGTCTCGTACGACGCCGTCGTGGCCACCGTCGGCGCCGACACCGCCGCAGCCCTGCGCGACCTGACCCTCCGGGTCTACGGCCGCGCCGAGGAGATCGCCCGCAGCAAGGGCATCCTGCTCGCCGACACCAAGTTCGAGTTCGGCGTCGCCCCCGGCGGCGACGGCACGATCGTGCTCGCCGACGAGGTCCTCACGCCCGACTCCTCGCGCTACTGGCCGGCCGACGAGTGGCAGCCCGGGCGCGCGCAGCCGTCGTACGACAAGCAGATCGTGCGCAACTGGGCCCTCTCGCCCGAGAGCGGCTGGGTCAAGTCGTCCGGTGAGGCCCCGCCGCCGCTGCCGCCCGAGGTCGTCGAGCGGACCCGCTCGCGCTACCTCGAGGCCTACGAGCTGCTCACCGGCGAGCGCTTCTGAGCCGGAGGCTCCGGGCCAGCGCGGGGATCACCACCGCCGCCGCGAGGACGTGCAGCCCCGCGAGGGTGAGGCTGGTGCCGGCGCTCGCGTCCACCAGGAACGGCGGTGCCAGCGAGATCGCGGTCAGCGCGACCGTGACCCGCACGAACCACCGGGTGGGCTGAGCGCTCCACCGGCCCAGGGCCGCGGCGAGCGCGACGCCGACGGCCGAGCAGGCGGCCGTCACCGCCGCGATCCCGGCCAGTGGGATCGTCTCGCCGCCGTCGGGGACCTCGAGGCCGACGCCGGCCGCGCGGGCGAGCGCGGCCGCCGACGTGCTGAGCGCCGCCGCCGCGACCACCGCGACCACCGCTACGGCGCCGGTCCCGGCCGGCCCGCTCATGACGCGTCGCCGGGCTCGGCCTCCAGCCGCGCGGGCAGCCCGAGCCGCGGGAACTGCTCGTGGTCGAAGGTGGTGATCTCGGTGATCGCCCCGCCCGTGATCCGCAGGACGTCGATGGTCAGCGGCAGGTAGGCGCCCGCGTCCTCCTGCCACAGGTAGAAGGCGACGGCGGGCTGCCGGTTCACCCCCGTGGGGATGCCGCGCAGCCCGGTCATCCCGACGAACCCGCCCGAGACCCAGTCGGCCACCACCGCGTCGCGGCCGACCTGCACGCCCGAGGTGGGCGGCATCGAGCAGCGGACGTCGTCGCGCAGCATCGCGGCCAGGGTGTCGACGTCGGTGGCGACGCTGGCGTCGGTGTAGCGGCGGACCAGCTCACGCGTCCGTACGTCGTCCGCGCTGGTGCCGCCCGTCCCGCCCTTCCCGCCCGTGCCGCCCGACCAGTCCTGCCGCTCGGCGGGCAGGTGCTCGCGCAGCCCGGCCCGGGCGCGCTGCAGGGCGCTGTTGACCGAGTTGACCGAGTCGCCGAGGAACGCGCCGACGTCCTTGGCCGGCCAGCCGAGCACGTCACGCAGGATCAGCACCGCCCGGGGCCGCGGCGCGAGGTGCTGGACGGCGGCCAGGTAGGCCAGCTCGACGGTCTCGCGGGCGAGCGCGACGGCCTCGGGCTCGTCCGCGTCGTCCGCGGAGAGCTCGTCGAGGAGCCGGTCCGGGTAGGGCTGCAGCCAGGTCACCTCGCCGCCCGACGCGGGCTCGGGACGGCGCTGGGCCAGCAGGTCCAGGCAGGCGTTGGTCGCGATCCGGTAGAGCCAGGCCCGGAAGGTCGCGCGTCCCTCGTAGGTCTCGCGCCGCCGCCAGGCCCGCAGGAAGGTCTCCTGCACGGTGTCCTCGGCGTCCTGGAACGAGCCGAGCATCCGGTAGCAGTGCACGTGCAGCTCGCGCCGGTGCCGCTCCGCCAGCCGCGTGAACGCCGCCTCGTCGATCTCGCTCATGGGGAGCACCTTGCCCTGCATCTCCACGCTCATCACGTCTGCCTCTCCGTCGTTCGGGTGTCCTCTCGGACGTAGGACGGCGGGGGCCGCCGGAACTCATCACTCCTTGGTCCCGGGCACAGGGGCGAACGAGCGGCTCTGGTCCTGCGCACAGTGACCGTGCTCACGACCGGCCAGTAGTTTGTGCGCATGACGAACCTCGCCGAGTTCCTCGAGAACAGCGCCCAGAAGTTCCCCGACCGCACCGCGATCGTCTTCGGGGACACGCGCCTGAGCTACCCCCAGGTCAACGGGGCGGCCAACCAGGTCGCCAACCTGCTGGTCTCGCGGGGGATCAAGCCCGGTGACAAGGTGGCGCTGAGCTGCCCCAACCTGCCGTACTTCACGATCGTCTACTACGGCATCCTCAAGGCCGGCGCGACCGTCGTCCCGCTCAACGTGCTGCTCAAGGGCCGCGAGGTCGCCTACCACCTCGGTGACTCCGACGCGAAGGCCTACTTCGCCTTCCAGGGCACGCCGGACCTGCCCATCGGCGCCGAGGCGTACGACGGCTTCCAGGCCGCCGACGGCTGCGAGCACTTCTTCGTGATCACCGCCGACCCGACCGCGCCGTCGCCGATCGAGGGCACCGAGACGCTCGGCCAGGGCCTGGCCGGCCAGGCGCCGACCTTCGACACGGTCGCCGTCGACGACGACGACACCGCCGTCATCCTCTACACCTCGGGCACCACCGGCCAGCCCAAGGGCGCCGAGCTGCGGCACCGCAACATGCGCGACAACGCGCTCGCCGGCACCGACCTGTTCGGCGCCGACCCGGACCACCCGGACACCTACCTCTGCGTGCTGCCGCTGTTCCACTCGTTCGGCCAGACCGTCATCCAGAACGGCGCCTTCGCCTTCGGTGGCACCGTCGTGATGCTGCCGCGCTTCGAGGCGGCGCCCGCGCTGGGCCTGATGCTCAAGGAGAAGGTCTCCTTCTTCGCCGGCGTCCCCACGATGTACTGGGGCCTGCTCGGCGCGCTCGACGACACCGTCGACGTCAAGACGCTCGCCGAGAACCTCCGCGTCGCGGTGGCCGGTGGCGCCGCGCTGCCGGTCGAGGTGCACCACCAGTTCGAGGAGCGCTTCGGCGTCACCATCCTCGAGGGCTACGGCCTCTCCGAGACCTCGCCGGTCGCGAGCTTCTCGCGCCTGGGCGAGCCGGTCCGCGTCGGCTCCATCGGTACGCCGATCCCCGGCGTCGAGATGAAGCTCATCGACCCCGACAGCTGGGCCGAGATCACCGACCCCGACGGCATCGGCGAGATCGCCATCAAGGGCCACAACATCATGAAGGGCTACTACAAGCGGGCCGACGCCACGGCCGAGGCGATCGACGCCGAGGGCTGGTTCCGCTCCGGTGACCTCGGCAAGAAGGACGCCGACGGCTGGTACTACATCGTCGACCGGTCCAAGGACATGATCATCCGCGGTGGCTACAACGTCTACCCGCGCGAGATCGAGGAGGTCCTCCTCACCCACCCGGCCGTCTCGCTCGCCGCTGTGATCGGCGTCCCGCACGAGAGCCACGGCGAGGAGATCAAGGCGTTCGTCATCCTCAAGCCGGGTGCGGTGGCCGCCGCCGACGAGATCGTCGCGTGGGGCAAGGAGCGGATGGCGGCCTACAAGTACCCCCGCGTCGTCGAGATCGTCGAGGGCCTGCCGATGACCGCCACCGGCAAGATCCTCAAGCGCGAGCTGTCCTAGGACACCCCGGGCGCGCGGCGCTCGCGTTAGGTGAGGCAGGTGGGCGGGTAGGGGTCGGTCTCCGACCCATCCCCCTAGGAGGCCGCTCGTGGAGGTCCCCACCCGTCTCGCCGAGCTGGCGAGCACCTGCCTGACCGCGTCCCAGGACGTCGCCGACGCCTGGTCCGACGCGCTGACCGAGATCCAGGTCCCGTCCGGAGCCGCCGGCAACACCGTTGCCGGCGGCTCCGTGCTGTCCGCCCACGTCGCGGCGAGCAATGCCGCCGCGACCGGGATCGGCCGGCTGGTCGCCGTCCTCGAGGCGGACGTCGACGCGGTCTACCTGTGCGCCTTCGACTTCGCGACCACCGACGAGGTGGTGGCGCGCGGGCTGGAGGAGAAGAAGCCCGTACCCACGCCCGAGCGCACCCCGTCGCCCGAGCCCGGGCCGGCGCCGACCCCGCCGCCGACGTCGACCCGGGCGCGGGTGGCGTGATGGCGGCCGGGATCTTCGATCTGCACGACCAGGTCGACGAGCTGGACGGCGCGGCCACCCAGTGGGCCGCCGTCGGTACGGCGCTCGGGGGTGCCGGCGACGACGTCACCTCCGGCGCGCAGTCGGTGCTGGACGCCGGCTGGGAGGGCGAGACGCGCGACTCGTTCGACGAGCACCGCCGGGCCCTGGTGACCGACCTCGACGCCGGCGGCGACCTCGCCGGTCTCGTCGCCCGGCACCTGACCCTCGCCGCGGGCTCGGTCCGGGTGGCGCAGGGCCGGCTCGACGAGCAGTGGGCGAGCATCGTCACGGTGCCCCTGCACTACGGGCCGGGCGGCGAGATGACCTGGCTCCCGCGCGACGAGGCCGAGCAGAAGGCGGTCAACGACGCGATCGACCGGGCCGGCGAGATCCGTACCGCCCTCGACACCGCGCTCGATGAGGACCGCGCCGCCATCGCCGACACCGTCGCGAAGTGGGAGGCCCTCTCCGCCCGCTGGTACGGCGTCGCCCACGGCGCCGACCCGTTCGACCTCCCGCCCGACGCCGACGGCGTCGGCGCGATCACCGTCGGCGACCGCACGATCTTCAACACCGGCGCGGGAGACGACACCGTCACCATCACCGTCGACCCCGCGACCGGTGAGCAGGTCGTGACCATCAACGGACAGGCCTACCGGGTGCCCGCGGGCCAGCACGTCGTCGTCCGGGTGGGCGAGGGCAACGACACCGTGACCGTCCCGCCGGGCACCCGGGTCGACGTCACGATCCTCGGCAGCGACGGCGACGACCGGATCCAGGCCGGCGGCGGCCGCGACACCGTGCTCGGCGGCGCCGGCGACGACAACGTCGAGGGCGGCGCCGGCGACGACCGGATCTCCGGCGGATCCGGTCGCGACTACGTCGACGGCCAGGCCGGCGACGACCGACTCTCCGGCGGCACCGGCGACGACACCGTCTACGGGCTCGACGGCGACGACCGGATCAGCGGCGGCGAGGGCTGGGACTACCTCGAGGGCGGGGCGGGCGAGGACCGTCTCGACGGCGGCTCCGGCGGTGACACGCTCTCGGGCGGCACCGGCGACGACACGATCTTCGGCGGCGCGGGGGACGACACGACCTACACGGGCAAGGGTGCGGACACCGTCCACGCCGGCACCGGCACCGACCGGACCTACGCCGAGGCGGGCGACGTCGTACGCGGCGGGGAGAACCGGGTCACCGTCGAGCTCAAGGACGTGCCGAGCGAGATCCGGGTCGAGGGATCACCGGAGTTCCAGGCACGCGTGCGCGCCGACCTCGAGCTGCTCGCGTCGTCCCCGGCCGGGCAGCGGATGCTCGACAACCTCGCCCACAACATCGACGACTCGGGCTTCCTCGGCTTCAACAAGGACACGCTGACCATCCGCGAGTACCGCAACCCCGCGGATCCCGACAACAGCACCGCCAGCCACGACGGGCACGGCAACTACGTCATCAACTACAACGTCGCGCTCGACCACCTGCGCACCGGCGGGGGCGGTGTCGACGGGCCGCCGATCGCGGTGCTCTACCACGAGTTCGCGCACGTCTACGACTACGCCAACGACACCCTGGCGCCCGGCGACTACCACGGTGACGACCCGGACAACCAGGGGACGCCGAACCGCGAGCGCGAGGCCGCCGGCCTGCCGATCGACCACGACGGCGACCCCGGCACTCCCGAGATCATCGACCCGGACCATCCCTACGAGCTGACCGAGAACGGGCTGCGCGAGGAGATGGGGGCGCCGCACCGTGACCACTACTGACGCCTCCCCGGGTCGGGGCCGGGGCCGCCGGCCGGTCGGGGTCGCGGCGGCGGCCGGGCTGGGGCTAGGGCTGGTCCTGGCGCTGGCGCTGGTCCTGGGCCTGGCCGGGTGCGGGGACGACGGCGGGCGCAAGGACGATCCCGAGCCGGGGCCGAGCGCCGGCGTACCCGAGCCGCCCGAGCCGGCCGGGGGAGCGCCGGCACCGCCGACGACCTTCGACGTCGACGTCGAAGTGGTGCCCGACGGCGGCGGGGTGCGGGTGCGCGCGACGCTGCGCAACGACGGCTCTGACGAGCTCCTGGTCGTCGGCAGCCCCGAGCAGGCCTATGTCACCGGGCGCGGCGACGGCGTCCTGCTCTCCCAGCGGGTGTTCCCGTGGCCGGACGCCGAGGGCGTCGGCTGGGCCCAGGCGCCCCGGGTCGAGGTGACCCGGCTCGCCGCCGGCGAGGAGCTGCGCCGCGACCTGACCGTCCCGGAGCCCTTCGTACGGGCGCACCCCTTCGGCGCGGACCTCGGCGACGGACCGGTCACGCTCCCGGAGAAGCCGCGCGAGGTGACCTACTGCCTCGGCGTGATCGCGCCGCCGTACCCGCCGGCGCTGGGGCTCGATCGGCGCGACGGTACGACGACCGTCGCCCACGGCAACGAGGCCTGGATGGTGCAGCACCAGCTCTGCTCCGACATCGTGAACCTCGGCTGAGGCGCGTCGGGCTCAGGCGGGTCCGGCTCAGGCGAACGGGTTGGGCAGCGCGCCCGGCAGCTGGGCCAGCAGCTCGCGCGCCTGACCGGCCACCTTGTGCTCGACCAGCACCTCGTACCGGGTCGCGACCACCGAGCTGACCGACGAGAAGTCGCGCTGCCCGCGGGTGAGCGCGTAGCCGGCCAGCGCGAAGACCAGTCCGAAGGCGACGCCCATGAGTCCGGTGGACAGGATGATCGCGAGCGTGCTGCCGGTACCGAAGAAGCTGAGCAGGATCCCGACGAACAGGCCGAACCACAGCCCGCTCATCGCGCCGCCCGCGGCGACCCGGCCGTAGGTGAGCCGACCGGTGATCCGCTCGACCTGCTTGAGGTCGGTGCCGACGATCATGCAGTTCTGCACCGGGAAGTCCTGGTCGGAGAGGAAGTCGACGGTGCGCTGCGCGGTGGCGTAGTCGTCGTACACCGCGAGGGACTGGGGGAAGTCGAGCGTCAGCAGGGAACGGGCCGGACCGCCGGGTGTGGGGGTGCTCATGAGTCCAGTCTGCCCCGGTGGGGATCGAGGGACCACCTCGAATCGGTGGGGTGCCCGCGGCCCACTAGACTGCGGGCCGTGGCCCGAGTCGTCGTAGCTGTCATGCCGAAGCCCGAGATCCTCGACCCCCAGGGGAAGGCCGTCCAGGGCGCACTGCCCCGGCTGGGCTTCACCGGGGTCACCGACGTCCGTCAGGGCAAGCGCTTCGAGATCGAGCTCGAGGGCGAGGTCACCGACGCGGTGCTCGCCGAGGTCGAGAAGATGGCCGAGACCCTGCTCTCCAACCCGGTGATCGAGAACTACACCGTGAGCGTGGAGCAGTGAAGGTCGGAGTCGTCACCTTCCCCGGCTCCCTCGACGACGTCGACGCCCAGCGCGCCGTACGGATCGGGGGGAACGAGGCCGTCGCCCTCTGGCACGGCGACGCCGACCTCAAGGGCGTGGACGCGATCGTCCTCCCCGGCGGCTTCTCGTACGGCGACTACCTGCGCTGCGGCGCCATCTCCCGGTTCGCCCCGGTGATGGACAAGGTCGTCGAGGCCGCGAACGCCGGCATGCCCGTCCTGGGCATCTGCAACGGCTTCCAGATCCTCTGCGAGTCGCACCTCCTGCCCGGTGCCCTGATCCGCAACGACCACCGCAAGTTCGTCTGCCGCGACCAGCTGCTGCGCATCGAGAACAGCTCGACGCCCTGGACCTCCGCCTACGCCCAGGGCCAGGAGATCCGGATCGTGCTCAAGAACGGCGAGGGCGGCTTCGTCGCCGACGCCGCCACCCTGGAGCGGATCGAGGGCGAGGGCCAGGTCGTCGCCCGCTACCTCGAGGTCAACCCCAACGGCTCGCTCAACGACATCGCCGGGGTGAGCAACGCGCGGGGCAACGTGGTGGGTCTGATGCCGCACCCGGAGCACGCGGTCGAGGAGCTCACCGGGAGTGGGCTCGACGGGCTCGGCTTCTTCACCTCGCTCGTCGAGCGCACCTTCGCCTGACCCTGCCCCTGGCACGAAGTCAGCCGGTTGCTGGTCCGAAGTACGCCGGTTGCTGCACCGAGATCCGCTCTCGCACGAGCAATTCCCGCACTTCGCACCAGCAACCGGCGCACTTCGCGGCGGCCTCGGACGCGACTCGGCCCCGAGCCAGCGCGGAGGATGCGCGGGCCCGGGGCCGAGTGGGTGCCGGCGGCTCCGTCAGGAGAGCCGGCGGTTGAGTCCGGCGCGGCCGACGGCGTACGAGCCCAGTGCGGCCAGTACGACGCCGATGACAGGAGGCACGCCGAACTCGGCCTCCTTCGCGATCCAGGCGACGCCGCTGGCGAACGCGTAGACCGCGAGGTTCGGGATGTTGAGAGCGGGCAGGCGCTCGCCCTCGGGCATGCCGCCACGGCGCCAGCGGGCGTAGTAGTCGCCGATGATGACGCCGCCGAGCGGCGGGATGAAGACGCCGAGGAGGACCAGGTAGTCCACCAGGTGGTTCTGTACGCCGACCAGTGCGAGCACCGTGCCGATGATCGAGCCGTAGATGACGAAGGGCGTCTTCTTGGGCTTCTCGAAGAGCTCGGCGCCCGCCACCCCGAAGGCGTACGCCGTGTCGGCGTTCGACTTCCACAGGTTGCCGAAGAGCAGCACCAGGCCCCAGGTGACCAGGCCGAGGTCGTAGAGCACGAGGACGAAGTCGCCCTGGCCGAAGGTCATCGCGCCGGTGGCGCCGAAGAAGATCATCAGGCCGTTGCCGACCAGGAAGCCGATCACGCAGGCGAGCAGGGCCTGGTTGCCCGAGCGGGCGAAGCGGGTCCAGTTGGGGGCCTGGGTGCCGGCGGAGACGAAGGTGCCGACGACGGTGGTGATGGCGACGGCGGTCGTCATGGTGGCGTTCGGCTGGACGTCGGCGAGGCCGGACCAGCCGCCGACCTCGTCGAGGGAGCGGAAGAGCACCCAGAAGGCGAGGATCAGGATGAGTGGGGTGGAGATGGCCGAGACCCAGTACATGCCGCGGTAGCCGTAGCAGGCGGTGAGGCACATGAGGACGCTCGTCGCGATCATGACCGCGGCCTTGGCGGCGCTCGAGTCCCACTCGAAGGCCTGGGCGGTGAGGTCGCCGATGGTGCCGATGACGACGCCGTACCAGCCGATCTGGGTGCCGCCGAGGAGGATCGAGCCGAGCTTGCTGCCGCGGTTGCCGAGGACGTAGCGGGCCATGACGACGGTGGTCAGGCCGGTGTTGGCGCCGATCCAGCCGAGCAGGGCGACGTACGTGCCGAGGACCAGCGAGCCGAGCAGGATGACGCGGAGCAGGTCGCCGAGGGCGAAGGCCGCGCCGAGCTGGGCGCCGGCGATCATCGTCGGGGTGAAGACGGTGAAGCCGAGCAGCACGATCGCCAGGGAGGCGAACGACTTGCGGGCGTGCCGGGGGACCGGCGTCACCGGGTAGTCGGGGTCGACGACCGGCTCGGTGCCGGCGACCTCCGAGGTGGGGGCACTCATGCTTCTTCCCCGATGTCCTCGGCCCACAACTCGGGGCGCTCGCTCATCATCTTGTCCATGAGCGCGCGGCAGATCGGGTCGTCGACGATGT